>NZ_JAMXMW010000051.1:0-1625 GCF_024055675.1 Actinoallomurus rhizosphaericola | reverse complement strand
CGCCGGGGAGCGGGCAGCCGAGCTCATCGGGCGCATGGAACGAGGTCCGCTGACCGGGCACGACCTGCACAACGTTAGTACGGCGGCGCGTGGGGCGGTCTTCGCGGCGATCGAGGAGCAGGCTCCCCACAGCTATGTGACGTGGCGTGAGGGAAGAACCACCATGTACGGCCGGGTGGATGACGTACCGGACGGGACATCGCACTGGTCGATCGTCGAGGGTGCCGACCCCGCCGCCGATGCCGGAGACGCGATGCTCCAGCAGGCCGCCACCCTCAGACGACGTATGGAGCAAGGCCCGCTGACCAGGCACGACCTGCACGTTAGTACGGCGGCGCGTGGGGCGGTCTTCGCGGCGATCGAGGAGCAGGCACCCGGCACGTACGTGACGTGGAGTGAAGGAAGAGCCATCATGTACGGCCGGGTGGATGACGTACCGGACGGGACGTCGTACTGGTCGATCGTCGAGGGTGTCGACCCCGCCGCCGATGCCGGGAACGCGGTGCGTCGGCAGGCCGCCACCCTCATACAGCGCATGGAGCAACGCCCGCTGACCGGGGAGGACCTGCGCGACGTCAATCCGGGGGCGCGTGGGGCGGTCTTCGCGGCGATCGAGGAGCAGGCTCCCGGCAGGTATGTGACGTGGCGTGAGGGAAGAACCGCCAGGTACGGCCGGGTGGATGTCGTACCGGACGGGACACGGTCCTGGTCGATCGTCGACCGACCCGGCCAATGTCGGAGACGCAGTGCTCCGGCAGGCCGACGCCCTCATACAGCGCATGGAGCAACGCCCGCTGACCGGGCATGACCTGCGCCACGTTAGTTCGGGGATGCGGGGGGTGGTCTTCGCGACGATCGAGGCGCAGGCTCCCGGCACGTACGTGACATGGCATGAGGGAAGAACCACCAGGTACGGCCGGGTGGAGGACGTACCGGACGGGACGTCGTACTGGTCGATCGTCGAGGGTGCCGACCCGGCCAATGCCAGAGACGTGGTGCTCCAGCAGGCCGCCACCCTCATACAGCGCATGGAGCAACGCCCGCTGACCGGGCGCGACCTGCGCAACGTCAGTCCGGGGGTACGCGGGGCGGTCTTCGCGGCGATCGAGGAGCAGGCTCCCGGCAGGTATGTGACGTGGCGTGAGGGAAGATTCACCATGTACGGCCGGGTGGAGGACGTACCGGCCGGGACACCGTCCTGGTCGATCGTCGATGCCGACCCGGCCAATGTCGGAGACGCAGTGCTCCGGCAGGCCGACGCCCTCATACAGCGTATGGAGCAACGGCCGCTAACCGGGGAGGACCTGCGCCACGTTAATCCGGGGGTGCGGGGGGTGGTCTTCGCGGCGATCGAGGCGCAGGCTCCCGGCACGTACGTGACGTGGCGTGACGGAAGAAGCACCAGATACGGCCGGGTGGAGGACGTACCGGCCGGGACACGGTACTGGTCGATCGTCGAGGGTGCCGACCCGGCCGATGCCGGGAACGCGGTGCTTCGGCAGGCCGCCACCCTCATACAGCGCATGGAGCAACGCCCGCTGACCGGGCGCGACCTGCGCAACGTCAGTCCGGGGGTGCGGGGGGTGGTCTTCGCGGCGATCGAGGAGCAGGCTCCCCACAGCTAT
>NZ_JAMXMW010000004.1:0-559875 GCF_024055675.1 Actinoallomurus rhizosphaericola | reverse complement strand
CGAGGTGGTGGTCGCTGCGATCGTGTTGAGGACGACCTGATGGCTGGTCAACGGCCGTCCGCGCCAGTTCATGGTGATGTGGGAGAACAGCCGGTGCTCGATCTTGTTCCATTTCGAGGTGCCCGGCGGGAAATGGCAGACCGTGACCGTCAATCCGCTCTCGGCGGCGAATGCGGCCAACTCGGCCTTCCAGAGCCGGTAGCGGTAGCTGTTCGACCCACCCGCGTCCGCGGTGATCAACAGACGGGAAGCGTCCGGGTAGTCCAAGCGTCCGCGCGCCTGCCACCAGCGGCGGATCGAGGCGACCGCGAACGCCGCGGTGTCGTGGTCGACCCCGACATTCACCCAGCCGGTGTTGGAGGCCATGTCGTAGATCCCGTAGGGGACCACGGTCTCGACGTTCGGGCCGGCCCAGAAGCTGTGGTCCTCGACCTGCACCGGCTGGCCGCGTGGCTGCCATTCCCGCCCGTTCATGGGCAGCAGCCCGAGTTGCTCCTTCTTCTTCGCGTCCACGCTGATCACCGGCTCGCCTGCTGCCTGATGGTCTTTGACCTGTGCGTTTATATAGCGGAACTGGGCGTCTCGATCGGGATGCTGATCGCCTTCCAGAACCTTGGCGGTGCCCTGCAGGCTGAACCCGCTCTCCTTCAGCAACCGGCCCACCGTCGGCGCGGCCACCCGATGCCCCTGGCGCGTGAGTTCGGCGGCCAGATGCCGCAGCGACTTCGTCGTCCACCGCAGCGGCGATTCAGGATCTCCGCGCTCCTCCGGTTCGACCAGCGCCATCAGCGCCGGCAGCAGAAGCGGATCGATAGCCTCGGCCCGCAACCGGCCCCCGCCCGTCCGCCGAACCCGCCCATCGGGCAGCGGATCAGCCCCGGCTTCGAGTTCGAACACGCCCTTGCGGACGGTGGTCTCGCTGACCCCGGCCACCCGCGCGACCAGCCGAACGCCCCCATGCCCCAACAGCCGGGCCTCGGTCGCCAACGCCAGACGACGTTGACGCTCGTTCAGATGCGGTAACAACACCGCGAACCGCGCCGCGAGCTGATCGCGGACCTCGCCCGGGATGGCCATACCGCCCCATCGAACCGGAAACCGAGAAGCACCGTGTTGTTTCCTTACAAGTCCATCTGGTGCGGGCCTCGCTGCACTATGCCGCCAAGGGCCACTGGAGCCAGATCACCAAGCACCTGCGCGAGGTCTGCACCGCCCCGACCATCGATGCCGCCCCAGCCCGCACAAGAACCGGGCCAACGTAACCGGCAAGACTCCGGGATGGAAGGCAGCGCTGAACGCGCTGTCGCTCTACTACGGCGACCGCATCCCCCTCCACTAGGAGAAGCGATCACCGGCCCGCCCACAAAGATCCGGACAGTCCCTACGGGGATTCGCTGCGCGTCGGCTCAGGCCCGCGTGGCGGTGAGCTGGCCGAGCCACTTGACGGCCTTGCCGTACGTTCCGCTGTGCTCTCCGGAGATCTTACGGACGGCATCGGCGGTGTCGCGGGCCCAGTCACGCTGGAGTTCCTTGACGTAGGTTCCGGCGGTCAGCGGAATCGCACCGGCCTGGATCAGCCTGCGCACCGCCATCTCGTGCGACTCCGGCGATCCGCCGCCGGAGGCGTCGGTGATGAGGTAGACCTCGTAGCCCGTCGCGATGGCCGACAGCGCGGACATCGCCAGGCAGCTCTCGGTCCACATGCCGGCCAGGACCAGCTTCTTCTTCCCGGTCGCCGCGGCCCACTGCACGACACGCTCGTCCTCGAACGCGTCGAGGATGGTGCGATCGATCGGCTCCTGGTCGGGGTAGACGTCCTGAACCTCGGTGAGCAGCCGCTGCTTGCTGGCCAGTCCGGTGGTCAGCAGCGTCGGCACGTTGAACAGCTTGGTGGCCTTGGCCAGCAGCTGCACGGCGTGCAACACCTCGTCGGGGTTGGACGAACGCATGGTCGTGAACTGCAGGTACTGGTGGTCGATGAGGATGGCGGCGTGGTTGTCGGGCTGAAGCAGGGTCGGTGCGATGGTCACGGGAGTCCTCCTCGATGTCGTGTCGCCCCGGTCTGGGCGGCACATCTGAAGCATGGCTCCAGTGCGGTCATGCCGTCCAACGCATACAAGAGCCCACAGTTATCGCGAGAACAGATGACCATTCCCCGGCTGACCGGTCAGGTGCCCGGATACCAGTTCGCGGTCAGCTCCCAGAATGCGCGGGCTGCGGCGGACAGCGGACGATCGGCCGGTCTGATCAGCGACACCACGAACCGCGGGGACGGGACCACCGGGATCAGCCGTACGTCTCGGGCCGTGCCCAGCAGGGACCGGCTCAGAAACGCCAGGCCGAACCCCGCCCGGACCAGTTCGCTGACCACCACGATGTCGGCGATCTCGACCCCGACCTCTCGGTCGAGGCCGTGTTCGGCGAACAGTTGATCGACGCTGCGCCGGGTCCCCCAGCCGGGGGGAAAGTCGACGAACCGTTCACCGGCCAACTCGGCGAGGCGGACCCGCCGCCGCGACGCCAACCGGTGGCCGGGAGGGCAGGCCAGACTCAAGGGCTCGGTCACCAGCGGCCTCACCTCGAGCCCGGCCGGATAGCCGCCGGGCATCGCCGCGAAGGCGAGATCCAGCCGACCACCGCGGACCGCATCGGCCAGTTCCACCGATCCACCGCTGTTGGCGGCCTGCGGCTCGATCCGTACCCCGGGTCTGTCTTGGTGGTAGCGAGTCAGCAGCCCGGCCAGATCGACCACGGCGAGCGAGTGCATGATGCCCAGGCGGAGCGTGCCGCGGATGCCGCCGACGGTCGCGGCGACGGCGTCGCGGGCGGCCTCGGCCGCCAGGAGGGTACGCCGGGCTTCGACGACCAGAGCCCTGCCGGCATCAGTCAGCTCGACGTGATGGGTGGATCGGTCGATCAGCCGAGCCCCCAGTTCGCGTTCGAGCGTGCGTACCGAGGCCGACAGCGCCGACTGCACGATGTGGACGCGGCTCGCCGCCCGGGTGAAGCTGAGCTCTTCGGCGACCGCGAGGAAGTGCTCGAGGTGGCGAAGCTCCACGGCTTCCTCTTCGCTTATCTGTCTTTGCGATGACAGTCTCTTGCCAACATTTGTTGGACAACAATAGTCCGCCGCGGTTGACCTCAGGTGCGCCTCTTCTCACCACCCCCGGCACCGGCGAAGGAATCACCATCCGCCGACCCGCGTTCCCCACCGATGGTGATCATCGAGTCCCGCCGCGGCGGTCTTCGAAACGGAGCGTGCATGAACGACCAGGACACCGCACCAGGACGGCCGGCCGATGGACTCGACGTCCGCCACGACACCTTCACGATCTCCCGGCGTCTGGACGCGCCCCGGCCCGTGGTCTTCGCCGCCTTCGCCGACACCGCGGTCCGGCGCCGCTGGTTCAGACTTCCCGGGTCGGGCGCCGCATACCATCACGAGTTCGGCGTCGGCGGTGGCGAGACCGCCCAGAGCACCTTCACCGTCCCGGACGCGCCCCCGGAGCACCTCGACTACCGGTCGCGCTATCTCGACATCGTGCCGGACCGTCGCATCGTCTTCGTCTATGAATCCACCGTCGACGGCGTACTGCGCTGGACCTCACTCGTAACGGTCCTGCTGGCCGACGAGGCCGGATCCACCCAACTGACCTGGACCGAACAGGTCGCCTTCCTCGTTCGAACCGGCGACGGCTCCGCCGACCTCCCGCACCTGCGCGGCGGAACGGCGCTTCGCCTGAACGGCCTGGCGGCGGCACTCCAGTCGTCGGCGTCACCCGTCCCGCAGCACTGATCGTCCAGCGGGCTCCGGCCCGGCGGCACCCTGTCCCGCGTCGGCACCGCCTGCCGAGCCTGAGCAGGCGTACGTCAGCGTGGTGCCCGCCTCGGTTCCATCGTCGATCCGGCCAACGCGGTTCGTGCCAGGTCGCGTAGCCAGACGTGGGCGCGGTCGGTGTCGTAGCGCTGATGCCACGACAGGTACACCGGGGCCGGCGGCAGTTCGAGGGGCAGGGGGAGCAGGGCCATGCCGAGGTCCGCGGCCGCTGAGCGCGCGGTGGATTCGGGGGCCGTGGCGAGCAGGTCGGACCCGCGCACGAACTCGAACGCGGCCGCCTGGGTGGGCGCGGTCGCCACCACACGCCGGGTGAGGCCGAGCCGGGCGAGAGCGTCGTCGAAGGCGTTGCCGAGCGTTCCGCGCCGCGAGATGGTGATGTGCTCGGCCGCGGCGTACTGCTCGGCGGTGACGGCCTCGGCACGGGTGAGCGGGTGCCCCCGCCGTACGACGATGACGTGGGGGCTCTCGGCCACCCGCTCGGCGCGGATGTCGGACTCGGTACGGGGGTTCGCGTTGGCCTCGAGGTCGACCTCGCCGCGACGCAGTTCGGGAGTGTCGGTGCTCGATTCCGCGATGAAACGCAATCGCACGCCCGGCGCCTGCTCGCGTACGGCCGCGAGAAGGGCGGGGCCGCCGCGAGCGACGAGTGAATCGTGCCAGCGGAGTGTGAAGGTGCGCTCCAGCGTGGTCAGGTCGAGGTCGCGGCTCGGCGCCAGCACGCCCTGAACCTGCTGCAGCAGTTCGTGCACCTGTTCCCGGACGGCGATCGCGTACGGCGTCGGGGTCATCGTGCGCCCGGTGCGCACCAGGATCTGATCCCCGGTCGTGCGCCGGATCCGGCCGAGGCTTCGGCTCATCGCGGGGGCGGTGACGTGCAGGCGCTCGGCCGCTCCCGCCACGCTGCCCTCCTCGAGGAGCGCGTCGAGCGCGGCGAGCAGGTTCAGATCCAGTTGCATGAGAGTCATCCTAGGCGTGCTTTACATGCACTTGTAGTTAATGAACGGGCGGGCATACCGTCGAGAACGCGGGCGCGATGAGCACGGTTTCGCCCGATCCACCTCCTCACCCCTGCTCTGACGGGAGTACCGCCATGCCCGAAGCGATCCAGGACACCGCCATCGCCGCGGCCGCCGGCCCCGCGTTCGACGCCGACCTGCTCGCGCAGACCGCGGCCGCCGTGCGCGCGGCGGGCTCGGTGCTGCGGGAGCGCTTCGGCGACGTGGTCCGCCACCGGACCCGCGACGAGCTGATGAGTGCGCTCGCCGCCAACGACGACGCGGCCCTCGACGTTCTTCGCCCCCGGCTCTCGCACCTGCGCCCGGACGCCCGCTGGGTGGAGGAGGAGCTCGAGGGCGGCGCCCTGCCTCCCGGCGAATGGTGGGTCGTGGATCCGGCCGAGGGCAACGTCAACCACCTGCACGGCCTGCCGGAGTGGGCGGTGACCGCCACCCTCGTGCGCGACAACCAGCCGGTGCTCACCGCGGTCCACCTGCCGCTGACCGGCCAGACCTACACCGCGCTCGCGGGCGCCGGCGCTCACCTCGACGGCCTGCCGCTGCGCGTGTCCGGGACCACGAGCCTCGGCCTGAGCATCGTGGCCACGAGCCAGGCCAGGCCGGACGAGGACGAGGCGACCGTACGGCGCGTCGGCGCCTCGATCACCGCGATGCTCCTCGACGCGCTCGTGGTGCGGACGTCCGTACCCGCGACCCTCCACCTGCTGAACGTGGCCGCCGGCCGGATCGACGCCTTCTGGCAGTTCGCCGGGGCCCGCGCGGACCTGCTCCCCGGCGCGCTGCTCGTCACCGAGGCCGGCGGACGGATCTCCAACGCCGAGGGCCGTCCCTGGACGCCGGAGAGCGGGAGCCTCCTGGCCGCCGCGCCCGGTGTGCACGCCGAAGCCGTCGCCACGCTCTCCCGCTGACCGCCCACGAAAACCACGAACACCGGAAGGACCGGATCACCATGACCACGATCGCCGTTCTCGGAAACGGCCGCGTCGGCGGCACCCTGGCCAGCGGCCTCACCCGGGCCGGGCATGAGGTGAAAGTGGCGGACCGCACGCCGGGCTCTGCCGCCGACGCGGCCCGGACGGCGCGGATCGTCATCAACGCCACGCCGGGCGCCGGCTCGCTGGAGCGGCTCGTCGCCCTGCGCGAGGACCTGCGGGACACGATCCTCATGGACGTCTCCAACGCCACCGCCGACGGACCGGACGGGCTGCCCGCCGACCTGCTCTACCCCGGCTCGAGCCTCGCCGAGCAACTCCAGCAGGCGCTCCCCGACACGCGCGTCGTCAAGACGCTCAACACGATGCTCTACCCGGTCATGACCGTGCCCGCCGCACTCGGCCGGCCGCCCACCGCCTTCCTCTCCGGCGAGGACCCGGACGCCAAGCAGGTCGTCCGGGGAATCCTCGCGGACCTCGGCTGGCGCCCGGAGTGGATCACCGATCTCGGTGGGATCGCGACCGCGCGGGCGACCGAGGCCGCGATCCTGTTCGTACCGCACGTCATCCGCTCCAGCGGATTCGCGCCCTTCGCGATCTCGATCGCCCGCTGACGGCCCGATGCTCCTCTTCCCGACGCAGATCCGTATCGGAGCCGTTACCTGGCGGTCGGCGGGGTGACGGCGGCGCTGGAGTGGACGCCGGTGGAGTAGACGGGGCCGGTCACGGCGCGGACGGGGCCGCCGGTGATGGGCAGGCCGCCGGTGGGTAC
Source organism: Actinoallomurus rhizosphaericola (assembly GCF_024055675.1). NCBI lineage: Bacteria > Bacillati > Actinomycetota > Actinomycetes > Streptosporangiales > Thermomonosporaceae > Actinoallomurus > Actinoallomurus rhizosphaericola. The sequence continues at coordinate 553,317 of NZ_JAMXMW010000004.1, read as the reverse complement.
GTACGTGGCCTCGTCGAAGGTGCTGCCGGAGGGCGCGTTCGCGACCTCGACGGCCGGCCAGGCTCGTCCGCCGGTGACGAAGGTGGAGATGTAGTCACCGACCATGCGGCCCTGGCTGGTGTCGGCGATCCACGACAGCGTCATCGGCCCGGCGACCTGGGTGGGAGTGCTCCAGGTCGAGCCGCCGTTGGTGGAGGAGGTGTATCCGACGGTGAGCTGACAGGTGGCGGCGGTGCAGTTCGCGGTCGGGTAGCGGTAGTAGGTGAGGCCGAGCCGGGCGGTCGAGCCGGAGGTCGCGCGGTCGACGCCGATGCCGGGGATGAAGTGGTCGCCGCCGTCGCTGGTGACCCGGGTGACGGCTCCCCAGGTGGTCTCGCTGGTGGACTTGCTCATCACGATGTCGTTGGCGGGGCAGCCGGACTGGAACCGGCAGTCCTGCCAGACCACGTACGCGGTTCCGGCGGCGTCGATCTCGGCCGAGGGCAGCGTCTCCGAGCGCAGGTTCCCGGCGACCGCATGGTCCTGAGCCGTTGCGATCAGCACGCTGGAGCTCCAGCTCGAGCCGCCGTTGGTGGAGCGGAACGAGCGGATCTGACCGCTGTTGCTCAGATACGGCACCAGAACGGTGCCGTTGGGGCGTACGACGGGCTGACCGCCGAGGCCGGTGGCGTTGGTGGAGTGGACGGTCCAGGACGCGCCGCCGTTGCCGGAGGTCGCCATCTTGACGGCGTTACCGGCGCCGTTGTCGTCGAACTCGGTGTAGCAGGTGCCGTAGTACGGGCTGGAGGCGGTGTTGTCGCAGGCGATCCAGTTCTTGTCCAGGCTTCCGCCGGTGGCCGTGGTTACCGGGTTGGTCCAGGTCGAACCGCCGTCGGTGGACCGGCTCGTCACGACGGCCGCGCCGGTGACGCCGCCGCTGTCGGTGAGCGCGAGCGAGGAGATCATCCAGGTGTTGTGCCTGGCGTCGTAGGCGACGGACTCATCACTCGTCCGGTCGTACGGGCCGTTGCCCTGGAACTTGGTGAGGCCGGGCAGGAATCCGTGGGTCCACGTGGAGCCGCCGTCGGTGGAGGTGGCGAATCCGGCGCCGGAGGCTCCTCCGTCGTAGAACCTGCCGACCTGAAACGCGGAGACGATGGTGCTGCCCGAGGAGAACGTGTCCGGCTCGACCTCGGTCCGGTGCTGGCTCGTGGTGTTGGTGTACGGGTCGGTGCTCACCTGGGTGAGCGCGACGTTCGCCGACGCCGGTCCACCGCCGAGGAGTAGGACCGCTGCCGCGATCGGGGCGGCGAGAGGAAGAGTCACGACTTCGCGCATGCGGAAATGCCGGGCCACGGCAACCTCCTGAACGCTCCGGCGCTGAGGCCGGCACGGGGCGGGGGCCGGCGGGGTCACTCAGGCCGAGCGCCCCAAATGTGAATCGCACCGGGTTCCGTGTCAATGGCCGATATCGGACCGAGGCTCTCTTTCCTTCTTTGACCACAGGCGGCCATTGGGGAACTCCGGGATTGTCCGTCCGCCGCCGGCGGATCTACGTTCCGCGCGGGTGCGAATCTCGCGCCCCTCAGGCGAAGGAGCCTGATCGGAGGTAGGGATGCGGAAACGTGGTGCCTTGAGCCTGGTCGCCGCGGGCGGCCTGCTCATCGGCGGGCTGACCATGCTCATGCCGGGTGCGAACGCCGAGCCATTCGGCTACGCGAAACTCAGCGCGGTTCAACGACGACATGTCTCCGGAGCCCTGGCCGATGCGCTGGGCCCGCAAAGGCCGAAGAACAACGCGGTCACCGCGGCAAAGGCGACGGCCGCGTCCGGCTGCTATGGGAACCACGGCGACAACGTCAAGGTCAACCAGAACTGCATGAACATCTCCGACCCCGACCTGGCCGGGCGCGGGCAGGCGCAGAACGAGACCTGGGTCGCGGTCAATCCGAACAATCCCGAGCAGGTCATCGCGACCTACAACGACTATCGCCGCGGTGACGGCACCTGTGGCGTCACCTACTCCCGCGACGGCGGACGTACGTGGGTGGACGCGACGGCCCCGAACGGGTTCGTCCGTGGTACGGCCTATGGCGACAAGCCCCGTGAATACTTCCAGTCCGGCGGGGACACCTCAGTGGCCTGGGACACGCGCGGGAACGCGTACCTGTCGTGCCAGGAGTTCAAACGCGGCAACGGCGTCTCCCCGGACGCCGACCAGTCCAGCGGCTTCTACGTCTACCGCTCGACCGGATCCGGCGGGGCCTCGTTCAACTTCGCGGGCCGTCCGGTCGCCGAGCACGACGACACCGCCGGCGCGGGGAACTTCCTGCTCGACAAGCAGTTGCTGACCGTCGACGACCACGTCCGCAGCCCCTACCGGGACCGCGTCTACGTGACCTGGACGACCTACCCCGAGGACGGCACCGCCTACATCTACGAGGCGTACTCCAGCGACTACGGCGAGCACTTCAGCGCCCCCGTCCTGGTCAGCTCCGACTCGGCGCTGTGCCCGCAGGGCTATGGCATCCCCACCCCGCACGGGCGCTGCAACGACAACCAGTTCTCCCAGCCGGTGACCGCGCCGGACGGGAGCCTGTACGTCGCGTGGGCGAACTACAACACCGCGAACCCGGGCAAGGACAACCGCTTCCAGGTCCTGCTCGCACGCTCGGTCGACGGGGGCAAGACCTTCTCCGCCCCCGTCAAGGCCACCGACTACTACGAGCTGCCCGACTGCGACACCTACCAGGGCGACGGCAAGGACCCCGGCCGCGACTGCGTGCCGGAGAAGGGAGCCGGGACCGACTCGGTCTTCCGCGCCACCAACTATCCCAACGTCACGGTCGACCCGGCGGATCCCAAGCGCGTGGTCGTCACCACCGGCTCCTACATCAACCGCGATTCCAACGAGGCGGCCGGCTGCACGCCCGCCGGACTCACCCCCGCCGAGGAAGGACTGGGCAGCCTGTACGACGGCGTCAAGAGCGGCGGATGCAACAACGGGATCGTGATCTCCAGCTCCACCGACGGTGGCGCCTCGTTCACCGGCACCGCCACCGACGTACGGAGACTGCCCGTCATCGGCGACAACACCGCACAGGCCCGCAGCGACCAGTACTGGCAGGGCACCGTCTTCAACCGCCGCGGCACGCTCGTGACCGCCTACTACGACCGGCAGTACGGCTCGGACGAGACCACCGGCTTCTCCGACATCACCGTGACGACGTCCACGGATCTGACCCACTTCTCCAGCAGGCGGGTGACCTCCTCCAGCATGCCGCCGCCGAGCCAGTTCAACGGTCAGTTCTACGGCGACTACATCATGGTCGACGCCACCGCCACGACCGCCTACCCGGTCTGGTCCGACACCCGTAACGCCGCCCTGTTCCCGTGCCCCGGCACCGGTACCCCCGGCAACCCGCCGAAGCTGTGCCGCGCCTCGGCCACCAACGCCTCGATCGCCAACGACGAGGACATCTACACCGCCGCGGTCCCCATCCACTGACCGGGCATCCGGGCGGGGCCGACCGGCCCCGCCCGAGCCCCGGCCTTCAGGGCTGGAGGTCCGTCACTCCCCTGCCGCTCGCCACATCGAGCGGCACGGAGACCTGGTCGTGTGCGATCAACCAAGTGCCGTCGATCTTCCGGAAGCAGAAGGTGGCCCGGACCCACATACCGCTCGTCGCCGTCCCGTTATTCAGCGTGCCGCTGAGCCGGCCGAAACCGTGCCCGAACGCGACGTCATCGCCCGCGGTGATCGCCAGGTCGCGAACCTCATAAGTCACGTCCTGGAAGAAGGCGAAGACGTTCGCCCAGTTCCTCATCTTCGCCGCGATCCCTACGTGCTGCAGCGGCGGATCGATGTCGAAGGACACGACGTCCGTTGCGTAGAGTCGCTGCAGAGTTTCGAGATCCTTGGCTCGGATCCCCTCGACGATCTCCTCGACCCGCTGCCTGATCTCGGCTTCGTCCACCTCGCGTTGCGTCGGCATCTCCGCCGTCCCTTCCCTCCGGTGTGCGGTTTCGGCTGCTCACCGGTACGACGACGCAGCGCTGCGGGATGTCAGGTCTGCGGCTGCTGGCCTTCAGGACGGTACCGGTAGGCGGGTGACAGCGGCAGGTCGCCTCGATAGAGGAAGAGACCGATCTCGTGCCAGAGCTCCCGTTCGGCGTGCAGGCTCTCCGGCGCTTGAAGCCCCATCGCCTGGATGACGAGACGCCGGTGAAGGTCGAATGCCGACCTGAGCTGGTCGGCATAGGTGAGTGCGGCTTCGCAGGCGCCGGCGTATGCGCCGACGGACAGAGTAGTGATCCCGACAACGATCGCGATGGCCATCGCAGTACGCCTGACGATGGACTCGACGCCCGCCGCGTCGGTGAGCGGTTCGCAGATCAACACCAACGCGATGGCGAGGAGTGCCGTCGTCGCGGTCGCCGCGATGATGCGATGACGCAGGCGAAGGAGGCCGCAGGCGCCGATGAGAACGGCCGCGCATGCCGTCCAGAGCAGTGGACGCCCACTCAGTGACGCGTGGACGGCCGTCCAGATCGCCATCGGCAGCCCGGCCACCAGCAGGTAGGTGGCGAGGGTGAGCATCAGGTCCACCGATGCCTTGGCGTCTTTGAGACCGGCGGCGAACGCGTCGGGCAGCAAGGGCTGGAGCCGGGACCAGATGACGACCGGGTCAAGGCCGTATCGGATGCGGGGATGCTGCTCTGCGGCCAGCAGGATGTTGCCGATCCTCGTGGGAACGACATCGACGGGTTCGTCGGGGTACAGCAGGAACAGGCGCTGCTGGATGAGCGCACGGCGCGTGCGCACCTCCCGCAGGCGTTGCTCCACGAGTTCCGTGGCGGTCGTGACCAGCACCGTGAACCGGCCAAGGCTCGTATCGGTTTCCGTGCCGGCCAGCAGTGCTGCGAGAGCGGACAGGCGCGCGCTGATCTCCGGAAGAGCGGCCGCTGCCTCTTCCACGGGCAGGAGTGCCGTTCCGGCGAGGGCGTCCTCGATCGCCTGGAGCTCGTTCTCGGCGTCCCCCGTGTACGGTCTCCCGGTCACCTGTGGCCGTGGCAGCGCTTCGGCGGCCTGGCCGAGCATGGTCTCGATCTCCTCGAGACGATCATCGGCGTCCATGTCCTCCGCCCGCCGTTGGCGGTGCCGGCCCGCGAAGGCCCGGGCGATGACGGCGATGGGGCCCGTCCTGCTCCACCGTCCCTGGAAGACCTGATCCAGTCCTGGTCGCAGGTTGGTGAGGACGAACGACCAGAAGGCCACGGCGATGAGAAGTCCGGCGATCAGGACCGCCTGGGCGACCCCCGTCTGGCCGCTCCAGAGTTTCACAGCGCCCCCCATGCCGCGACCGGTCGACGCAACGATCACGATCACCGTCGTGAGAGTGACCAGGGTCGGCAGAAAGGTCGAAAGCAGGGCGCGCTTGTCGAAGTACCCGGTTACTTCTTTCAGGATGCTCGCGAACATTCAGCCGCCGTCCAGCTCCATGGCGCCGTGGAACCACACGCGCCGGCAGTCGGGGGGCCGGTCACCGGTTGAGCGCGGCAGCCGATAGGAAGGTGGTGCGCATTTACGGCAGACATAGCGGCGTGACGGCAGACTGGGCGCGGCGCCCAGGCGTTCCGATGTCTCGCCGAGCAGTTCGAGCGGCAGGGCGGCGGCGGCCTCCCGCCGGGTCAGAACGCCGTACGGCCGGCCGTCTCGTTCGACCAGTGCCCCGGGAATCCCCGGCAGGAGGCCGAGAAGCTCCGCCAGGTCCAGAAGCATGGACTCCTCCATCAGTTCACCGTCCGGTTCGACGGTGAGCAGGTGAGGGAGACGCCCGGCCTGGTCGGCCAAGGAGCCCGGGTGTTCGGCGAGGGACTCCAGTTCCGCCCGGGTCACGACGCTGAGGGGCCGATCCTCGGACAGGAGAACCGTCAGCGGCCGCAGGTCCGGCCGGCGCAGAATGAGGGACGCCGGATCGGCTGCGGACGTACAGGAGACGCTGTCGGGGATCACAGCGATTCGTACAGGGATCATTTCGCCTGCCAATCTCCCACGAGGATGAAGGCGGCCCAGTGATAGGGGTCCGCGAACGGGCGACGTCCGTAGTCGATGACGGGCGGGGCTTCCGCTTTGAGTCGCAACAGTCGCAGCCGCCGCTCGATGGCGGCCTGGGCGCCCGGCTCGGAGGCCAGGAGGTCCTCATAGCAGCCGATGGCGCGTGCCAGGTCACCGGCGCGTACGGACAACCGGGCGATGGCGAGGCGGGACTCACCGGGGTCGTTGTCCATGCGCGCCGCAACGCGTTCGATGGCTTCACCGATGGTGAGGTCCCTGATCCACAGCTGAGCCGCGCGTAGTGCCGCTGCGGCCTGCTCGGAGGAGTTGAGGAGCCGGTCGTAGAACTCCTCCATGAGCAGCCCGGTGGACAGGTCGTCGACCGCCCACAGGCTGACCACGAGGGATACCGCGCCGGCCGTCATGAAGGCCCGGGCGAGTCCCATCACCTCCTCGCCGGGCCGGTGCTCGCCCAGCCCGCTCTCGCACGCGCTGAGGGTGACGAGGCGTGCGTTGAGCCGGAGGTCGTAGACCTCTTCGGCGGTGAGCCAGGTCGCGGAGGTGTCGCCGAAGGCCACACCCGACAGGTTCGAGTGTCCCTGGTCGAAATAGGCGTGGCAGGCGAGATGGATCACGTCGTGGTCGGACCCGCCGGTCGCGGTGAGAAGGGTCTTGGTGGCGGACGCTCCGAGGTACGGCCGGGTGCCCAGCAATGCCGCCACCGCCCGTGCCTCGCTGCGGGCATGGACGAGGTCGCTCCGGGAGTCGCCCACCACCAGTGCGGCCGGCGTGCTCGATGGAGAACGCTGCGCGTTGCGGGCCCGGCACTGGGCGAGGACCGACGCGCTCGGCAGATAACAGGTCGGGTTACGCTCGATCAGCGGCACGCCGTCCACGGTCACGGCGTGCAACGGCAGATGGTGCAAGGGCCCGGCCGGCACGAAACAGACCAGGTCGCCGGGCTCGGAGGCGTCGCGGATCGCGTTGCTCAGCGGTGCCAGCAGCTCGCTGAGGCGGGTGCCGGTCGTGGGCGTGCCGACGAGATCACGGGCCGCCGCGAGCAGATCCTGGTCAGGGGCTTCGAAGACCTCGAGCCGGACTCCCCCGTCCGCGGTCGCCAGGAGAGCGAGATAGGTCTCATCCGCCAACGCCGCCATCTCGACGAGCAGGACTCGTGGCCCGCCGGGGTCCGTCTCCAGTAGCCGCCGGACCTCCTCCGCCGTGCTCACCCGTCCGGCGACCGACTCACGGGACCCGAGCGTGTGCTGCATGAGCCGCTGCTCCAATCCGCGAAGTGCCTGGCTCTCCTGGGATATCTCATCCGCGATGCGCTGGGGAGAGACCGGACGCTCGTCCCCGAGGTCGCGTCCCAGAGCCGCCAGCTCGCGCAGCGTCTCCGTCTCAGAACCGGTACCCGTGACCAGCGACAGCAGCAGTCTTCGGCGTTCGCGGGAGGCTTTCACGGCGGCGGCGAGTTCGGCGGCCCGCGCACCGTACAGGGGGTGTCCCACGGACAGGGTGTCCACGAACGCCCTGGCCCGGCCCCGTTCCATCAGCTCCAGCGCGGTGTCGATCCGGCCGACCAACACCGCCGACGACACCGCCGTTCGAAGGAGGTGGAGGTGCCTCGTCTGCCAGCCGATCCGGTCCTCTTCCGCCCGAAGCCGGCCGCGTACCCCGTCGTAGAGGTCGATCGCGTGCACCAGCGCGTCCAGGGCCTCGGCGTGCCGGTCGAGGTGGGCCAGGCTGACACCGCGCAACCCGTGCCAAGCGGCGTGTTGCGCCAGCTGACCGTCCGGGGCCGGCGGGTGATCGCTCAGTACCCGCAACGCCTCCTCATGCGCTTGACGAGTCTGCAGTGTGCTCGCCAGGTTGGCCGCGTTGATCGCTTTGTACCTGACCGGGACCTTCTCCATCTGCAGCGTTTCTCGCAGGATCTGCTCCGCCCTGTCCTGGTCTCCCTGGAGCAGCCTGATCGTGGCTTCGAGATTGGCGATCTCTACGGCCTCGACCGTGCCCTCCGGTTTCCGTACTCCTTTCAGCACGTCAAGGGCCTGCTCGTACTCCCCGGTGTCCCGAAGCAGTTTCACCGCGAGGATCTGAGAACTCCGCCGATGGAAATCCACAATGATGCCTTCGACGCTTCGGAGCTGCTCGAGCGCCATCCCCTGATCACCGATACGGGCCGTGATATCGGCCCGTAGAACGCCGGCGAACGAACGTACGCTCCTCTGCACGACCACAGAAAGCTCCATGTGGTCCATGTCGATGCCGATGAAGTCGCGGCCATCGCGCTCCACCTCTTCGGCCCGCCGCCGGGTCAGCTCGCTGCTGCTCCAGTTCGGCAGGTCCGCCAGATAGGGGAAGACGGACTCGGCGGCCAAGAGGTGGTCGATCGCGCGTTGCACCTCTGAGCGGCGCAGGAGAACGTCCGCCAGCAACAGATCGACGTGGGCCGCGAATATCGGCAACTTCAGGGGAGTGAGCATCGCCCGTGCCGCCTCCAGCACCGTAGTGCTCTCCTCGAGCATCTGGCGCGGATTGAGTTCGACGTGATACCGCACGATAGGGCCAAGGACCGGCTGCAGACCTGGGATGATCTGCAGCATCCGCACGAATGGCTCGGAGCCGGAATGGATCACGGCCAGGAGCGCCTGCGATAGGTTCGGGATGCAGACCGCTTGCTGGAACAACCAGCGCAGTGCGTTCAGCGGCTGATCGTTACCCGGGGGCGCCGCCTCGACGGCGGCGATGAGAGCGCGGAGACCGTCTTGAATCCGGCCCCCATCGAACGACTGGTTCCAGACCTGCTCCTCGTCGCCATAAGCAGTGGTGACATAGGCCATGCCGTGCAGCATCAACGCATGCCAGTCGTCGGGCCGTTGAGCCAGTACCCGCTCCAACTCCTCCATGGCGGCGACCGGGCGGGCCTGATCCAGCAGCACGTGCGCCAGCACTCGCCGTGCCCGCGGATCGCCCGGATGCCGGGCGGTGAGCTCCCTCAGGAGCCGAGCCGCCGCGTCGAGACCTTCCAGGTCGAGGCCACCGGCCCGCATTCGTTCCAGAAGGTCCACGGCAGGGCCGACCCGGTCGAGTGAAACCAGACATCCGGCCAGGGGCAGGTGGATCAGGCGCTCGTCGAGCCCTGCCTCAACAGCCCTCGTGAACCCGCCCAGAGCCGTTCGGTGATCGCCTGCTTCGGACAGGCGCATGCCAAGGACGGCCTGGAGGTCGGCGAACTGCGACAGCCGCTCGTCGGCGACGGCATCGCGCGCCGCCTGCAGAGCCCGCTCGGGGCCGTCCATCTGCTCGAGCAGAGCCAGCCGATCGACGACGACCACGGTCATCAGCTCGTCTGTCGGAACCTCCTCAAGGTAGGCCTCCTGCTTGCTCGTCGCGGGGCTCTCGGCCAGCCGGTCCTTCTCGGAGAGCGCCAGCTCCACGCAGGCGTCCATGTCCCTGAGAGCGTCCTGGAGCCGACCGACCTCGCGACGCATGCGGGCCCGGCTGACAAGATGTCGCGGCTCCTCCGGCTCCAGGCGTATCGCTTCGTCCACCGCTTGGAGCGCATCCTCGCGCTGCCCGAGCTCCAGGAGTGCCGCCGCCTTGATGACGTGGCTTGTCGCCCGCTCCGGGAGAACGGCGATGAAGCGGCCGAACAGGTCGACGGTCTCAGCGAACCGTCCCAGCCGGAAGGCCGCATAGGCGCCGGCGAACAAGGCGGACTTGTCTTCGGGGACGATGCGGAGAGTGAGGTCTGCCATCGCGGCGGCCTGTTCGTACTGCTTCTCCTGATAGGCGGCGAGCGCGGTCGATCCGAGGGCGGTGGCCACGTCCTCCGGGGGCAAGAACTCCTCGATCTTCGGTAGCCCTCGATCAGCGTGCTCGAATTCGCACCATATCTGGACGAATTCCCGGGCGCGCTCGACGGCGCCCTCGAAGTCGGCCGAGCTGCGGTCGAGCAGGGCCAGGTTGACCAAGGCCAGAAGTTCGCCGTGGGCCACCCCGGCTGCGCGTGACGTGTCGCGCAGCAGCTCGAATGTCGCCCGGCATCCGGCCACGTCTCCCACGTGGCCCTGGAGGTCTCCCAACAGGGTGCTCAGCTCGGCGTGGACCACCACGTCTTCGAACGTCCGGTCTTCATCGGACGCGAGGAGTTCTTGGACGCCTTGCCGCAGAAGCGCTATCGCGGCGTCGATCCGGCCTTCCTGCGCCAATGAGCGCGCCCGGCCGACATACGCCGTCGCCATCGGGTGAGGCTCGCCCATCGCCGTATCCCATCGCCGACTCCTTTGTTGGACGCGAACCGCGGCCCTTTGGTTGCGCACGGGTTCGGCGGCTCTGCACTGAGCGTGGGCGCCTCGGTGAACATGCCGGGGCCTCGGCGACGACGGTTACGGCCTCCACGCGGACCAGCGTGTCCGAGGCCGTCACGGCGTGCGGAACCCGCGGAAGGTCACGTGTCCGCGGACCTCGAAGCCGAGCCGCTCGTACAGTGCGATCGCACCGGTGTTCGCCTCGGCCACGTGGAGGAAGGGGCGTTCGCTCCGCGCCAGGATGCGGGCCACCAGCGCGCGGACGAGGCGGGCGGCGTGGCCGCGCCCGCGCGCGTCGGGGGCGGTGCAGACGGCGCTGATCTCCGTCCATCCCGGAGGCCGGAGCCGTTCGCCCGCCATCGCCACCAGCCTGCCGCCGTCGCGGATGCCGAGATAGGTGCCGAGTTCGCGGGTGCGCGGCCAGAACGGCCCCGGTCGCGTCCGCTCGACGAGGTCGAGCATCTCGGGCACGTCGTCCGCGCCGAGTTCGACCACGCCGGTGTCGGTCTCGGCGGGGCGATCGGGGCTGCCGCCGTCGGGCCAGAGCAGCTGGAGGCCGTCGAGGACGAAGACCGGCTCCCAGTCCGGCGGCGGGAGGACCGGGCAGCTGAACAGGTCGGCGAACTCACCTCGGCCGAGCAGCCGGGCGAGGTCGGCCCACTCCCCCGGATCCGGGTCGGTGGACACCGCGGAGAAGGTCGCGACTCCCGGCAGGTAGGTGGCGGCCCGGCCGCGCCGGCGGGCGAGGTGGGCGTGGTGACCGCGGAGCGACTCGCCCACCGGGTCGTCGAGTACGGCGTCGTCGCGGTCGGCCATCATGCTGCGCCTCTCGGGTCGTGTCCGGAAATCGACGACCAGGATGTCACTGCGTGCCGCCGCGTCCTCGGCTCGCCCTCGACGGCACGGCGGCGAGCGGGCCGGCCCGTAACGGGCCGGCGCCGTGGGGGGCCGGCGCCGTGGGGGTCGGCAAGCAGTCCGTCTCGCCGGCTTGGTTGATTGTTCAGGCTTTGATCGGCGCCTCCCGTCGCCGTAGCCGATCAACAAACCGGGTTCTACACAGGATGCGACGGCCCGCCCCATCACGGCCCGGGGCCGGACACATCGAGGAAGGACCCACCCAGATGACCCGCACACCGCGCACCACCGCCGCACTGCGACGGACGACCGCCACCCTCGCCGCCACGATCCTCACCGTCATGACCCTCGCGATCTGCGCGCTGTGGTCCGTACCGGCCCACGCCGACCCCGCCCTCCCCATCCCGCCCCGTCCTCCCCAGCGGCCCGGCCAGGCTTCGGCCGCCACCGGCCTGACCCCCGCCGAGCAGGCGATGTGCGAGAAGGACGTCGCCAAGTGCGGTCTCTCGGCGGACTCACGGACCTTCGCGTTCGCCAACGACAATCAGGTCGCCGGGATCGCGAACGCCAAGCCGAACGACAAGGTCGACGCGGCCCGGCACTGCCTGTGGCAGCTGTCGCTGTCCGCGTGGTTCGGCACCGACTACGCCGCGCAGTGGGGCGACGTGCACGAGCAGAACGGCGACGCCATGGAGACGCACGCGATGGATCTGCACAACAACATCGTCGCCCGGTCCCTGGCGAACGATCCCACTCTGAAGAATCTCGTCGACCAGGCCAACGCCGACCTGAGCGCGCCCAACCCCGCCGGGGACAGTCCTGTCGTCGACCCCTCCGACAAGGACGCCGTCAACCAGCAGATCATCGCTCTGTGCACCACCGCGATCGGCCAGGCCGTCCAGGTCGCCTACGCGCCCGGGGCCGGCCCCTCACTGCCCGACCAGCTCGTGCCGGACCCCCGCGACCGCTTCGTCTACCTCAGCCATTGATCCGGAACCACCCACATGGGCAACCGGCCCCCGCGCGTCCTCGGCGCGGGGGCCGTCCCTGTTCCGGGAGAACGGGCGTCGGCGTAGGTCTTGACAGGAGCCGACGCGGAGCGGAATCTATGACAACGTTGTCATCTGCGCTGTGCGCCTTAGCTCCTCCGGTCGGCTCGCGCTGGGGATTGGAATTCCGGTCATGGCAGATCAGCCGAATGTTCGTACGCCCTCACGACGATCCTTCCTCGCCGCCGGATCGACTCTCCTGGGCGGCTTCGGCCTCGGACTCCTGAATCCCGGGACGAGCTCCGCCGCCGAGCGCGCCGGCGCCCCCGCCGGGCGTACGTCGGAGGAGCTCGCCGCGTACCGTCCGGTCGCGGTCTCCTCGACCGCCTACGCGCCCACGCCCGGCGCGTTCGTCGTGGACCGGCTCGCCTCCCCCGGGGTGCGGGGCACCGGATGGCGGGCCGCGGACGGCGACCCGCAGTGGATCTCGGTCGATCTGCAGGCGGAGTGCCAGGTCACGTCGATCCGCCTGACGTTCGAGGCCGCGGACGGCGACCCGGTGTTCGTGCCCCCCTCCACGGGCAACCCGAACGAGGGCACCACCGGCAAGGAGATCCTGTCGAGCTACGCGCGCGACTTCGTCGTCGAGACCTCACGGGACAACCGTTCGTGGACGACCGTGCACCACACCACCGACGGCACCGGCGGCGTGGTGAACATCGACCTGGCCGCGGCGGTCGCCGCGCGGTGGGTGCGGATGACGGCGCGCAAGCGTTCCAGCGCCAACCCGCTGGGCCTCAACGGCTTCGAGGTGTACGGCGTCGAGCCGGGGCACCGGCCCTCGGCCACCGGGTGGACCGACTGGGGCACGCACCACCATGAGCCTCCGGCCCTGAAGGTCGCCGCGGACGGCACGGTCCCGTTGGAGTCGGGCTGGACGCTGACCATGGACGACTGGGCCGGCGGCGAGGGCGCGGACCTGTCCCGTACCTCCGTGGACACCAGCGGATGGCTGCCGGCGACCGTTCCCGGCACGGTCCTCGCCTCGCTGGTCGAGCAGGGACACCTGCCCGACCCGGTCGCCGGGCTGAACAACCTGCACGTCCCCGAGGCGCTGTCGCGCCACTCGTGGTGGTACAAACGCGACTTCGAGCTGCCGCGCGGCCTGCGCACCGGGCCGGGACGCCACGTCTGGCTGGAGTTCGACGGCGTCAACCACCAGGCCGACATCTGGCTCAACGGACGGCACGTCGGCGGGCTGACCTACCCGTTCGCCCGCTCCGCCCACGACGTGACGTCACTGCTCGCCGAGCGCGGCGGAAACGCGCTGGCGGTGAAGATCACGCCGATGCCCGTCCCCGGCAGCCCCGGTGACAAGGGCCCGGATGGGGCGTCCATGGTGGACGCCGGCGCCCAGATGATGAACCTCAACTCGCCGACGTACCTCGCCTCCTCCGGCTGGGACTGGATGCCGGCCGTACGGGACCGCGCGGCCGGCATCTGGAACCACGTGCGCCTGCGCTCCACCGGCCACGTCGTGATCGGCGACCCGTGGGTGGATACCGCGCTGCCGGAGCTGCCCGACACCTCCGTCGCCGAACTCACCATCGTCGTCCCGGTCCGCAACGCCGACTCCTCCGACCACGCGGCGACCGTCACCGCGTCCTTCGACGACGTACAAGTCTCGAAGGACGTGACGGTCCCGGCCGGCCAGAGCGTCGACGTCACCTTCGCCCCCGATGCCTACGGCCGGTTGCGGGTGCACGACCCGAAGCTGTGGTGGCCCAACGGTCTCGGCGATCCTCACCTGCACGACCTGACGATGACCGCTTCGGTCGGCGGGAAGGAGAGCGACCGGCGCACCACCCGGTTCGGCATCCGCCGCTTCGGCTACGAGTACAAGGTGCCGCTGCCGTTCACCGACGACACCGACGCCTACACCCAGTCCGTCGACGTCGGCCGGCAGAGCGCCCGCTACGTACGGATCAGATGCCTGACGCGCGCCACCGGCTGGGGGGCCTCGCTGTGGACGCTCTCGGTCTTCGACAGCGCCCGGCCGGGAACGGACCTGGCCCTGAACGCGAAGGCCACCGCCTCCGGTGTGGACGAGGACGACCACCAGCCCGGGAACGCCACCGACGGCAACCCGGACACCCGCTGGTCCTCGGAGTACAAGGACGACCAGTGGATCCAGGTCGACCTCGGATCCACGCAGTCGTTCGACCGGGTCGACCTGGTGTGGGAGCGGGCGTACGCCCGGACGTACGTCGTCCAGGTGTCCGCCGACGGCACGACCTGGACCGACGCGAAGTCCGTCGACAACACGGCCACTCCCCTCCCCTTCAACGGCAGCTCCGCGAGCCTGCGGGTCGAGGACTTCACCGCCCGGACCGCCCGCTTCGTACGGATCCAGTGCGGCTTCCGCGCGACGAGCTGGGGCAACTCGCTGTGGTCCCTGGCCGTGATCGACAGCTCCGATCCGAGTACGGATCTCGCCCTGCACCGGCCGGTCAAGGCCTCGAGCGAGGACTCGTCGAACCCGGCGGCAGGCGCCACCGACGGCGACCCGGGCACGCGGTGGTCCTCGGAGTACAAGGACGACCAGTGGATCCAGGTGGACCTGGGCTCCTCGCGGCGATTCGACCGGGTGGCGATCGTCTGGGAGACGGCGTACCCGAAGACGTACGTGATCCAGGTGTCCGACGACGGTGACACGTGGACCGACGTGAAGTCCGTCAGCAACACCCCGGAACCGCTGAAGATCAGCGTCAACGGCGTCCGTGTCCTCGCCCGCGGCGGCAACTGGGGCTGGGACGAGCTGCTGCGCCGGATGGACCCGGCCAGGATGGACGCGGCGGTGCGCATGCACCGCGACATGAACTTCACCATGATCCGCAACTGGGTCGCCTCCAGCGACCGGGAGGAGTTCTTCGCCGCCTGCGACGAGCACGGCATCCTGGTGTGGAACGACTTCCCCAACGCCTGGGGGATGGACCCGCCGGACCACAAGGCGTACAACGACCTGGCCACGGACACCGTGCTCCGCTATCGCATCCACCCGTGCGTCGTGGTCTGGTGCGGTGCCAATGAGGGCAACCCGCCGTCCGCGATCAACAAGGGCATGCGCGACGCGGTCCAGTCGCAGGCCCCCGGCATCCTGTACCAGAACAACTCGGCGGGAGGCATCGTCACCGGCGGCGGCCCGTACTACTGGATCGAGCCGGAGAGGTACTACGACCCGTCGTCCTACGGCAGCCACAGCTTCGGCTTCCACACCGAGATCGGCATGCCCGTCGTCTCGACCGCCGAGAGCTTGCGCCACATGGTCGGCGACCAACCGGAGTGGCCGATCGGCGGGGCCTGGTACTACCACGACTGGAGCGAGCACGGGAACCAGGCGCCGCAGGCCTACAAGGCCGGGATCGAGGCCCGCCTCGACACGGCGACGGACCTCGACGACTTCGCCCGCAAGGCGCAGTTCGTCAACTACGAGAACACGCGCGCCATGTTCGAGGCGTGGAACGCCAACCTCTGGAACGACGCCAGCGGCCTCATGCTGTGGATGTCGCACCCGGCGTGGCACAGCACGGTGTGGCAGACCTACGACTACGACTTCGACGTCAACGGCGTCTACTACGGGGCCCGCACGGCCTGCGAACCGCTGCACGTCCAGGCCGATCCCCTGAAGTGGCAGGTCATCGCGGTCAACCACACCACGCAGACGCTCAAGGGCGCGACGGTCAAGGCTCACGTGTACGACCTGTCCGGCAAGGAGCTCGGCACCGTACGGAGCGCGAAGGTCGACCTCGCGCCCGCCGCCACGGCGCAGGCGTTCACCGCCGGCTGGACCGGCGACCTGCCCGACCTGCACCTCCTGCGGCTGACCCTCGAGGACGGCTCGGGCCGATCGCTGTCGCGGAACACCTACTGGCGCTACCGCACTCCGGCCGCGATGAGGGCCCTGAACGGCATGAGGCAGGTCAAGGTCACGGCCTCCGTCGGGCGGATCACCCGCTCCGGGCCTCGCCACGGCCTGACCGCGACGGTACGGAACAGGGGTTCGGCGGTCGCCGCGATGGTCCGGCTGTCGCTGCTGGACGACAAGAGCGGCGAGCGTGTCCTGCCGACCCTGTACGGCGACAACTACCTGTGGCTGCTGCCCGGTGAGTCGCGGACCGTCACGCTGTCGTGGCCCGCCGGGGCGCTGCCCTCCGGCCGCCCGCTGCTGCGGGTGGAGCCCTACAACGGCCCGCGGACCCTGGCCCGGTGACGGCGGCGCCCCGGAACGCCGTCGGAGGGAGCGGTTACGACACGACTGCGACCTGACGGGGACGGCGCCTCCACACGGGCTCGGCACAGTCGGCATCATGACGCGAGTTCAGCCGGCCGGAGACGCCCGGCCGACCATGGACGACGGGCCGACCAAGGGCGCTCGGCCGACCAGGGCCGCTGAGCCATCCATGGACGCTCGGCCGTCCAAGGGCGCTCGGCCGTACGGCGCGGGCAGGACGCACCTGCCCGCGCTGGACGGGCTGCGGGGTGCCGCGATCGCCGGAGTGCTGCTCTTCCACACCGGGCACCTGTCCGGCGGCTTCCTCGGGGTCGACCTGTTCTTCGCCCTGTCCGGCCACCTCATCACGGACCTGCTGCTGCGGGAGATCGAGGCGACCGGCACCGTGTCGCCGGCCGCCTTCTGGGGCAGGCGGATCCGCCGGCTGCTGCCCGCGCTGGCGGCCATGCTGGCCGGCGTGACCGTGCTGGTCCGCGTGGTGGGGCCGCCGGACCTGGTGCGCACCACGCTCGCGGACGGCCCGTGGGTGCAGGTGAACCTGGTCAACTGGCACCTGCTCGCGGAGTCGGCGGGCTACTGGGACCGGTTCGGCGCGGCCCGCGTGTTCGAGCACCTGTGGAGCATCGCGGTCGAGGAGCAGTTCTACCTGGTGTGGCCGCTGCTCCTGCTGCTCATCGCCCGAGGCGGGCGGCGGGCCGGCGACCGGGCCGCGGTGGCCGCACGGCGGGTGGGCCACCGGGTGGCGGTGACCGCGGCCGTGGGCTCGGCCGTCTCCCTGGCGCTGATGATCGCGCTCGCCGACCCGGCGGACCCGACCCGGGTGTACACCGGCACCGACACCCGGGCGTTCTCCCTGCTGCTGGGCGCCCTCGTCGCCACTCCGCCGGCGCGCGCGGTGCTGGCCCGCGCGGCCGGCCGGTGGGCGGGCGCGGCGTCGGCGGCACTGGTGGTCGGGCTGGGCACGGCGTGGTGGCTCGTCGACGGCGTGACGGCGCCCTGGCTGTTCACCGGCGGGCTCTTCGCGCACTCACTGGCCTCGGCACTGCTGGTCGGGCTGTGCGTACGGGCGCCGCAGACGCCGGTCGCCCGGATCCTCGCCCTGCGGCCGCTGCGGTGGCTCGGGCTGATCTCCTACAGCCTCTACCTGTGGCACTGGCCCGTCTTCGTGCTGCTCTCCCCTGAGCGGACGGGACTCGGCGGGTGGGCCCGTACGGGGATGGTGTGCGCCGTCTCGATCGGCCTGGCCGCGCTGTCGAAGTACCTGGTCGAGGACCCGATCCGGTTCCGCGCCACGTGGGCCCGGGGGCGAAGCGGGGTGCTCGCCTTCGCCGCGGTCATGGCCGCGCTGGCGGTGCTGTGGTCGGCGCCGCCCGTCCCTGCCCCCGCACCCATCGATGTCACCGACCTGGGCTGATCACCTGATCAGCGGACAGGTCCGGCGCCGGTCCGACTCGGGGGTGGGCAACGTGAAGCGGACCTGCACCTTCGTGCTCCTCGACCCGCCGCCCTGTACGTGGACGCCCAGCGCGGTGCACACGATCTGGTCGATGCCCAGGGGCGTCACGTCCCGGACCGTCAGCGGCACCATCAGCCGGATCAGGCCGGGCCCGGCGCTCACCACGACCGCCACCGCCGAGCTCGACGCGATCTCCGTGTGCAGGCCGGACTCGCCGGGTCCGAACAGCAGCAGCGACAGGGCCTCGGGGATCGTGCCCAGGCGGCCGGTCCGCCGCAACTGCGGCCGGAGCCGCTCGTGCCCGTCGACGAAGTACAGCGTCACCCCGGGCGCCACGCCCGTGGGCGCCCGGCCCGCGTCGGCGGGCCCGGACGGCCGGACGCCGCAGGAGCCGAGCAGCAGGACCACCACCGCCGGCCAGATCCGCTTCACGCGCCCTCCAGGTTCCGCGGCAGTCGCAGGACGAACCGCGCACCGCCGCCGCGCGCGTTGCCCGCGGTCAGGTCGCCACCGTGCAGGCGCGCGTTCTCCAGCGCGATCGCCAGGCCGAGCCCGCTGCCCGGGGTCCGTACGCGGGCGGCATCGGCCTTGTAGAACCGGTCGAACACGCGCGGCACCACGTCCCCGGGCAGGCCCGGTCCGCCGTCGGTGACCTCGATCCGTACCTGCTCCGGTGACGCCGAGACGGCCACGCGCACCGGCGGTCCGCCGTGCCGCAGCGCGTTCCCGACCAGGTTCGCGACGATGACGTCGAGCCGGCGCCGGTCCAGCCTGAGCAGGACCTCCTCCGGCGCCGCCAGGTCGACCCGGTCCAGCCAGCCCCGGGCGCGCAGGCAGTCCCGTACGGCGCCGGCCACGTCGACCTCCTCCCGCCGCAGCCGGGCGGTGCCGGCGTCGAAGCGGGACACCTCCATCAGGTCCTCCACCAGCCGGACCAGCCGGTGGGTCTCGGTGATCGCCAGCTGCGCGGACTCGCGGGCGTCCGCCTCCATGCCGGCGGTCGCGGTCGCCAGCACCTCCACCACCGCCGTCAGCGTGCTCAGCGGGGTGCGCAGCTCGTGAGAGACGTCCGCGGCGAACCTCCTCGCGTCCGCCTGCAGCCGCCGCATCGTGGCCATGGACGTCTGCACCGACTCGGCCATCTCGTTGATGGTGACGGTCAGCTCGGCCAGCTCGTCGGCGCCCTGGGGCGGTGACCGCGCGGCGAGGTCACCGGCGGCCAGCCGGCGCGCGGTGTCGCGGAGCTCGCGCACCGGGCGCAGCACGCTGCGCGCGGCCAGCAACGCCAGCAGCACCGCCGGCGGCAGCGCGAGCGCGGCGGTACCGGCCGCCGACCAGGCGAGGCCGTCGATCTGCCGGTCGACGCCGGTGAGGTCGCGCACGGCGTACACCTCGATGCCGGACGGAGTGCGCGCGCCGTCCGGCCCGGTGATCACAATGGGGATGCCGACCAGCAGCCACGGCCTGCCGCCCGCGGTGATCCGCTGCGCGACGAGGCGCTTCCGGGTGCGCACGGCGGCGCGCAGCGCCGCGGTGACCAGACCGGTGTCGGCGCCGTTCGCGGACCGCAGGTTCCGGTAGGTCACCAGGGTGTCCGGGCCGACGGCCGCACGCAGCCGGTCGAGCGCGTCCTGATCCGGCGGATAGGTCAGCTGAGGGGTGATCGCGCCGATCTGGCCGGCGATGCTCTCGGTGAGGCGCCGCTCGGTCGAGGTGACCAGCGCGGTGCTCGCCGAGCCGGCACTCGACCAGGCCGCCGCCGCGGCACCGAGCACGGTGACCAGCACGAAGGTGAGCAGCAGCCGGGCGCGCAGGCCGCGCGGCCACAGCCGCCCGGTCATACCGGCCCGAACCTGTAGCCGAAGCCGCGTACGGTCTGCACGTACTCCGGGCTCGCCGGATCTGCCTCGATCTTCGCTCGGAGCCGCTGCACGCAGTTGTCGACCAGCCGGGAGTCGCCGAGGTAGTCCTGCTCCCACACGTCCTCCAGCAGCCGCTGCCGGGTGAACACCCGCCCGGGCGCCCGCGACAGGGTCAGCAGCAGCCGCAGCTCGGTCGGCGTCAGCGTCACCGGGTCGCCGTGCAGCGAGACCGTCAGCGCCGTGGTGTCGATGGACAGGTCGCGGTGTACGCGTACGCCGTCGGGAGCGCCGGTGCTGCGGCGCAGCACCGCGCGGATCCGCGCGTCGAGCACGGTCGGCCGCGCCGGCTTGACGACGTAGTCGTCCGCGCCGGCCTCCAGGCCGCCGACGACGTCGAAGTCGTCACCACGCGCGGTGAGGATGATCACGGGCACCGCGCCGGCCGCCCGGATGCGGCGGCACACCTCGATTCCGTCGATGCCCGGCAGCATGAGGTCGAGCACCACCAGATCCGGCGTCGCCGACCGCAGCGCGCGCAGACCGTCCTCGCCGGTGTCCGCGGTACGGACGTCATGGCCGTGTCGGCACAGCGCGAGCTGGAGCCCCCGCCGGACCAGAGGATCGTCCTCGATGAGCAGAATCGCCGCCACCCGTCCAGAATGGACGATGCCGGGCGGGCTCGGCGGCGGCGCCGGACTCCTGCGACACGATCGCGACACGACGGCGGAGGCGCCGGGACACGGTCGCGGCACCGTTCGGGCCCATGACCAAGACGCGGACTCCTCTCCTCGGCCTGACCAGGACGGCAGGTGCCGTCCTCGCCCTGACCGGCCTGCTCCTGCCGGCCGCCGCCTGTTCCGGTGACGCACCCGCGGCGACCGGCACGCCCCGGCCGGCCGGCGCGACCGCCCGCCCGGCCCTGTCCAAGGTCCTGTTCCTCGGCGACTCCATCGCCGCGGGTGAGGCGCTGCCCCTGACCGCGGCGTTCAGGGCCGGCGGCGTCGGGTTCCAGTCGATCGCCGCCGACGGCGGCGGGAACGTCGTAGGACCGTTCTCCGAACACAACTGGAAGAAGCTGCCCGGACAGATCGCCTCCGCCGCGCCCACCGTGGTCGTCTACCAGATCACCACCTACGACTGGGGCGGCCCGCAGGCGCAGCGGGCCGCCTACGAGAAGCTGCTGACCACCGTGACCGGGTCGGGCGCGAGACTCGTCTTCGTCACCGCGCCGCCGATCAGGCCCGACGACTTCTACCGGCCGCACCTGGCCGACCTGGCCCGCGCCCCGGGTGCCGCCCGGGCGGTCGCGGCCCGGGCCTCGGACCGGGCCGCCGTCCTCGACGCCGGCGCGGTGTGGGGCCGCACCTACCAGCGGGCCGAAGGGGGCAGGACCTACCGCAGCACCGACGGCATCCACACCTGCCCGCAGGGCGCCGCGCGCTTCACCGGCTGGCTGCTCGCCGAGTTGGCCAAGCTGTTCCCCGGCTTCACGCCGCCTGAGCCGCGATCCTGGGCCAACACCGGCTGGTCCGGCGACGCCCGCTTCCACGGCTGCTGATCCCCTTACGGCCGCCGGCGCAGGTCCCGCACGTCGTTGGGCGGGACCTGCGGGCTCGGCGAGGGTCAGCCCATGTGCGGGTAGCGGTGGCCGGTCGGCGGGACGAAGGTCTCCTTGATGGTCCGGGTGGACGTCCAGCGCAGCAGGTTCTGCGCGGAGCCCGCCTTGTCGTTGGTGCCCGAGGCGCGTCCGCCGCCGAAGGGCTGCTGGCCGACGACCGCGCCGGTGGGCTTGTCGTTGATGTAGAAGTTGCCGGCGGCGAACCGCAGCGCCTCGGTGGCGCGGGCGATGGCGACCCGGTCCCGGGCGAAGATCGCGCCGGTCAGGGCGTACGGGCTGACCGACTCCATCTGGGCGAGCATCGGCTCGTAGGCGGCGTCGTCGTAGACGTGGACGGCCAGGATCGGGCCGAAGAACTCGGTGCGGAACACCTCGTCCCCCGGGTCGTCGCAGACGAGCACGGTCGGACGGACGAAGTAGCCCTCGGTGTCGTCGCAGGTCCCGCCCGCCAGGACGTCGATGGCGGGGTCTTTGGCCGCGCGCTCCAGGACGTCCTTGAGCCGGCCGAAGGACCGGGCGTCGATCACCGCGCCGCCGAAGTTGCGCAGGTCCCGTACGTCTCCCATGGTGAGCGCCTCGGTCTCGGCGACCAGTTCGTCCTTGATCCGCTCCCAGAGGGAGCGCGGCACGTAGGCGCGGGAGGCGGCGGAGCACTTCTGCCCCTGGTACTCGAACGCGCCGCGGATCAGCGCGGTGACCAGCGCCGCCGGGTCCGCCGAGGAGTGCGCGACGACGAAGTCCTTGCCGCCGGTCTCGCCGACCAGACGCGGATAGGAGCGGTAGCCGGAGAGGTTCTCCCCGACGGTGCGCCACAGGTGCTGGAAGGTCGCGGTCGAGCCGGTGAAGTGCACGCCCGCCAGGTCGGGGTCGGCCAGGACGACGTCGGAGACGGCGCGGCCGTCCCCGGTGACCATGTTGATCACACCGGGCGGGAGCCCGGCCTCCTCCAGCAGCCGCAGGGTGAAGTGCGCGGCGAACTGCTGGGTCGGCGACGGCTTCCAGATCACGGTGTTGCCCATCAGGGCGGGCGCGGTCGGCAGGTTCGCGGCGATCGCGGTGAAGTTGAACGGGGTGACCGCGTAGACGAAGCCCTCCAGCGGCCGGTGGTCGGCGCGGTTCCACACGCCGGGCGACGAGACGGGCTGCTCGGCCAGGATCTGGCGGGCGTAGTGAACGTTGAACCGCCAGAAGTCGGCCAGTTCGCAGGGCGCGTCGATCTCGGCCTGCTGGGCGGTCTTGGACTGGCCCAGCATGGTCGCGGCGGCGATCGTCTCCCGCCAGGGCCCCGACAGCAGGTCGGCGGCGCGCAGGAGGATCGCCGCCCGGTCGTCGAAGTCGAGCGCCCGCCAGCCGGGGGCGGCCCGGCGGGCGGCGTCCAGGGCGTCCCGCGCGTCGGCGTGGTCGGCGTTGGCGGTGGTGCCCAGCACCTCACGGTGGCTGTGCGGCTGGACGACCGGGATCCGTTCGCCGCCGCCCATCCGCTCCCGGCCGTCGATCGTGCAGGTCAGCTCGGCGCCGCCCGCCGACAGCTCGGCCAGCCGGGCCTCCAGCCGGGCGCGCTCGGGGCTGCCGGGCCGGTAGTCGTGCACCGGCTCGTTGGCCGGAGTGGGGACGCGGGTGATGGCGTCCATCGAACCTCCTGAGGTCAGTGGCGGGTGGTGAAGGAGCGCAGGAAGAAGGCGAGGTTCGCCGGCCGCTCGGCCAGGCGGCGCATGAAGTAGCCGTACCAGTCGGCGCCGTAGGGGACGTACGCGCGGATCCGCCGACCCTCGGCGGCCAGCCGCCGCTGCTCGGCGTCGCGGATGCCGTACAGCATCTGGAACTCGTAGGTGTCGGCTGAGCGGCCGTGCCTCTCGGCGAGCCGGAGGGCCAGCTCGATCATCCGGGGATCGTGCGAGGCGACCATCGGGTAGCCGTCTCCGGCCATGAGGGTCCGCAGGCAGCGCGCGTAGGCCAGGTCCACGTCGCGCTTGCTCTGGTAGGCCACGGAGGCGGGTTCCTTGTAGGCACCCTTGACCAGGCGCACCCGCGACCCCTCGACGGCCAGGGCCCGTACGTCGTCCTCGGTGCGCAGCAGGTACGCCTGCAGGACGGCGCCCGTACGCGGGAAGTCGCGGCGCAGCTCCGCGAGGATCCCCAGGGTGGAGTCGACGGTGGTGTGGTCCTCCATGTCGAGCGTGACGGTGGTGCCGATGGCCTCGGCAGCCTCGCACACCCGGCGGGCGCCCGCGAGGGCGAGGTCGTGGCCGCCGGGCAGGCCCTGGCCGAACGCCGAGAGTTTGACCGAGACCTCGGCGCGTCCGCCCAGCCCCTTGCCGCCGAGCGCGTCCAGCAGCGCGAGGTAGGCGTCGCGGTTGCGGTGGGCCTGCGCGACCTCGGTGATGTCCTCGCCCAGGTGGTCGAGGGTGACGTCGATGCCGTCGGCGGTCAGCGCCTCGACGACCTGCAACGCCTCGGGCAGCCCGTCCCCGGCGATGAAACGGTCGACGACCGGCCGGGTCACGGGGGTCCGGCTGACGAGCCGGTGCATCCGGTCACTGCGCGAGGCGGCGAGCAAGACAGGGCCCAGCACTGGCGACCTCCCAGGTCAGGCAGGGGTTATCGATGCCTCGAAGGTAGGAGCCGCGCGGTGCGGTCGCCATCGACAGCGGTCACGATCTCGGGCACCACGTCTTGTACATTTGTATGAAATGAGCGACTACCAGAGCCTGGTGGACGAGGTGTCGGCGCTCCTTCAGGCACCGGTGACGCTGGAGGACCGGGAGTTCACCCTCATCGCCTTCAGCTCCCACGAGGACGACCTGGACCCGGTCCGTACGCGCTCGATCCTGCGCCGTCGCTCCACCCCGGCGGTACGCGCCTGGTTCGAGGGCTTCGGGATCGCCCACGCGACCGGCCCGACCCGCACCCCCGCGGACCCCGCCGAGGGGATCCGCGCCCGGCTGTGCCTGCCGGCCCGGCACGAGGGCGCCCTGTACGGCTACCTGTGGCTGCTGGACGACGGCGCCGTCGACCCCGCCGATCCCCGCATGACCCGCGTGATGGCCCTGGCGACCCGCGCCGGACGGCTGCTGGCCGCCGACACCTGGCACGGAGAGGCCGCGCCGCGGGCCTTCGCGCAGCTGCTGTCGGGCTCGGCCGCGGACCGCGCCGAGGCCGCCCGGACTCTCGGCGCCCTGCGGCATCCGGTCTCCACGTCCGCGTCCGTCACCGTCGTCTGGGTGAGCCCCGCCCCGCACCTCGCCGCCGCCCGGCTCCCGTACGGCGTGCCGGCCCATCGGAGCGAGGGCGGCCTGGCGCTTCTCGTGCCGCTGCCGGACCGCACCGGCACCGCCCCCGCTCAGGCGATCGCCGCCGGGCTGCTCGATCCGGGGACCCGCTCACCCCGGGCACTCGCGGGCGTCGGCGGCGCCAGGACGGACCTGCTCGATGTGCCGCACTCCTGGCGGGAGGCCCGGGCGGCCGTACGGGCGGCGTGCGCCGAACCGCGGCTCGGGCCCGTGGCCTGCTGGGACGGGCTGGGCGCCTACCGGCTGATCGCCGCGCCCCCGATGGCGACACCCGCGGCGCCGCCCGCCGACCCGGTGCTGCTTCCGCTCCTGGACCCCGCGCGCGCCGAACTGCTGCGCACCGCCGAGACGTACCTGGACCACGCCGGTCATGCCCAGCGCACCGCCGAGGCCCTGTCGGTGCACCGGCAGACCCTGTACTACCGGCTGTCCAGGATCAAGGCACTGACCGGCCTGGACCTGGACTCCGGAGCGGACCGCCTCCTGCTGCACCTGGCCATCAAGACCTTCCGCCTGGCCACCGCGCCCGAGGCCCCGGCCGGCGCCCGGGACCCGCACGCCGAGGACTGAGAACGGCCGCCCGGGAGGGGAAGACCGGGGCGCTGACGCTTTGACAGGAAAAGCGTCAAGTAATCGGCGAAAGGTCGTTGACACCCCGAAACCGGCGTTTTACCGTCCAGGCGACCACTTCCGAACACCGTTCGGTATGTCGAACAGTGGAGGCGACGTCGCGAAATGAATGTTCTGTCACAACTTCGCCGTGCCCGAAAAGCACTGATCTCGGCGGGCGCGGCGGTCGCGCTCGCCGCCGGTCTCCAGGCCGGCATACCCGCGTCCTCACAGGCCGCGACGTCGCAGCCCTGTGACATCTACGCGAGCGGTGGCACACCCTGCGTCGCGGCGCACAGCACCACCCGCGCCCTCTACGCGTCCTACAACGGCCCGCTCTACCAGGTCCGGCGTTCCTCGGACAACACCACGCGGGACATCGGCGTGCTGAGCGCCGGCGGGGTCGCCGACGCCGCGGCCCAGGACTCCTTCTGCTCCGGCACCACCTGCGTCATCACCGTCATCTACGACCAGTCCGGCCGGGGCAACAACCTCACCCAGGCACCCGGCGGCGGCGCGGCCGGCGGGCCGGACAACCTCGCCAACGCGACCGCCGCGCCGACCACGGTGGGCGGCCACAAGGCCTACGGCGTCTACGTCGCGCCCGGCACCGGCTACCGCAACAACCACACCAACGGCATCGCGACCGGTGACCAGCCGGAGGGCATGTACGCCATCTTCGACGGCACCCACTACAACGGCGGCTGCTGCTTCGACTACGGCAACGCGGAGACCAGCAGCAACGACACCGGCAACGGCCACATGGAGGCCATCTACTTCGGCAACATCAAGGTCTGGGGGTACGGCGCGGGCAACGGCCCGTGGATCATGGCCGACCTGGAGAACGGCCTGTTCTCCGGCGTGAACCAGCACTACAACGCCAACGATCCGACGATCAACTACCGGTACACCACCGCCATCATCAAGGGCGAGCCGAACCACTGGGCCATCCGCGGCGGCAACGCCCAGTCGGGCGGGCTGTCGACCTTCTACAACGGTGTACGGCCCAACGTCTCCGGTTACAACCCGATGCACAAGGAAGGTGCCATCATCCTCGGGATCGGCGGCGACAACAGCAAGGGCGCCGCCGGCACCTTCTACGAGGGCGTCATGACCTCCGGCTACCCCTCGGACTCCACCGAGAGCGCGGTCCAGGCCAACATCACGGCCGCCGGCTATGCGACGTCGAGCGGCGGCGGTGGCACGGGCGGGACGCTCACCCCGGGCTCGTCGGTCTCGCTGCGCGCGACGACGGCCTGCTGCACGGACCGCTACATCCGGCACCAGAACGACCAGGCCGTCACGTCGGTGATCAACTCGTCCAGCTCGTCCCTGGACAAGAACGACGCCACGTGGATCGTGCACAGCGGACTGGCCAGCAGCTCGTGCGTGTCGTTCGAGTCGAAGAACTACCCCGGTGACTACCTGCGGCACCAGAACTTCCAGGTGTACCGGCAGACCAACGACGGCAGCGCGCAGTTCGCCGCGGACGCCACCTTCTGCCCGCAGAGCGGCAAGAACGGCCAGGGCGTCTCGCTGGCCTCCTACAACTACCCGGACCGGTTCATCCGGCACTACAACAACACCGTCTACGTCGCCAGCAACGGAGGCTCGCACACCTTCGACAGCTCGACCTCCTGGACCGACGACGTGAGCTGGATCGTCGACGCACCCTGGGCCTAGACACCGGCCGCTCGAACGGAGCCGTCCCCGGGCCAGGGGGCGGCTCCGCGCCGTTGAAAGACGGATGAAAGGCCACGCCCGCTCGCCGGCGGTGTCCGTCCGCCGCGACCAGCGGCGTCGGCAGGCGTCCTCGCGGGGCGTGTACGGCGTCTTGACACCGTTCGCCCGGCACTCATACTCCCGCTCAGATATCCAGTATCTCGGCATGTGTTCGAGATATCGAACAGGGAGCACACGTGCGACAGGGCAACTCTCCACCTCGCCGGTGGTGGCGGGCGACGGCCACGGCCGCCGGCGCCGTCACGCTCGCGCTCGCCGGCGCCGCGGCGGTCGGAACGCAGATGGCGTCGTCGGCCACGACAGGCTGCCGGGTCGACTACTCGATCAGCTCCCAGTGGTCCGGAGGCTTCACCGCCGCCGTGACGGTCACCAACCTCGGTGACGCGGTCAACGGCTGGCGGCTGACGTGGAGCTTCCCGGCCGGGCAGACCATCAGCCAGCTGTGGAACGGGTCCTACACCCAGTCGGGGGCGCAGGTGACCGTCACCAACGCCTCGTACAACGGCGCCATCGCGAGCGGCGCCGGCGTCGACCTCGGGTTCAACGGCACCTGGAACGGCAGCAACCCGGTCCCGACCTCGTTCGCCCTCAACGGCACGACGTGCACGGGCAGTGTCACCGGAACGCCCACGGACACGCCCACCCCGCCGCCGTCCTCCCGGCTGCCGTGCGACATCTACGCGAGCGGCGGCACGCCGTGCGTCGCGGCGCACAGCACCACCCGTGCGCTGTACGCGTCGTACAGCGGCCCGCTCTACCAGGTGCGCCGGTCCTCGGACAACACCACCCGCAACATCGGCGTGCTGAGCGCGGGCGGAGTCGCCGACGCCGCCGCGCAGGACTCGTTCTGCTCCGGCACCACCTGCCTCATCACCGTCATCTACGACCAGTCCGGCCGCGGCAACAACCTCACCCAGGCGCCTCCCGGCGGGTTCTCCGGCCCGGCCGCGGGCGGCTACGACAACCTCGCGAACGCCACCGCCGCGCCGACCACGGTGAACGGCCACAAGGCCTATGGCGTCTACGTCGCCGCCGGCACCGGCTACCGCGACAACAGCACGAACGGCATCGCGAAGGGCGACCAGCCGGAGGGCATGTACGCCGTCTTCGACGGCACCCACTACAACGGCGGCTGCTGCTTCGACTACGGCAA
The DNA here is from genome assembly GCF_024055675.1 of Actinoallomurus rhizosphaericola. Taxonomy (NCBI): domain Bacteria; kingdom Bacillati; phylum Actinomycetota; class Actinomycetes; order Streptosporangiales; family Thermomonosporaceae; genus Actinoallomurus; species Actinoallomurus rhizosphaericola. The sequence goes on along the minus strand of NZ_JAMXMW010000004.1, from coordinate 525,098 downwards.
CGCCGAGACCAACAGCCGGGACAACGGCAACGGGACGATGGAGGCCATCTACTTCGGCAACATCAAGGTCTGGGGGTACGGCACCGGCAACGGGCCCTGGATCATGGCCGACCTGGAGAACGGCCTGTACTCCGGCCGGAACGCGGGTTACAACGCGAACGACCCGACCATCGACCACCGGTACACGACCGCCATCGTCAAGGGCGAGCCGAACCACTGGGCCATCCGGGGCGGCGACGCCCAGTCGGGCGGGCTGTCCACGTTCTACGACGGGCAGCGCCCCAACGTCTCGGGCTACAACCCGATGAAGAAGGAGGGCGCCATCATCCTCGGAATCGGCGGCGACAACAGCCACGGTTCCGCAGGGACCTTCTACGAGGGCGTCATGACCTCCGGCTACCCCTCGGACGCCACCGAGAACGCCGTCCAGGCCGACATCACGGCCGCCGGCTACCGCTGACCCCGCTGCGGCCCGCCGCCCCGTACGCGCGGGGTGGCGGGCCGCGCACCCTTTCCACCCACGGCACCGACGAGGAGATCCCCTCATGGCAGAACAGACCCCACCACCTCAGGCACCGGAGGGCGCCCCGGCCCGCCGGATCCGATCCGGCTCCCCCGCCCGGCCGCTGCGGCTGGCCGTCGCCGCGATCGCCGCCCTGGCGGCGATGATCGCGCTGACGGTCGCCACCTGGCCCGCGTCCGCCGCCGGCAATCCGTACCAGCGGGGTCCGGACCCCACCCTGGCCAGTGTCGCGGCGAGCCGGGGGACCTTCGCCACCGCGCAGGTCAGCGTGCCGGCCGGCAACGGCTTCAACGGCGGCACGATCTACTACCCGACCGACAGCAGCCAGGGGACCTGGGGCGCGGTCGCGATCGTGCCCGGCTACACCGCGCTGTTCGCCAACGAAGAGGCCTGGATGGGGCCCTGGCTGGCGTCCTTCGGGTTCGTCGTCATCGGCATCGAGACCAACAGCCGCACCGACTTCGACACCGCACGAGGCACCCAGCTGCTGGCCGCGCTGGACTACCTCACCCAGAAGAGCCCCGTACGGGACCGGGTCGACTCCGCCCGGCTGGGCGTGATCGGGCACTCCATGGGAGGCGGCGGCGTCGTCTACGCCACCGAGCACCGGCCGTCGCTGAAGGCCGCGGTCGCGCTCGCGCCCTTCTCCCCCTCGCAGGACATGTCGACCGACCACGTGCCGACGATGGTCATGGGCGGGCAGAACGACACGGTGGTCACCCCGTCCTACCTGGACGGCCTGTACGCGACCATGCCGGCCTCGACGCAGAGCGACTTCGTCCAGCTGGCCGGCGCCGACCACGTGGCCTACACGCACCCGAACACGACCGAGATGCGGCTGCTCATCCCCTGGCTGAAGATCTTCCTCGACGACGACACGCGCTACACGCAGTTCCTGTGCCCGCTGATGGACTCGACGGGCGTCTCGGCGTACCACAGCAAGTGCCCGTACGTTCCGCCGGGTGGATCGACGTCCACGCCCACGCCCACTCCGACGATCACGCCGACGCCGCCGCCGTCCGGCGCCTGCAGCGCGACGTACCGCACCGTCAACTCCTGGTCCGGCGGCTACCAGGGTGAGGTCACGGTGACGGCGGGCGACGCGGCGATCAACGGGTGGACCGTCCGGTGGAACCTCGGCGGAGGCCAGACCGTCACCCAGGTCTGGAACGGCACGCTGAGTACGAGCGGCTCCACCGCCACCGTGACGAACGCGTCGTACAACGGCTCGCTCCAGGCGTCCGCGTCGACCACATTCGGGTTCCTCGCGAACGGAACGCCATCGACGCCGGCCATCACCTGCACGAGTCCCTGAGTACGACCGTCACACCGCCGGTTGCGGCCATCCTTTTTGGCCGCAACCGGCCGAAAGATCCGTGTCGTCCGTTTCTGGGCCCTACGATCCGGCGCGTCGAAAGACTCAACGGCGAGAACGGGAGGGTCATGACTGCGGAGTTGACGGACGAGGATCTCCTCCGGATGGACCGGCTGCCGATGGCCGACGACCGCGGCGAGGGCTACGCGATCCTGCGCGCGGCCGGGCCCGTGGTGCGGTCCGACGCCGGGTATCTCGTCACCACACGCGAACTGGCCGAGCACGTGTTCAAGAACCCCGGGACCTTCTCGTCGCAGCAGGCGTTCGACACGCTCGGCAGCCCCGTTCCGCTGGTGCCCATCGCCTTCGACCCGCCGGACCACACCCGCTACCGCCGCCTGCTCCAGCCGTTCTTCACGCCCCGCGCGGCGGCGTCCCTGGAACAGGCCGTACGTGACCAGGTGACCGCGCTCGTCGACGCCGTCGCCGGACGCGGCTCCTGCGACGTGGTCGCCGAGCTCGCGCGGCCGGTGCCGGCGGCGGTGTTCCTCACGCTGTTCGGAATGCCCGCCCGCGACCTCGACCGCCTGCTCGCCTGGCGTGAGGTCATCATCCAGATGGCCGACCTGTCCGGTACGGCCGAGGCGCCGCCCGAGGTGACGCGGTCGGCGGGCGAGCTGTTCGCCTACGTCAGCGCGCACGTCGCCGAGTGCCGGGCGGACCGGGCCGGCGGCCTCCTGCGGGATCTCTTCGACGACGACGCGGCGGACGAACCGCTCACCGACCAGGAGGCCGTCGGCCTCTGCTTCCTCTTCGTCCTGGCGGGCATCGACTCCGTGACCAACGCGCTGAGCCTGATGTTCGCCAAGCTGGCGACGCGCCCGGAACTGCGCCGCCGGCTCGCCGGGGACCCGGCCGCGATCCCGGCGGCGATCGAGGAGATGCTGCGGATCGACCCGGCCAACGCCGTCGTCCCCCGCGTGGCCACCAGGGACGTCGTCCTCGATGGCGTGCGCATCCCCGCGGGCTCCCCCGTCGGAGTGGCCGTCGGCGCCGCCAACCGCGACCCCGGGGAACTGGCCGACCCGGACGCCTTCGACCCGGGCCGCGAGTACAACAACCTCACCTGGGGCAGCGGACCGCACCGGTGTCTCGGCGTCCACCTGGCCCGGACCGAGCTACGGGTCGTCCTGGAGGAGTGGCACCGGCGGATCCCCGAGTACGAACTGGCCCCCGGTGCCCGGCCGCAGGTGGTCTGGCCGACCGGGGTCATCGGCATCGACAGCGTTCCCCTGGTGTTCCCGGCCGAGTAGCGTCTCCCCCCGCGTCCCGCGCCGAGTAGGCGTCTCCCCACGGCCCGGTACGGCGGCGGTGCGCCTCCGTACCGGGCCGGGCGTGGACCGCGCCGGAGTTCAGGGCAGGAGGAGAAGCTTGCCGGTGGTCGCGCGGGACTCGATGTCGCGGTGCGCCTGCACGGCGTCCTTCAACGGGTAGCGCCCGCCGATCTCGACTCGGAGCCGTCCCTCCCGCACCAGGTCGAAGATCTCCGCGCTGTGACGCAGCAGCGCCTCACGGGTCGGGATGTGGTCGTAGAAGACCGGGTAGCAGATCTTGATGCTGTTGGGCAGGTCGGTGATGGTCACGACGGGGACCGAGCCGATGAGGACGCCGTAGTACAGCAGCGTGCCGTTCCTGCGCACGACCCGCATCGACGCGCGGAACGTCGTCTCTCCCCCGCCCTCGAACACGGTGTGCACGCCCTCACCGCCGGTCAGTTCCAGGACCGGTTCGACGAAGGCGCCCCCAGTGGAGACCACGACGTGGTCCGCCCCGATCCGGCGGGCCAGGTCCGCCTTCTCGGCGGTCGAGGTCACCCCGATCACGCTCCCGCCGCGCGCCTTGATGAGCTGGATCAGCTTCTGGCCGAGCCCGCCCGCCGCCGCGTGGACCAGCGTCACCTGCCCCGGCTCGACCGGCGCGGCCTCGGTGACGAAGTGGTGCGCGGTGATGCCCTGCATCATCACGCTCGCCGCCACCTCGTCGGAGATGTCATCCGGTACGGGGACGGCGCTCGCGGCCGGCAGCACCAGCTGCTCGGCGTACGAGCCGTAGGCGTAGACCCAGGCGACCCGGTCGCCGAGGCGGAACCCGGTCACACCCTCGCCCAGCGCACTGACCCGGCCGGCCCCCTCCACGCCCGGGACGAACGGCGCCGGGCCCACCGCCGTACCGCTCCGCCGCGTGCCGGTGTCCATGAAGTTGACCCCGGCCACCGCGACGTCGACACGGATCTCACCGGGACCCGGAACCGGCGTCGGGCGCTCCCCGATCCGCAGTTCCTCCGGGCCGCCCAGCCGTTCAACGATGATCGCCTGCATTGTCCTGCACCTTCCTGTCGGTCGGCGTCCACACTCGCCCGAATAAAATGGACCGGCAAGTCCAAACGGGAGGTGCCATGCTGACCGCCAAGGGCGCCGCGACCCGGCGCCGCATCATCGAGGGCGCGGCCGCGGAGATCCGGGAGAACGGCATCGCCGCGCTCACGCTGGACGACATCCGCGCCCGCACCTCGACCAGCAAGAGCCAGATCTTCCACTACTTCCCCGGCGGCAAGGAGGAGCTCCTGCTCGCCGTCGCGGCCCGCGAGGCGGACCAGGTCATCGAGGACCAGCAGCCGCACCTCGGCGACCTGACCACCTGGCAGGCATGGCAGGACTGGCGCGACGCGGTGGTCCGGCGGTACGAGCAGCAGGGCGTCGACTGCCCGCTGGGAATGCTGATCACCGAGCTCGGCCGTACGACTCCGGCGGCGCAGGTGCTCACCGCACGGCTGCTCGACCGGTGGCAGGCGGCCCTGCGGGCGGGGGTCGCGCGCATGCAGGAGACCGGCGAGGTCGACCGGCGGCTGGACGCCGACCGCACCGCCGCCGCGCTGGTCGCCGCGGTGCAGGGCGGGGTGGTCATCCTGATGTCGACCGGCCGGATCACCCACCTGGAGGCCGCCCTGGACACCTCTCTGGCGCTGCTGCGCAGCAGCACCGTCCGGGTGTGACGGCGGCGGCCGTCCGGGAGAACGCGGGGCGTCAGGCTCCCGTGGGGCCGAATCGCTCCGTCTTGATCTTGCGTGCGTCGTGGCCGAGCGCCAGGAGGATGTCGGCGGCGGACTCGACGAACCCGGTCGGTCCGCAGACGAAGCAGTCCGGCGCGAACTCCGCGGGCCAGCCGCCGGAGTTCAGGTCGGCGACGGTGAGCCTCCCCGGCGGGCGGGACAGGCCCTCGGGCGCCGTACGGGTGTAGATGTGGGTGACGTCGACGCCGGGGTCGGGCCGGCGCAGCTCCGCCGCGTAGTACCGGTCGGCGGGCGTGCGCACCGAGTAGACGAGGCGGAACGGCGTACGGCTGCCGGCCTCGCGGCGGGCCCGGATCATCGCCATGAGCGGCACGATCCCCGACCCTCCGGCCACCAGCAGCACCGGATTCGTCTCGGCCGGCCGCCAGACGAACCACCCGCCGATGGGACCGCGGAGCTCCACCGGATCGCCCGGGGACAGCCCCTCGGTGAGGTAGGAGGACACCTCGCCGTCGGCGATGTCCTGCACGGTCAGCTCGACCCGGTCACCGTCGGCGGGCGCGGCCAGCGAGTAGCTGCGCTGGGCGCTGTAGCCGTCCTCGGCGGTGAGCCGTACGTCGACGTGCTGCCCGGCCAGGTGACCGGGCCAGCCGGGAACGTCGAACACCAGGGTCCGGGCCGTCGCCGTCTCCGCGCGCGTCTCGGCAAGCCGGGCGACGCGCCAGGTCAGTCTCCCTGGTACCGCTGCTCGCGCCATGGGTCTCCGTAGTCGTGGTAACCGGCCGTCTCCCAGAAGCCCGGCTCGTCCTCGTCGAGCAGCCGGATGCCGCGCACCCACTTGGCGGACTTCCAGAAGTACAGGTGGGGGACGAGCAACCGGGCCGGGCCGCCGTGCTCGGAGGCGAGGTCGGCGCCGTCGTACCGGTACGCGATCCACGCCTGCCCGTCCAGCAGGTCCTCCAGCGGAAGGTTGGTGGTGTAGCCGCCGTAGCAGTGGATCAGCGCGTAGTCGGCCGCGGTGTCGACGTCGGCCAGCAGGGTGTCCAGCGAGACGCCCTCCCACCGGGTGCCGAGCTTGGACCACTTGGTGACGCAGTGGATGTCCACCGTCGGCGTCTCACTGGGCAACGCCATCAGCTCCCGCCAGTCCCAGCGGTACTCCTCCCCCGCCTCGGTCGTGACGGTGAACTCCCACTCCTCCCGGCGCACCCGCGGCGTCGGACCGGCCGACAGGACCGGGAAGTCCTCGGTCAGATACTGCCCCGGCGGAAGCTCGACCTCCGCCCGCCGGCCCCGGCCGTGGAATCCCGGTGACACGATGCCCATCATCGGCTCCTCTCGCTGGTTCCCCCGTGACGCGTCCGGCGGCTACGCCGTCAGCGTCACCACGGCCTCGCCGGTGTACGCCAGGAACGTCAGGGTCTCCTGGAAGTACAGCTGGACGGTGTCCGCGTCGTGGGACAGGTAGCCGATGGACAGGTCCTGGCCGATGCGCAGTTCGAAGTCGCCGCCGCGCGTCGACAGCAGGAACGCTCCATCGATCGCCGGCGCCCAGATGATCTCCCCGTCCAGGACGCGGGCGATGTGCTCGTGGATCGGGTAGCCGTGGTCGGAGGTCTCGTTGACGGCGGTGTAGGCGTCGGCGCTGAGCACCAGCGCGTACGGCCCGCCGACGCCCGCCAGCCGCAGGGCGCTCACCGCCCGGCTGACGGCGTCCGGGTACTCGCGCACGTCACCGGGCAGGGACAGCACCGGATTCGTGGACGTCTCGCGGAGCCCGCCGATGCCCCCGGCGGCGTAGCCCTGGAAGATCGCCCGGTCCTCGGCGAACGCGATCCGCCGGGCGGCGTCCTTCACCGGCTGCCAGTCGGCGTCGCGCGCGCCGCGCTCGACCGCGTCGACCTCCCGGCGGTCGACGGTGAACGGCACCCGCAGCTCGACGAGCGGCTGCGACCGCCGGGTGTACGCGGCGATGCCCTCGGCGGGCGCGGCGATCGGGTCGAGGTGCCCGGTTGAGACGGCGGACAGCTCGATCCCGCACGGGTCCGGGACGTCGACCACGCGGCGACCGGCGACGTGCCGGCGGAAGGTCCGCCGCGCCTCCTCCTCCAGGTCGGCCCACGCGGCGTCGGAGATGGGCGCGAGTTCGCGGTGCAGGTTGTTCAACGGAAGGTGCTCCTGTTCAGACCGCCGATTCCCAGCGAACCGTCGGAGGGGCTGTGCGGCCCGTCGGGGGCCGTGCCCGCCGTGACCGCGGCGGCGTCCGTACCGAGGTCCTCGGTCGCGGCGGCGCCTTCGGTGGCCTCCGGCGGGAGGTCTTCGAGGAAGTCGGCGGTCGGCACGAAGAAGAGCGTGCCGGTCACCGGGGTGGAGAAGTCGAGGATCCGGTCGTGGTTCCCCGATGGGTCGCCGATGAACATGTTCTGGAGCATCTTCTCGGTGACCGACGGCGTGCGGGCGTAGCCGATGAAGTAGGTGCCGAACTCCCCGCGGCCGACGTTCCCGAACGGCATGTTGTCGCGCAGGATCTGGCGTTCGGTACCGTCGGGGTCGGTGATGGTCGTCAGGGCGACGTGGGAGTTGGACGGCTTGACGTCGTCGCCCAGCTCGACGTTCTCCAGCTTCGTACGGCCGATGATCCGCTCCTGCGCGTCCACCGGCAGGGCGTTCCAGGCCTCCAGATCGTGCAGGTACTTCTGCACGATCACGTAGCTCCCGCCGGCGAAGGCCGGGTCCTCGTCGCCGATCAGGACGGCGGCCGCCGCGGCGGGGCCCACCGGGTTCTCGGTGCCGTCGACGAAGCCGAGCAGGTCGCGCACGTCGAAGTACATGAACCCCTGCACCTCGTCCTGGACCGTGACGACGCCGCGCAGCCGGTTCATGATCTGGGACGCCAGTTCGAAGCACAGGTCGAGCTTCTCGGCGCGGATGTGGAAGAGCAGGTCGCCGGGGGTCGCGACGGCGCGGTGGACGGCCCCGGCCACCTCGCGGAACGGGTGCAGCTCGGCGGGCCGTGGGCCGTCGAACAGGCGGTCCCAGGCGTCCGACCCGATGCCGGCGACGCAGCTCAGCCTGCCGTCCGGCACCCGGAAACCGACCGACCGCGTCAGCCCCGCCAGGTCGGCCAGCAGGTCCCGTGCCGCCGGTTCACCGCCGGGATCGACCGTCAGCACGAGGAAGACGGCGGCGGTCGTCAGCGGACTCAGCACCGGCTGCGGTACGCCGGCCCCCTCGGACTCCGCCATCCGGTTCCCCCCTTTTATGCACGCTTCGCGAAGCTTCAGACGCTTCGCTAAAGCGTGCCATGAGGGGACTCGTCTCCGCTCCCCCGGGGTGGCTCGTACGGCGCAGGTCAGGCGGGTGTGTTCGCCCTGCGGCGCACCACCCGGCGATGCCGTCGCCACGACGGCCCGGAATCGCCCTCCGCGACGTACAGGGGGCAGGTCGTGATCGTACGGCGGAGCGGGCCGGTTCCCGGGTCGTTGGCCTGGATCGCCAGGCTGACCAGGGACTGCAGCAGGAAGAGATCGCCGTCGGTGTCCAGGCGGACCTGTACCCAGCCGGTGACCGTGGGGAGGTCGACGCGGCCCGAGGCGGTCAGAGCGGTGCCGAGCCTGGAGATGACCTCCTGAGTGAGAAGGACCTCCGCCAGGCCCTCCCGGTGAAGATGAACGATCTGCAGGCCGCGCAGGGCCAGGGCACGGCCGGGCGGACAGTCGGCGCGGCACTCCGTCAGCGGCCAGTCCCGGAATCGGTCGATCACCAGGTCGGCGTACGAGATGGTGCGGTGTCCTGGGCTCATGGATGCCAGAGTGACGGAATACCCGACGGTAGAGCCGATCAGCGGATGACCTGGTGCGATCCGCCCTTTCCTGGTTGTCTCCCAGGATTCCTGGTGCCTTCCTGGAATCCTCCCGGGCGACGCCTTCGGCCGTACAGCCGGGGACGAGTATGCGAACTCTCGGATAACTGGCGGTTCCAGCACCGATTCCGGCGGGATCTTCTAGAGGGGCCGCCGCGTGACGCGCGCCCGCGGCGAGAAGGTGCGAGACGGACGGAGCGGGCGTTGGACTCCCATGTCGGCCGGAAGGCCGAGTTCACCCGCGACCTGGCCGCCCGTCTGGACGGGACCGATCCGGGCGTACTGGCGGACCGCACCGGGCTGCTCGAGGCGACGGTCCGCACGATGCTGTCCGGCGACGGTGAGCTGATGTCCTGGGAGGTCGTCAGCGCGTGCCTGGCCGCGGCGGGCGTCGACGGCGTCGAGGTGGGCGAGCTGCGCGGCCGGTGGGCCGCGGCCGAGAACGCTCTGTGGGAGGAATGGGGCGGAGAACTCCACGCGGCGTTCGAACGGAACGGGCACGGCAAACCCTCGAAGGCGGTCGAGGCGTACCGGGAGAAGGTCCCGTGGCGGCAGCTGACCGAGCGCTATCCGGTGACTTTCAAGCCCTGGACCGAGCCGGCGTTCGCCGCGGACCGGCGGCTGCCCGACCCGTCGACGGCGGGCGACATCCGCGACTTCTACGCGTTCCTGGCGAAGCTGCGGGAGTGGGCGGGCGCGCCCCGGCAGACGGAGATCGAGAAACGCTCGTGGGGCACGCTCCCCGACGCCACGATCAGCGCGATGCTCCAGAAGGACCGCTGGCGCTCGACCAGCGACCGGGAACGCGCCAGAATCGGCCACTTCGCGCGGGCCTGCGGATTGCCCGCCGCCGAGGTCGCGCGCTGGGACGAGGCGTACGAACGGCTCCGGCACGTGCCTCCGACGGACGACCTGGCCCGCGCCCGCGCCGAGGCGGCCGAACTGCGGCGGCGGCTCGCCGCCGCCCAGGCCGAGGCGGACGAGCTCCGCGAACGCCTCTCCGAGACCGAACGATCCGGGGAACACCCGGCCGGGGCGGAGGAGCCCCGCGAACACCCGGCCGAAGCGAGCGGACCGCGGGAACGCCCGGCGGAAGCGGACGGGCTGCGGGAACGCCCGGCCGGGGAGGAGGAGCTCTCAGAACGTCCGGCGGTCGGCGGTCGGCGAGACGCGGAACGGGAGCCCGGCCCGGAGACGGAGGGGCGGCCGCGGCGGCGATGGCCCTCGCGCAGGCGGCGATCGCTGTCGGCCGCCGCCGCGATGCTGGTGTTCGCCGCCGGCGCCGGCGCGGGCCGGCTGGCCGGTGGCGGCACGTCGGCGGCGGACCGGCCCGAGTGCTTCTCCGGAACGCTCCACCTGGTCGGCTCCACCGCCTTCGAGCGGACGGCCGACATCCTCCGGCAGGGGTACGAGGCCCGCTGCCGGGACGCCCGGATCGAGGTGAGCGCCATCGGGTCCAACGAGGGAGTACGCGCCCTCACGGCCGACAACGCCGCCTCGACCATCGCGATGCACGACGGCTACCTCGAATCCGACTCCGACGAGATCAGGCTCCGGGGATTCCGGGGGTACCCCGTCGCGCTGGTGGCGTTCGCCGTCATCGCCAACAAGGACACCGGCGTGACCGGCCTGTCCCTGCGGGACCTGCGCTCCATCTACGCGCCGGACGGCCCCACGAGCTGGAAGTCGATCAAGGGCGGCGGCGACCTCCCGATCCGCCTGGTCAGCAGGACCGAGGGGTCCGGGACGCGCGGCATCTTCGAGGAGCACGTCCTGCGCGGGCCCGAGCCGGACCTGTCGTCCAGCGACTGCAGGCGTAAGGACGACCTCCGAGCGTCGATGCACGTCATCCGGTGTGAACGCAGCACGCAGGGCCAGGTCCTCGACACGGTCGACACGGTCCCCGGCACGATCGGCTACGCCGAGGTGCACGTCGCCTCGGACGCCCGCCGTTACCCCAACGTGCGCATGCTCGCCCTGGACGGCAGGATGCCGACGGCGTCGCCGACGATGGACCGTTACCCGTTCGTCGCCCCGGAGATCTTCTACACCGACGGGCCGCCGCCCAACGGCAGCTCCGCGGCGGCGTTCCTCACCTTCCTCACCGGCGACGACGCGAGGAGGCTGCTCCGGCAGGCGGGCGCACCCGTCTGCGTCGGCCCCGGCTCACTGATCTCGGCTCCCTGTCAGCCGGACTGAGTTCGCAGGTCACTGGCGGGCGAGGCGGAGACAACGTTGTCACATCAGCCGGCACGGGGTTCGTGGTCCGTCGGCCACGCGGGGTCGGCGGGATCGCCCGGATGGCCGATCCACCGCTCGAGCTGATCGAGCTGCAGGCGGGCGGTGTCCGCCGCGTGCCGGGCCTCCGCCCGTACGCCGGGATCGTCCGCGAGCGCCGCGGCGTGGTCGAACCAGAGCGCCGCCTCGGCGTGCTGGTCGTCCTCGGCACAGCGGTTGCCGGCCGCGAAGGCCGCGTCGATCAGGTCCTCGCGGGCGATGAGCGGACCGGCGGCCATGAGGTGACGGGCGATATGGACGGGATGCCGGTGCTGCAACTCGGTCAACGCGCGGGCCGCGGCCGCGTGCAGCAGCTGACGGCGCGCCGGCGTGAGGTCCTGCAGCACCAGCTCGCGCACGAGATCGGGCATGATGTACCGCCCCGTGCGGCCGGGGGCGATCCCGTCCTCCCAGTTCAGCACCCGGGCGGTGACGGCCGCGTCGATCAGGGACAGCAGCTCCTCGCGGCTGATCGTCCGGATCCGGAGAAGGAGCTCGGGGTCGAGCTCCCCGCCCGTCACCGCGATGGCCTGCAGCATCGTGAGCACGCGGTCGTCCAGCAGGTCCATGCGCGCGCGCAGCACCCGGCTGATGGACGCGGGAAGCCGCGCCCCCGGCCCCGTGCGTTCCTCGCTGGGCAGCTCGAGGATCTCGGTGATGAGGAAGGGGTTCCCCTCGCCGCGCCGGTGCAGTGCGGCCGCCTCCCGCTGATGCAGCTCGCTGCCCGGCACGCTCGGATTGAACGGCGTGGACCGGCTCTGCATCAGCTCGTGGACGTCCGCGACGGTCAGCGGGTCCAGCGGCATGAGCGTGGCGCGGGTCTGCCGGACGAGCAGCGCCAGGAGCTCGCGTAGGCCCGCGTCGTCGGTGTCCTGCGTCGTGCAGACGACGATGAGCGCCACGTCCCGCAGCACCGCGGCGTAGCTGCCGAGCAGGCGCCGGAAACGAGGGCCGGCCCGGTGCAGGTCCTCGATGAGGCAGATGGTGGGCTGCCGGGTCAGCCGCTCCGTCAGCTCGCCGGCGATCGCCTCGGAGCCGCCCTCCAGGCGGATGTCCGGGTACGCCATCGAGATCAGCCGGCCGATGGGGTCCGGCCCGTCCCCGCCGTCCGCCTCGCCGCCGATGTCGATGCCGCACCGGACCCACACCGTCTTGAACCCGGCGTCCGCGGCGCGGGAGGCGAACTCCTCGGCCAGCCGCGTCTTGCCGATGCCCCCTTCGCCGGAGAGCACCACCCAGCGGGTACGGCCCTCGCTCGCGTCGCTCAGGATCTCGTCGAACCGGGTCAGTTCGGCGGCCCGGCCGACGATGGACGAGGTCGCGCCCGCCGGGCGCCCCACGAGCGGGACGGGTGTCGTGTGCGAGCGGAAGGGGGCCAGGGCCGTCAGGTCCTGGCGGAGCACCGCCACGTGAACGTCGCTGAGCTCGGGCCCCGGTACGGTGCCCAGTTCCTCGGCGAGCAGCGTACGGATCGCCTCGAAACGCCGCAGCGCCTCCGCCGGCCGGCCCGCCAGGTAGAGGGCGCGCAGCAGCAGCGCCCACGCGGCCTCGCGCAGCGGAGACCGCGTGGTCAGCTCCTCCGCGATGACGGCCGCCTCGTCGGGTGCGCCCTCGTGGAGGAGGACGGTGGCGTGGAGTTCACCGGCCGCGAGCCGGATCTCCTCCAGCCGCGCGATCTCCCTCTCGGCGAAGGCGTAGTTGGCGGCGTCGGCCAGAGCGGTGCCACGCCACAGAGTCAGCCCACGCTGCACCTCCCGGCGGGCCTCGGCGAGCCGGCCACGCGTCAGCAGCCCGCGCGCGTGGTTGACCGCCTCCTCGAACCGCGTCGAGTCCCGGGCCTGGGGTGGGGCGTTGAGCGTGTACCCCGCCGACCCGCTGAGCAGGACGGTCTGCCCTCCCCGCCGCGTACGATCCGGCTCCAGCACGGCGCGCAGCCGGCTGATGTGCGAGTGGATGGAGGACATGGCGCCCGCAGGCGGGCTCCCCTCCCACAGGTCCTCGCCCAGGCGGTCCGCCGAGACCGGCCGGCTGTCCGCGATCAGCAGCCGGGCAAGGAGAACACGGCGTTTAGGCGGGCCCAGGTCCAGCCGGACGTCACCCGACCAGACCTCCAGCGGACCCAACAGCACGAACCTGAGGTGATCGCTCAATCGTTCGCCTTCCACAGCACGGGCGCGTTTCCCTGCTCGGCCGGCTCAGGGCATGGTTCGCCGGGGACCGGCAAGGCCGCTCGCCGATCAGCCGAACGACCAGACGTGGTCGTCCTTGGGGTCGCACGGGAAGAGGGTGAGCCGGGCGTCCTTCCCCCCGGACCCGTAGTAGCCCGCCACGTCGAGGCACAGGCCGCTGGCGTAGTTGCGGATCCAGAAGTGGCGGCTGTAACGCTTCTGGAGGTACCACATCTGGTTGTCGCCCTTCCCGGGCAGGCAGTAGTGCTCCGACACGAAGGTTCTGGGACCGTCGGCGCCATAGCCGGGCACGTCGAAGCAGAGGTTGTCCGTGCTGTTGCGGATGGTGAACAGGTCGGCCCCGTGCGGCCCGGCCCCCTTCATGTTGACCACGAGGTCCCAGAGCTGGTTGTCACCCGACCGGGAGCACGTGAACTGGTTGATCGGGCCGTCATTGGTGCCTTTGCCGTAGCCGGGGACGTCGGCGCACAGACCGGTCATCGTGTTCTTGATCAGGAGACGCGTGGTCGTCGAGAATTTCGGGCCGGTCGGGCCGCGCCCGCCGCTGCCCGCCGCGCTGACCTTGCCGCCGCCTCCCCCCTTGCCGTCGTGCGCGCCCGCGGCGCCGGCGGCGGCCTTGGCCGCGGACTTGCCGGCCTTCGCCGCGCCCTTCTTCGGGGTCGCGGACGCCGACGGTGACGCTGACGGTGACGCGGTGGGGGTCGGCGAGGCGGGGACGTACGCGCCCGGTGCCGCCTGCCCATCGCCGGTCATCACCCTGTCCGCCGCCGCGGTGGTGCGTTCCCTCCTACCGTCGTGGGAACCCCTGCCGACCAGCAGGATCGGGATCGCGAGCAGGACGACCCCGCCGATCGCCACGGCGGCGAGCACGGGTTTGCGCGGCCGGTCCGGCGGCATCTCGTCGCCGTCCGCCGCGGTGGCGCCGTTCGGTGCCGCCGGTGCCACCGCGACGTTCCGCAGCCACGAGGTGCGCTTCTCCTTCTTGGCGGCCGTGGCGTCCTTCTCGCGCGCCTCGTCGCCGGGCCTGTCACCGGCCTTTCCGTCGGCCGCCGGCTCCGTGGCCGCGTCCGGGGACGCCGCCGGTTCCCCGGCGCCCTCGGAGCCTTCCTCTGGCACGGCCGGTCCGGTCTCACCGGCGCCGGCGGCCTCCCCTCCGGTGGAGGCGGGCTCCTCGGTCTCCCCCTCGGGCCTGGAGTCGGAGGCCGGGGCCTCATCCTCGGCGGGCGGCGAAGGCGAGTCCGAGGTCCGCCCCTCCACCGGCGTCGAAGCGGAGGCGGACGTCTGCTCCTCCGCTGACGCGGAACCGGAGTCCGACGCCGGCTCGTCCGCGGACACGGCGCCGGAGGCCGGCGCCAGGTCCTCTGCCGCCTCCACGTCCGTCGCGGGCATCTCGACCGGCCGGCGGATGCCGAGCGGCTTCGTGCGGTCGCCGGATCCCGACTGGGAAGACACGATGTTTCTCCTTCGATTTCCGTTTCAGAACGCGGGTGGGGCCGGGGGTTCGCCGGGTCTCGAGGCGGCCTCCCGCCATCCCGAGGCTTCCCCCAGTGGCGCGGCGCAGCGGACGGGCCAGGCGGCCGGAGACGCCGCTCCGGTCGTGGGCGCCTGCCGGCGCAGCGCTTCGTCGAGCCGTTCCAAGGCGGCCCGGTCCGCGTCACCGAGCACGCCGGGCCTGTCGCCGGTTCCCGACCCCGCGCGGATGATCTCGCTGAGGAGGACGATCGGAGCCTGACCGGCGGACCGTACTCCGAGCACGCGGAAAGCGGTTCCGGGAGGGAACACGATCTCCTCCGGCCCGGTGCCGGATCCCGAACCGGCCAGCGGGCGCACCCGCCGGCCGGTCGAGGACCAGATGACGTATCCCCCCGCCGCCGGCAGACCCGCGGCGTCCCCGATCGGCAGCGCGCTGACCGGTCCCGGCTCGTGCAGCACGGTTCCCGGCACGAACCGCTCCAGGTCGCCGTCGGCGGGCAGTCCGCCGCGCGCGGCGGCCCCACGGTACGACGGCAGACGGCTCAGGCCGGAGGCGAGACAGGCGAGGTACGCCTCCGGGAGTGCGTGTCCGCCCGGTGATCCCGGCTCGTGGCCGTCCAGTTCACTCAGCCCGCCCGACAGGTGGACGTGCACCGCGACGAGATCGATCCGCGCCGCGTCCACCTGCCCGCCGCGCAGCGCCGGCATCCGCGTCATCGCGCGGTTCACCGCGGCGCTGTGCCGTTCCCAGATCGGTTGCACGAGGGAGCGGAACTTCGTTCGTTCCGCCTCGGTGCTGCGGCGGAGAGGCTTCACGGCAGGTCCGGACCGCGCTCCTCCGACGACGGTCGCGGCCGGACGGGCCCGATGCTCGGCAGGCGAGAGCGGACGTTCGGCCTGGGCCTCCGGAGCCGCCGGAGCCTGTGCGGCGGCAGGAGGCTCCGAAGTGGCCGGGACCCCGCCGGACGCGGGAGGGTCGGCTGCAGTCCGGGGCTGGGACGTGGGTGGAGGCTGCGATGTCGCCGGGGACGGGTGCGGGGTCGGAGGCCCGGAGGCGACCAGGGACCCGGGCGGAACCGGAGGCTCCGGCATGGCCGGGCCATCCGGCGCCGCCGGCGAGTCCTCCGGCACCGGAGACCCCGAGGCGGCGGGAGGATACGGCGTGCTCGACATGGCAGGACCCTGCGACACGGCCGGGGCATGCGGCGTACCCGGGGCATCTGCGGCGGCGGAGGGCTGCGGCGAGCTCGGCGTGGCAGGACCCTGCGATACGGCCGGGGGCTCCGGAGCGGCCGGGGGGTGCGGCGCATCCGGGAGATCTGCGGCGGCGGAGGACTGCGGCGAGCCCGGCGTGGCCGGGGTCTGCGGCACCGCCGGAGACCCGAAGGCGGCCGGGGCTCGCAGCTCGGCCGGGGGCTCCGTGGCCGCCGGAGGCTCCGGAGACGCAGGAGGCCGCGGAGCGGACGCCGGTTCGGCTGGCGCTTCGGGGCCTTCGGGCGCGGCCGGTTCCCTCGGAGTGACCGGGGTCATCGGGATCCTCGCCAGGCTCGGCGGGAGCGGCCTCTCGCCGCTCCCCCGCCCCGACCGGGTCGGCGCCGGCGGATCGGCACGCGTCGGGTCCTGGACCGTCGATGCGGGTGGGACCCGCGGCTCCGGCCTGGGGGACGGGTCGTCACCCGGGGGTGGTGTGGAGCGCTCGCCGACGCGCGCCGGAGGATTCGCCCGCCCGGGGATCGGGAGGTCTCCGCGCACGCGCACAGGCCCGAGTGGCCGCGCCTGCTCGGGCGGCCGACCGGGAGAGTCCGCCTGCGCGGACTCTGAGGAGGTCATGAGATCGGGAAGAGTCACCGGCGCGGGCGGAGCGAACTCGTCGGCGGCCGGTCCGGCGGCGTTCACCGGTGCGGACGCGGGTGCGGGGCGTCCGGCGGCGGGTGCGGGGTGCGCGGCCGCGGCGGCGGGAGCCTCCGCTCTCGCCACCGGCTGGGACGCCGTCGGCCCGGGCTGGGACGCGGCCGACTCGGCCGTGGGCGGGGCGGCGCGCGGGGTCGCGACGGTCCGTACGGTGGGCGGCGCGGGAGCGGGCACGGCCTCGACCGGTTTCGGCTCCACGAGCGAGACGTTGTGCTCGATGGCCAGCCGGAGCAGGCGGAACCCCGCGTCGTCCGATCCCGCCGGTGGCGCGGCCCGGTGCAGGGAGACGAACTCACGTACCCCGGTGCCCAGGTCGGAGAGCAGCCGGGACAGGCCGGCGAACAGCGCGTCGTCCGCCGTCGCGCCGCGGAGGTCCACCTCGATCGCCAGCTGTTCCGGGGACACCGGCCGTCCGGCGACGGCGGGCGGCTCGCCGTGCGGCCCCACCACCAGCCCGGACCTCGTCACGGCGACCTGCCAGCGATCCGAGAGGCGGACGACGCCGCCGTCCGTACGGGCGCCTTCGGCCAGGGGCGAACGCCAGCGGAGCAGCCGCGGCGCGGCGGGGCCGTCCGTGCCGTCGGCGCCGTACGGCCGGCAGGCGACGGCCTCGACGAACGGCGCCCAGGTGGGTTCGGCGTCGGCGCCGATGAGGACCGGCCGGACGACGGGCTCGGTCTCGGAGCCGACGACCAGCGGGAGGCCGGTCCACACCTCCACGTCGGCGCCCAGCATCTCGGCGGTGTCCTGAGCGAGGGACAACAGGTCCACGGGACCACACGGAGCCAGACGGACCGTCGAACGGGTTGAAGCGGGCAGGGCCGTCAGCAGGGAGGCGATCTCCTCGGCCGGAACCTCGGCGTCGCCGCTGAGCCGGGACGCGCAGACCAGGACGGTGAGGTGCGCGCCGTCCACGGGAACCGAGTAGCAGAGGTCCGCCGCCCAGGCCCTCGGCTCTCGCGCCGACCGCACGAGGATGCCGGCGGGGACCTGCTCCACGACGTAACCACCGGCGGTGCGGCCGGGCAGCCGCGTCAACGCGGGCTGCCAGGCCGGCGCCGGGCTGCGCGGCCCGAGGGGAGACGGCTCGGCGCCGGGCGTGAACGACTGCCAGCCGTGGCCGGGCCCGTCGCCGCCACGGGCGAGCAGGGAGCCACCGGGCAGGATGAGGACGCCCGCGTCCGGAGCGATCACCTCGATGCCCCAGGCGTCGGCGATCCGCTGCGCGAGGGCGGGGCGGCCCGCGCGCCGAGCGCCCGCTCCCGACAACACCAGCCGGACCGCGGTGACACCCTTGGCGCGCAGGGAGTCGAGCACGGTGCCGAGGCGCGCCCAGAGTTCGCCGCCCGCGCCGTCCGCACCGACGACCAGGGTGAAGTACTCGTCTCCGCCGACAAGGGCGCGGGCGAGTTCGGCGACATCCTCGGGGCGCGGCGCCGCGTCCGGAGAGGAGCGCAGCAGGATCAGCTCGTCGTACTCATCGACCACGACCGCCGCGCGGCTGTTCGCGCGGGCGGCGCCGTGGTTCCCCGGCCCGGTCCGGGCGGCGGCATCATCCCGCCCGCCCTGTCCGGACCGGCGGGTGGGCGATCTTCTCCAGCGGGTCACGAATCACCTCCCGCGACGGCTGCGGTCGCGGTGAAGGGCCGCCAGGTCACCGGATCCGTCACCGCGCACCTCCTTCGCGTTACGCACAGCGAACCGAGGTCACCTCTCAGTCGTACGGAGGCGCTTCGGCGAGAGGTGGCCTCGCATACGCATACGGACGCCATGACGCTTTCGGTTCACCACGGACGACCGTATTTTTCCGATCGTGACCGTTTCTACCGCCAGTAAGCCCCAAACTGGGTGTATTCAGGTCTTTTCGCGTGTCGAAATCGGGATCAGCCTTGCTCGGGGGCCGGGCCGCCGCCGACGGTGGCCGGACGCGCCGGCGGTTCGACGTCGTCGGCCTGAGCACCGGCCTCGCCGGCGTCCGCGCCGACCCGTTCCAGGGCTTCCACGAGCATGGCGGTCTCCACCGTCATGCTCACCGGAGCCGAGGGGTTGAGGTAGAGGACGTGGTCCTCGGGGAGTGCGTCGAGCAGTTCCCACAGGTCCATCAGCTCGAACGCCAGCCGGCCCGCGGCGTGAAGGTAGACCGGCGAGGTGAAGACGGGGATCACCGGGGTCCTCCCGTCCGGCGCCACCGCGGCCAGCGGGCCGCCGGCGGGGGTGACGAAGACCGCCACCTCCTTCGCGGCGGCCAGCGCCTCGGCCACGGCGTCGCCGGGTCCGTAACCGGTCGCCGCCAACTGCACCGCCGCGTCGACGTCATCGGCCGGCTCGGGCCAGCCGAGGGCCGCCGGCGACGGCCGGTACTCCTCGTTCTCGCGCCACTCGACGATCTCGCCCTCGGGGCTCGAACGCCACTGGCCGACCACCGCCCACGCCGGAGGTTCGCCCTCCTCGTTCCACGCCGGGTCGACCATGCCGAGCCAGTGGTCGGGCGCGAGCCGGGCCGCCTCACGGATGGAGTCCGGGACCGGAGGCATCTCCTCCCCGGCGCCCTGGATCGTCTCCGTGCCCGGGATCGCCGCGGCCGGCTGCTCGGGCACGCCGCCTGGTTCGGTCGTCACTCTTGCTCACTCCATGTCCGGTGAAGGCGGCGCCATCCGACCTTGGCCGGCGCGACGGTCCGATCCGCGCGCCGGGATCGTCCACACGGTCGAGTCGGCGTAGATCACTCCGAAGCTACCGATGGTGGCGTTCCGTTGTCGACCGTGCTGCCGGGGAATCTCCTCGATCACCATGGATCACGCTGGTCAGGACGTCACCGATCCAAGATGGGGCGGCGTCAGGGCGGCGAGCGACTGCGGATCGACGATCAGGTCGCGCGGCCGGAACATCGCGTCGGCCCATTCGTACAGGTCGGCCGCCTCGGTGAGCAGCACCGCCTCCGGTACCGCGTGCGCGGGATCGTCGCCGAGCCCCGCGGAGCGCCACGCCGTGAGGACCTCGTACAGCGCGGTTCCCCTGGTCATCGCCGCGCGGAGGAACAAGGCACGGTCTTCGGGCCCGAAGCCCAGGTGCGCGTAGACCCGGAACGTCCACTCCAGGCGGTCGAGCGGCCTGCGGTGAACCTCATAGCCACGTGCGATCTGCTCCGAACGCCAGTCGCCGGACCGCGGACGGGACCGGGGCACTCGCTCGTCCCACAGTGAGGCGAGTTCCCTCTCCCATCGCGACACCGCCTGGTTGAACGCGGC
Organism: Actinoallomurus rhizosphaericola; assembly: GCF_024055675.1. Taxonomy (NCBI): domain Bacteria; kingdom Bacillati; phylum Actinomycetota; class Actinomycetes; order Streptosporangiales; family Thermomonosporaceae; genus Actinoallomurus; species Actinoallomurus rhizosphaericola. The sequence goes on along the minus strand of NZ_JAMXMW010000004.1, from coordinate 505,230 downwards.
CAGATGCTCGTCCAGCGACCACGACGCGTCGTCGCCGAGCAGACGTTCCAGCTCGGCGGCCGGGTTCCGCCCGAGCCCGGGGGCGAAGCTTCGCGCGGCGTCGTCGGCCGGCGTGTGCTGGGCGATGGTCGTGTACAGACGGTGGTTGGCCCGGCGGACGACGTCGGGCAGGCGTGGATCCAGGCCGAGCGCCCGGGAGAAATTCTGCTCGTAGGTGCGGCGGCCACTGATCCACCGTTGTCCCTCGTAGAAGTCCTGCCCGTAGCGGGAAGGCGCGCCGGCCGGACGGACGTCGCCGGCGCCGGCCGCCACGTGCCGTACCTCGGGAGCGCGCGTCGCCCGGGGCGCCACCGTCCACGACGGCCACCCCGGCGGCGCGACGGGCCGCGTCCGACCGGCCGCGGGAGACGGCGCCCGCGCGGCGAGCGTCCGTGCGTCGCCCCGGTCGCCGGGGAACAGACGCGCGACGACTTCCGAAACGGAGTCGCCGAGGACCTCATGGACGAGCCGGTCCAGGTCGGGGTACCGGCGCAGCGTCCCGCGCTCGGGGCTGGGGCCCGCCAGTTCGGTCTCCAGGCGGCGCGCGACGCTCTGCGGCGCCTCACCGCGCGTCTCCCGCAGGACGCGGGCGGCGCGGCGCGCGTAGGTGAGCTCCTCCATCGCGTGGGCGTGCTCGACGAGGTCGCCGGTCTGGTCCCGGATCATGGCGTCGACGCTCCGCAGGGGCTCGGGCCGCCGTCCCAGCAGGACGCCGGTGTGTTCGACTCCCGTGATGGCGGCGACGGCACGGCCGACCGGGTGCTGGGTCTCGTGGTCGAAATGCCAGGTCGACGGGGCCTTGGCGAACTCGGCCTCTACGGCCGCATGCACGTCTTCCACCGTGCCGGTCAGGAACACGTTGCGGGAGTCGGCCGGGTCCACCCCGATCAGCGTCAGCCACTCCCCCGGGCTGAGCGGTCCGCGCCCGAGCGCCGTGTCGAGGACGACCCAGCCGGGCCGTCCGTCGGCGTCGCGCGCCCACACGACGGGGGCGACGTGACGCAGCCACTCGACGAGCGTCGGTTCGAGAGAGCCCGGCATGTTGCCCTCGAGCACGCCCAGGTCCGGCGCCGCCCGCCCCGCGACGATCTTGCCTACCGGCGCGCCCCACTGCAGGAGCCGCAACGCCGTCAGGTGGGCCCGCAGGGCACAGCCGTCGTAGTGGTACGCGGCGGGGAGGCGGACGGCACCGAGTTCGTGGTGGTCGAAGCTCAGCCCGGTCAGCAGTTCGTACCAGCGGCCGACCTGCGCGTACGACACCGCTTCCGGGCGGGACCCGTCGAACAGACCATCCCCGGAGGTCGGCAGCACCTCGCTCCAGCGGTGCGCCGGATCGGTGCCGTACTGCCGCTCCCACAGGGCGTTCACACGCTCGACGAGCGGCGCCCCGTACTCGTTCTCGTACGCCTCCTCGACGGCCCAGAACCGGCGCGGGTCCCCCTCCAGGAGGCGTAGGCGGGCGAACACCTTCTCCGCGTCGTCGCCCCGTACGAGAGCGTCGTGCAGGTCACGCGTGAACGGCAGGACACCCGGTGACGCCGTGGCCGGCTCTCCCGGAGCGACGGCGATCGGGCCGGGCGGCGGGGTCTCCGTGGTCGCCTCTCGCTCCAGGCCGAGGTACCGCCGGACGTCCGCGGCGAGAGCCGCCGAAGTCCGCTGCCCGGCGACGGCGTCGTTCACCGCGTCGGCCAGCGGCCTGCCGGTCTGCGCGTGGAAGGCGGCGTCCAGCGTCTCCGCCGTACGGCCGTCGGCCAGCGAAGCGCGGAACCGGAGCTGCCGCAGCACTTCGGCGTGGTCCACCGGCACCGCCGCCAGCAGTACGGCGAGCCGGCCGGCGTACTCCTCCTCGGGAGGGGACGTCGCCGGCTGCTGCCCGCCGTTCCCTCCGCCCCGGAGCCGGGGCAGCGGCCGGCCCATCATCAGGTCGGCGATCCCCTCGGCCCGGACCCTCAGCGAACGCGGCACCACCGGCCCGCGCCAGTTCCTCGGCAGCATCTCGTGCCAGTGGGCCACCTCCTCCGCGGACACCACACGGGTCCACTGCGGCCTGCCGCCCAGAACCTTGTTCACCTCGGACACCAGCTCCGGATCCCAGCCGAGGCCGTCACCCGGCACGACCTCGTTCTGGGCCGGGGCCGCATCGGCCGCGTCCACGACCTCGATGACGTCCTCGTCCGCCGCGCTCGGCCGGGTGGTGGTGACGGGCCGCACCAGGGCGCCGGCCTCCGAAGTGAGGGTGCCCTCGACCGCGGGCAGGCCGAACCGGCCCAGGTATTCGTCTCTGGTGAAACTCTCGATCAGCGTCAACTCGTCATCGATCTTCCTGAAGATCTCGACACCGACGACGTACTTGGGCCTGACACCTTTCCAGAAGACGACTTCCTGCTGGCCCCAAAGGGAGCTGACATTCAAAGTGGCGACCATATCGATGCCGCCGGGAGCGTTCACCGAGTATCGATATATGAGGCCGGATTCCGTATTGAAAAGCGGGACGGCGTCGAGTGCACGACTGCGTGTGGTACCGACCAGACCAGACGTGAGAAGCTCATTCTGATAGAGCCGGAGACTCTTCGGCAACGTCCGCCCACGCGGCCGGAAACCCTCCACGAAGATGATCTCGGGCCCCCGGGTGTCCCAGCGATACAGGAGTTCGTCGTCTTCGCGATAGACGATCCGCCCGTTCGCGCTCGGCCCGCTCCTGGCGACGACGATCGTCGCCGGGTGAGGCCCGTGAACACTGGTTCCGAAGCCGGCCGTCGGCTGCGGCTCATAGGTCGTGATCCGGGGATGCGCGAAGTAGAACTGCTCGAACCACGCCCGATGCTCCTCGGGCGGCAAGGGCTCCTCTTCGGGTTCGGAAGAGGAGTCATCATTCTCGGGATCCGTGGTGGCGTACTCGGCATCGGAGTACACCGGCCGCACCCCCGCGAGGAAACGGCCGTCGGCCTCTTGCACCAGCAATATCGGATCCGGCCCAGCGGTCCCGAATCGATGAACTCTCCCGTTCGGCCCCACCACGGCGATCGGCACACCGAAGGCTCGCGCGACGACCGAAGCGACGATTTTCTGCACCGCTATGCTCCGGTCGCCGCCCTCCAGCGCCGCACGGAAACCATCGATCGATAGGTCCGGCGGCAGATCCTCCGCCATCACCTGCTGCCCGGCCCACTGGTGCAAGGCGTCTGCCGAGCCGAGCGGAAGGGATTCGGGCACCCGGTGGTGGAGCGCGTACACCAAGGCCTCGCCGAATCCCGCTCCCCACAGCCGGTGCAGCTCGTACGCGGTGTCCTCGAGGTCCGCCGTGCCCGGGCCCGTCCGCTGATAGGAATCGGTGGGGAGGTCCTGCCGCTCCCTGCCGCCCGCTCCGCCCCCGAGCCGGGGCAGCGGCCGGCCCATCATCAGGTCGGCGATCGCCTCGGCCCGGTCTCTCAGCAGACGCGGCACCGGCCCGCGCCAGTGCTTCGGCAGCATCCCGTGCCAGTAGGCCACCTCCTCCGCGAACACCACGCGGGTCCACTGCGGCCTGCCGTCCAGGATCCTGTTCACCGCGGACACCAGGTCCGGATCTCGGCCGAGGTCGTCACCCGGCACGACCTCGTTCTGGGCCGGGGCCGCATCGGCCGCGTCCGCGACCTCGATGAGGTCCTCGTCCACCGTGCTCGGCCGGGTGGTGGTGACGGGCCGTACCGGGGCTCCGGCCTCCGACGTGACGGTGCCCTCGACCGGCCGCTCGACGTGCTCTTCATCCGGCGCGTCGTGGGAGGCCGGGTCCGAGATGGCCCGCCGGGGCGTGACGGTGCGGGCGTCGTCGAGGACGATCGTCATGCCCAGAGCCCGGGCGACGGACGCCAGGGACTCGATCATCTCCGTCGGCGTCCCGGACTCCACCGGCTCGATCCTCACCGCCAGTTGGAAACGCTGGACGCGGGTGAGGTCCGCGCCGCGCAGGCCGCCGCTCAGGATGGCCTGGCTTCGTTGTGCGAGCGTCAGGTCGATCCCGGCGCGTTCGAGGTCGGCGAGCGGGACCTGCCGATCCTCGTCGATGAGCGGCGCGGAGGCCGGCAGGTTCTCCTCCGTCAGACCCGCCATGAGCCGGTCGTAGAGGGGTCTCGTGGCATCGCCCTGCTCGCCCGGGGTCTCGCCGAGGCGGGCCGGGAGGGACGGGTCGTCGTTCAGCGCGCGAGCCAGTGCCTCGCCGAGCGGCTCCGATGCGCGGGGAGCGACCGGCACCTCGACCAGCGCCGTCACATCGGTCTGTGCCGCAGGAGCCGCGTCGACCCTCTCCACCTGCTCGGTCACGTGCTCGACGCCGTGCGGAGCCGGTTCCGTCGCCCGCTCGTCCGGGGACGTGGTCGTCGTCGTCCGCTCGTCGGGAGACGTCGCCCGCTCGTCGGGGGACGTGGTCGTCGTCCGCTCGTCGGGGGACGTGGTCGTCGATCGCAGGGCGTGACGCGCGCTCTCCGGGTACCGGCCGATCGATCCGTCGGCGTCACGGACGAGCAGTTCGACCGGTACGCCGGTCTGGGCGGTGATCCGGTCCGCCGTCGTGGCGGCCGGCTTCAGGTGGTCGGCGCGGGTCCACAGCCGCAGGGTCCGGCCACGGAGTGCCGCCATGCCTCCGGCCCGGTCGATGACCTCGGCCGTGGCCTCGGGAGGAAGGGTGCCGCTCTCGGCCCAGGAGGCCGGTAGCTCGGCGTCGCCCAGGGGCGGCCGCTCCAGGTCCAGGCCGAGGTCGGTGATCAGTCGCCGGGCCACCGTGGCCGGGAGCATGCCGATGAAGCCGTCGGGGGCGTCCAGGACGACGTAGTGCCCGTGCGGGCCACTGACGTGGAATCGGGCGTCGAAGACGTAGTAGTCGTAGTCGTCGTCGCGCTGCCGGTTGGACTCGACGTAGTCGCCGGCCGAGTTCTTGTGCATGCGAGCGGTCCGGTTGTCCTTGCCGGAGGACACTCCGGGGTCGATCAGGGGCTGGTCGGCGCCCTCCTCCAGCGGCCGGGCGAACGCGTGGCCGAGGTCGAACTCACCGTCGACGCTCCACCCTCGCTCGGCCTCGTGTTCCCGCGCCGGTTCCTGGGAGTGCTCGGGGAAGTTGAGCCCGGTGAAACCGCCCTGGGTCAGCCATCGTCCCCGGGTGGGCACCATCTGCACGGTGAGGTACTCGCGGCCGACCAGCGGGATGCGGTACGTACCGTTCAGCAGCTTGTCGATGTTGGCGGTGGCGTCGCGCTCGTCGAGGGCGATGTCACCGGTCACGCCGTCCTGGTGGGTCGGGCCGAACTCCTCGACCGTCGGTGCGACACCGCGCGCCACCGCCGCTCCGTCGATCCGGCGCCAGGGTGTCGCGGCGGCCGGCGCCCAGTCCGCCAGGTGCTCGATACCCGGCAGCGCCATGGCGTGCACGTGCTCGGCGAGCGAGGTGGCCAGTGCCGTGGGAGCCGGAGGCGGCGTGCGCGTGATCGTCGGCTGTACCGGGACCGACGCCGGCGCCGATGCGGCGGCCGGGGCATGACCCGACGCCGTCGAGGTCGCACCGGCCGGCGCCTCGACCGCCGCGGCCGGGGCCGGCCGCGGGCCGGCCGCGGTCAGGTGGGTGGGCACGAGGAGCGTGGCCCGGCCGCGTACCTCGTCGGTGGCGGCCGCGGGGGTGGTGGCGGGGAACAGGCGCCGCCACATCCGCCGACTCTCGCCCCGGGAGAGGATGTCGACGAGCGCGGGCACGGCCTTCGCCACCTGCGCGCTCCGCCGGGCGAACTCGCTCGGCGAGTACCGGTGGAACACCTCGATGCGGAACCGCACGCCGTGCCGGAACTCCTGGGAGGTGTCCTTGGCCGTGGCGCGCCGGACGTCGCGCGCGGTGGACTCGAGGCCGACCTTCAGCCCGTGTCTGCGCTCGTACTTGACGCTCACACCGCCGGCCGGCCGCAGTCCCGCCGGCGCCGTCGCCCACCGGCCGTGGAAGAAGCCTCCCGCGCGCCAGGCGTGGCCGCGGCTGCGGTGCTTGCCGATCTGGACGAACGCCTGTCCGCCGGTCGTCACCTTCACGTCGGGCCTGGGCCGCCGGTAGGTGACCGAGTCCTCGATGGCGGTGACGCGGATCCCGGTGTGCAGCGTGCCGCCCGTGCGGGCGGGCATCTTCAGGTAGTCCCAGATCCGTCCCTCCCCCCACGTCTCGGCGGGGGTGGTGATGACGCGGTGGATCCCGCCTCGGCGGGCGCCCCTGTACTGGCCGCGGATCGCCTCCTCGTCGAAGGCCGTCTCGATCGCGCCGAGCACGTCCGGATCCAGGTCACCGCCGAGCAGGGCCTCGATCGTGTCGACGACGTCGGCCGCGTCGACGCTCTCGACGTGCGCGGCGGCCACGGCCAGGTCGTCGTTGAGGTAGTGACGCTCGCCCTGCGCCGACGGCAGGTCGTCCCGGGCCGGCACGGGCAGGCCGTGGTCGGCGGCACGGACGTACGGAACGAGGAGCTCGGCCCCCCGGGCGATCTTCACGTGCCGTTCGACGCGGTAGGAGGCCCGGGTTCCCGGGCCCCGGCGGAAGGCGCGGCGCAGCTTGCGCGCCCCGCTCACGTGGCGCCAGCGCCGGTACTGGATGGTGTAGACGGGATCGGCGCCGAGCTGCTCGCTGTCACCCGAGTAGGTGCCCAGGTTCAGATCCAGCGCGCCGCCCATGTCGGTCACGCTGCGGCTCGGGAAGGAGACGTCGCCGCCGCCCACGAAACCGCCGGAGATCTGGTTGCCCGCCTTCTGGCTGGTCGTCTGATGGCCTTCGCCCTCGTTGTGGCTCTCCGCAGAGGGCAGGCCGAGCCGCACCACACCGCCCGGGCCGGCGGAGGTGTCGAGACCGTAACCGGACGCCCTCTCCTCACCGAACCGCAGATCGGCCTCGCTGTACTGCTCCAGGGTGGCGCCCTTGACCGTCTGCTCATGGCGGACGTTGAACGTCCGCATCCGGATCCTGATCTCCTGCCGCCAGCCGCCGGCGGTCGAGGGCAGCGGGATCCGCAGGCCACGGCGGCTCAGCAGGCGCCGGGCGTTGGACTCCAGGAACGTGTGCGTTCCGGTGCGCAGGATGCGCTCCGCGGCGCCGTACCGGCGGCCTGACGGCACGAGCGCGGCGAGCACCTGCTTGAACGCGTCGGCCTGGGGCCTGGGCCCGGGCGTCTTGTTGTGCGCGGCCACCAGCTCGGCCATGTGGGCCGAGAGCTCGTTGACGCCGGTCAGGGTGACCTGGATACCGGTCAGGCCCTCCTTGGTGAGGTCGAACTCCTCGCCCCTGTCCTTCCCGAGCGGGGCGGCCAGCCGCTGGAGGCCCTCCTCGTCCATCGGCCCGGTCTTCACCGTGACCTCGCCGTACGCCAGGATCTCGTCGGCGGGGAGCGGCTTGGCGGGCAGGTGCGCGTCGGAGACGGTGACGGCGGTCCAGTACTCGTCACCGGACTGCTCCCACACCCGGGCCGCGACCAGGTCTCCGGAACGGCGGCTCGTCGTGACCGCCGAGGTGTACGCGGTCTCGTACTCGAAGCGGGTGACGTTCCCGTTCGTCCGCTCGCGGCGGTACTCCTTGACCCCCGTGCTGTTGCCGATCTTCTGGTGCCGGGCGCGCTCACCCTTCAGTTCCAGCACGTGCAGGTCCAGGCTGAACAGCCGGGCCAGCTTGATCCGGAAACTGAGCTTGAAGCCGGCACCGATGGAGAAGCCCTTCTTGTCCTCGGTGTCCAGGCCCGCGACGTTCTTCCGCTGAGTGTCCAGGCTGACGTTCACCTCGGCCACCGGGTCCCGGCGCAGTGCCCGCAGCTCGGTGTAGAGCACGGCGGTGAACGTGTATCCGCGGATCGTCACCTCGTGACTGATGTCGCCGTCGATGCCGTCCTGGAACGTGCCGCGGCCGCCGGGCACCCCGAACTTCATCGCCAGCGCCCGCGCCAGGTGCTGACGCGCGGCGGCGGACATCTTGCCCACGACGCCGGCCTCGCGCATCTGCCGGGCGAGCTCGTCGGCCAGTTCGCGGTAGACCTTCTCGCGGCCCGGCATCTCCCGGACGATGCCCCGGCCCAGGCCGGTACGGGCGGCCAGCGCGAGCGGCTCGCGGGGGTGCACCACGTGATGCCAGGTCCGTAGCGGACCGTGGACCTGACCGCGCTCGTCGAGAACGAACCGCTTCTCCCCGGCCTTCTCCCCGCCTTCCTGATCCTGGACCCGTCTGCCGTCGGCGGTCACGACCTGGATCCGCGGCTCCGCCTTCAGCGCGTCGACGGCCTCGTTCAGGGTCCGGTCCTCACCCGGTTCCTCCAGCCGGCTCCGCAGTGTCTCGGTCAACTGGATCTGCGGCACGCCCCCCGAGGTCAGGAAGTCGGTGACGGCCGTCAGCCCCGCCGCGCGCAGCGGCGACAGCAGATCCTCGTACCACGGCGGCGGCGCCTCGGCCGTCATCGGCTCCCGGGCCGGGTTGGGGACGTACCAGCGCGGCTCCCGCTCGCCCTCGCGCTCGTCCATGAGGAGGGCGCCGACCACCCGGGCGTCCTCGTCCAGCACGTACCGCCACAGCGGGCCGCCGGAGGCATGGGAGTCCGCACTCGAGACCAGGAACGCGTGCTCGTCCGTCGACAGCACCCAGGTGATGCCGGGATGCGCGTACAGGGCCCGCCAGCCCTCCTGCGCGCCGAGCCAGTGCGGGACGAGCGCGTCGTGCAGCGCGGGCGGAAGGACGATCTCGATCGGCCCTCGGTCGGCCAGCGCGACGAGGTCGCCGGCGTCCCGTACGCCGCCGTCGAGGAAGGGCTCGGGCGGGCGTCCGTCCGTGAACCGCGCCCTCAGCCGCCGCGCGAAGTCGGCCCAGAAAGGCTCCGAGCGCCCTGCCGCAAGCTCGTCGGGCGCCCCGCCCACGACCGTCGTCGACTCCTGCGGTTCCGGCTCGGCGGGCGTCTCCGACCGGACCGGCGCGCCCTCGTCGAGCGCCTTCGACCCGGCCGGCATGCCTTCGTCGAGCGCCTTCGACCCGGCCGGCATGCCCTCATCGAGCGCCTTCGAGCCGGCGGGCAGGACCTCGTCCAGGCCCTCATCGAGCGCCTTCGACGACCCGGCCGGGGCTTCGAGGTCTTCCGGCTTCTCCGATTCCGCCGGCTCCTCCGCGGGGATGAGGCCGGAGCCGGTGGGCACCCCGCCGAGAGCGTGGCGCTCGAAGTCCTTGGCGTGCGCGAGGCCGATCCCCAGCTCGCCGATGATCGGGAGGGTGAACGGGACATCGCCGTGGTCGGACTTGACCGAGATCGTCATCACGAACTCGGTCTGGTAGCGGACCAGACGGTCCTTGCGCATGGTGGCGTTCTTGAGCTGGCCTCCGGAGGTCAGGCTGCGCCCGTACTCGCGCGAGGACCCCAGCTTCGGCAGGTCGACGCTGGGCGTGGCCAGATGGGAGCCGAGCTCGACCCCGAAGGCGACGCCCGGCGTGGCACTCGCCCCGGTGCTGTGCTTCTGGCCGTCGCCGATCCGCACCGTGTCCGCGATGTCGTTACGGAGCAGGACCTCCTTGTCGGTCGTCGTCACGTAGCGCACGGTCTGCGGCCGGCCGCTGAACTCCAGATGACCCTGGAACGTGGACAGGGCGGACAGCCTCTTGGCGATGAGGCCCGTCACCCAGCTGTCGGTCAGCCACCACTGGCTGCGATCCTTGAACGTCTTCTCGTTGACGTACTCCTCGGCGACGTCCTGCACGATCTCGTCGACGTCCTTCGCCGGGAGCCCGAGGAACTCGAGGACGCTGCGCAGGCCGGCCAGCAGCGGCTCCGGCACGATCGCGGTGACCGCGTGATCGAGGCCGTGCAGCACGGCCGGGTCCACGACCCGCACCACCGGGTGCCCGCCGCTCCCGGGCGGTGCCGTGAGGACGGCGGCCTCGGCGGCGGACGAGTAGACCGTGGGGAAGGCCAGCCGTGCCTCGCCGGGGAGCAGGAGATCCGGGCGCTCGACCCGGTCGACGGTGGCCCGCACCCGGATCCGTGCCGCGTACCCGTGTGCGGCGTTGGCGATGACCCGGTTCCCCGACTGGACCTCCATCAGGATGGTCTGCCAGGAACCGGTGCCGCGCTCCGTCCCGACCTTGAACACCGGCGAGACGTGCGACAGCCCCGCCTGCAGCCCCACCGAGAGGAACAGGATCGGCTCGACCGACGCGTTCCTCCCGCTCAGGTTCTGCCGCATGACCTCTTCGGCGTATGTCGTGTCGCCGTACTTGCTGAAGTACGTCTGGTAGCCCGGATCGGCCCCCGTGTCCTCCGGCGGCGCGAACTCCGTCTGCTCCACCGAGAAGGACAGCTTGACCCGTGTGCTCTTCTCGACGATCAGCTTGCCGTGGAGCAGCAGCCGCTCCCACCGCACGGGGTCCTTCTCGGCCAGCAGCGCGAGGATCTTCTTGCGGACCGCACGCGCCACGGACGACGACAGGCCGGCGGTGACGGCATCGAGCCAGCGGGTGACCGGCTCGTCGGGACCGCCGTCCGGCAGCGACCTGTCCACCACCTCGGCGACCGACGACACCGAACCGTCGCCGAGCCCGCCCTGCTCCACGTACCACGGGACGATCGGCGCGGCGTCCGAGTCTCGTGCCTCCGTGTCGCCGGTCTCTTCCAGCGCAGTCCAGAAGGTCCGGTAAGCGGCGTACGCCTCATCGTTCATCTGCGGCTGGTCGGCGAGTGCGCCGGACCGGGGGGCCTGGTCCTTCAGCGGGATGCGGACCGCCGTACCGCTCTCGTCGAGCGGCACCAGGTACATCGCGCCCTTGCCCACCGTCAGCCGGTACGGCCGGGCCTCCGTGCCCAGGGAGGTCAGCGCCTCCAGGAGCGTGTCGTGATTGTCGACCCGGCCGAGCCAGCCGTTGTCCCCCCGCAGGTAGGCGCCGGTCGGCTCGTGAATGAAGTCGTCCCCGAACCTCGTCCAGTCGAAGGGCGACAGCTCCTCGCCGGAGAGCCTGATCACGCCCGTGCGCTCGATCTCGTAGGTGAACGGCGTCGAACGGGACGGATGCGGGCGCTCGTACACCAGAGGCTTCCCGGAGGATGTGCCGACGGCGGGCACCTCGTCCAGGGGCACCTCGGTCAGGTCACCGGGGTCGCCGAAGCGCGGTTCCATGACCGTCAGCCGGCGGCCGATCGGCCACTGCTCCGCCAGCGGGTTCCTGTCGTGGTCCGGGGATCCGCCGAGCAGGCCGCCGAACCGGCGGCGCCGCGTCTGCGTGCCGGACGGGGCGGGGGTTCCGCGCTGGGCCCCCCGGATGGCGACCTGACGCGGCCCCCCGCGGCGATCGTCGAACGAGATCGTGACGTCGTCGCCCGTGGTCTTCGCCGCCACCCGCCTGATCTCGAAGTCCTCGGCGGTGAGGTGGGGCGGCGGAGTACCGGCCTGGCGCCGCCGCAGCTCATCGGCCAGGTGCTCGCGGAAGGCGTCCTCGACGCCCTTCGTGCGGTTCGCCGCGAGACTCCTGCCGCCGGTCGCCGCTCGGGCGTGGCCGGTGACGGTGACGGGCGGCAGAGGAAGCCCGTGGTCGGCGTTCCACAGGCCGACCGTGGCCACCATCTCGACCGGAGACTTGAGGTAGCGCGCGTCGAAGCGGTCGGTGCCCTCGTCGAACCTGATGGGCGAAGGCCGGCCGTGGTGCCCGAAGAGCACCACCGCGGTGAGCGGGTTGGCCACGGTCGCGGGCCCCGGTTCCAGCAGTCCCGCGCTGAGGTCGTGCATACTCTCGCCGGGGCGCTGCGAGAGCATCCGCATGTACCACTGGCGTTTCGCCGGAATGATCGAGTCGACCGCTTCCAGACCGCGCATGGCGCGCCTGATGTGCTTGTCCAGCTCCGCTTCCGCCGCAGCGCGTTCCGGAGACCCCTCGGCCTTCTCCAGCACCTCCGTCTGGGCCTGCTTCGCCCTGGTCAGCGCCCCCGCCAGGTTCTGGTAACCGCGGAGCTCCGCGAGGCCGTCCGTGCGACCGGCGTTCTTCAGCCGGTCGAGGTTCGCGCGCAGATCCTCCGTGATCTGCTGCAACTCGCTCAGCGAGTAGTCCCTCAGGTTCGTCTCGACGGCTTCCCGGCGCGCGGCCTCCCACATCGGCGAGGCCCTCCGCGCGTGATTCTCCAGGGTGATCTGGTGGGTGCCGTCCTCGCTGGCGAGCACGACCATCGCGAAGTGGTAACCGAGGTGTTTGCCGGGCTCGGAGCCCGGTTTGGCGAAGTTGCGAGTCAGGTCCGGCCGTCCGCCTTCGTCCGGGGCGGCGACCAACTGGACCATGTAGCCCTCGCCGACGTCGGCCCACGCCCTTTCGTTGATGCCGAGCAGACGCGCGGCGTAGGACAGGGCACCGCGGCGCGGGCTGGGCGTGTCGGACAGGGCCAGCGCACCGCCGTAGCCCTCCCCGGGCAACGGGCCGCCGCCCCCGCCGCTCGGCCGGTCGTCCCGGCGGATCTGGGCCGCCGCCCACTCGGGGTCGATGTCGGTCGGCGGGATCTCCCCGTCGGCCATCCGCGTCAGGGCCTCGGCGAGGTAGTGGGTACCGGTGACCTCGATGGCGTCCGACGCGTTGACCGGGGCGGTGGTCACCGGACCGCCCTTCGGGTCGCCGAACACCAGGTGCGACAAGCGGTGGTCGCCGGCCAGGAACTCGACGAAGGGCCGGGAGCCCTCATCGGGGGACTGCCCGGGACGCGTCCTGAACTCCGGCGTGACGCGGAACAGCCGCCGGCTCCCCCCGTCCGGGGTCGGGACGACGATGGCCACGTCATCCTCGACCTCGAGCCACACGATGTCGTCCCAGCGCGCGTGTTTCGCCCGCGCACGCGCGATGGCCTGGTCGGACGCGAAGATCTGCTGCCCGGAGACGCCGTCCTGGACGGCGAGCGTGCGGTCCGCGGAGATCCGCAGCCTCGGCCGATCGGAGCCGGCCGTCTCCACGTAGTCCTGGGTCAGCGTGGTGAAGCTCGGAGCGGCGGACTCCCCTTCCCACGCCTGCGGGGATCGCCGTTCGAGAACGGGATCACCGGGCCGGCGGAACAGCACGCCCGTACCGCCACCGTCGATGACCTCGTACTCGGTCGTGGTCAGCGGCCTGGCCCGCCGCGCCTCCACCGGACCGACCACCCCGGACGGGTCCACCGCCGGGCCTCCGGCATCGTCCGAGGACCGCGTGCCCTCCTCCGCACCGCTCTCCGCTTCGTCGTACAGGTCGAGAATGCTGAGGGCCGGTTCCACGGCGCTCTCCGCGCCGTCGTACAGGTCGAGGATGCTGAGAGCGGATTGCGCGTCGTCCGGTTCGGCCACCGCCCAGACGGCGTCCGCGCCGGCGGGGACCGGGCCGATCGCGAGCCGTTCGATGCCCGTCGTCGGGTCCAGGAGCGAACGGACGTCGTGGCGGACGTACCAGGTGCGGGCTCCCGTCAGGCCGGCGATCCGCAGGGCCAGGGCCGGGGTGACCCTGCCGAACGCCAGGACGATCTCGGCTCCTTCCGGACGCGCCGAGTCCTGCGCGATCATCCAGGCGAGCTCTTCGGGGTCCGTCACGCTGAACCGCCCGCGCGGCGTGATCACGGTCCAGCCGGTACCGGTCCCCGCCATGATCGCGTACGGATCGGACCATGGCGCCCGCAACGTGCCGACCCGCCCGGCGGCGTCCGACACGGCGTACGAGGAGAGGTCGAGCCGCTGGTTCCCCGTGCCCGTCCAGTTCCGCGCGATGGCACCGCCCTCGTCGTCCGTCAGCAGCGTCTCGGGAGCCAGCGCGGTGGCCGCCAGTCGCTCCGGGTCCAGGGCGCGCTGGACTCCGCCGCCGCGGCCCCTCGTCGCCCCGAAGATCCACTCCGCCGGGACGGGAGCGGTCTCGGCGGCCGACGACCCGGAGGCCTCGGCCGGCCTCTCGGCCAGCGGCGCGCGGCCCGGCACGCCGCCCCGCAGCCTGGGCTTCTCACCGAAGGCGATGTAATGCGCGACGAAAGCGGCCAGCCCCCTGGCAGAACTCTTGGGAATGCCCTCCGGGAGTTCACGGAGCGCGTGTTCGATCTCTCCTCGGTCGACCCGCCCACCGAGCCACGCGCCACCCATGCGGGCCAGCAGGGAGTTGACCTCGATCTCGAAGTAATCGGAGATCCCGGTACCCGCGCCTTCGCCCCGGCTCGACGGTCCGGTGGCCGGGGGGTCGCCCAGTTGCCGGTGGAGGTTCGCGGTCAGGCCTTCGAGCTGGGCCGCCGCGCGCCGCATCGTGTCGAGCCGGGCCTGCGCGCGGCGGTGTGCCGGCACGTCCGCGTGGCCGTTCGCCGCGTGGGCGTCACGGAAGCGGTCGACCATCGCCTGCGCCTCCGCGTCGGTCTCGGGCCTGACGTCCGGATCGAGACGCTCACGGAGTTCCTGATAGTCGGTTCCCGCGCGCTCGACCCGCCGTTCCAGGGTCCCGCGGATCAGCTGGAACTGGCGGGCGGACCGGTCTGCGGGCGTCGGCAGGGCCGGCCGCAGGTGCTCCCAGGAGATCTCCGGCGCGTCCTCGTCGGTGCTCTCGGCGCCCATGAAGTGGCCCGGGGTGCGGATGAAGTTGACCCGCGCGGCGCCGGCCGGCCCGAGCTCGGTGACGTACCGGTCCTGGATGAGCGTGAGGGGCAGGCCGAGCTCGTTGGCCGCCAGGTGGGCGACGAGGTCACCCACCTCGTTGCGCCAGCTGTCCATGCGGCGGATCTGGTCGACCAGCGCACGGCCCCAGTCCGCGAAGGAGGTGCCGTCTCCCGACTCGTGGAAGAAGCCGGCGTACCGCGAGAGCAGGCCCTGGCCCGCCACCGCGAGGTCGGCCGCCAGCCGGTCCGCCAGCCAGTTCCGTACGACCTGCACGGCCTCGCGGCTGCCGGGCCGGGTGCTCCTCAGTCCGGGGATCACCCGGGCGAGGTGCGGAGCGGCGATGGCGATGAGGCTCTGGTAGAAGCAGTTGTCGTCGGCCGCGACCTCGATCGGCCGCAGGTGACGCTCGCTGAGCGCCGCGTCGAGCCGCGCCTGGTCGAACGCCTCCGCCTCGGCTCTCAGCGCCCGCGCGGCCGCGTACTCGACGTCGTTCGCGCCGATGGCTCGGGAGCCCGACCGGCCGGCGACCGGAGCCGTTCGCCTCGTGCGGAGGACGAGGTCGGCCGTGTCGGTCCCGGCGTCCGGTTCCGTCCGGCCGATCGCGGAGTCCGGCAGCGTCTCGCCGGTTCCGGTCGCTCTCTGCTTCCCCGTGGCCCGGGTGACCGGCTCCGACCGGCCGCTTCCGGGGGCCGGGTCCGTCGAGCCGCTTCCGGGGGCCGGGTTCGTCCTGCCGCCGGTGACCGGATCCGTCGTACCGGTTCCGGGAGGCGGCGTCCGTGTGTCCGAGCCGGAGGTCGCGGCTCGCTGGGCGGCGGCCAGCTCGGCGAGCCGGTCGCCGATCTCCGCCACCTCCTCCGGAGTCCAGGCGCGCTCGCCGGGTCCGCCGCGGGCGGCGGTCCGCAGCGACTCGACGATCCGGGCGGCGTCCTCCTCGTTCCACTCGGCCTCATGGATCTGTTCGGACAGCTCCAGGAGGCCGCCGAGCGGATCGTCGTCGTTCTGCCGCCGCCGGCGCGTCTCCGTCTCCTGCCGCCAGAACGTATGGACGGCGGCCGCGTCGTGCAGCAGCCCCGGCAGGGCGGCGTTCAGGTCGGCCAGACGATCCCGGCGGGCCCTGATCTCGGCGATGAACGCCTGCTCGAACGTCTGCTGGCGGACGGGGGCGGTCAGGTAGATCCGGCCCATGTCGCTGCGGTCCAGCCCGTACACGTCCGCCTGGGCCCGCTGGGCGGACGTCAGCATCCCGTGGGTCTCGGCCACGGCGGCGCTGAAGAAGTGGGTGCGCGAGGTGATCGGCGAGAAGATCCGCGTCGCGCGGGTCCCCCAGTCCGGGCGCGTGAGGACCGGGTCGAAGGCGTACATGCCGCCGTTCGGGTCGATCCAGGTCTGGTGCACCGAGCCGTCGGCGCGGGTGATGTCCACGCGGACGTGCGCGGCGAGCGCGTAGGCGGTGTCCCGTCCGACGTAGACGGGGTGCAGGCCCAGGTCCGCGACCTCCGGCGGGAGCCCGGCGGGCCGCCCCTGGGGGTTGTCCGGCCGCTGGGCGTGCAGCGTGTTGACGGTCCTGATGACGTCGGTCGTGGCCTGCTGGATGGAGTCGACCGAACCGGTGACCCGGGTGGCCCTCTCGACCTGCTCCTCGTAACGGGCGAGGGCGGCGGGTTTCTCGACGGTCGGGTCGACCTGCCGGACCGCGGCCAGGTCGGCGGTCATCGTCCGCACCGCCCAGCGCAGCACCGCCTCGTGGGTCTGTACGGCCAGGGCCAGCGCGTCCACGGTGAGGACGACCGGCCGGCCGCCGCCGACCTCCCGGCGGATGTGGCGGGCGACGGTCTGGTACGCCCGGACCGGGTCGGTGTGCCGCGTCGCCGCGTCGGTCAGGAGCGGGGCGAGGTCGAACCGCGGCGCCTGCCCCATCGAGGGCCAGTTCAGCGAGTCCGGCCGGGCCTGGAGACGGATCCGTATCTCGTCGCGCTGGGCGAGCAGCTCCTCGATCGCGGCCTGGTACATCTCCGCGTAGACGTCGCCGAACATGGGGCCGTCCTCGAACCGCCCCGTCGGCGTCGGCCTGCGGAACAGGTGGTGGTCCGCCCGGTCGGCGAACAGGCGCCCGCGGAAGCGCAGCCGTACGAGCATGAGCGGACCGCGTTCCTTGCCGTGCTGCTCGCGGCGGTAGTTCTCGGTGCCCGCCATGCCGTCGTTGAACGAGGTGACCCGGCCGTTCGAGGTCCCCAGCTCCCAGGAGTGGGCCGGGGTGTGGTCTCCCATCGGGCCGTGCACGCTCAGCGAGGCGTCTCCGACGACCCGCGAGTGGTCGGTGCTCTCGGTGACGGTGGTGCCGCTCTGGTGCTTGATGTAGCGGCCGGTGCCGGTCCCCTCCTTCATCCGCCCGATGACCTCGAGCCCGCTCATCTCCCCGTGGATCCACATCTCGGCCCGCTCCTCGGAGTGGCCGGGGACCATCAGGTTCTCGACCAGCTTCAGCGGCTCGTCCCCGGACGCCTCACGGATGACGTTGACGAGGTGGAGGCGGGACAGCAGCACGGGCAGGGACAGGCTCTTCCGGGTACGGGGGTCGTCGCCGGTCGCGCCCAGCAGCACCTCGATCCGGCTCGGCTTGAAGATCCTGTTGAGCAGGCGCAGGCCGATCGGGAGGGCGTCGTCGACCATCACCTCGGTGATGTCGACGTTGACCGGCAGTTCCGGAAGCCGCGTCAGGTCGGGCAGCGGATGCGGGCCCCGCACACGGCGGCCCTCGGCGATGTTGCGCGGCATCTGGATCACCAGCGTGCCCGACTCGGTGACGGTGCTGTTCGCGCTGTGGTGCGTCCACCGGTCGAGCTTCTCGTTCAGCATCCGGACCAGCGGGCGGCCGGTGGGGGCCAGCCGCCGTACCGTCACCGTCAACTCGTGTTCGAGCCCGAGCAGATAGTGCGAGCCCTTGTAGTTCACCTGCTCGACGACGCCTTGGTCGGCCCGGGTCGTCCCGCGGTGGTGGCCCTCGGAGACCTTGGCGTCGACGGCGTCCCCACCGGTGGTCTTCTGCTGCCCCCCGGTGCCGAGCTTGGCGAAGGTGAAGGACTGCGTCCCGTCGCGGGAGTTGGACTTGGCGGCCGTGCGGTACTGGTGCTTGTACACCTCGGTCGCGGTGTCCGGCACGAACTCCTGCACCTTCGGCGACGCGATGCGCAGGTCGAGGTTGATCTCGACGATGTCCGACAGCAGCCAGCCGGTCGGGTTCACCAGGTAGAAGGAGTACCCGTCCTCGGCGAGTGGGGTTCCCGGCAGGGCCTGGTCCCGGCCCTTGGCGAGCAGGTTGGCCAGCAGGGCGTAGTCCCGGCCCTTGCCCAGGATCCCCTGCAGGGCGTCGACCCCGCCCTGCATCCGCCCGATGACCCTGCGCTTGGCGTCCCAGAGCGCGGCGCCGGCCGTCAGCAGGCCGGGGGCGACCTTGTCGACCTGTTCCCGGACGATCTGGTAGGTCGACTTGCCGTTCGCGAAGCGGTAGCTCTGGACGCCGTGGAAGCCGAGACCGGGATCCTCCCGCTCCAGGTACTCCGGCAGCTCGATCTCCTCGAACGGGATCGGCGGGTCCCCCAGCTCCTGCTTGAAGGTCTCCTTGAACCACTTCCGCAGGTCACCGTCCCGTACGGGCGAGGCCCCCTGGGTGTGCAGGAAGGCCACCGCCCGGACCAGTTCGTCGCCGTCCACCCCCGGCAGCGTCCTCGGGGGGCGAGACCCGTCGGCCGTCCAGCGCCGCAGGATCCCCACGGCCACGTCCCCGCTCAGCGCGAGGTCGCCCGCCTGCCAGTCGTTCAGCGCCTCGGCCAGGCGCTCGTCGGGCAGCGCCGGGCCGCCCTCCGCGTAGGCGACCAGGTCGTCGGGCATCGCGAAGTACGGGTCGGAGGCCCGGGGTTCGGCCAGCGCCAGGCCGAACGCCCTGGTGAAGGCGCGCCGTACGGCCGGGTCCGTCACCCGGACGCCGCCGCGGTCGTGGACCTGGGCCAGCTCGGCGGCCCGCGCGTCGACGAAGTCCAGTCGGTCCTTCGGAGGAGTCGGCCGGCCGGCCAGGTCGGTCCTCCAGCGGGTCAGCACGCCGGCGGCGACGTCACCGGGCAGCCGCAGCTCGCCCTTGCTCCACCGGGTGAGCGAGTCGGTGAGCTGGGCGTCGGACACGGGCAGGACCGTGTCGGCGTACTGGGCCAGCCCGTCCGGCTCGACCAGGATGAAGATGGTGTCGCGGCCGCCCACCTGACGCGGGGTCGGCCGGCGGTAACTCGCGGGCAGGAGCTTGCCGTGCGCCTCCTGCCGCGCCCGCACGGTGAAGTTCGCGGGCGCCAGGTAGAGGAACGCGCGTCCGACCTTGATCTGGATGAGCTCCTTGGCGGCGCCGCGGCCGAACCCTCGTGAAGTGTTCCACTGCCAGCTGCGGCTGAAGTCCCACTCGCCGGTGAGGCTCGCCTCTCCCGCGATGTCCCCGAACGCCAGGTCCAGCTGCTCCCAGCTGAAACCGTGGGAGTCCTTGTTGCTGAGCCTGTTCTCCAGCAGGAACAGGTAGATGAGGCCGAGCACGAACGGATCGGAGGTCGAACCCATGAACAGGGACGGGCCGAGGTCGCCGCGCAGGTCCAGGGCGCCGAAGACGTCGCGGAGCCACCCCGGGTCGAACGGCCCGTCGGTGGTGTACTCGCCGTTCAGGATCTCCTTGAGGTGCGCCTTGACCATGAAGAGGCCCGCGAACGCGCTCATCTCGCGGTCCGCGACTCCCGCCGGGCCGGCGAAGTCCTTCAGCATCGCGGCCGCCGTCGGCGTCAGGCCGGTCGCGTCCAGGTGGAAGATCACGGCCTGTTCGAGGGCCTCGGCCGGCGTCCACTTCTCGCGGAGCATCACCTCCCGTGGCGACAGGTCCGCCGCCGAGGGCTGTTCGGCCTCCGTGAACGGCATCAGGTACGCCGTGGCCTTCTGCCCGCGCATCGTCGGCAGGGTGACGTCGCGCCGCCCCTTGGCGATGTTCCCGGTCCGCCCGGAGTGCTGGAACTCGATGGCGGCGTGCAGGTCGTAGGTCACTCCCCACACGTCCAGCAGCCCGGGGACCTCCAGGAGTTGCGGGAGGTTGCTGAGGAAGCTCACCGAGTCGGTGGCCCCGACGGTGCGCTGGTACTCCACCCCCATGAGGGCCGTCTTCAAGAACGTGAACAGCGTCTTGAACTTGACGCCGATCGCGATCTTGCGCGTGTGGGTCGCCGACTGCCCGGCGGTGTCCATGGCCATCGGCAGGTTCGCCGTCGTGTAGGCGTCCGTCGACCGGAGGTACTCCGGTGGCTCCTCCACCCGCTCGGTGATCCAGATCGTCACCTTGGCCGAGTCGACATCGAGGTCCATGCCCGCGCCGCCGCGGCGCAGGCGCAGGGTGAACGTGTACCCGTCCTGGTGCGCCACGTCCCAGTACGAGCTCAGGCCCCACAGCGAGATCCACTTGCGGAGCTGGTCCTCGTTGTCCAGCCTGCTGAGCACCTTGTTGCCGTGCGTGTAGAAGCGCTCCCCGGCGAACGGATTGTCGTCGTCCTCCGGCAGGAAGCCGTGGGCCTTTAGCCGGGTCGCGAGCGCGTCGTACAGCGCCTCGACGGTCGACTCCTCGGGCTGCGCCCAGCCGGTGCCGATGCCCTTGCGCTTCAGCAGGTACGCCGGCGGCTGCTTGGTCTCGGGGTCCTCCGTCCGCCGCCCGGTGTCGCGCAGCGCGTCCGCGTCGTAGGGCACCGTCCCGTCCTTGGGCGGCTTCTTGAAGGCCTCCTTGTCGACCGGCAGCCCGTGCTCGAACGCCTCCGCCTCGGTGGCCCGGATGAGCGCGCGGCTGCGGACCACCGGCGTCCTCGTCCGGCTCGAGGGCGACGTCTTGGCGTCGCGGACGTGGGCGGCGGCGTAGAGGCCGAGTTGCATGTCGTTGCCGGTCGTGTGGCCCGTGGCCCTCGGCACCACCACGTTCAGGCCGACGCGGCCGCCCGAGAGCGACTCTGAGTTCGCGCTCGTGTACGGCGCCGCCACGCTGAGCCCGAGCCCGAACTCGTCGGCCTGCAGCGGCAGCGGCGCCAGGTCGAACTCGACGCTCGGCACCGTCCACTTGGTCGAGTTCGAGACGCTGTGGCCGCTGCTCATGCCGCGGATGCCGGTGCGGACGTTCTCGACGTGGACCTTGTTGCTCGTGGCGCCGACCCGGCGCGCCTGGGGGAGCCGGTCGCCGTGGAGCCGTACGACCGCCAGCACCTTCCCGCGCTTGTCGTGCAGCGTGAACGAATAGCCGCGCTTCCGGTCGTTGATGGCCTTGTCGAGGTGGGTGTTCAGATTCCACAGCTTCTGCAGCAGCTCCGCGCGGGGCACACTGCCGATCTTCAGCCGCAGCCCCTGGGAGGCCAGCACGCCGACGACCTCGTCGAACAGCTTCGGCAGGTTCGTCAGACCCGAGGCGTAGAAGTGCGGCGGCAGTTTGGTGGACTTCACTCCTGCGCCGGTCGCGGTCACCAGGTCGGCCGACGGCGCCTTCAGGTACGGCTCGGGCATCCACAGCAGCAGCTTCTCGGTGCCCGGGTCCTTGATCCGGAACGGCCGGATGTGCTCCCAGTCCTGCGCCATCCCCTCCTTCGGGTTGGCCCGGATCTTGAGCGCGATGTTCGGCGTGTAGGCCACCAGGCTCGACTCGATCCGGGCGTCCTCGACGTGGCCGCCCTCGGCGTCGGCGATGTGGCTCGTGCTGCGGTTCGACTGGTTCGCGGTGCCCGACACCCCGACGCCGACCTTGACGACCTGCAGCACGAGGTACGGCGCCGCGCCGATCCCGAACGTCAGCGACACCGCCCCCCGCGTCGCCCCGGTCTGGCCGGCGTGGGTCTCGACGTGCGCGCCGGTCGCGTAGGCGGCGTTGATCGTCTCGTAGCCGACGTTCTCACCCTCGGGCGCGGGCAGGGTCGAGGGACGGACCGCGGAGCCCGCCACGTTGTCGACGGTGTACGGATCCGTGGGGTCGAACGTCACCAGCAGCTCGACGTCCCCGAACGGCACCATCAGGCCGCTGGTGTTGGCGTCGTCACCGCTGTCGCCGAGCGTGTAGGTGAAGTTGCCGACCAGCCGCTGCACCAGCCCCGCCATGTCCCGCTCGGACGGGGCGAACCCGGCGGCGGTCAGGGCGCGGCGGACCGCGGTCAGCACCTGCCCCATGTACGGCAGGCCCACCCGCGGCACGCCGATGGACCGGGCCGCCGGATCCACCATCACCGGCCGCATCACCGCCCGCTCCGGCGGGGCGGGCGGCGTACCGTGCCCCTCGGCCGCCGTGCGGGTCAGCACGGAGTGGATCGGCGTGCTCGCGGGCTCGCCCGGCAGGTGCATCCGGAACCGCCCGACGTAGCCCCCGTCCCGCGCGGAGGACGCCGGCCCCGTGATCGGATCCTTGCCGCTGCCGATGGCGGTCAGGGTGCCCTCGGCCGGGTCGAAGCGCACGCCGCGCGGCGCGGCCAGCACCGGCCCGCCGCTCAGGTCCGCCAAGGACCCGGCGGCCTCACCGGACCCGGGCATCAGCAGGAACGGCTGTTGCCCCGCGGCGCGGGCGGCCAGCAGCCCCATCAGCGTGGCCGGGTCGATCGGCCGGTCACCGGCCATCAGCGTGCCGTTCTCCACCCGTCCCAGAACGAACACCGTCTGCGGCGGCGCCAGGTCGCCGAGCAGCGCGACCGTCGCCTCGTCGAAGGCCACGTCCCCGCGCGCCCCGGGCAGCCAGAGCGCCACCGGGCGGTCGTCCACCACGCCCACCTGCGTCTGCCCGAGCAGCTCCTCCAGGGACAGCGGCTCCGGCGCGTCGTCCTCTGACTCCTCCGACTCGGGCTCCGAGCCGCTCTCCTCATCGGTGGTGTCGCCCTGCTGGTCGGCCCACCGGACACGCCTGACGGGGGCGGGCGGCGCGACCGGCCGGTGGTCGCCGGTCACGCTCTCGACCTCGTCCTCGGAGGATTCGGAGGACTCGGAGGGGGACTCCTCCTCCGCCTCTTCCTCGGAGAGCTCCTCGACCGGGCCGCGCGCCACCGTCACCGGCATGGGGTTGCTGCTCGACGCCCCCGACATCCCGGTCACGCCCGGGATGCCTCCCGCGGCGTCCGAACCGCCGCGCAGCCGGGGCATCTTCGCCAGGTCCCCGTCGAAGGCGATCCAGTGCGCGAGGTCGTTCGCCAGACCCCGGGGGTCCGTCGGGCCGGGCGGCAACTCCGGATCGCGCAGGACCGTCTGGAGCCGGGCACGGTCCACCGGGCCGCCCCGGTAGCCGAGCGTGCGGAGGATGGCGTTGACCTCGATGACGTGGTAGTCCGACACCTCGGTCCGCTGCCGCAGGCTCCGGTACGGCGAAGACGGCTGAGCGTCACCGGCGGTGCGGGGCCGGACGACGATGAGCGTGTGCCGGCCGTTGTCCAGCGGCGCCAGGCCCACGCGGGACCGCGCCTCCCGCGGAGCGGCCGCCCCGGCCAGCAGGACGCGATACCTGACCTCGCCGGCCGAATTCCTGACCACCGACACGGCACCGGTGCGGGACGGGCCGGTGAACCAGACCCACGTCTCGGGCGGCAGGTCGTCCGGGAGCCGGTCGACCTCCTCGGCCACCCGGTCGGGGCTCTCCTCGATCGCCCGCAGGACCTCCTCTTCCGTGATCTGGTCGCGGGCCTCCGTGAGGAACCGGACCGCGGCGCCCAGCCCGGTGCGGGCGATGTCCTGGACGGTCACGGGCCGGTCCGGCGAGCCGTGGGTGAGCCAGAAGATCTCGGTGAAGTCCGCCAGCGGACCCACCGGCGTCCAGCCCTCCACCTCCGCGTCCGACGGCCCGATCCCGTGCCGGCCCCGCTCGTCCTCGAAGACGTGCGCATCGTCCGGCACGTCGCCGCGCCGCGCGGTGTCCAGGCTCACGATGGGCGGCCGGAGCGTGTCCGTGAGCTCGGCGATGCTCGCGCTCCGGTCGACGAGCCGGTTCTCGAACGCGAGGAGTGCCTGGTCGAGCGTCGGCCGCGACTGAACCTCCGTCCGCCGCGCGACCTGCCCGGCCAGGTCGGGGCCGAGGTGGTCCACGACGGAGGCCAGCGCGAGCTCGCGCACCTGGGCGAAGGACCTGGTCTGCGGCCGTGTCCCGTCCAGCCCGGCGGGCGGGGCGAGCAGCAGGCCGTCGGGGCCGAGGTCCAGGGAGGACAACCGCCCACCGCTCGGGGGCCGCACCGGGAGACCGGACACGGCCTCGAACCACCGGACCGTGCCCTGATCGGCGACCACGGTGAACCGTTCGGCCGTACCGTCCGCGTGGGTCACGACGGCGAGAGAGACCGCGCCGTCCCCGGCCGCCGTCAGCGTGTCGTGCAGCCCCTGGACCGCCTGCTCGATCGACGGGGCCTCCCGCCGCCGATACGCCAGATCCACCCGCCGCTCATCCAGGGCCGACTCCGACGCCGTGAGGAGATCCACGGCCTCCTGGACATCGGCCGCCGTCCACGGCGCCGCCTCGCCGGTTCCGGTGTCCCCGGTGGCGCGCAGGTCGGCGAGGAGGCTCTCCGTCTCCTGGATCGCGCGACGCACGTCATCCAGGCGCGGCGTCAGGTAGGCCGTCGACTCCTCGTAGCGCTCGAGCCGCGCCCGCTGCTCGGTCTGCGCGGTCTCCAGGTCCAGGATTCGCCGTTCCAGGCCGTCCACTGCGGTCCGGTCCGGGGACAGGTCCAGGATGAGCCGTGTCCGCTGCGTGTGCAGGTCGTCCAGGGCCCGCTCGAGGTCGTCGAGCTCCCGCCGGGCCCGAGTCGTCTCGGCGGCCGCCGCGGCGTGCTCGGCCTCGATCCGGGCGACGATCTCCCGCCACGCGGCGGCGGCGTGCGCGGCCCGGCCGAGCAGGCCGGGCAGCGCCTCGTGCGCCGCGCCCATCCGGTCGAGGCGCTCGGCGATCTCGGTCAGCACCGCCTGCTCGAAGGTCCGCTGGTGGTCCCAGGAGGTGCGGTACAGCTCACCGAGGATGATCGGGCCGAGCCCGTGGTCGGCGGCGACCTGCCGGGTCTCCTCGTTCCACAGTCCAGCACGTGACGCGTCGTCAGGGGTCACCGTGAGGTCGTCGAAGGTGGCCGGGTCGAAGGCGTGGATCCGGCCACTGGGATCGGCCCAGTGGCTGCGCACCGTGCCGTCCGGCTGTGTGACGTCCAGCCGGACGTGCGTGCTCAGCTCCCGGGCGACGTCACGGGCCAGGTGGACCGGGTCGAGGGCGAGCAGCGCCGCCTCCGGCGGCAGGGCGGCCGGCGCGCCGAGAGGGTTGTCCGGGCGGAGCGCGTGGACCCGGTTGACCTCGTTGATGATCGCGGTGATCTCGTCGTCGAGGGAGCCGGTCAGGCCGTCGAACAGCCGGGCGTCCGATCGGGCGCGTCGCGCGTCGTAGGCCGTGAGGGCGGACGGCGCCGGAACGGACGGGTCCGTTGCGCGCGCCGCCGCCAGGTCGTCGCGGATCGTCCGCGCGGCCCAGTCCAGGATCGCCCGGTACTGCAGCACCCGCGTGTTCGCGCCGTGGGTGAGCACGACCGGGCCACGAGCGCCGCCCTGCTCCCGAATGTGCTCCACCAGAGCGTGGTGCGCCCTGGAGGCGTCATATTTCGGCCGTGGACCGGGCTGGGGGTGGGTGGGGTCCGGGCGGTACACGGCCGCGTCGGCCAGCAGCGGGGCCAGGTCGAAACGCGGGGCGGTACCCAGCGCGGCCCAGGCCGTCGGGTCCACCCGGTCGCGCAGCGCCTGCCGGGCCTGCTGCACGTTGGCGGCCAGCTCCGCGAGCAGCTCCTCGTACTGCGCCTCGAACATCTCCACATAGACGTCGCCGGTGACCGGGTCGCTGCGGACCGGCGCGCCGACGGGCTTGGCCTTGTTGGGGCGGAGGAGGTGGTGGCGCGTCTTCTGCGCCTCCAGCCAGAACTGCCCGCGCAGGCGGACCAGCAGCGTCGAGCCGTACTCCTTCACATCCTGCTCGCGCCGGTAGTTCTCGGTACCCGCACTGTTCTGGTTCGCCGACGTGACCCGGCTGTCCCCGTGATTCACCGCCCAGGAGTGGTCCGGGCGGTGCGGCGGCGCCTCGGTGCCGGGCGGCGCGGGGGGCTGCGGGTTGATCGTGTCGGTGCCGTTGATGGCGTACTCGGCGGTGCCGCGCATCTGGTCGCTGCTGCTGTTCGCGGTCGTCCCGCTCTGGTGCTTGATGTAGCGGCCGACGCCGCTGCCGTCCACCATCCGCATGACGACCTGCGCGTCGAACAGCTCCGCCCGCAGCGTCACCTGCGCGCGGAGGTCGGAGTCGCCGGCCCGGAACAGGTCGGGAGGCAGCCGGTACCCGTCGGTGCCGATGGCCTCGAGCAGGTGGTTGATCAGATGCGACCGCGACAGCAGGAACGGCAGCGACTGGAAGGACCGTACGCCGGGGTCGCCGGCCTCGGCCCCGAGCGCCTTCTCATACCAGCGCGGCCCCAGCAGTTCGTCCAGCAGGGCCTGGGCGGCGGGCAGCAGGCCGTCCGCCGTCACGCCGACGACGGCCAGGTTGCGGTTCAGCTTGGGCAGCGGGAGGAGGTTCCGCATCTGCTCCGGGCCGTGCAGTGCTCCCGCCTCCGCGAGGGCGTGCGGGATCTGCAGGTCCAGTAGTCCGTCGACGGTCGTCCGGGAGGTCGCGCCATGGTTCGTCCACGTGTCGAACCGGCTGATGAGCAGGTTGTTCAGGGGACGGCCGGCCATGTCGAGCCGGTCGACCTCCACGATCAGCCGCATGGGGATCCGCACGGCGTAGTGGTTCGCCCAGTCGTAGCCGGTCATCTCGCTGACCGCGTTCTCCGCCCGGGTCGTGCCGCGGTGGTGCCCTTCGCCCGTCTTGATGTCGACCGGGCCGCTGGCGTTGGTGCCGCCGGCCGTGAACTTCGGCAGGACGAGGGCCTGCGACCCGTCCCGGGATTTCGACTGGGCGGTGCCGGTGTAGTTGTGCCAGTAATTCGCGAGGCCCGTGTTCCACCGGTAGTCGTACACCTCCGGCACGCCGATGCGCTCGGCCCGCAACCGAACCCTGAGGACGTCGGTCAGCAGTGGGCCGACGGGGTTGGCCAGGTAGAAGGTGAAGCCGTTCCGAGAGGGGAGTTCCTCCCAGAGCATCTGGTCGCGGCCTTCGGCCAGGATCGACTGGAGCAGGTCCGTGCCGCCCTGCATACGGCCGATCCGGCGGCCCTTGCCGTCCCAGAGGAGCGGGTCGGTCCCCAGCAGACCCGGAGCGGCCGACTCGATCTGCTGCCGGACGATCTGTTCCGTCGTACGGCCGTCGTCGTGCGTCCAGCGGTGGACGCCGTGGTGGCCGAGGAAGGAGCCGCCCGGGTCGGTCCTGGTGAGGTACTCCGGCAGCGTCATCTGGTCGAAGGGCAGGCGCGGGTGCGACAGCTTCTGGCGGAAGGTCGCGTTGAACCGGTCGCGAATCGCCAGGTCCATGATCGGCACCGCGCCGACCGTGTGCAGCTCGGCCAGGACGCCCACGAGCGGCGCCCGGCGCACCGGCAGCCCGGTGGGCGGTTCGGGGACCTCGGCGTGCCAGCGCATCAGCAGCCGCGCGACCACATCACCGCTGAGCCGCAGGTCGCCGTCGAGCCAGCTCCGCATCACCTCGCCCAGCCGCCGGTCGGACAGCGGCGCTCGGTCCTCGGCGTACGCGACGACGTCGTCCGGCATATCGGGCACGGCGAACGGGTCGTGGGGGGCGCCGAGCGTCCGTCCGAAGGCGGTGTTGAACCGATCCCGGACCTTCTCGTCCAGAATCGGGGCCGCGCCCATCTCGTGCAGGCGGATGAGCGTGCGGATGAGTTTGCTGCGCTGGACCCTCGGGGCGTCCTTCGGGAGGACCGGCCGTTCGCTGGTCCAGCGCATCAGGATCTTCGCCGCGAGGTCCCCGCTGAGCTTCAGCCTCCCGATGTGCCAGCGGAGCATGGCGTCCCGGAGTTGGCCGTCGGAGATCGGCAGGTGACCGTCGGCGTACTGCGCCAGGGCCTCCGGCTCGGGCAGCGCGAACTCCACCATGCGGGGTCCGACCGTCTGGGTGTGCTGCGCACTGCTGCTCGGCAGCAGCTTGGCGTGCTTCTCCAGCCGGCTCCGTACATCGAAGGACACCGTGCTGCGGAAGAAGTACACCCGGTTGAAATCGAGCTGCAGGAGCTCCTTGCCGCCCGTGCGGCCGCTGGTGCGCGACCGGTTGAACTGCCAGTGCCGGTTGAGATCGCTCTCCCCGGTCAGGTGCGCGGGCCCGGCGTCCCCGCCGAGCGCGACGTCGAGCTGATCCCAGGTCCAGCCGTGAGAGCTCGTGTCGGTGGCACGGCCCTCCATCAGCTGGAGCTTGATGATGCCGGTGACCGCCTTGTGCGCGCTGGCGCCCGCGAAGGTGCTGTGGCCCAGGTGGCCGCGGATGTCGATCGCACCGAGCCGGTCACGGGTCAGACGCGACTCGAAGGCGTTCTCGGTGGTGTACTGACCGCCGAGGATCTCCTTGAAGTACGACCGCATGGAGTCCGTGCCGGCGAAGGTATCCCGCAGTGAGGACGCCGTCCCGGCCGGGTCGGTCAGGTGGCCGAGCGCCTGCACCGCGCCACGGACACCGGTGGTGTCGAGGAACGTGACGACGCCCTGCTCGAGCGCGCTCGCCGGTGTCGGGCGGCTCGAGGTGGGACCTTCCTTCTCGGTGATCGGCAGCGTGAAGACGCGGGCGGTCTCGCCGAGGAGCAGTACGGGCGGCGGGTTGCGCCGGCCCGCGAGAACCCGGCCCTGCCGACCCGAGTGCTGGAGCTCGAACTTGATCTCCAGGTCCCGCGACACCTCGAACTCGTGCGTGGGCCCGTCGAACTCCATCAGCTGCGGCAGGTTCGTCAGAACGCTCAGCGCGTCGCTCGCCCCGGCACTCCGCTGGTACTCCAGCCCCATGACGGCGCTCTTGAGCACCTGGTAGAGGCCGCGCACCTTGACACCCAGGGCGAGCTTGCGCGAGTGGGAGACGGACATGCCGGCGCTGCTCATGCCCATCACCAGATTGACGATCCGGTAGTCCTCCGCGGCGCCGAGGTAGCGCGGCGCGGTGCCGTTCGCCCGGGCGGTGATGGTGATCCTCATGGAGTCGATGTCCCAGTCGACTCCCAGGCCGCCACGCCGCTTCTTCAGCGTGAAGACCATGCCGTCCTGATGGATCTGGTCGAAGTGCGAGCTCAAGCCCCGGTCGGAGGCGAACTTCTCGATCTGCCGCCGGATGTCGGCCAGACTGTCGAGCTTGTTCCCGTGCCCGAACCGGGAGTAGTCCGCGAACGGATGGTCGTCCCGGGCGGGCAGGAACCCGTACTGCCGCGCCGTCGTCTTGACCGCGTCCTGCACCCGCCGGATCGTGTCGTCGGACCAGAAGGGCAGGCCCGTGCCGAGCCCCTTGCCCTGCGCGAGCGCCGGCGGCGGCGCCGGATGCTTTGCCGGGTCCGCCGGCATCTCCTGCCTGCCGAGCCGGCGGATGTCGCCCTCGGCGTACGGCCGGGTGCCGCCGGTCTGCGCGCCCTTCAGGGCCTCCGCGTCCACCGGCAGGCCGTGCTCGTACGCCATCGGCTCCGGAATCCGGAGGACCGCCTCGCTGTCGATCGCGGGAGTGGTCGCGCTCTGGGCGCTGCCGCGGACGCTGACCGTGACCCGGTGCCGGAACTTCATCGCGTACGCGCCGGTGTAACCGACGTAGCGCGGCACCACGACGTACAGCCCGACCTTGCCCGCCGAGATGGAGTCGGTGTTCGACGACGTGTACGACAGGTTGAACGACACGCCCATGCCGGCGTCGTGGTTGTGGAACGGCTGCAGGCCGAAGTCGACGCTGGGCAGTGTCAGGGTGCTGGTGTTGCTGATGCTGTGGCCGCCGCTGGAGCCGGCGATGAGGGTCCGGACGTTCTCGACGTTGGAGTCCTTGCTGGTGGTGCCGACCCGCTCCGTGCCGTCCAGGATCTCGATCCGGTCCGACACCGTGGCCACTGGGCGCCCGTACTCGTTGTGCAGGTCGAACTGATACCCGGTGTCGGCGTTGTTGACGGCCGCGTCCAGGTGCATGTTCACCTGCCACAGCTTCTGGAGCAGCTCCTTGTGGAGCTGGCTGCCCACCGAGATCTCCAGTCCGCGCCGCCGCAGCTGCGTGACCGTCGCGTCGAAGACCTTGGGCAGGTTCGACAGACCGGCCGCGAAGAAGAACGCCGGCAGCCTCCCCGCCTTGACGCCGTCACCGACCGCGGTGACCTGGGCCGGGGCGGTCCCGAGGTAGTTATCGGGGAACCAGAGAAGCAGTTTCTCGTCGGTCGGGTCGTCGATCCGGTGCACGGGAAGGGTGTCCCAGTCCCCGCCGGACCCCTTGCGGACCTGGAACGACCAGTGCCCGGTGTAGGCGAGCAGCGTGTGTCCGCCGCCGGCGACCTCGACGTGACCGCCCTCGGCGTCGGCGATGTGGGTCAGCGACCGGTTCGACTGGTTCGCGGTCCCGGACAGCGACGCGCCGATCCTGACGACCTGGAGGGCGAAGGGCGTCGCGCCGATGCCGAAGGACAGCGAGATCGCCCCGCGCGTCGCACCGGTCTGCCCGGAGACGCTCTGGGTGTGCGCGCCGGTCGCGAACACCGAGTTCACCGTGCCGCCGGCCGAATGCTCACCCTCGACCGGCGGCAGATCCGACACCGTCCGCGTCGAACCGCCCGGGTTCTCCACCTTCTGCGGGTCGGTCGCCTCCAGCCGGACCAGCACCTCGGCGTCGCCCATCGGCACCTGCAGGCCACCGGCCACGTGCGGGTAGTTGGCCAGCAGCCGCTGCGGGAGGAGGTCGACGTCCTCCTGCGTGTAGTGCGCTCCGATCCGGTCCAGCTCCTGCCGGATGCGGGCGACGACCGTCATGATCTGCGGCAGGTCCTCGCGCGGGATACCGAGCCGGGCGATCGCCGGATGCACGTCGACCGGTGTCAGCTCCGGCGCCGCCGACGGCTCCGGCGGCGTCACGGGCGCGCCCGGAGGCGTGGGCGGCGTCTCCGGCTCGGTCTCCGTGTTACTCGGATGGAACGGCAGGGGATCCCGCTCAGCGGGGGGCACCGTCGCGCGCTCCCCCGGCGTGAGCAGGCCCGGGGTGACCGGCAGGCCCTCCCGGTCCCCCGGCATGAACATCCGGAACCACGCGTCCTGGCCGGGTTCCTCCGTCGCGTCGGCCCCGGAGGTACGCGAGACCAGGTCACCGGTCCGCCGGTCGAACACCGCGTCGTACGGGGTGGCGACCACCGGCGCGTTCATCACCCGTGCCACGGGCTCGGCGACGCTCGCGCCGTTGGTCATCGCCAGCAGCGGATGCAGGCCGGGCGCCAGTTTCTCGATGGTCCTGGCCATCGCGTACGCCTGGGTCCCCCGCTCGCGGACCGGAACCAGGCCGTCCTGCGCGTCGCCGATGACGAGGACCATCCCCTCGGGGACGACCTCGCTCAGGAGCGCGAGCGTCTCGGCGTCCTGCGGCACGGCGGGCTCGCCTCGGCCGGGCAGCCACAGCGCCACGATCCGGCCACCGGCCTGACCCCACCGGGTGTTCGCGAACATCGTGGCGGCCGCCTGCTCGCGCAGGACGAGGTCGCGCGCGAGGTCCTCGCCGGCGGTGTGACCGGAACGGGCGATCTCGGCGGCGATCAGCTCCCGCCAGGCCCGCGGTGCCCGTTCCAGGGACGACCCGCCGAGCACCGACCGTACGATGGCGTCGGTCTCCCGCCGGAGCTGCTCCTGCCGGACGTCGGACAGCAGGCCGAGCGTCGCGTGGGCCCGGCTCGGATCGAACCGGGCGGCGTCCGTGTTCTCGTCGAGGAGGCGGGACTCCGGGAGGCGCGGCCGGCCGAGGATGTCGGCCGCCAGGCCGGCGGCGGCCCGGTGACCGGCCCAGGCGATCTCCGACTCCGTCACCAGGAGGACGCGCTGGAGTCCCGGCGCATCGATCCGCTCGTCGTTCGGGGCGAGCCCGGTGAGCGCCCGGACGATGTCCCGCGCCTCCTGGCGGATCTGCGCGTAGTCGGCGTCGGGGTTGTTGCGCAGCATGCCGACCGTGGTCCGGGCGGCGTTCTCCCGTGCCTCGTCGATGAGGACCCGCGGCACGAGCGGCTCGTCGAGGTCGTGCATCAGGTCCCGCGCGAGCGCCTCGCCGGCGTCCGCGCCCGAACGGGCGATCTCGGCCGCCACCAGCAGCCCCGCCTGATCGACCCGCGACACCTCCCCGCCGGGGTCCTCCACCGACGGGACCCGGCCGCTCAGATCGCCCACGAATGTCGCGGCCTGGCTCATCACCTCGGCGCGGCGCTGCTCCGGCAGCCCGGCCAGGACCTGCCGTGCGCGGCCGAGCGGGGTCGAGGGCACGATCTCCCCGTCGACCAGCGCCTGCCGGGTGCGCGCACGCTGCGCGGCGACCAGGTTCCGGGCGAGGTCCTCACCTGCCTCCGGGCCCGAACGGGCGATCTCGGCCGCGACGCGCAACCCGGCCCAGTCCGCCCACACCACCCGGCCGCCGGGGTCCCGGAGGGAGGGCACCCGGCCGCTGAGATCGCCGACGAACAGGGCGGCCTGTTCCATGACCTCGGCGCGCCGCTCCTCGGTCAGCCCCGCCAGGACCTCGCGGGCCCGGCCGAGCGCGGTCGTCGGCGTGGACGGAGTGACGGACTCGGGGGATACCGGGGTGGTCGCGGTCTCCCGGCTCACGTCCGGAGCCGGGGCGGGAGCGGTGGTCGTTCGCCCGTGCGCGGTCTCTTCGGCCGCCGGAACGATGACCGGCGTCTCGGGCTCGTTCCTCGTCTGCTCGGTCGCCGGGACGGTGACCGCCGATCCGGGTTCGTCCGTGACCTGCCCGGTCGTGGTGACCGTGGCCGTCGCGGGATCTTCCGTCGTCCGCCCGGTCTCCGGGAGGGCCGCCGGGGCCGACGGCTCCTCCGTGGTGCGCTGTGGCGCGGGCGGCCGCTCGGTCACGGAGGCGTCCGGCTCCGTCTCCAGCGGGGACGCCGGCCGTGCCGGCTGCTGGAGCATCGTGACGGTGCCGTCGCCGGAACGGGTCTCCAGCAGTCCGTCGGTGCCGCCCCTGCCCGACGGCCCGCGGCCGCCCTCCTCGGTCCGTGTGTCGGTGACCTCTCCGAGGGTGACGATCCGAGGCCTGGAAGGAAGCACGCGGGGCCGGACCGTCGACGGCCCGCGTTCCGCCCGCAACCGCTGGGACTCGGCGCGAATGCCGTTGTCCAGGCCCGGAATGCCCGCGCCCCTGCCGTCACCCGCGCCCAGCACGTGACCGGAGCCCGCGAACGGGCCCCGCGGCGCCTGGGGCGACCGGGTGATCAGCGGGTCGGTGAAGATCCTGGCCAGGCCCGTAAGGGCATCATCGTCGTCGTCACCGCCGAGTCTGCGGCCGGGCGAGGAGAACGCGCCGGGCCTCGCAGCCTGCTCCGGCCCGTACAGGTCGGCGAACGTCATCGCGTTGCCGGCCCCGTACCCCCGTCGGCCCCCCGCCGCCGGGCGTGGGGTTTCTTCGGACGGCTCATCCGCACGTGCCGAAACGACGACCTGCCCCGTGCCCAGCCGGTATCCACGAGCGGCGAGTGGGTCTCTCGGCCGGGCCGCCGGCGAGGTCTCAGGAGAGGCGGTGAGCGTGTCCCGGTGTGCGAGCGCCCACGCCGCACGAGCCCCCCTCCCGAAGCCGGGAATCCCCGTGCCTCCGCCCTGGCCCAGCCGGCGTCCGGCGAACCGGGGCTCACCGGACTCGTCGGTCCAGCTCAGCAGCGTTTCCCGGCCCGCGTCCACGGGGACGGGGGGCTGCCCGGAATTACTGCTACCGGCCCCGCCGACCGGCCCCTCGGACACCGAGGCGAAGCCGGCCGGTATCCCGTACCCTCCGACGTCGCCGAACGATCCCAGGCCACCGGGCGCCGCCGCGTTGCCGGACATCCCACCTCGCAGCCGGATGGGCCTGCCGATGCGGAGGATCTCCTCCAGCGTCTCTCCACCGGCCAGCTGTCCGGCCCAGTAGATCTGCGCGATGGTCTCGCCGGTCTGCCGCAGCGTGAGCTTGCCCCGAGGGTTCAGCTGCTGGTGCAGCTCAGGTAGCTGCCGCCGCAGCTCGGCCGCGTCCTCCGCATCGATCTGCGCACGAAGCTCCGTGAGCTCGTGCAGAACGTCCGTCCACAGCGCCTGCTCGTCGAACTGGTCGAGCCACGACGTTTCCCCATCCTGCGGCTCGGCCTGGGGGAAGGCCGACACTCGCCGAACGGCTTGCGCGTGCGCCGAAGCGTCCTCCGGAATCCACGGCGCGGCGTAGCCGTGGTCGCCGGTCATTCCAGGGATGCCTCCCGCGGCGTCCGAGCCGCCGCGCAGCCGGGGCATCTTCGCCAGGTCCCCGTCGAAGGCGATCCAGTGCGCGAGGTCGTTCGCCAGGCCCCTCGGGTCCGTGGGACCGGGCGGCAGCTCGGGATCGCGCAGCGCCTCCTCGACCCGGGCACGGTCCACCGGGCCGCCCCGGTAACCGAGGGTCCGGAGGACCGCGTTGACCTCGATGACGTGGTAGTCCGACACCTCGGTCCGCTGCCGCAGACTCCGGTACGGCGCCGGAGGCCGGGCGTCGCCGTCGGTGCGAGGCCGGGAGACGATGAGCGTGTGCCGGCCGTCGTCGAGCGGCGCCAGGCCGACACGGGAACGCGCCTCGCGTGGGGCTTCCGAGCCGGCCAGCAGGACGCGGTACCTGGTCTCGCCCGCCGCGTTCTCGACCACCGCCACCGCCCCCATACGGGCCGGGCCGATGAACCAGATCCACGTCCCGGGCGGCAGATCGTCCGGGAGCCGGTCGACCTCCTCGGCCACCCGGTCGGGACGTTCCTCGAGCGCCCGCAGGACGTCGTGCTCCAGGGTCCGGACGCCGAACCCCGACTGGAACCGCACCACCGCGCCCAGCCCGGAGCGCGCGACGTCCTGAACGGTCAGGGCCCGGTCCGGCGCGCCGTTGGTGAGCCAGAAGATCGGCAAGAAGCCCGCGAGCGGGCCCATCCGCGTCCAGCCCGGGACCTCCGCGTCGGCCGGCCCGACCCCGTGGTGGCCCTGCTCGTTCCGGTAGACGTGCGCGTCGTCCGGTACGTCACCGCGCCGCGCGGTGTCCAGGCTCACGATGGGCGGCCGGGGCGTGTCCGTGAGCTCGGCGATGCGCGCGCTCCGGTCGACGAGCCGGTTCTCGAACGCGAGGAGGGCCTGGTCGAGCGTGGGCCGTGACCGGGCCTCTGTGCGCCGCGCGACCTGCCCGGCCAGGTCGGCGCCGAGGTGGTCCACGACGGAGGCGAGCGCGAGGTCGCGTACCGAGGTGAAGGACCTGACCGGGGGCCGCGTCCCGTCCAGCCCGGCGGGCGGGGCGAGCAGCAGGCCGTCCCGGCCGAGGTCCAGGGAGTACAGGCGCCCGGCGTTCTCCGGGGGTTGCACCGGCAGCCCGGACACGGCCTCGAACCACCGGATCTCGCCCTCGTCGGCGACCACGGTGAACCGTTCGGCGGTGCCGTCCGCGCGGGTGACGACGGCCAGGGCGACCGCGCCGTCCCCGGCCGCCGACAGCGTGTCGCGCAGTCCCTGGACCGCCTGCTCGATCGACGGCGCCGGCCTCTCCCGGTACGCCAGGTTCACCCGCCGCCGGTCCAGGGCGGACTCCGACGCGGTGAGGCGGTCCACGGCCTCCTGTACCTCGTCCGCCGTCCAGCGCGCCGCGTCACCGGTCCCGGTGTCCCGCCCGCTGACCCGAAGGTCGGCGAGGACCTCCTCTGTCTCCTGCAGCCCGTGACGCGCGTCTGCCAGGAGCGACGTCAGGTAGGCCGTCGACTCCTCGTGCAGCTCCAGCAGCTCCTGCTGCTCGGTCTGCCGGGCCTCCAGGTCCACGATCCGGTTCCGCAGGTCGTTCAGCGCGGTCCGGTCCGGGGACAGGTCCAGGATGAGCCGCGTCCGCCGCGTGTACAGGTCGTCGAGGGCGCGCCGGAGGTCGTCGAGCTCTCGCTGGGCCCGGGTCGTCTCCGCGGCGGCCGCGGCGTGCTCCGCCTCGATCCGGGCGACGATGCCCCGCCATGAGGCGGCGGCCTGGACGGTCCGGCCGAACAGGCCGGGCAGCGCCTCGTGCGCCGCCCCCATCCGGTCGAGGCGCTCGCCGGCCTCGGCCAGCACGGCCTGCTCGAAGGTCCGCTGCTGCGCCCAGGAGCTGCGGTACAGCCGGGCGAGATCGATCGGGTCGAGCCCATGGTCGGCGGCGACCTGCCGGGTCTCCTCGCTCCACAGCCCGGCGTTCGACGCCTGGTCGGCGGTCAGTGTCAGGTCGTCGAACGTGGTGGGGTCGAAGGCGTACAGCCGGCCGCTCGGGTCGGCCCAGTGGCTGCGCACCGTGCCGTCCGGCTGCGTGACGTCCAGCCGGACGTGCGTGCTCAGCTCGCGCGCGACGTCACGCGCGAGGTACACCGGGTCGAGCGCGAGCAGCGCCGCCTCCGGCGGCAGCTCGGCGGGGCCGCCGAGGGGATTGTCCGGGCGGAGCACGTGGACCCGGTTGACCTCGTTGATGATCGCGGTGATCTCGTCGTCGAGGGAGCCGGTCAGGCCGTCGAACAGCCGGGCGTCCGGCCGGGCGCGTCGCGCGTCGTAGACGCCGGGGTCGGCCGGCGACGGCAGGTACGGGTCCGCCGCGCGGGCGGCGGCCAGGTCGGCGCGGATCGTCCGCGCGGCCCAGTCGAGGATCGCCCGGTACTGCAGGATCCGTGTGTTCGCGCCGTGGGTGAGCACGAGCGGGCCGCGAGCGCCGCCCTGCTCCCGGATGTGGTTCACCAGGGCCTGGTGGGCCTGGGAGGCGGCGTACTTCGGCCGCGGTCCCGGCTGCGGGTGGGTGGGGTCCGGGCGGTACACGGCCGCGTCGGCGAGCAGCGGGGCCAGGTCGAAGCGGGGCGCGGTGCTCAGGCCGGCCCAGGCCTGCGGGTCGACGCGGTCGCGCAGCGCCTGCCGGGCCTGCTGCACGTTGGCGGCGAGTTCCGCGAGCAGCTCCTGGTACTGCGCCTCGAACATCTCCACGTAGACGTCGCCGGTGACCGGGTCGCTGCGAACCGGCGCGCCGACGGCCTTCGGCTTGTCGGGCGTGAGGAGGTGGTGGCGCATCTTCTGCGCCTCCAGCCAGAACTGCCCGCGCAGGCGGACCAGCAGCTTTGAGCCGTACTCCTTGACGTCCTGCTCGCGCCGGTAGTTCTCGGTGCCGGCGCTGTTCTGGTTGGCGGACGTGACGCGGCTGCCGCCGTGGTTCAGCGCCCACGAGTCGTCCGGGCGGTGCGGCGGCACCTGGGTGCCGGGCGGCGCAGGGGGCTGCGGGTTGATCGTGTCGGTGCCGCCGAGGCCGTAGTCGCCGGTGGCGCGCGTCAGGTCGCTGCTGTTGTTCGCGGTCGTCCCGCTCTGGTGCTTGATGTAGCGGCCGACGCCGCTGCCGTCCACCATCCGCATGACGATCTGCGCGTCGAACAGCTCCCCCCGCAGCGACATCTGCGCGCGCAGGTCGGAGTCGCCGGCCCGGAACAGGTCCGGGGGCAGCCGGTACGTGCCGCCGCCGGTGGCCTCGAGCACGTGGTTGACCAGGTGCGACCGCGACAGCAGGAACGGCAGCGACTGGAAGGACCGTACGCCGGGGTCGCCGGCCTGGGCGCCGAGCGCCTTCTCATACCAGCGCGGCCCCAGCAGCTGGTCCAGCAGCTTCCGCGCGGCGGGCAGCAGACCGTCCGCCGTCATGCCGACGACGGCCAGGTTGCGGTTGAGCTTGGGCAGCGGGAGGAGGTCGCGCAGCTGCTGCGGGCCGTTCAGCGTGCCCGCCTCGGCGAGGGCGTGCGGGAGCTGGATGTCCAGCGTTCCGTCCGCGGTGGTCCGGGAGGTCGCGCTGTGGTGCGTCCACTTGTCCAGGGCGCCGAGGAGCAGGTTGTCCAGGGGGCGGCCGGCCATGTCGAGCCGGTCGACCTCCACGATCAGCCGCTGCCGGACCCGTACGCCGTAGTGGTTCGCCCAGTCGTAGTCGGTCATCTCGCTGACCGCGTTCTCCGCCCGGGTCGTGCCGCGGTGGTGCCCTTCGCCCGTCTTGATGTCGGCCGACCCGCTGGCGTTGGTGCCGCCGGCGCTGAACTTGGGCAGGACCAGGGCCTGCGACCCGTCCCTGGATTTCGACTGGGCGGTGCCGATGTAACCGTGCGAGTAGACCGCGAGGCCGGTGTTCCACCGGTAGTCGTACACCTCCGGCATGGCGATGCGCTCGGCCCTCAGCCTGACCCTGACGACGTCCGTCAGCACCGGGCCGACGGGGTTCACGAGGTAGAAGGTGAAGCCGTTCTGGGAGGGCAGCTCCTCCCAGAGCATCTGGTCGCGTCCTTCGGCCAGGATCGACTGGAGCAGGTCCACACCGCCCTGCAGGCGGCCGATCCGGCGGCCCTTGCCGTCCCAGAGCGACGGGTCGGCGCCCAGCAGGCCCGGCGCCACCCGGTCGATCTGCTGCCGGACGATCTGCTCCGTCGTCCGGCCGTCGTCGTGCGTCCAGCGGTTGACGCCGTGGTGACCGAGGAAGAACCCGCCCGGGTCCGTCCGGGTCAGGTACTCCGGCAGCGTCATCCGGTCGAACGGAAGGCGCGGATGCGCCAGCTTCTGGCGGAACGTCGCGTTGAACGAGTCGCGGATTCCCAAATTCATGATCGGCACCGCGCCGACCGTGTGCAGCTCGGCCAGGATGCCGACGAGCGGCGCCCGGTTGATCGGCAGCCCGGCGGGCGGTTCGGGGACCTCGGCGTGCCAGCGCATCAGGAGGCCCGCGACCACGTCGCCGCTGAGCCGCAGGTTCCCGTCGAGCCAGTCCCGCATCACCTCGCCCAGCCGCCGGTCGGTCAGCGGCTCCCGGCCCTCGGCGTACGCGACGACGTCCGCGGGCATGTCGGGCACGCCGAACGGGTCGTGCGGTGCCCCGAGCGACCGCCCGAAGGAGGTGTTGAACCGATCCCGGACCTTCTCGTCCAGGATCGGGGCCGCACCCATCTCGTGCAGCCGGACGAGCGTGCGGATGAGCTTGTCGCGCTTGACCCGCGCGTCCTTCGGGAGGGTGGGCACCTCACTGTGCCAGCGCATCAGGATCTTCGCCGCGAGATCCCCGCTGAGCTTGAGCCTGCCGATGTGCCAGCGGAGCATCGCGTCCCGCAGCTGGCGGTCGGAGATCGGCAGGTGACCGTCGGCGTACTGCGCCAGCGCCTCCGGCTCGGGCAGCGCGAACTCCACCAGGTTGGGGCCCACGGTCTCGCTGTGGTGCGCTCGACCGCTGGGCAGGAACTTGGCGTGCTTCTCCAGGCGGCTGCGCAC
This sequence comes from Actinoallomurus rhizosphaericola, assembly GCF_024055675.1. Lineage (NCBI taxonomy): Bacteria > Bacillati > Actinomycetota > Actinomycetes > Streptosporangiales > Thermomonosporaceae > Actinoallomurus > Actinoallomurus rhizosphaericola. The sequence continues at coordinate 466,176 of NZ_JAMXMW010000004.1, read as the reverse complement.
GTCGAAGGACACCGTGCTGCGGAAGAAGTACACCCGGTTGAAATCGAGCTGCAGGAGCTCCTTGCCGCCCGTGCGGCCGCTGGTGCGCGACCGGTTGAACTGCCAGTGCCGGTTGAGGTCCGTCTCCCCGGTCAGGTGGGCGGCCCCCGCGTCCCCGCCGAGCGCGACGTCGAGCTGATCCCAGGTCCACCCGTGGGAGCTCGAGCCGGTGGCACGGCCCTCCATCAGCTGGAGCTTGATGATGCCGGTGACCGCCTTGTGCGCGCTGGCGCCCGCGAAGCTGGTGGGTCCCAGGTGGCCGCGGATGTCGATCGCACCGAGCCGGTCACGGGTCAGACGCGACTCGAAGGCGTTCTCGGTGGTGTACTCACCGCCCAGGATCTCCTTGAAGTACGACCGCATCGACTCCGTGCCGGCGAACGTGTCCCGCAGCGAGGACGCCGTTCCCGCCGGGTCGGTCAGGTGGCCGAGTCCCTGGACCGCCTGACGGACGCCGGTGGTGTCGAGGAAGGTCACGACGCCCTGCTCCAGCACCCGCGCCGACGTGGGACCGCTCGACGTGGGACCGCCCTCCTCGGAGACGGGCAGCACGAACACCCGGGCGGTCTCCCCCGGCAGCGTGATCGGCGGCGGGTTGCGCCGGCCCGCGAGAACCCGGCCCTGCCTACCCGAGTGCTGGAGCTCGAACTTGATCTCCAGGTCCCGCGACACCTCGAACTCGTGCGTGGGCCCGTCGAACTCCATCAGCTGCGGCAGGTTCGTCAGCACGCTCAGCGCGTCGCTCGCCCCGGCACTCCGCTGGTACTCCAGCCCCATGACGGCGCTCTTGAGCACCTGATACAGACCCCGCACCTTGACACCCAGGGCGAGCTTGCGCGAGTGGGAGACGGACATGCCGGCGCTGCTCATGCCCATCACCAGATTGACGATCCGGTAGTCCTCCGCGCTGCCGAGGTAGCGCGGGGCGCTGCCGTTCCCGCGCGCCGTGACCGTGATCTTCATGGAGTCGACGTCCCAGTCGACCCCCAGGCCGCCACGCCGCTTCTTCAGCGTGAAGACCATCCCGTCCTGGTGAATCTGGTCGAAGTGCGAGCTCAAGCCCCGGTCCGAGGCGAACTTCTCGATCTGCCGCCGGATATCGGCCAGACTGTCGAGCTTGTTCCCGTGCCCGAACCGGGAGTAGTCCGCGAACGGATGGTCGGCCCGGGCGGGCAGGAACCCGTGTGCGCGCGCCACCGTCTTGATCGCGTTCTGCACCCGCTGGATGGTGCCCTCGGACCAGAAGGGCAGACCCGTCCCGACGCCCTTGGCGTCCTTCAGCCACGGCGGCGGCGCCGGGTGATCGGCCGGGTCCGCCGGCACCTCGCGCTTGCCGAGGCGGCGGATGTCGCCCTCGGCGTACGGCCGGGTGCCACCCGTCTGCGCACCCTTCAGCGCCTCCGTGTCCACCGGCAGACCGTGCTCGTACGCCATCGGCTCCGGCACCCGGACCAGCGCGTCCCCGTCGATCGGGCCGGTCGTCCCCGTCTGGGCGCTGCCGCGGACACTGACCGTGACCCGATGCCGGAACTTCATCGCGTACGCGCCGGTGTAGCCGACGTAGCGCGGTACCACGACGTACAGCCCGACCTTGCCCGCCGAGATCGAGTCGGTGTTCGACGACGAGTAGGACAGGTTGAACGAGACGCCCATGCCGGCGTCGGTGCTGTGGAACGGCTGCAGGCCGAAGTCGAGGCTCGGGAACGTCAGCGTGCTGCTGTTCGTGATGCTGTGGCCGCCGCTGGAGCCGGAGATCAGGGTCCGGACGTTCTCGATGTTGGAGTCTTTACTGGTGGTGCCGACCCGGACCGTGCCGTCCAGCAGCTCGGACCGGACCGACACGGTGGCCACCGGCCGCCCGTACTCGTTGTGCAGGTCGAACTGGTACCCGCCGTCGGCGTTGTTGACGGCCGCGTCCAGATGCATGTTGAGGTTCCACAGCTTCTGGAGCAGCTCCTTGTGGAGCTGGCTGCCCGCCGGCATGTCCAGTCCGCGCTGCCGCAGCTCTCTCACTGTCGCGTCGAAGACCTCGGGGAGACTCGACAGGCCGGAGGCGAAGTAGTACGCAGGCAGCCTCCCGGTCTTCACCGTGTCGCCGATCGCGGTGACCTGGGCCGGAGCGGTTCCGAGATAGTTGTCGGGGACCCACACCAGCAGCTTCTCGTCGGTCGGGTCGTCGACCCGGTGCGCCGGGAGGGTGTCCCAGTCCCCGTCCGACCCTCTGCGGACCTGGAACGACCAGTGCCCGGTGTAGGCGAGCAGCGTGTGACCGCCGCCGGCGACCTCGACGTGACCGCCCTCGGCGTCGGCGATATGGGTAAGCGACCGGTTCGACTGGTTCGCGGTGCCGGACAGCGACGCGCCGATCCTGACGACCTGGAGGGCGAAGGGCGTCGCGCCGATGCCGAAGGACAGCGAGATCGCCCCGCGCGTCGCGCCCGTCTGCCCGGAGACGCTCTGGGTGTGCGCGCCGGTCGCGAACACCGAGTTCACCGTGCCGCCGGCCGTGTGCTCACCCTCGACCGGCGGCAGGTTCGACACCGTCCGCGTCGAACCACCCGGGTTCTCCACCTTCTGCGGGTCGGTCGCCTCCAGCCGGACCAGCACCTCGGCGTCGCCCATCGGCACCTGCAGGCCGTGGAGCAGGTGCGGGTAGTTGGCCAGCAGCCGCTGCGGGAGGAGGTCGACGTCCTCCTGCGTGTAGTGCGCTCCGATCCGGTCCAGCTCCTGCCGGATGCGGGCGACGGCGACCATGATCTGCGGCAGGTCCTCGCGCGGAACACCGGCCCGGACGACCATCGGGTCCACGGCGACCGGGGTCGTCTCCACCGACGGCGCCGAGACCGGCTCCGGTGACTCCGGCGGCTCCGTCGACGCGGGCGCTCCCGGCGGGGCGGGTGGCGCCTCGCCCTCGGCCTCGGCCTGGGCGTCCGGGGGGAACGGCAGCGGATCCGGCTCCGGCTCCACCCGGGACTCCGGCTCGACGCGGGACTCCGTCGCGAGCTCGCCGCCGCTCGACGTGAGCAGCCCCGAGGTGACCGGCAGGCCCTCGCGGTCTCCCGGGATGAACATCCGGAACCACGCGTCCCGGCGGGGCTCCTCCGTCCCGTCGGCCCCGGAGGGACGCGAGACCAGGTCGCCGGTCCGCCGGTCGAGCACCGCGTCGTACGGGGTGGCCACCACCGGACCGTTCAGCGCCCGAGACACGGGCTCGGCGACGCTCGCGCCGTTGGTCATCGCCAGCAGCGGGTGCAGGCCGGGCGCCAGGCTCTCGACGACCTTCGCCATCGCGTACGCCTGGAGGTCCTGCTCACGGGCCGTGGCCCGGCCGTCCTGCGCGTCGCCGATGACGAGGACCATCCCCTCGGGGACCACCTCGCTCAGGAGGGCGAGCGTCTCGGGGTCCCGTGGCAGGGCGGGCTCGGCCCGGCCGGGCAGCCACAGCGCCACCGTCCGGTCCCCGGCCTTGCCCCACTGGGTCTTGGCGACCATCTCGGCCGCCGTCTCCTCGCGCGACACGAGGTCGCGCGCGAGGTCCTCGCCGGCGGTGTGACCGGAACGGGCGATCTCGGCGGCGATCAGCTCCCGCCAGACACGCGGCGCCCGGTCGAGGGCCGAGCCGCCGAGCGCCGTCCGGACGATGGCGTCGGTCTCCCGCCGGAGCTGCTCCTGCCGGACACTGGACAGCAGGCCGAGCGTCGCGCGGGCCCGGACCAGGTCGAACCGGGCGGCACTGGCCATCTCGTCGAGGAAGCGGGAGTCCGGGAGACGCGGCCGGCCGAGGATGTCGGCCGCGAGGTCGGCGGCGGGCCGGTGACCGGCCCAGGCGATCTCCGCCTCCGTCACCAGCAGAAGCCGGTGGAGGCCACGCGTCTCCGCGCTCTCGTCGTCCAGAGTGAGTCCGGTGAGCTGCCGGATGATGGCCCTGGCCTCGTGGCGGATCCGCGGGTGGTCCTCCTCCGCCAGATCCCGTAGCGAGTCGACCGTGGTCCGGGCGGCGTTCTCCCGTGCCTCGTCGATGAAGGCCCGCGGTACGAGCGGCTCGTCGAGGTCGTGCATCAGGCTCCGGGCGAGCGCCTCACCGGCGTCCGCGCCCCGGCGGGCGATCTCGGCCGCCACGAGCAGCCCCGCCTCGTCGACCCGCGAGACCTCGCCGCCGGGGTCCTGGATCGAGGGCACCCGGCCGCTCAAGTCGCCCACGAACGTCGCGGCCTGCCCCATCACCTCGGCGCGGCGCTGCTCCGTCAGCCCGGCCAGGACCTGCCGCGCGCGGCCGAGCGGCGTCGAGGGCACGATCTCCCCCGCGCCGACCGCCTGCCGGGCCCGTTGGCGCTGCGCGGCGACCAGGTCGCGGGCGAGGTGCTCGCCGGCCTCCGAACCCGACCGGGCGATCTCGGCCGCGACGCGCAGCCCGGCCCAGTCCTCCCAGTGAACCCGGCCGCCGGGATCCCGGAGCGAGGGCACCCGGCCGCTCAGATCGCCCACGAACAGCGCGGCCTGCGCCATGACCTCGGCGCGCCGCTCCTCCGACAGCCCGGCCAGGACCTGCCGCGCCCGGCCGAGCGCGGTGGTGGGCGCGGGCGGGGTGACGGGCTCGGGAGGCGCCGGGGTGGTCGCGGTCTCCCGCTCCACGTCCGGGGTGGGCGCGGGAGGAGCGACCGTCTCCTCGGGCGCCGGAGGGGTGACCGTCTCCTCGTGCGCGGGAGGCGTGAGCGTCTCCGCGGGCGCGGGAGTGGTGGCCGTCTCCTCGGGTGCGGTCCTCTCGGCCGGCGGGACGGTGGCCGGCGGCCCGACCTCGTTCCCGGCCTGCTCGGTCGCCGGAACGCTGACCGAGGGTCCGGTCTCGTCGCCGGTCTCCTGAGGCGCGGGCGGCCGCTCGGTCACGGAGGCGTCCGCCTCGGTGACCGAGGAGGACGTCGGCCGCACCGGCTCTTCGAGCATCGTGACGGTGCCGTCGCCGGAGCGCGATTCGAGCAGCCCGCCGGTGCCGCCCGTCGACGGCGCGCGGCCGCCGCCCTCGGTCCGCGTGTCGGTGACCTGCCCGAGGGTGACGACCTTGGCCTTGGAGAACAGCTCGGGGGGCCGGACCCGGACAGGCCCGCGTTCCTGCCGCAGCCGCTGGGACTCGGCACGGACGTCGTTGTCCAGACCCGGGATGCCCGCGCCCCTGCCGTCACCCCTGCCCAGCACCTGGCCGGTGCCCGCGAACGGATCCCTCGGCCGGGGCGGCTCGGCGACCACCGGATCGGTGAAGATCTTGTTCAGGCCCGGGAGGTGAACGTTCGCGTCGTCGTTCCCGCCGAGTCTCCGGCCGGACGAGGAGAACGCGCCGGTCTCAGGCGTCTGCTCGCGCGTGTACAGGTCGGCGAACGTCATGGCGTTGCCGGCTCCGTAGCCCTTCCGGGTCCCGGCCGGCGGGCGCGCGGTCGTGCCGGACGACTCGCCCTCGCGGACCGGCGCGGCCTCGCCGGACGGGACCTCCTCATGCGCCGTCGGTCCCTCATCGGACGACTCGACGTCACGGGCGGGCACGACCCGGCCGGTGCCCAGCCGGTATCCCGGGCCCGCCAGCGGGTTCTTCGGCCCGGCCGGCTGCGGCCTCTCGGCCGCAGCGGTGAGCGTGTCCTGGTGCGCGGCCGCCCACGCCGCACGGGCGCCCCTCGCGAACCCGGGGATCCCCGCGCCCTCGCCCGCACCCAGCTCACCGCGGAAGAACCGGTGCCCGCCGGCCGGGTCGGTCCAGCTCACCAGCGGTCCCCGGCCGATCTCGGCGGGTACCTGGGGTGACGACGCGAGACCACCGTCGCCGGTGGGGACGGGGGGCGGCGCGAGACCACCGTCACCGGCCGGTCCCTCGGAGCCCGAGGGGATTCCGACCGGCGGTCCATACGTCCCCACACCGCCGGGTGCGCCGCCGCCCGTGTTGAAGTAGGGCGCGTCCGGATACTCCGACGCCGGTACGTCCCAGGTCAGGGTCTCCTGCGCGGGGAACTCCTCCGTACGGCCGTCGGGGTGGATGACCCGCCACACGCTGGGCCGGCCGTCCGCCTGTGGCGCGAGGTGGAAGTGCCCCGACGCCGTCACCGCGACGGCGTGGGTCACGCGGTGCATGACCATGCCGGTCTCGTGGGCCGTCGAGCCGAGGTCGTCCTGGCCCGTCCGCACGGGCGTGCAGACCAGGACCACGTTGTCGGTGTAGCCCAGGCTCGCGAACCACCGCGCCGCCGCCTCGATGAGGTCCGCGCGCCGCGCCAGGTCGACGCTGTGGCCCGCGGTGAACGCGGTCCCCGCCGTGTTCGTGAGCGGCAGGGTGAACCGCGCTCCCTGCAGCCGCCCCTCCGACCAGCGCCAGACGACGCCGGTCATCTCGCGCAGCCCGCCGTAGAACGGCGCGCGGAGGGACCAGTCGAACGACGGGAAGAAGTGCACCCCGACGAGGTCCCCGTCGGAGGCCGTGAAGCGCCGCCCCGGCGCCTCGCCCTGCGCGGCGGTGAAGATCCGCCGGCGCGAGGCAGGCGACCACGGCGCCCGCGTCGTCAGGTCCCGCTCGCCTGCGGCTTGGGCCGGGGCGGGAGCCGGTTCGTCGTACTCCAGCAGGTGAGGCGGTGTCAGGTCGGCGAGCAGCTCCCGGTCATCGGTGCGCTCGCGCGGGCGGAACTCCTCGTCGAACCAGGCGTACAGGTCCGACGCCTCGCCGGCCAGCACCTCCTTGGGCACCCTGGAGCGGAGGTCACCACCGAGCCCCGCCCAGCGCCATGCCCGCAGCACGTCGAACAGCGGCTGCGACGTGGCCGTGCCCCAGGAGATCGCCGCCTGGAGGAACAACCGTTGGTGGTCCGGCCCGAAACCGAGACGCCCGTACACGCGCAGCAGCCACTCGGTCTGGTCGGGCGGCAGCAGATGCACCTGGTAGCCACGGACGTCGCGCATCTCGGTGCGCCACTCGTCGCTCCGCTGCTCCCGGGAGTGCGGGACGTCCTTCCACAGTTCGGTCAGGGCCGCGTGGTGGTAGTGGACCGCCTCGTACATCCCGGTCATGACGTCCTGGAGGTTCCACTCCGAGTCCTTGCCGAGCAGCCGCTCCAGCTCCGCGCCCGAGGCCACGCGGAATCCGCGGGCGGCGGCGTCGGCCCCCATGCGGCGGGCGAGCGTGACGTACAGGCGGCGGGCGGCGTCGCCAGCGGCGTGGAACACCTCCAGGTCCGACCCCAGCACCCGCCCGGAGGCACGCTCGTAGACGTTGCGCGCCGGAGCCCACGCGGGAGAGTCGTAGACATGCCCGAGCCTGACCGGCGCTTCGGGGAGGTTGTCGGCGTCCTCCGGACGCGCCAGATCCGCCGGGAGGTGATCGGCGGTCGCGGGCCGGGCCTGCGGGGCGCTCGTCCACTGCGGCCAGTCGTGCGGCGGAGCCGGCACCGGTGCGGGCTCTTCCAGCGCCGCCGTCTCGGACGGCACGGTCGCCTCGTCCGGCGTCGCGGACAGGTCGGTACGGGCGAGCGCCTCGGCGAGTTCGTCCACCGAGGGCTCCCGGCCGTCCTCCTCCGGCGGGAACAGTCTCCGGGCCAGGTCCTCGTACCGCTCGCCGAGCACGTCACGGAGCGACCGGTCGAGGTCGGCGTAGCGCGTGAGAGTCCCGCGCCTCGGGCCGGCGCCCCCGAGCTCGGTCTCCAGCCGGAGTGCCGCCTCCTCGGCCGGTGTGCCCGCGCTCCGTAGGTCCTCCAGGACCCGTGCCGCGTGCCGGGCGTACCGGAGTTCCCGCATCGCCACGGCGTGCTCGACGAGAGTCCCGGTCCGCTCGCGCATGTTCGCGTCGGTCTGTGCGAGATTACGCGCGTTGTAGTACAGGGGATGCGACTCGGCGTGCGCCTCCGTGATCACCGCGACGGCCCGGCCGATCGGGTTCGGCATCCCGCCGGAGAACCACCAGGAGGCCGGGGCCTTGTCGAACTCCTCCCACAAGGCCCCCTGAACGTCGTCCAACGCGCCGGTCAGGAAGAGGTTGCGGTCGTTGCCGGCATCCACGCCGATGGCGGTGAGCCACTCACCGGCGGTCAGCGGCCCGCGGCCGAGCGCCGTGTCCAGGACCATCCATTGCGGACGGCCGTCCGCGTCATGGGCCCACACCACCGCGGCGATGTGGTACTGCCAGGGAATCCGCGCCGGGTCGAGGGAGCCCGGCAGGTCACCACGCAGCCCCAGTACCCACCCGTCGGTGCCGGCGGCGGTGACCGCGATCTTGCCGACGGGCGCGCCCCACTGCAGGAGCCGCAGCGTGATCAGGTGGGCCCGGATCAAGCAGCCGTCGGCGACGTGGTCGCTCGGCACCCGGACGGCGCCGAGCTCGTGGTGCTGGAAGCTGAGCTCGCTCAGCAGGTCGTACCACCGCGCGACCTGCGCGTACGACACCGGGTCGGGCCGGGTATCACCGAACAGGTTGTGGGCGGCGGCCAGCGGCCAGATCTCGTTCCAGCGGTGCCAGGGAGCGTCGTCGTGCTCACGCGCCCACAGGTCGTTCAGATGCCGCTCGATGGACGCGCCGTAGCGGGCCTGGTATGCCTCATGAACGGCCCACGCCTGGGGCAGGTCCCCGCCGAGGAGGCGCAGCAGGGCGAACGCGCCCTCCGCGTCCTCGTGCTCCACCAGCACCGTGTGCAGATTCTCGGCGAAGGCCTGAACCTGCGGCAGTGCGGACGGCGCCGCCTTCGGAGCGACCGCGACCGGACCGGGCGGCGGAGCTCCCAGAGTGAACTCCGAGACCAGGCCGATCATCCGGAGGACGTCCTCGACCAGCGTCTCCGGCGCGCGTCCCTCCGCGACGGCGTCGTCCATCGCCTCGGCCAGTGAGGTTCCCCCGGTCCGCGCCTGGAACGCGGCGTCCAGGGACTCGGCCGTCCGGCCGTCCGCGAGCCAGCGGCGCAGGCGAAGCTGCTCCACCACCGCGGACTGGTCGACCGGGTCGCCGCCCAGCAGCGAGACGAGGCGATCGGCGTACTCTCCCTCGGACGGGCCGGTCGAGGCGACGGGCCCGGGCCGGGCCGGCTCCGTGGCGGGCGGGGCGGAGAGCGGCGCGCCGTGGTCCGCGAGCGGGATCCAGACGGCCAGGCCTTCCTCCGTTCCCGCCGGTGTCAGGTGGATGCCCGACGGCCCGCCGACGAGCGTGTACGGCGTGACCTCGAAGCCCGGTGTGCCGAGGACGTCGCGCAGCTGGTCCTCGTTGGCCACCTGGCCGACCCACCCGCTGTCACCCCGCAGCAACGCGCCCGTCGGAGCGTGGAAGAAATCGTCGCCGAACCGCAGCCAGCCGTCCGGAGAGAGCGTCCGGCCGTCCGGGAGCCGGATCCGGCCCGTGTCGCCGACCTCGTAACGGAGCGGCGCGGACCGGGACTCGAGCACTCGCTCGTACGTGAACCACCGCTCCGCGGACTTGCCCTTGCCCGCCGGCACCGGAGCGGGCACTTCGTTGAGACCGCCCTCGCGTGGCCCCTCGACCGTGAGCTCCCGGCCGATCGGCCAGCCCGCCCGCAGCGGATCGACCCCGGTGTCCCGCGACCCTCCGCGGAGACCGCCCGACGGCGCGCCGAACCGGCCGTCGGGCGCGAACCCGGTCCGGGTGAGGAGACGCGGCTTGCCCAGCTTCTCGTGGAGGAGCAGGTGGGGTGCCTGCAACACCATCTTCGCCCGCGCGTCGGTGATACCGGTGAGCGGGGTGAACGCGACCTGGATCCATTCGTAGAAGTCCGCGGCCTCGCTGTTCAGCGCCCACCGGGCCTTCACGGTGCCGAATCCGGCGCGCTCCCAGGCGAGCACGATGTCGTACAGCGGTTCCCCCAGCGGCACCCGCCAGGCGATCATCGCCGCGAGGATCCCCCGGCCGAGATCGGACTCCGGCATCGAACCCGGTTGGGCGGACACCAGACTCCGGTACGCGGAGAACAGCTTCTCGACGTGGCCGAGCGGCGCGTCGCCCAGCCGGTAACCGCGCACCTGCTGCATCTGCGCGCGCCACGACGCGTCACGGGGCGCGGACCCCTCGGCGAGGTTCGGCGGAGCCTGCCGTCGCACCGCGGCGGCGAAGGCGGCCATCGTCTCGGGCACGGCCCAGTCGGGCGCGGTCAGCAGGGCTTCGAGGTCCGCCCGCGAGCCGACCGGTCGCCCTTCCGTCGCGAACCACGACGCGGTGTCCTCCCCCCGCGTGGCCGACAGGTCCCCACTCAGCATCCGTACGGCGCTCCGCGCGGCGGCGTACGCGCCCGGGCGCCCCGCCAGGATCGAGGCCAGGGCCTTCTCGTGGCCTTCGCGCAGAACGGGCCAGCCCGCGTGGCGATAGGCCACGCCGAAGAGGACGGGTGGTGGGGAGGTCGGCGGGGCCGCGGGCGGGCGCGGCTGCTGCGACGACACCGGCCCGGCCGCCTCGGGTCGAGGGCCGCCACCGGCCCGGGCGACCGTCCACGCCGGCAGCGCGGAAACGACCTTGAAGCCGGCCGGAGGGAGGAAGCGGTACAGCTCCTCCACCGTGGTCTTCTGCAGGAACCCCGGGACGGTGCCCTGCCGGAGGTTCGGCCGCCCGGGCTCTCCTTCGGGGTACACCCAGTGGCTCAGGACCTCCTGGCGGCCCTGGGCGTCACGGGTTCCGAGCGCCAGCGCGACATGGGCCAGAGCGCCGAACACCACGAGATGCCCGGCCGGGATCTCCGGCGTCATCAGGCCGGTTCGGGAGTCGACCTGATGCGTCGTGAGATCACCTGCGATCATCGACCGCGCGAACACCTCGGCGTACGCGTAGTCCGCCTCCCACATCGCGCGGGAAGGCGACACGACGGCCGACCGCGTGCGGAAGACCTCCGCCGTCACCCGGGTGGCGTCCCGGTGGATCCCCACCAGCCAGGCCTTGTCGACGGCCCCGGACCGGTGGGCCGTGAACAGCAACGCCTCCCAGCAGTTCATCGCGCTCTGCGCCGACGGCATGGGGCCCTCATCGCGGAGCCACTTGGCGAAGTCGTTCGCGCCGCGCGGCGTCGTCGTGGCGAGCGCGAAACCGTCCTTCGCGGAGAACGACGAGGGCACCCACGTGTAGAAGCCGACGGATACCAGCCCGGCCTGCACGACGCGGTGCGTCCAGAACCGCACGACCGCCGGATCGAACGCGTACGCGTTCGGCGCCGCACCGCTCGAAGCCCGGCCCTGCTCCTCCTCCGTCGCGCCGGCGGTGATCCGTCCGGCCCGGACCGGCGGTGACCATCCGGCCTGTGATGTCAGGCCCTGCTCGGCCGCCGTCTCGGATCCCCGCGTGCGCCGGGCCGGGGGCTGAAGAGCGTCGTCCTCATCGGCGGGCCGCTTGAGGCCCGAGGCGCCCTGCGCCGACTCCCCCGGTGCGGAGGGGGCGGGGTACGACGGGCCGGCGTCCCGGTCGCCGAGGACCTCGTAGATCGAGGAGGCCGCGACGGTGTCGGCGGCGCCGCTCTGCTCGGTGGTCACCACCATCGCGAAGGCCGGCGCGCCGGACGCCTCCAGCGGGTGGTCCATCAGAACGGCGGTGGCGTCCACCGCCTCGATGATCTCCAGGTACCGCGCGGGCATCTCCTGGGCGGGGTCGAACGGGCCGCCCGCCATGAGCCCGTCGTACCTGACCGCCGAACGCGGCTCCGTACGAGGGACCCCGTCGCTTCCCACGACGGTCAGCGTGGCCAGGCGGCGGAACAACGACTCCGCGTCCAGGTTCTCGTCCGGCAGCCCACCGCCGTGCGACGACTCATGCGCCAGCACGACCAGGAGGTCGCGCATGCCCCAGTGCCGGGCGTCCGGACGCGTCAGCTTCAGGTCCGGCGCGTCCGCGGTGCGTCCGGGGCGTATCTCGACGGCCTCGCCGTGACCGGGGTCGACGACCAGCTTCACCGCCATGAACAGCTGGTCACCCGACCGCGGAAGCCTGTATCCCCGGTTCACATGCTTGTCGTACAGACGGTTCAAAGACGCCTGCAGAGCCCGGACGTCGGCCTCGGTCACCCCGAACATCGGCCTGACCGGCAGCGTGACGACGCGGACGCGGACCCAGGTGCCGTTCTCCGCCTGGATGCGCTGCACGTTGACCCGGATCAGCGTCTCCCACGAGGAGGTCTTCCCGGCCTTGCCCGCGAAGAAGCTCACCTTCGGGTCGTAGCGCTCGGTCGCGACCTTGGCCACCGGCGCGTCGAACCGCCGGTCCAGCCACTGCTCGGGGCTCGCCGGCCGCTCGACCTTCGCGCCCGGCTCCCGCACCGGGTTCGGCGTGCCGTTCCGGGGGTCGGTCCCGGTACGGGTCACCGGCCACGCCGGCGCAGCGGAGGTCACGGTCGCTGGGTGGCCGGAGAGGGTCAGCGCCTCCTGGATCTCCTCCACCGTGGTCCGCTGCAGGAACCCCGGACCGGACGGCACGGTCGTCGGCCGCCCGGGCCTGCTCTCGGGGAAGTTCCAGTTGCTCAGGACCTCCTGGCGTCCCTCGGCGTCCCGGGTCCCCAGCGCCAGCGCGGCGTGGTTCATGTCGCCGAACACCACGAGATGGCCCGGCGGGATGTCCGGGGTGGTCAGCCCGGTCCGGGGATCGACGTCGTGACGGGTGAAGTCACCGGACGTCATCAAACTCTGCAGCGTGCCGAAATACGTCTCCTCCAGCGCGTTCGCCAGCGCCCCGCGATCCGTCTCGCCGGCCTGGCGCGCCCGGTAGACCACTCCGATCGCCGCCCGCGCGGCCTGGTCGTGGATCCCCTCCAGCCAGGCCCGGTCGACCGCGCCGGTCCAGTAGGCCGTGTAGAGGAACACCTCCCAGCAGTTCATCGCGCTCTGCGACGACAGGACCGGCCCCTTACCGCGCAGCCATCGGGCGAAGTCGTTCGTGCGGCCCTCCCACTCCATGAGGAGCGCGAAGGCGTCTTCCGAGTCGGGCCCCGATCGCGTCCACTCATAGAGGCCGGTCGACTGCAGCGCGGCCTCCAGGACCCGCTGCCGCCAGTCCAGGTCCGTGGCCGGAATGAGCGGATAGAGGTCCTCGTCCGCGACGCCCTCGGCGGGCCGCAGGTCCGGGGGCGCGGACGGATCGGCGTGAGTGTCCTCGCCCGCAGCCGGGCCTCGCAGCTCCCGGGCGTGCTCGTCGGGGAACCTGCCCTCAAGGGCCACGGACGCGCGGAGTTCGTCCTCGCCGAAGGGGGCCAGGTGCTGGTACCGGTCCCAGCTGTCCACGTAGTCCAGCTGCGGATCGTGGCCCGATATCTCGTTCAGGGCGAGCTGGAAGCCGCGCATCACCTCGTGGAAGCTGTGGTGCTTCTGCTGCAGCATCGCGCCGATCAACGCCGCGCGCAGGAGCCCGAGGTCGATCGTCACGCCCCGCCAGCGGCGGGGCATCCGGGCGAGGTTGTTCGCGAACATGTAGGCGGTGCCCGACGTGCCGGTCAGGACCAGCCCTCCGCTGCTCTCCGACCGCTGCTGGAACCCGCTCTTCATCAGCAGCTCTTCGTTGTTCGACGCGGGGATCCAGGGCAGGGACTCGCCCTCGCCGACGATCGATCGCTCGGCGTCGCTGAGCGGCGGCCGTACCTGCGACGCCGACTCATCGGTGGTCAGGAGCTCGTGCATCGCCGCCGCGATGGCCGCCGCCTTGGCGCCGGAATCCAGGTCCGAGGCCCCGATCTCCGCCAGCCGCCTCTCGTACTCCACCCGGGCCGGGGTGTTCACCCGGTCGGCGCGCTCGGCGACGATCTCCGGATGCCGCGGGCTGTCGCTCCTCAGCTGATGCGGGATCAGGCCCGAGACCAGTCCGTTGAACAGGAACGTCACTCGCTCGCGCACGTTGCCCGAGTCGACGACCTCCTGCAGACGCTCGGCGGACATCCCCACCACACCGGCCAGCCAGACGTCATCGGAGCCGTACTCCGCCCGGCGATTCTCCGGCGTGCGGTTCCAGATGTCCTTGACGATCCTGCCGAGCTCCTCATTGACCAGCGGATGCTCCGACAGGTAGACCGCCAGGCGCTGCTCGTACCGGATCGCCTCGTGCAGGTACCGGATCCGGGCCAGGATGGGTCTCGGGGCGTCCTGGGGGACGAAGGGCTCCGAGCTCGACGACGGATAGAGGTCCTCCTCCGGGACGCCCGCCGCGGGCCGCAGGTCGCCGGGCGCGGACGGCGGCGCGTGGACCGGCTCGTCGTCCGGTTCGGCATGCGGTGCGCTCATCCACTGCGGCCAGCCCGGCCGTGCCACCGCCGACGACTGCATCTGATCGAAACGGGACAACCGCCCCGCGTACACCGAGCTACGGGCGAGCGCGTCGGCCGACTCCTCCACCGAGCGTTCCCGGCCGGCCTGCTCGTCCGGGAAGAGCTCCGTCGTCACTTCGGCATGGCGGTCGCCGAGCACGGTCCGCAGCAACGGGACCAGTTCCTTCTGATAGCGCGGCAACGTGCCGCGCAACGGGCTGGCCCCCGGCAGTCCGGCCCTGAGCAGGCGGGCCGCTCCCTCCGCCGACCGGCCCGCCGCGCGCAGGCTCCTCAGCAGCCGCCGGGCGTGCTGGACGTAGTCGAACTCCCGCGCCGCCAGAATGTGGTCAAGGACCTCGCCGCGGACGAACGCGTCGGTCTCCCGCAGCGTGCGCGCCCGGCCGTCCATCGGGTGCCCCAGGGCGTGCGGCTCCGTGATGACCGCCACGACACGGCCCAACGGGCTCACGAGCCCGTCCGCGCTCTTCTTCCAGGTGCGCGGAGCCCGCTCGTACTCCCTCCGCAGCGCCTCCTGGACATCGTCCAGGGCACCGGTGAAGAAGAGGTTCCGGTCATTGGTGGTGACCACCCCGAGCCGGTTGAGCCAATCACCCGGCGTCTGAGGACCGGCCCTGAGCGACAGATCCAGGACCATCCATCCGGAGCCGGTCCGGACGACCGGAGCGACGTGGTAATCCCAGATGTCCTCGGTCATGCTCGGGCCGAGCATCCGCCCGCCACGGGGGTAGAACCCACTGACCGTGATCTTGCCTACCGGCGCCCCCCACCGCAGGAGCTGCAGCGTGACCAGATGCGCCCGTAGATGAGCACCCTTCCGGTAGTCGTGCGGGACCCGGAGGTTCCCGAAGTCCTCGAGATGGACGTGCAGGTCGAGGAGCGCTTCATACCAACCGGAGAGCTGCTCGGCCGAGACCGACTTCTCCGGGGGAGTCGGCCCGAACAGATCCGGGATTCCGCGGTCGAGGACCTCATCCAGGGTGTCCGCGGTCACCACCGGTGGGCGAGCATCGCCACCGGTGGTCTCGGCGCCGCTCCGGGAGGCGAGTCCGATCTTCGGCGGCACCTCGGCGAGGGGGGCGTGTGAAGTCTGCGCTCCGGTCTCCGGGTGGACCGTGGTGACCGTACGGCCGAGGTGGTCCGCGAGCTCGGTGGCGAAGGAGTCCTCGCCGTCCGGGCCGAGAGCCTCGGCGCCCGGCGCCACCAACATCACCTCTCGGCGCGAGGGGGCGGTCCCGCTGCGGGCGCTCCAATAATCCGTCTCACCCGGCCGGTGATTGCGCGTGATCCAAAGGGCCGTCTCCTTGGCGTCACGCGGGTATCCACGGAAAAATATCGTTGCGGTAGCGGCTTGCCGGCCACCGCGTTGAATGCGCGGCGCGCGACGGAACTCGCCGATGACGACCGGCACGTCCAACCGGCTGTTGAACGGCGCCGGTTCCCCGGTCGGGATCCCCATGAACTGGCGGAAGGCCCGCTGAACCTCGTCTCGCGCGTAGTTCTCCCGGACCGGGTTGACCTCGAGGGCCTGCCCCTCCGGTCCGTAGATCTCCGCCAGGACCGGAACGGTCTCCTGGAAGAGGTCGCCCGGCCCATAGGCCTTCTTGAGCAGGTCGACCATCCCCGGCAGGTGCTGCTCGATCCACTCGCTCGTGTTGTTGAGCGGCAGGTCGGTGCCGGTGTCGCGTCCGGCGTTCACTCCCAGCCATACGTTCGTCGCCTGGGCGAAGAATTCCCAGCCATTGGTCGCCGAATAGTTCACGCTGCCGGATTTGTTGGGGTTGGTCAGCGCTCCGTCCGGCCACCGCCCGCCGGTCTTGCGGGATTTCAGCAGATCGAACTGCTGATCGATCTGCCGCTTGGCGTCCGGGCCGAGAACGTAGTGGTGAACGGCATGCGCCATCTCGTGAACGAGGACGGAATACCCCGTGTTGTAGGTGCTGCCCACCAGGGTCATCTCGCCGAGGAGGTTCTCCTCGCCGACGGCGACCAGGGTCTCGTAGCGGACACCCCGGAGATCGTCGTACGCTCTGGCGTCGCCGGTGGCTCCACCGGCGAGATCGGTGAAGCGGGACACGGACGTGAGCTTCTCGCCACGCGGGATCACCACTACCCGGACGCCTTGGGTGATCAGCGCCTGCACGACATCCGGAACATGGCGGAACATGCGGGTGAGGGTCACGTGAGCGGCCCGCCGGGCCGCCGCGGGCTGCTCGACCCCCGGCGGCACCTCGATCATCAGCTGCGTCACCACGGCGACGAAGTCCGCCGACGCGTCGCGGCCGGGCAACAGGCGACGCAGTTCCGCCACGGAATCCCGGTTCCCGGCCCACGAATCCCGTGTCTCCGCGGGCAGAGACGCCAGCATCGCGGCTCGGGCGGCCGGTGACAGATCCGCCAGCAGCGCGGCCGCCTCCCCCGGCGACCCCGGCTCCAGCGTCGCGGACGTCGCCCCTGTTTCCGATGCCGGTCTCGGCACCGCGGAGATCGGCCCCGTTTCCGATCCCGATCCCGATTTCAGCGCGGACCCCACGTTCCGGAAGCCGGTCTTCGCACGCTTCCACGCGCGCGAAACCGAAGAAGTGGACTTCCCACGATCGGTGGTCGGAGCATTGCCGCCATGGGACTTCGCCGGGAGCCCCTTCGGAGCCAGGTCAATGGCCGATTCGTCGCCGGTGTACTGCTGCCGCAGCCACGCGTACGCCGCCCGGACCCTCTCGAGGTCCTCGGGGGTCGGGTTGTGCAGCCGCTCCGCGTACGGGTACAGCGCCCGTAGTTTCCCGGCGAAGTGCTCGAATTGCTGTTCCGACTCCGTCGCCGTCTTGTACCGCTTGCCGGCCGAACGCACCTCCCATACCGCCTGCCGAAGAGTCCGGCCACCGTCGGTGTCGAACTCGCCGAAGACGTTCATCTCGGTGATGTCGTCCAGGCCGACCCGCCGAGCGCCCGGTACCAGGCCGGCGAGCAGGAAGTCCCTGAGGACGCCGCTCTCCTCGTCCCGGAGCGGCAGGTCCAGCAGGTCGCTGTCCTCGAGGTCCCGATTCAGGTTCACGTCGCGGGCGCGTATCCGCCTCGACGATTCCGTCAGGAAGTTCGCGTGGTCGGTCTGGAGGAACCGCTGGGCCGGTCCGGGAAGGTCGGCGAGGAGATCGAACGGTTCATGCCGCGGCAAGGCGGCGGCATGGACCTTGTCCAGACCCGGCGTCACGTAACCGCTGCCGTACATCGCGACCGGAAGGTACAGCGCTGCCGCGTGGTGGCGAAGCTCCTGCACCGCGCGATCCGGAATGTCCAGCAGGGTGTGCGCGTGCGTCAGATCGGCCGGGACGTGCCCCAGTGCCGTCCACGCGATGAACCGGGCCGCCACCCAGTCGGCGAAGTCGAGGGCGTCGGCCAGATGACCACGAGTGACCTCGCTGTAGAGCTCACTCTGGAAGGTGTTCTCAAGAACCTCCCGCAGGAAGGGATGACCGACCGCCGGCACCACGCCGAAGTTGTCGTGGTCATGGCCGCCCCGCGGCGGGGCGTCGACCGGCCGGGGGCCGATCAGCCAGCCCTGCCCCTCCTCGGTCAGCGACCAGCCCTCGGGCAGGAAGTCCTGCAGCGGGCTGAGTTCCTCCTGGCCGGGCCGTCCCGGGACCTTCTCCAGTTCGCTCTCGAGGCCTCGGGCCACGGGGAACATCTCGCTGGGCTCGGCGTAGTCCTCGAAGGGGTGGACTTTCATCACACCGAAGATGGGCTCGGTGATCCCGATCTCCACGCTCTCCGCAGACTCGACCGGGTTCTCCGGATCCGCGGCGTTCAGCGCCGCGACCGCGTTCTCCTCCTCGAGGTAATACTCACCCTCCGGCCCCAGGAAGACGTCCCACACGTCGAGCGTGAGTACGGCGCCGTGCGGACCGGTCGCCAGGGTCAGGCCGCCGTAATCGTTCGGATCCTCGACCTCCGGGTGCTTGAGGATGTACGGGAACTCCCGCTCCTTGCCGCCCCCTTCTCCGTGAAGCCCGGACACACGCCCATCGACGACGAGCTGCGCGATCGCCTCACCGGCCCGCCGGAGCGGACGCTTCAGCGTCGAATCGAGCCCCTCGTACAGCCCGGGCAACCGCTCCCGCAACTCCTTCGCGGCATCGCCCGTGACCTCCGAATGATTGCGCGCCAGCTCCCTGCGCGCCTCCTGCCACAACACCTGCAGCTCATGCCCGTCCAACCCCGCCGCCCCGTCGGCGGGCCAGCGCCCGGCGGTGTCCTCCGTCCGCTCGGCGACGGCGGAGACCGGGTGTTCCGGCTCCGACTCGGTATCGGTGCTCAGGACCGACTCGGTATCGATGCTGAAGATCGATTCGGTGTCGGTGCCGAGGACCGACTCGGTATCGATGCTGACGGTCGACTGCTCTTCGGCGAGGGCCTCGGCGCGGCCGGTCTCGAACAGGTCGGCGGTGGTCTCGTCCTCCGAGGAGACCGTGGCGCGATCGACCGGCGCCCACCACAGGCGGTACTCGTCGAAGAAGTCCTCACGGAAGGACGCGGCGGTCCGGTCCACCCACTCGGTGTCGTCGAGGTCGTGGCCCTCGCCGACGGTCTGGAACGAGCGGCCCGCCGTTCGGAGCGCGGCCGGGACGGTGGCCTCGAAAGCGAGGTGGGCGGGGAGCTCGGACGTGAGGCGCTCGACCCGTCGGTCCCAGGAGGCGGTCCGCTCGGCCAGGTCCTCCGGCTTGTCGACGCCGCCGAAGATCTCGTCGTAGGCGTCCGTCATCCGGTCGGTCAGGCCGGTACGGGCCCGGCCGGCGTCGTCCTCGGACAGCACCGTCTCCGGGTGGTCCTGCCGCCACTGCTGGTACGCAGAGGCGAAGACCTCCGCGGCCTTCGCGGCCACGCCCTGCTTGGCCGTCTCGCGCGCGACCAGGGTGTGCAGCCGGGGTGTGCCGGTGGTCTCGCCGTACCAGGACCGCCACTGTTCGAGCCGCTCGGCCTGCGTTCCGCTCTGCTCACCGGTGAACAGGGCGCCGAACCGGTCGTTCACGGAACGGGCGATGGACTGCTCCACGGACCGCCGTACGCCGCCGGGCAGCTCGCCGCCGAACTCGACGCCGAACCGCTGCCGGAACTTCTCGAGCGCCTCGGGCGGCGCGGTCCGCCACGCCTCGATCGCGGTGTTCACGTCGGCGAGGGTCTTGACGAGCGCGCCCTCCCGGGCGGTCTGCCGGGCCAGCGCCGACGGGACGGACGCGGCCACCGTGTCGAACTTCGCCCGCCACCGCTGCCGCGTCTCGGCGGTGACCTCGGCGCCGGGCTGGAATATCTCCTCGTACGCGGCGTCGAGCTCGCGCAGCCCGTCGAACACGACCTGGGTGCGGCCGGGGTCCGACGGCACGGCGTTCTCAGGGGCGAACGCGGTGAGCAGGTCCCGGTCGGGCCCGGACAGGTTCTCGCGGAAGGTCTCAGTGGCGGAGAAGACGAGCTCGGTGAACCGCTCCTGCTCGGACGCGTGACCGGTACGCCGGTCGAAGGACTCCCACAGACCATCGCCGGTCAGCTCCCGCAGGCGGCGTTCGGCCACGCGCCGGATCTCCGGCAGGGCCTGCGGCAGGGCGGCGCGGATGCCCGAGACGCCGGTGAGGAGCTCATCGACGGCGCTCTCCAACTTCTCCTGGAAGTCCGGGCGCTGCCCCTCGCGTACGGCGTGGGCCACGGTCTCGGTGAGCGCGACGGGCAGGGCGTCGTCCGCGTCGCCCAGGCGCCGGCTGCGGTTCTCGTACCAGCTCTGGAAGGTCCGCTCGTACGCGTCCCGGCCGATCTGCAGCGCGACCTGCCGGACGGCCTCCCGGTCCAGCTCGTCCGGCAGGCCGTCGAGGATCTCCTGCCGCTCCTCGTCACCGGCGAGGATCCGGCGTTCGAACGTCTCCCGCGCCCGGTCGCGGATCGCGTCGATTTGCTCGCCCGCCGTGTCGCGGATGCCCTCCGGGACCCACGACTCGAAGATCTCGTCGAACGCCTGCCGGTCCGCGGCCGAGGCCGCCGGCCCGGCGGCCTCGGCGTCGTGCCGGGTGAAGGTGGCCTCGAGGTTCTCGTACAGGCGTGCCTGCGCGGCGTGCCACGCGGGGGTGCGCCAGTCGCCGGGTTCGGCGTAGGACGGCTCGGCGACGGGCGTCCACCCGGGTTCCTCCGCGTCGTGTGCGGCGGAGGCGGCCAGGTACTCGTCGATGAAGGGGGTGCCGAGGTCCTCGACGCGGCGGCGGAGGTCCTCGATGTTGCGGCGGACCCAGTTCGCCGTGGCTCCGGACCGGAGCGTCACCTGGCCGTCGCTCTGCGTCTCGAGGAAGCGGGTGAACTCCCGCTGCGCGACGTCGCGGCGCTCGGCGATCTCGTGCAGCGCGTCGAGCTGGCGCGCGTGGTCGGACGCCAGCCGGGCCTGCGCGGCCGGGTCGAGCGTCCTGCCGTCCACGAAGTCGGTGATCCGCCTGGCGATCTCGGCCTGCTCCCGCCGGTACCAGGACGTCACCTCCGGCGTCCACTCCGCGTCGGGCGGACGTTCGGTAATCAGCTTCTGGGCCGAGGGTTCCGGCACCGTCTCGCCCTGCTGGGGCGCGGTGTCCTGTTGCTCCTCAGCCGGCGGAGTGGTCTCGGGCGCTCGTTCGGTGAGCTGCTGCCGCCGCCACGCGCGGGCCGCGGCGTCGTACCGCCCGCGGAAGTCCTCCACCAGCCGGGTCCGCGCGTCCTCCGTCGGGGCGGGGCCCTCGGTCATCGCCTGGACGAACTCGTCCCGCACCGCGGTGGCCTGGGGACTGTGGTGGAAGGCGACGTCGACGTTGCGCACCGCCGGCCGCGTGTAGGAGACGACCTCCCACGCGAACACGTGCCGCGCGTCGGCGACCGCCCGCGCCTCGTCCAGCCGCCGGGTGAGCTCGCCCTCCAGTCCGGTGCGGCTTCCCGGGTCCGTGGCGGCCCACTCGTGGACGAACCACTCGCGCGCGTTCTGGACCTGCTCGAACGCGCCGAACGTGAAGCCGCGGTCCGGCTGCTCGTCGAGGATCGCGTCGAACGCCCGGTGCGCCTCGTCGCGCTGCTCGATCTCGGTGCGCAGGCGGGTGAGTTCCTCGGCGGCACGGGCCTCCGCCGCGAGCCTCGCCGGGCTCGGCGCCGGCGGAGTCTCCCGCACCTCCGGCGGCGCCTCCCGTACCTCCAGGGGCGCGTCCTCGAGCAGGATCTGGGCCTGTTCGAGGACCTCGACGGGCGTTTCGGCCTCGTCGGGCGCGTCCTCGACGTACGCCCGCCGGCCCACCGGCGGTTCGGAGCCGGCGGGCGCGGACCTCGACTCCGCGCCGGCGGGCGCGGGCTCCGTCTCCGGGACGGCGGGTGCGGACTCCGATTCCGGCACGAGCCCGGCGCGCCGCTCGTACTCCTCGAGCGGGGTCCGGGTCAGCTCCAGCCACCGCAGGTCCAGGGTCCACTCCGGGTTCCGGCTCCAGTCCCGGTAGACCTCCTCCTTGGCCGCGACCTGCTCGCGGAGGGCGGCGAGGCCCTCGCGCGCCTCGGCCAGCAGTGAGGTGCGCCCCTCCTCGCTGTCGGTCGCGTTCATCTCGGTACGGAGACGGCTCCGGAGCGCCTCCTGTCCGGCGCGGTAGTCGGCGAGCGCGTGCGGGGACCGCAGGTCCGGCCATCCCTCCTGGAAGACCCGTTCCAGGTTCTCCATCGCATCGGCCCGGCGCACCATGTCGGCGAAGATGTCCAACAGCCGCTGCCGGTTCCGGGCGTTCTCCTCCGCGGCCTGCTCGCGCAGCCGGGCCAGCCGTGGCGCGTCGGTCTCGGCCTGGAACGCCTCCCAGCTCTCCCGGAGCGTGACGCCGAAGACGTCGCCCTGGGACCGCTCAAGCTCCAGCCACGCCGCCAGATCCCGATCAGCCGGGCCGAAGTGCTCGTGGTAGAGCCTCGCCCAGTCGGCCCGGAAATCGTTCGCGAGCTCCTCGAACCTCTCCTCGCTCATCGCGTGGCGCCGCTGCGCCCGCTCCGTGAGTTCGTTCGCCTCGGCGGTCAGCTCGTTGAACCGGCCGGCCCCCTCGCCGAGCGCCTCCTCGACCCTCGCCTCGAATCGCAGGCGCTCGTTCAGCGAGTAGAGGTAGGGCAGGAAGTGGTCGTGGTAGAACGCCTCCTCCCGGCCGATCAGCTCCTCGCGGGACCAGAGGTCCTCCCCGGGGCGGCCGACCACCGACTTGTACGCGTCGGTCATGGCGGTGCGGAAGTCCGCGCCGACCCGCTGGACGTGGGTGTCCGACCGGCCGGTGCCCTGCAGCGCCCGGTCCACCCGGCGCAGCATCGCCGCCCGGCCCGCCTGCTCGTCGAGCCGCGCGGGCAGTTCGGCGGCCAGGCGCTCGAACGCGGTGGTCAGCCGGCGGGTGTGCTCCTCCCAGTCGCGGGCGGTCAGCTCCCCGGCGGAACGGCCGCCGAGGAGCCGGGTGCTCTCGGCCCGCAGGTCGGTCCGGAACTCCGCCAGGACCGCGTCGTAGTCCACGCCGTCGATCTGGGCGCGGGGGCGTTCCGACATCTCCCGCCAGTGGAACTCCTGGTCGCCGAGTTCCTCTTCGGCGCGGGCCAGGAGGGCGTCCTCGGCCATCTCGGCGCGGATCCGGGCGGTGAAGAGTTCGTTCAGTTCGCGCACCGCCGGTCCGAGTTCCGTCGTGCGCCGTTCGAACTCCTCGACGGGGAGGGTACGCGTCTCCCGGCCGCCGGGCAGGGTCCGCGTGTAGGCCTCGAAGTACGCGTGGTACTCGGCCCGCAGGTTCCGGGCGCGGTCGGAGGCGAGGTCCAGGCCCGCCTCTCCGGCCAGGCGGCGGAACTCGAAGTTCGCCTCGTACTCGAGCTCGAGCCGGGTCGCCAGCCCGCGGGCCAGCTCGCCGGTACGCGCGGCGGCCCGGTCCGCGAAGTCGTACAGGGCGTCTTCGCGGTGCGCCCCGCCGCGCAGGCCCACATTCTCGGCGATGCGGCGGACCTCGGCCTCGTTCGCCTCGAGGAACCGCGTCAGCGCCCGCGCCTCCTCCTCCGGCGAGAACCGGTCCCGGTCCACGACCTCGTCGAAGGCCTCCTCGGCGCTCACCCGCGCCGAACGTACGGCGGCCTCCACCTCGAGCTCGTCGTGCAGTCCGTCGGTCAGCTCCTGGAACGACCGTTCGAACTGATCCCGCGTCAGCTCGCCGCGCAGGTAGCGGTCGAACTCCGGCTTCCACCGCGAGTCGAACCGGTCCCGTACGTCGAAGGTCCACGGCCGCGTCCGGTCGGCGTCGAGCCGCGTCTGCTCGCGGATCATCCGGTCGGCCACTTCGGGGAGGGACAGGTCGTGCTGCAGGCCGCTCAGCCGGGACTCCAGCACGTCGATCAGGCGTTCCTCGAAGGGCCTCGCGTCGTCCGCCGGGGCCTGGTTGTGCTCGGCACGGGCCGTGCGGTACGCGTCGGCGACCGTGGAGGCGAGGTCGTCCGGCACACCCGCCTTCCGCGCCCAGCCCTCCGGCTCGGACAGCGGGTCCCGCCGGAGCAGCAGTTCGGCCACCTCGTGCGGCGACGCGGAGTACTCGTTGTCCCCGAGCACCGGCTCCAGCTTGGCGGTGAGCCGTTCCTGCAGCGTCGGCGGCTTGTCGATGAGCTCCTGCTCTCCGCCGGCCATGATGCGCGGCGGCTTCGCCCGCGCCCGGTCGTCCTCGGCGAGAGCGGCCCGGTAGGCCTCGGTGATCGGGCGGGTGAGCCGGTCGGGGAAGCCCGCCTCGCGGAGCCGGATCGCCGGGTCGGTGTTCGCCCCGCGGTCGGGCACCCCGAAGGTGGTCGGACCCTCGTGGTACGCGGCGATCGCCGCGTTCACCCGGTCGTCGGCCTCCCGCTGCCGCCAGAACCGGCGGTCCTCGTCGCCGAGCAGTCCGTCGTACCGCTCCGTCAGCCTCGCCTGGTCGAGGTTCAACCGGCCCTGCGCGATCGGGTCGCCGGGGTCGAACCGGAAGTTCGGCGTGACGTCCCCGTGGTCGAGGGCCAGGGGGTCCACCAGGACGTCGTCCGGCCGGTGGCCGCCGGGCGCGGCGTCGTCCGTGGCGGTCCCGTGGTGCTCGGGCGGCGGAGGCGGATCCGGCGGAGACGGGTCGGAGCGCGCCGAGTCCTCCGGGGCGGACTCCGTCCGTACGGGCGTCGCGGGCCGCTCGCCGGCGGGGGTGTTCGCCCCGCGGGTCGCCGTGGGCGTCTCCTCCTCGTCGGGAGCATCCTCCACGTACGCGCGCCGGTCCGTCCGGTCCCGCCGGGACGCCGGCTCTGGCGTCTCCGTCGCGGGGCGCTCCCGGCCGGACGGCGGGGACGGGTTCTGCGGCCTCTCGTCGGGAGCCACCGGCCTCGTGGTGGATCCGGTCCCGGTCCGTGCGGACGCGGGAGGCGTCGGCTCACCGGGCCTCGAGCCGTTGTTCGCGGGTGTGCCCGGACCCCTGCCGAGCTCGGCCGGGGGCTCACCGGACGCGGGGGGCCCGCCGGACTCCGTCCGCACCGGCACGGCGGGCGACTCGGCGGGCGGGGCCGTGGTCGACTCGGAAGGCGGCTCGGTGATCGACTCGGCGGGCGGCTCCGTCGGCTCTTCCGCGGGCGTCCGGGAGTCGCCCGTACGCGTCGTCGTCTCGTTGGGCCGTACGGTCTCGGGTCCCGTGCGGGTCGCGCCGGGGGTCGTGTTCCGTCCGGAGGCGGGCGGCTCGGTGACGCGCCCGTTCGGCTCCGAGCGCGGTGGCGTCTCGGGCGGTGTCGTCGACGTGGTCTGCGGCCGGGACGGCGGCGTCACGGCCTCCTCGGTGCCCGGCGCGTCGCGCTGCGCCCCCTCGGACTGCCGCGCCGAGGTCTCGGTGCCCGCGGAGCGGGGCGGAAGCGCGCCGTTGGTGCCCGGTTCGACGCGCCCGCCGCCGGGGGCGGGATTCGTGACCTCCGTGTGCGAGGGCGCCGGAACCTCGGCCTCCGGCGACGTGAGGTTCCGCGGGGCCGGGGATTCGGCGTGCGGCGCCGAAGTCGGGCGGAACGCGGGCCGCTCGACCGGGGACACCGGCTCCGAGTCCGACGTGAAGCTCTCCACCGGGGACACCGGCCGCGAGTCCGACGTGAAGCTCTCCACCGGGGAGACCGGCTCCGGGCTGAACTCGACGTTCTCCCGCGGCGTGGTGACCGGCGTGGAGCGGACCGGGGAACTCGGTGCGGGGGACCCGGGCCGTACCGGCGGAGCCGCGGTGATCGGCGTGTGCTCGCCCAGCGGGGCCGACAGGGGCGGCGGGAGCGGTTCGCCGTTCTCGCCGATCGTGCGGCTCTCGGGGAGCGGCGTCTCGACGGACGGCGAGAGGTTACGGCTCGGCGGCGGTGGCGTGACCTCGCCGAGGGTCTCCGGGCCGTGGGAGCCGTTCAGGGACAGCGGGTCACCGAGGCCGGTCCGCAGGAGCGGGTCGTCCTCCCCGACCGTCCCGATGCGCTCGGGAGGCTCGACGGTCGTCGGACGCTGCGGTGGCGCGGAACGCACGGTCTGCGGCGGCGGCTCCTCCAGGGAGGACTCCGGCAGGGGCGTCGACCGTCCGCCGCCGCCCGGGCCGTCGCCGCCGGGTCCGCCGCCGGGCTTGACCTCGGCGGAGGAGATATCGAGGTGTTCCTGCGCGAGCAGCTCGGAGATACCGCCGCCGATCTTCTGCGTGCGGTACCCGTTGGCGATGAAGTGGACGCCCCGCGCGAACGCGCCGAACGCGGCACCGCCGATGCCACCGCCGGTGGGCACCATCGGGTCGAAGTGCCAGTAGTTCTCCACGAGGCCGGGGGCCATCGTCCCGGCGATCCCCGCGCCGGCGCCCATCTTGACGAAGTCGCCGCCGATGTTCCTCAGCTCGTTGACGATGTTGTTGTCGAGGAACTTCGCGAAGTTGCCGGTGGCCAGCCCGTCGAACCACTTGCCCAGGCCGCCGAGCCCGGCGCCCACGCCGCGGATTCCGAGATCGGCCAGAGCGCCGCCGACCGCGCCCTCGGCGACCCAGGTCCCGTTGATCGGCTTGTCCGGGTCGCCGTAGCCCAGCGCGGTGGAGATCAGGCTCGCCGCCATCATGATCAGCGCACCGATGGCCGCCTGGATCGCGGTCGGCACGATGAACTCGATGAGGCCCGCCAGCCGCTGCAGGATCATGTTCAGGGTCAGGCGCGCGGTGTTGTAGGCGATCGCCTCCTCACCGAGGGAGGCCCCGCCGGTGAAGAACGCCATCGCCGACATGATCGCCAGCTGGATCTGCATGGCGATCAGCGTCGAGATGATCTGGATCTGCGCCTGGCCCAGGCTCCGCGCCCAGTTACCGAACTGCGTCGCCGTGGCGAGGGCGCCGTCCCTGATCTCGTTGATGTGGCTGCCGTAGCCGCCCTCGCCCGTGAGCTCCCGGAGCATCGCCTTGTACTGGGCGATGACCTCTTCGGGCAGCGCGCCGTCGACCTTGCTCAGCGTGTCCTCGATGAGCCGCGCCAGGCCGTCCAGCTCGGCCGCCAGATCGGTCGGGGCCTGGCCGAGCTGGAAGACCTGGCCGGGGTTGGCCTCGGGCGGCTCCATTCCCATCAGGAACAGGAACATCCGCCGTTCGTCCTCGTTGAAGACGAACCCGCCCCACGGCTCATCGGACACGGTCGGCGTCTACTCCCTGCCGCCGAAGGAGCTCGGCGTCCGCCAGCCGCCCATGGACTTGGCGTCGTGCACGGCCGTGAGCGCGCGGCCCTGTTGGTTCACGACGCTCTTCTGGTTCGCCCGCAGCGCCATCGGAACGGCCAGCAGCATCCGGCTCGCCGCCTCGGTGCCCGTCGCGATCTCGTCGACGAGCCTGATCGCCGCCTCCTTGGCCGGAGCTCCGAAGGCCTTGTCGTTGCCGAGCACGTCGAAGTTGACGCCGTTGCGGAACCGCGCGGCGATGTTGAAGACGTAATTGCCGAGTTCCTCCATGGCCTCGACGGCCGCTTGGGCCTTCGCCGGGTCGGCCGTGTACTTGCCCGTTTCACCCATCGTTGCCGTCCTCCACTATCTCGTCGCGCAGTTTCGCGGACGGCCGGGCGCCACGCGCGGTGCGCCCGGACGCGCCGGTGCCCCGTCCGCGCCGTCCGGCCGCCAGGGCGGACCCGAAGATCTCCTCGAAGTCGATCTTAAAGCCGGGAAGGCCGTCAATGTCCGGTTCCGACGGAGTCAACGCGGAGAAGGTGTCGATCACCCGCCGGGCCATGGTCGCCCGGCCCTTGTTCGCGGCCTCGACGATCGAAGCGGCCAGCTGCGCCGCCTCCATCGTCCGGAACGTCTCGTCCAGGAACTTGACCCGCTGCAGCTCGCCCTGCGGGCCGACGGTCACCTCGACGGAACGGTCCTTCGACCGCGCGGTCGACGACGAACTGCTGAGGTCGGCCCGTGCCCGGGCCACCGCCGCCCTGGTCGACTCGAGACGCGCCCTCGCCTCCGCGATGCGCTGCTCCATCGACTCTTCGGTCTCCATCGTTCCTTCTCCTCCCTGTGCCGGTTCGCCGCCGGAAACGATCCGGCGGCGAACCGTCGTTCTCAGCCGATGACGGCCGGTGCGCCACCTTCGTCCGTGCCCCAGACGTCCTCTTCCTCCGGCGCCCACGACTCGCGCTCGCGATCGCCGCTCTCCGTCTGACGGCGGTCCTCGCCCCCGTACGGGTTGTAGCCGGAGCTGGTGGGAGTGAAGTTCGCCCCCGGCACCGCCTCCTCGTAGCCGCGGCTCCTGCGCGCGCGCCGGCCGAGGGCCCCGCCGTCCGTAGGGACGATGTCCTCGTCCTCGTAGACCTGGCGGACCCGCTCGCCGCTGCCGTTCTTCTCACCGCCGCCCATGCCCATGCCGCCCATGCCGCCCATGCCGCCGCCCATCATCGGCGGGTACCCGCTCTGCGCACCGGGGGGCAGGCCGCCGGTCGTGGTCCCGTCGAGGCGCGTGGCGGGCGGCAGGACTCCGCCCGACTGGCCGACCGGGAAGACGGCGGGGGTCGTGGCCTGACCACCGAGCGCCGCCGAGGGAGATCCCAGAAGGCCTCCGGAACTCGGCAGGTCGTGCAGGGCCGGCTCGTAGTAGCTCGCCGCCCCGTTGCCGAGGGAGCTCTGCAGGCGCGAAGCGTACGGAAGCGACGTGCCCTCGTGGTCGAGCGGGGTCGTGATGGTCTCGCCGTTCGGCTCGTGGGTGACCGCGCTGCCCGTCTTGGGGTTGACCGTGGTGTAGCTGCCGTCCGGGTAGTGGGTCGTGACGGTCCCGTCGGGGTTGACCGTCGTCTGACTGCCGTCCGGGTTGGTCAGCATGTGGCCGTGGGTCAGCTGCTCGTGGGTGGTCGTCCCGTTCGGATGGACCGTCGTCTCCAGGCCCGTGTGCGGGTTGATGGTCGTCGAGCTGCCGTCGCTGTAGTCGGTGGTGATGGTGCCGTCGGGGTTCAGGGTCGAGTGGCTCTGGATCTGGCCGGGCTGGAGGTGTTCCAGGCCGGTCTGTGAGTTGAGGCCCGGCGTGTCGCCATTCCCGTAGACGGTGGTGAGGCTGCCGTCGGGGTTCTGCACCACGTGGCCGGTGAGCTGCGAGGGCTGGAGCTGGGACGAGCCCGGCTGCACGAACTCCTGCTTGCCCGGGAGCGTGTAATTCTGGTTCCCCGGCTGGACGAACTCCTTGGCGATGTCCTGCTGCTGCTTCTGCTGCTGCGCGTACTGTTGCTGCTGCTGCTTCTGCTGCTCTTCGTACTGCTTCTGCTGCTGGTCGAACTGCTTCTGAGCCTGGTCCTGCTGCTGCTTCTGCAGCTCCTCCTGCTTCTTCTCCTGCTCCTGCTGCTGCTTCTGCTGCTCCGCGTACTGCTTCTTGGCCTCGTCCTGCTGCTGCTTCTGCAGCTCCTCCTGCTTGGCCTCCTGGGCCTTCTGGTCCGCCTGCTGCTGCTCGTACTGCTTCCTGGCCTCCTCCTGCTGCTGCTTCTGCAGCTCCTCCTGCTTGGCCTCCTGGGCCTTCTGATCCTGCTGCTGTTGCTGGTACTGCTTCTTGGCCTCGTCCTGCTGTTCCTTCTGCTGCTGTTGCTGCTCCTGGTACTGCTTCCTGGCCTCGTCCTGCTGCTGTTTCTGCAGCTCCTCCTGCTTCTTCTCCTGCTCGTCCTGCTTCTGCTGGTCCTCCTTCCGCATCTGGAGCTGCATCGCCATCTGCTGGTCGTACTGCTGTTTGGCCTCGTCCTGCTGCTGCTTCTGCAGCTCCTCCTGCTTGGCCTCCTGGGCCTTCTGGTCCGCCTGCTGCTGCTCGTACTGCTTCTTGGCCTCGTCCTGCTGTTCCTTCTGCTGTTGCTGCTGCTCCTCGTACTGCTTCCTGGCCTCGTCCTGCTGCTGCTGGTACTGCTTGCGCTGCTCGTCCTCGATCTCCTGCTGGTGCTTCTTGTCCTCCTCTCGCTCCTGCTCCGCCTTATCCTCCATCTCCTTCTGGTGCTTCAGGTCCTCCTCGCGCTGCTTCTTGGCCTCGTCCTCCAGCTCCTGCTGGTGCTTCTTGTCCTCCTCGCGCTGCTTATTGGCCTCGTCCTCCATCTCCTTCTGGTGCTTCAGGTCCTCATCGCGCCACTCCTCCTGCTTCTTCTCCCAGTCCTCCTCCTTCTTCTTGTTCTCCTCGTTCTCCTTGTCCTGCTTGTCCTGCTCCGCCGCAGCCTTGTCGGCCTGATAGTCCGCGGCCAGGTTGACGTTGGCGGTGGTGAGTTTGGGAATGTCGTCGGGAATATGGGTCCAGGAGTTGTTGATGGCGCGCAGCGCCTCCTGGGCGGCATTTCCCAAGTAGTCGTTGACGGAGGTCTGCCAACGACTGATCGCCTCTTCGCCGATCGCCTTCCAGGTCGTCAGGGCGTTCAGCGGCCCGAAATTCTTCCCGTCCTTCCCGGGCAACGTCGCGTCCCCGCTCCAGCCCTCCTCATCGACCTGGTTCCAGGAGTCGTACGACTCATAGCCGTAGCTCTCGTGCCAGCGAACCTTGGTGATGTTGTTCAGCCAGATCTGGTCGGTGACGTCGAACAGGATGTCGTATAGCCAGCGAAGCGGGTTCCCCAGCCGGAGCGCCCAATCGCTCCAGACCCAGTAGAGGTTCTCAATCGCCTTCTGGAAGCCCGACTTGGCGGTCATCAGGTCCGCGGCGACCTTGGAAATACCGAAAACACCGACCGAGAGGGCATCCGAGTAACTCTGATAGTTGACACCCAGCTGGTGGATGATGTCCCAGAAGACGCCGGCCGCCTGTCCCCGCCAGGCCGCGTCCTCCGATCCCAGCGCGTCCTCCCACTGCTGGATCGTGGCCCTGGAGTTGTAGAAGAACAGCGCGGCCCGGTTGAAAGCCATCGCGGCCTTGTCGAAGGACTTGAGGTCGACGGCGTCGTCGTCGAGGACGGTCACGTCGTTGAAGGAGAAGCCCTGCGTGCTGTGCGGGTCGTACATCAGCTTCTCGAGCGCGAGACCACCGCCGTAGCTGTACTGCGCGAGCGGCGCGGAGTCCCATCCCTCGAAGCCGCTCGGCATGAGGTGCGACCCCGCTCCGAACTTCCCGCCATAGGAGACACCGCCGTGCGGGATCTCGTGGTTGTAGGTGCCGAGCAGGGTGATGCGCGCCCTGCGCATGTGCACTTCCGTCCCCGTGGACAGGGTGCTGACCGCCGAGTCGTCGGTCGGGCCGTAGAAAGGGACGACGAAGTCGGTGTCGTTGATCCGCCAGCCGGAGTTCCGAGCGCGCCAGGCCATGTCATGGATGGCCTCCGCCTCCGCGTTCGTCGGCGAGGCGCCCGAGGTGTCGATCTCCACCTTCATCAGCGGGATGTCATCGTTGCCGTAAAGGGTCTTGAAGATCTCGCCGCGCTTGACGGGCGGTTTGTAGCCGGTGAGCAGCGTGACGGCGTCGTACCAATGATCATTCGCCGAAGAGGCTGGAGGCTTGTCTCCTGCGGGGTCCGCCATGTCTGCTCTCCATCAATGGCTTGGCGTCGGAAGAAGGGGAAGGGCTCAGCGCGGTTCAGGTGGACTGGGTGCCGCCGGCCGAATTGAAGTCATTGGGCACCGTGCCCAGGGCATCCAGGAAGGCCTTACCGTCGATCTTGTCCAGCGAGCCGTGCTGGGCGTCCATCAGCTTCTTGATCGTGGTGTTGAGGTACGTGTGCAGATCGGTGAAGAGCTTGATCTGCTGCGCGTAGATGTCGGAGATGGACTGCGCCGACGTGGTGATCTTGTCGACGAGGGCCTTGCCGCTGGTCGCCGAGTCCTTGGCCAGGGCACCGATCGCCAGTGGCGCGTGCAGCCGGTAGAAATCGTTGTCCGCGGTGCTCTCGCCCTTCCCCAGGAGGAAGTCGATCGGCGGCGTGCCCTGGGTGTCGGTCTTGTGCGCGATCTTGTCGAGGGAGTCGCTGAAGTTCGTGATGTCGTTGTCGACGAACTTCTGCAGCGAGTCCTTGTCCAGCGCCAGCTTCTTCTGATCTGCCATGGCTCCGCTGTTCCGAGGTCTGTCGGTTCCACTGCCGGCCGGTCCGGTTCGCGGCCGGGGATGTCGGCGTTCGCCTGCCGGCCGCCTCCGGCCGCCCGCGTGGCGGGCGGCCGGAGGCGGGCGGTCAACCGCCGATGCGCACCTCGGACCACATCTGGCTGAGGCTGTTCTCGTTGTACTTGTAGCTGCCGGAGATCTCGTCGAGCAGCTGCGAGTGGCTGGTGAGGATCTGCTCCATGGTCTTGATCGCGTTGTCCCAGGCCTGCTGTTTCTGGGTGTAGACCTGGGCGTCCTCACCGATCCACTGCTTCTTCAGTTCGGTGAGCTCCTGCTCCATGCTGGAGATCGTCTTCGCGATGGCCTGGGTCTGGGAGACCAGGTCGTCGGCGGCGTTGTTCATGTGGTTGTAGTCGACGTAGATGTAACCGTCGGTGAAGTCTTCGCTCATCGATGTCCTCTTTCGCGTTAGATGGGAAACCGCCGGGGTCGCTCTGGGGTCAGCCGTGCAGGGTGTCGAAGACGGCCCGGGCCTCCTGGAAGCCCTGGTTGATCGACTCGTTGCTGGAGCCCTGCTGCTGGTGCTGCTTGGTGAGGGTCTGGTTCAGCTTGTCGACCATTTCCTCGAGGTTCCTCAGGATGACGTCCGCCTGGTCCTCCCAGGAGCTGATGAGGTCCTGGAACGCCCCGCCGTCCGAGCCCTTGTAACCGGCGGCCAGGTTGAAGCGGGTGTTCTGCACGTCCTGCCGGATCTTGAAGATTCCGCTGTACGCCATCTCCAGGGCCTGAATGCCGTTCTTGGTCGCCCTGACCTCTGACTGCTGCATGCCTGCCATGCCGCGCCTGCCTCTCTGGTTCGGTGCTCACGGGAAACCGAGAGCGAGATCGTGCGTCGAGGTTCGCTCGGTCAGCACCGCCATCGGCGCGCGCCGCCGCCAACCGGTTCGCGTCTCCTTCCGTACTCCGTGGTAGTAACCCCGACTTGCCGTCACCTTGTCGTCGCCTTGCCCGGACCGGTCTTCGCCGCCTTGCCCGCCGAGCCGTTCCCCGGCGCGTTGCCCGCCCCCGTGGTCGCCGCCTTGTCCGCCTGACCGGGTGTCGCCGCCTTGCCCGATCCCGTCGTCCCGGCCTTGCCCGGACCCGCCGTCGCCTCGCCCGGAGCGGCGCAGGGCGGGGCGGTGCTCGAGGAGACGCCCGCCTGCGCGGCGGCCGCGCTGAGATCCGGTCCGGTGGGCAGCATGTTCAGCAGCGGCGACGGCAGGGCCACCGCCTGGTCGCTGGAGTATCCGAGCGCCGCCAGGTCGGAGGGGGAGGCCACCCGGTACTTGGTGGCGGTGTCGGTCACGAGGTAGGTCGTGCCGCCGACCGTGCCGCCCGCCGCGGGGAGGACCCGCACCACCGCGCCGCCGCCGGGCCGCACGGTGATCCGGTCGACGGGCGTGCACGCGGACGTGGTCGCCGCCTGGGCGGGGGTGCCGAGCGAGGCCGGGTCCTGCAGCGCGACGCTGACCCGGGGGCCCACGGCGGTCGGCTGGATCCGGGCGCAGGCGCTCTGGTCCGGCTGAAGGTCCACCAGGTGCGGCGGCGTCTCGGGCAGCGCGCCCGCGGCGGTCGTGTCCGGCGCCATCCGTCCGTTCATGGCGTCGGGGGCGAGGCCGGTCGCGTCGGGCGTCCTGCCGCCGTACGCCTTGGCGCGTACGGTGGGATCGGCCAGGATCAGGGCGGCGACGGTCGTGGTGACCTCCGTCAGGCCGTTCTGGCGCAGCTGGTAGTACCGCGGCTTCGACCCGAGCACCCCGATCTTGAAGACCTGCCCGATGCGGGTCGCGTGCCCGTCCAGCGACGGCCCCGCGCCGCCCATGCCGGGCACGACCGGGGCGGCCAGGTCCGGTCCGGCGGGGAGCGCGTCGACGAACGCGGCCGACACCGGGGTCGGGGTCCGGCCCCCGTAGCCGAGGGCCGTCGCCGCTCCGCCCTTCGGGTCGAGCCGCAGCCGGCTGCCCTGCCACACCAGGTAGACGTGCGCGTCGGGCGCGGTGACCAGCAGTCCCTGACCGGCCGTCAGCGCGCCGTCGCCGGCGTCCCCCACTCCGATGGCGAGGGTCGTGACCGGCGCCGTGGAGCCCACCCCGGTGCCGGAGCAGACCGCCCACGCCCCCTCGGCCAGGGCGCCGGTCGACGGCAGCGCGTCGGGCGCGCCGATGATGCCCACCGGCTGGCCGTGCGGCGTCCCGTCCAGCGACTTGGTCCGGACGTGGTGCGCGATCAGCTTGGAACCGCCGATCAGCCGCGCCGACGCGTAGTTCTGGACCGGGCGCAGCCGCCCGTCCACGTAGAGATAGGACGCGCCGGTCTCCTGGTCGATGATCAGGCTTTCGGCGTTCTGCCAGGAGGCCGACCGGCCGGGCGAGATCAGGCCCCAGACGAACGCCCCGCCGCACAGCAGCACGGCGATCACGATGCCGATGATCACCCCCCGGTTCGTACGGCCCTGGGGGCTCTCCGGCGCGTCGGGATCCGCCCGGAGCATCCCCGACGTGATGCGGCCCATGACGAACATGTGGGCGTGGACCTGGTCGCGGCGGGACTGCATCGTCGCCTCTTCCGTCGTGCTCTCGTGTCCTGGTCAGCCGATGGCGCGCAGCTCGCCGTACACGCCGAGGACCCACAGGGTCAGCGGCAGCATGGCGATCGCGACCAGGCTCTGCAGGAGTTCGGCGCCGCGGCCCCAGTACGGCACCATCCGGCGGCCGGGCACCGTCCACCCGGCGATCAGGAGGCTCGCGGTGACCGCCATCAGCGCCACCGCGATGATCACCCGGCCGGTCGGTCCGTTCCTGGCGACCTCGACGGCGACGATCGTGGCCGCTCCCCACACTCCCGGCAGGGCCAGGAATAGGCGCTGCCAGACGTTGCCGAGGCCGCGGCTGTGCAACACCAGCAGCAGGGACAGCGCGGACGCGAATATGAGCTGCGCCAGGTCCTGGTGATGGGCCACCGCGGTCAGGCAGGCGGTGCAGGCCAGCCCGACCGTGCCGTACAGCCCCGTCATCCAGCCGTCCGCCAGGACCGCGCGGGCGGCCACGGCCTTCGGCGAGCGGGGCTCGATGCCGTCCTGGAGCTGCTCGGGGGTGGTCGGCAGCGGCGGCATGCGCAACCCGGACAGCCGGAACGACATGGCCGGCACGAACGCGCCGAACACGACCGCGAGCAGGGCGACCACCGCGGCCGCCTCCTCCGGTGGGAGGCCCGCGACCATCATGAGGGCCCCCGCGAGGGCGCCGCCGAAGGCCAGCACGGTCGCGCCGACGAACAACGACGTGTACGCCGCCACCAGCGCCAGCGCGAGCACGGCTCCGCCCGCCTCGGCCGCGGACGCGGCGAGCAGCCGGGCGCCCATCACCTCGAAGCCGTCCGGTCCGGACAGCCTGCCTCCGGGCAGCAGCCACCCGGCCAGGATGAGGTACGGGCCGGCCATGACGCCCAGGAGCGCGGCCGTCGCGGCGTCGCCCACCGCGCGGCTCGCCGCCGCCGCCCCGGCGAGCAGCAGGAGCGCGCCCGCGCCGGCGGCCACGATCCGCTGCTCGGTCGGTCCGCTCGGCAGCGCGAGCACCGCCAGGACGGCGATCATCACGAACACCGCCAGACCGCGCAGCAGCCGCCGGCTCGCCTGCGGGCTCCACCCGTACTTGCTGTCCTTCATCGTGGCGGAGATGCCGTCCACCAGGTCGTCCAGCCGCACCTCGGGCAGCGCCTCGGTGCGGGGCCGCAGGTAGAGGGTGTCGCCGTCGTGCAGGTCGAGGGACTCCAGGGTGGCGTCCTCGTCGAGGGGCGGTCCACCCAGGCGCTGCAGCACCCAGCCCTCGTGTTCGATCCCGCTCTCGCCGAGATCGTCCCCGCCGTAACCGAGCACGGCGGGGAGCAGGTCCGCGACCGGGACATCGGCCGGTACGGCCAGGTCGATGGTCTTGGCGGGGGCGCGTACCGTCAGTCGGCACAGGTCCGCCGCCGAGCTCTTGCTCATGGGGCTCACTCGTTCTTTCCACGGACGCCCGTCGCCTTCGCCGAGCGGCGGCCGGGCGCGTGAATGGGTTGTTACTCCACGTCGGTCCGTCTGGGCAGTGCTCTCCACTCGGGCATACGCAGAAGATCGCCCCCTGGTTCACCCGAATATCCGATTTCCCGTACGAACGTGGCGCACGTCCCCGATTCGGGACGCAGAGGGCATCCCACCTGTACGATTCGCGGTGACGCAACCGGCCCGCTCCGCGAGGTCCTCTCCGCGGCTCTCCACTCCGCCGAGCGCGCCCGGCGACTCCCGTCCGCCGGCGCGGCGCTTCGTCGTACCACGCCAGGAGGCCGTTCGTTGAGTTTCGTGCTGTTCCGCAGGCCGATGCGCCGGCGTCCGCCCGAGATGCCCGAAGGGGAGCTCACCCTTCAGGAACCGCCCACGATGCCCGAGACCGTGCCCGACAACTCCGCCGTATGGACCTACCTGCCCATGGCGCTGATGTCGGTGGCCATGGTGATGATGTACATGACGCGCGGCAGCGGCGCCAGAAACAGCTTCCTGCCGCTCGCCCTCGGCCTGATGGTCCTCGCCGCCGGAGGCATGATGGTCGGGCAGAGCATGCGCAAGAGCGGTGAGCGCAAGCAGAAGCTCAAGGGCGCCCGCCGGGACTACCTGCGCTACCTCTCCCAGACCCGGCGCAAGGTGCGCACGGCCGTCCACGACCAGCAGCGCGCCCTGGCCTGGCGGCATCCGGCGCCGCAGACGCTGTGGTCCATGGTCGGCACGACCCGGATGTGGGAGCGCCGGCCCTCGGACCCCGACTTCGCCGAGACGCGGCTGGCGGTCGGCGACCAGAAGCTGGGCCTGCGCCTGTCGCCGACGACCACCAAACCGGTCCAGGACCTCGAACCGCTCACCGCGCACGCGCTCCGCGGCTTCATCCGGGCCTACTCCACCGTGCCCGACCAGCCCACCGCCGTCTACCTGCAGTCCTGGGCCCGCGTGCTGTTCCGGGGGGACGAGGCGCAGATCCGCGGAGCCGTCCGCGCCATGGTCGCCCAGCTCGCCGTCTTCCACTCGCCGGACGACCTGTGGATCGCGCTCTGCGTCGCCCCGGAACGCCTGGCGGAGTGGGAGTGGGTCAAGTGGCTGCCGCACAACCTGAACCCCCACGACAGCGACGCCGCCGGCCAGATTCGCATGATCGCCTCGGACTTCCCCGAGCTGGAGGGCATGCTCGGCGCGGAGTTCTGGGAGCGGCCGACGTACGACCCGGAGGCCATGCCCGGCCGGGAGGAGCCCTACGCGGTGCTCATCGTGGACGGGGGCACCATCCCCGCCGGGCACGCGCTGGACGGTCCCGGCATGCGCAACGTCGTCGTGCTCGACCTGTCCGGCGCGCTGACGTGGCGGCCCGGCCGCACCACCCTCCGCCTCGACGTGGGCGACGGCGAGATCCGGCTCGTCCGCACCGACCGGGAGCGCAAGGAGCAGCTGACCCTGCTCGGCCGGCCTGACGCCCTGGGCGTGCCGACCGCGACCGCGCTCGCCCGGCGGGTCGCGCCGTACCGGCTCGGCGTCGGGTCCGAGCGGACCGAGCCGCTGTCGGCCACCACGGACCTGGCCACCCTCCTGGGCATCCCCGACCTGTACCGGCACGACCCCCACACCCTCTGGCGCAAGCGCACCGCTGCGGAACGCCTGAAGGTGCCGATCGCGGTCGGCGCCGACGGCAAGCCGGTGGAGCTGGACATCAAGGAGTCCGCCCAGGGCGGCACCGGCCCGCACGGCATGCTGATCGGCGCCACCGGCTCGGGCAAGAGCGAGCTGCTGCGCACCCTCGTGCTCGCGATGGCGCTGACCAACTCCTCCGAGACGCTCAACTTCGTCCTGGTGGACTTCAAGGGCGGCGCGACCTTCCTCGGCCTGGACGAGCTGCCGCACGTCTCCGCGGTCATCACGAACCTGGCCGACGAGGCCGCCCTCGTCGCCCGCATGCGGGACGCGCTGCACGGCGAGCTCATGCGCCGCCAGGAGCTGCTGCGCGCCGCGGGCAACTACGTCTCCGCGCTTGAGTACGAGAAGGCCCGGGCGGCCGGAGCCCCGCTGGAGCCGCTGCCCAGCCTCTTCGTCGTCGTCGACGAGTTCAGCGAGCTGCTCGCCGCGCACCGCGACTTCATGGAGCTGTTCGTCATGATCGGCCGTTTGGGCCGAAGCCTGGGCGTGCATCTGCTGCTCGCCTCCCAGCGGCTCGACGAGGGCCGCATGCACCAGCTCGAGAGCCACCTGTCCTACCGCATCGGCCTGCGGACGTTCTCGGCCATGGAGAGCCGCGGCGTGCTGGGCGTGCCCGACGCCCACCAACTGCCGCCCCAGCCCGGCGCCGGTTTCCTCAAGACGGGCGTCGAGGCGCTCACCCGGTTCCGCGCGGCGTACTCCTCCGGTCCCTACCGGGGGCGCGGCAAGGCCGACCAGGCGCGGGTGGCGAGCCAGGTGGTCCCCTGGTCCGCCTCCCGCATCGCCCCGATCCAGCCCGTCCCGGCGCAGGAGACCCCGGAGGAGCCCGAGGAGACCGCCGAGACCCTGCTGTCGGTGGCCGTCGACCGGTTGCGCGACGCCGGGCCGCCGGCCCACCAGGTGTGGCTGCCGCCGCTCGACCTGCCGCCCACCCTCGACCAGATCCTCCCGCCGCTCGCGCCCGACGACGTGTTCGGCCTGACGACGGTCGACTGGGAGCGGCGTGGCGGGCTCACCGTGCCGCTGGGCATCGTCGACCGGCCCTTCGAGCAGATCCGCGACCTGCTGGTCGTCGACCTGTCCGGGGCCGGCGGGCACGTCGCCATCGCCGGCGGCCCGCAGA
Organism: Actinoallomurus rhizosphaericola; assembly: GCF_024055675.1. Taxonomy (NCBI): domain Bacteria; kingdom Bacillati; phylum Actinomycetota; class Actinomycetes; order Streptosporangiales; family Thermomonosporaceae; genus Actinoallomurus; species Actinoallomurus rhizosphaericola. The sequence goes on along the minus strand of NZ_JAMXMW010000004.1, from coordinate 427,548 downwards.
GCGGCAAGAGCACGCTCGTCCGCACCCTGATCACCGCCCTCGCGCTCACGCACACCCCGCGCGAGGTGCAGTTCTACTGCCTCGACTTCGGCGGCGGCACGCTCGCCGGTCTCACCGGCCTGCCGCACGTCGCCGGAGTCGCCAGCCGCCTGGACCACGAGCGCGTCGGCCGTACCATCGCGGAGGTCACCGCGCTGCTCGCCGACCGCGAGCAGTTCTTCCTCTTCAACGGCATCGACTCCATGGCGACCTACCGGCGCCGCCGGGCGGCCGGGGAGTTCGCCGACCAGCCGCACGGGGACGTGTTCCTCGTCGTGGACGGCTGGTCGACGGTGCGCCAGGACTTCGACCGGTACATCCAGACGTTCACCGCGATCGCGGCGCGCGGCCTCAGCTTCGGCATCCACCTGATCGTCACCACCGCGCGGTGGGTGGAGCTCACGGCGGCCGTGCGCGACCAGGCCGCCACCCACCTGGAGCTGCGGATGGGCGACCCGATGGACTCGGAGGTCGACACCCGCCGCGCGGCGAGCGTGCCGCGCGTCCCCGGGCGCGGCATGACCCGCGACACCAAGCTGCACTACCTCACGGCGCTGCCGCGCATCGACTCGGTGGAGAGCGCCGACGACCTCGCCGACGGCGTCGCGGGCCTGGTCGCCGCGGTGCGCGAGAGCTGGGCGGGCCCCGCCGCGCCTCCGGTGCGGATGCTGCCGGCCCAGCTCAGCGTCCGGGAACTGCCGGCGCCCGAGGGCGACTTCCGGGTGCCGATCGGCCTGGAGGAGGAACGGCTCTCCCCCGTGGTGCACGACTTCGCCGAGACCCCGCACATGGTGGTCGTCGGCGACACCGAGAGCGGCAAGACGAACCTGCTGCGCCTGGTCGCCCGCGCCGTGACCGAGCGGTACACGCCCGCGGAGGCGCGCATCATGGTGGTCGACTACCGTCGTGAGCTGGTCGAGGCGGTCCCCGAGGAGTACCGCCTCGGGCACGCGGTCAGCATCGACGCGCTGCGCGAGCTGGTCATGGGGGCGGGCCAGGCGATCAAGGGCCGCCTGCCGGGGCCGGACATCACCCCGGCCCGGATGAAGCTGGCCGACTGGTGGAGCGGCCCCCGGCTGTTCATCCTGGTCGACGACTACGACATGGTCGGGGCCGGCCCGATGCAGCATCCGTTCGACCCGATCATCGACCACCTCGCCCTCGGCTGGGAGGTCGGGCTGCACGTGGTCGTCGCCCGCGCCGCCGCGGGCGCCGGCCGCGGGATGGGCGAGATGATGATGCGCCGGCTGCAGGAGGTCAACACGCCGTCCCTGCTCATGTCCTGCCCGCCGGACGAGGGATACCTGTTCGGCAACGTCAAGGGCCGCATCCTGCCGCCCGGCCGGGCGATCCGGATCGCCCGGCGCAAGGCCGTGCAGGTCCAGACCGCCATGCTCGACTGAGGGGCGCGGAAGAGAGAACGGTGCCGCTGGGGTCCCGCGGAAGAACTCGGGTCCCGCGGAAGAAGGAGCGGCGCCGCTCGGCCCGGCACCGGCCATCGCGGAGGCCTGGGTGCCGGTGGTCCCCCCGGGGGGCGGGGACCCGGGCGGCGCCGCTCAGTTCGTGTGACGGCGCGGGCTCGCCGCTCAGTCCATGACGGCGCGGGCGCGCAGGGACGCCCGCAGCGCGCGCATGGCGTAGTGGGCGCGGGACTTGACCGTCCCCGGCGCGAGGCCGAGCGCGGTCGCCGTCTGCTCCACGCTGTAGCCGAGGTAGTACGTGTAGATGAGGACCTCGCGCTGCTGCTCGGTGAGCTCGGTCATGGACTCGAGCACCGCCCGCAGCGTGACGACCCGCTCGGCCGGGTCCGGCACGGCCCGTTCCTCGGGCTGGTCGTCGCCGACCTCGTTCGGCCTCGCCTGCCGGGCGCGGTAGTGGTCGATCACGAGCCGGTGCGCGACGGTGAACAGCCAGGTGCGGATCCGGTCCGTCGTCGGGTCGAGGATCCCGCGGTGCTGCCAGGCCCGTACGGCGGTCTCCTGGACGATGTCCTCGGCCCGGTGCCGGTCGCCATCGCACAGCCGGAGGGTGAAGTTGAGCAGGACGGTGCCGTGCCGCTCGTACAGCGTGCGCGAGAAGGCGTCGTCGTGCGACGGCTCGGGCTGCGGAGCCGGACCGCGCGGAACGTCATGCCGTCGCGGTATGACGAATTTCCGGACCATCCTCGGTGGCCGGTCCAGCACTCGGCTGTGCGTCATTAGGGCGACCTCATTCTCACGATTCGTCATTCCGGAGACGGCCACGGCTTGACCTCGGCCATTGATGAAGCCTCAACGATCAAGCCGTGGTCTTGGCGAGTCCTTGCCGCCGACTTGCCGACATTGACACCGGCGGAGTCAGACCGGATCACTACCGGCCGGCCGCCAGCCACGGGCCCGGCCGAGCGGGACGATCACCGCCGCGCACGCGACGATGGCCACGATCCCGCCCCCGACCGAGGCGACGACCAGCGCGCGGGTACGCGCGGCGTGCGAGGTCCGGCCCGGCATCCGCAGGGGAGCGGCGGAGGCCGGCCGAGCGGTCGCCGGGGACGACACCGCGGCCACGGCGGCGTACGGGTCGAGGACGGGCTTCGCCGCGGGGTAGGCGGAGGTGACCAGACGGTTCGCGACCTCGGCCGCCGTCAGCCGGGGCTGGTAAGCGCGCACGAGGGCGGCCGTACCCGCGACGAACGCCGCGGCCAGCGAGGAGCCGGAGCCGATGTAGTTCCCGGCGCCCTTGGGGCCGACGCCCACGACGGCGTCGCCGGGCGCGGCCAGGTCGGCGGCGAAGACGTTCGGCGCGTTCTGCGGGCGTGAGCCGTCCTGCCCGTAGTCCTCGACCGCGACCACCTGCGGGATGAAGGCGGGGAAGTAGGGGCGCGCGGGCGGCGCCGAGGGCACGCCTCCGGCGGTGGTGGCCACGGCGTCCGGCGCCGCGGGCGCGACCACGACGGCGTCCTTGCGGGTGGCGTAGAGGACCGCGTCCGTCAGCTCCGGCCGGCCCGTCGTCAGGGCGGCACCGACGTAGACGACGCGGGCCCCGCGGTCGACGGCGGTGCGGATGCCCGCCGCCACCGCTCCGGGTGAGGGGGTGCCGCTCCCGCTGGTGCCGCGCACGGCGAGGATCCGCGCCTGCGGCGCGATCCCGCCGCCGGTCGCGTCCTCGCCACGGCCCGCGATCAGACCGGCCACGAAGGAGCCGTGCCCGACGCAGTCCCTCCCGGCGTCCGCGACCGCGGTGACCCGGCCGGCCAGCGCGGGGACGTTCACGCCCACGCCGGTGTCGACGACACCGACGGTGACCCCGGCGCCCTGGCTGAGCTCACGGACCCGGTCCAGGCCGAGCGCGCCCGCGGTCCACGGCCGGGCGTGGGCGGCGGTGGGGGACGCCCCGGTGCACGGCCGGCCGGGCGCGAGCGCCGACGGTATGGCGGGCAGGCTGACGGGGCCGGGTGCGGCGCCGGGGGGCCGTTCGTACGCCGTGGCCGCCGCGGCTCCGGGAAGGGCGGAGACGGAGAGCGAGGCCATGGCGGCGGCCACCGACGCCACGGCGCACAGGCGCCGGGGGACACGTCGCATGCGCTCAGCATAGAGTTGCGATCTTGTCGTTCTCTTGTCGTCCACGAAAAGTGTCACCGCTGGTCAGGGCCCTTACCGGCAAGGGTGTCAAGCGGTCCGCGCGAACGGCATGATGGTTGTCTCGTCGGCATTCGACCGACTTAGGAGGGTTCAGCGTGTCTCGGCAGTTGCTCACGGTCTCCCCGGAAGAGCCGGGTGCTTTCCGGACAATCGAGGAGGCGCTGGCGGCGGCACGTACCGGATCGGTGATCCGTATCAGGCCCGGCCGGTACCCCGAGAGCCTCTTCATCCGGACCCGCGTCACGATCGTGGCCGACGGGGACCGCGGCAGCGTGGAGATCTGCCCGCGCAGCGGCACCGCGGTGATGCTCGTGGCGGACGCCGTGATGCTCACGGACCTCACGCTGCGCGGTGGCGGCGACGACGTGCCGGTGGTGGACGCGGCGCGCGGGCAGGTCGCCATGGAGGGCTGCACCGTGGCCGGTTCCGGCTGGACGGCGGTGCTGTCCCGCAACTCCGGCTCGCTCGCGATGCGCGGCTGCCGGATCACCAACCCCGTGGGCGCGGGCGTCGTCGACACCTCGGAGACGGCCAGCGTCATCGAGGACTGCCTCATCGAGAACCTCGGCACCTCCGCCGTCGTGCTGGGCGAGAAGTCCCGGTCCACGATCCGGAATTGCCGGCTGCGGGACGCCCGCGGCAACGGCCTGCTGGCCAACGGCGAGGCCCAGGGCACGATCGAGGACTGCGAGATCTCCACCACCTCCAAGCCGGCCATCGCCCTCGAGGGCGACAGCGCCACCCGGGTCGCGCGGACCAGCGTCCGCGACTGCGCGACCGGCGTGTACGTGACCAGCGGGTCGCGTCCGACGCTGGAAGAGGTCTCGGTCAGCGACATCACCGCCGGTCCGGGCATCGTGCTGGCCGATGGCGCGGATCCGCTGCTGCGGCGCTGCCGCACGGCCCGTACCAAGGGCAGCGGCCTGTCCGTCACCGAGCGCTCCCGCGGCACCTTCGAGAACTGCGAGTTCGCCGGATCGACGGCGCCCGGCATCCACGTGGCGGGGTCCAGTTCGCCGACGCTGAACGCCGCGACGGTGCGCGACTGCGCCGACGCGTCCGCGTCCGTGCTGCTGGCGGAGGACTCCGTCCCGGAGTTCGACCGGCTGGAGGTCGTGGACGCCGCCGGCACCGCCGTCGCCATCCGGTCCGGCGCCAACCCGCTCGTACGGAACGCCACGATCAGCGCGCCCGGCGGGACCGGGGTGGAGGTCACCGAGGACGGGCGCGGGCGGCTGGAGCACTGCGTCGTCGAACGGTCCGGCGGCGCCGCGGTGCGCATCGCGAGCGGCGCGAACGTCACCTTCCGCGACTGCGAGTTCCGCTCCCCCGGCGACGCCGGGGTCTCCGTCGACTTCGGGGGGATGGGCACGCTCCAGGACTGCGCGGTCTCCGAGAGCGATGCCTCCGGCGTCGTCGTCCGCGAGGGCGGCGATCTCACCCTGACGCGGGCGCGGATCAGCGGCTCCGGCGCCCACGGCGTGCTCCTGTCGGCCGGCGCGCGGGCCACGCTCGCCTCCTGCGAGCTGACCGGGAGCGTCGGCGACGGCGTCCGGGTGGACACCGCGGAGGCCGTCTCCGTCACCGGCTGCGCCGTGCGCGACAACCGCGGCGCCGGCCTGCGGCAGTCCCGGCCCGGACGGCTGACCGTGCGGGACCTGGACAGCTCGGGCAACGGCGTTCCCGACTCCTGGGGCGAGGAGGCCGGCGGGGAGACCGCCGGCGCGCCGGCGGAGGGCAGGGACACCCGCACTCCCGCGGCCGGCGGGCCGCTGGAGGAGCTGGAGTCCCTCATCGGCCTGGAGGGCGTCAAGCGCCAGGTGCGCGCGCTCGTCAACCTGAACCAGCTGTCGCAGCGCAGGGCCCGGCTCGGCATGCCGGTCCCCCCGATGAGCCGGCACCTGATCTTCGCGGGCCCGCCGGGCACCGGCAAGACCACGGTCGCGCGGCTGTACGGCGGGATCCTGGCCGACCTCGGCCTGCTGCCCTCCGGGCACCTCGTGGAGGTCTCCCGCGCCGACCTGGTCGCCCAGTACGTCGGCGCGACGGCCATCAAGACGACGGAGGCGTTCAACGAGGCGCTCGGCGGCGTGCTGTTCATCGACGAGGCGTACACCCTGGTCACCGAGGGCAGGGGCGGCTCGCACGACTTCGGCCGCGAGGCCATCGACACCCTCGTGAAGCTGATGGAGGACCACCGCGACGAGGTCGTCGTGGTGGCGGCCGGCTACACCGCCGAGATGCAGTCGTTCCTGTCCGCCAACCCGGGTATGGCCTCGCGGTTCAGCCGGACCATCGAGTTCACCAACTACTCGGTCGACGAGCTCGTCACGATCACCGAGAAGCTCTGCGAGAGCCACCGCTACGAGCTGCATCCGACCACTCGTCAGGCGCTCGCCACGCACTACGAGCGGATGCCGCGGGACGCCACCTTCGGCAACGGCCGTACCGCCCGCCTGGTCTTCGAGGAGATGATCGAGCGGCAGGCGTTCCGGCTCGCGTCCATGGCCGACCCGGCCGAAAGCGACCTCACCCTGTTGATGCCGGAGGACGTCAGCGACGCCGCGGTCGAGGACGGCGCGGCGGGCGCGGAGCGCGAGACGCTGCTGGCGCGGCTGCAGGACATGGTCGGCCTGAGCGGTGTGAAGCGCGAGGTGAAGGACATCGTCGACCTCCTCGCGACGGCCAAGCAGCGGGAGGCCGCCGGGCTGCCCGTGCCCCGGCTCAGCCGGCACCTCGTCTTCACCGGCTCGCCCGGCACCGGCAAGACCACCGTGGCCCGGCTCTACGCCGAACTGCTGCACAGCCTCGGCGTCCTGCCGCGCGGCCAGCTCATCGAGGTGGCGCGCGCCGACCTCGTCGGCCGCTACGTCGGCCACACCGCGCAGCTCACGAAGGAGGTCTTCCAGCGTGCGCTGGGCGGTGTGATGTTCATCGACGAGGCGTACACCCTCACTCCCGAGGGAGCGTCCAACGACTTCGGCCGTGAGGCGGTGGAGACCCTGCTCAAGCTCATGGAGGACCACCGTGACGAGGTCGTCGTCATCGTCGCCGGCTACACCGAGGAGATGCAGCGCTTCCTGAGTTCCAACCCCGGTCTCGCCTCCCGGTTCTCACGGCAGGTGGAGTTCGAGGACTACAGCACCGACGAGCTCGTCGAGATCATGCGGAACCAGGCCGCGGCGGGAGGTTACGAGTGCGCTCCGGAGACGCTCTCGGCGCTGCGTGGACACCTCGACGCCCTGCCGCGGGACCGGACCTTCGGCAACGCGCGGCTCGTGCGGCAGCTCCTGGAGACGATGATCACCCACCAGGCGCGGCGGCTCGGCGGGATGCGGTCGCCCGGCGTGGCGGACCTGCGCCTCCTGCTGCCCGAGGACCTGCCATCCGCGAACACCCCCAGCGCACGCTGACCCGGCCCGCTCTGACCGCCCGGCCGCCGGTCAGAGCGGGTAGGCGCCGGTGCGCAGGTAGCCCCGGACCCGTTCGACCAGAGTCGCGCCCGAGGCGACGATCCGGTCCCGAAGGGAGGAGTCCGAGTCCGCGAGGTACCGCCGGATCGACGCCTTCTCCTTCGCCTCCATCGCCTTCCGCCCGAGGTCGACGAGTTCCTCCTCGCTCAGGTGCCTGGCCAGAAGCGGGAACAGCCGGTCCTCTTCCGCCTGCGCGTGCGGGTACGCCTCGGCCTTCAGCCGTGACAGGTGGAAGGAGAACTCCGCATCGGTGAGATCCGGTCTGCCCAGGTCCCGCAAGATCTGCTCGATCTGTTCGTGCCCGGCGATCTCCTGCTCGACGATCAGCTGCCCCTGGGGCAGGCGGGCGCGGGCCACCGGGTACAGGTAGGTCTCTTCGGCGACGGCGTGCCGGACCATCTCCGCGATCATCAGCTCGCCCACCGAACGCCGCAGCCGGCCGAAGTCGGTCAGATGACCCACCTCGGACAGCAGTTGCTCAAAATCACGATGGTCCTCGGTCAGGACACTGATCAGATTCTCGGATCGGTTCATCTCCGTCCGCCTCGGGAGCCGTTCCTCGCGACCGCTCACCGCGCCTCTGCCCCTGCCGCGGGCGGCGAAACGTCCTTCCCGGCGCGTCACCCGCCGAAGACCAGGACACTTTCGGATGACGCGCGTTTTCTGCTCATGAGCGAGGGAACCGGACGCAGTGAGCGGCGCAGGAGACCGTTTCCTTTGCGCACGGCCGCGCACTGAGGTGAGAAGAACATGTCAGGTCCAGATTCGTCCGCCGGCAGCGGTCGCCCCGGGACCTTCTTCCCCTGGGCGGATCCGTTCGTCTACAACGCCCGCGAGCACGGCCTCGCCGGTGACGGCGTCACCAACGACCAGCCGGCGCTCCAGGCGCTGGTCGACACCCTCGGGGCGGCCTGCGCCGACGACGGCCAGCCCCGTACGATCTACTGTCCCTCGGGGAGGTACTCGATCCGGGACAGTGCCACCGCCTGGCGGAGCGGGATCTCCCTGATCGGCGCGGGCCGGTCCGCGACGCGCTTCCTGCTGGCCAACCCCGGTGACCGGACCGTCTGCACTCCGCTGGCGTGGTTCACCATCGAGCAGCACGGCGCGAGCCCGAGTCGGCACATCGCCGACTGCACCTTCGCGTGCTTCGAGATCGACGGCTCCGGCGTGGAACTGGAGGAGTACGACCCCTACTCCAAGGGGCTGGGACTCCAGTACGTGCTGCGCGGCATCTTCCGCGACCTGTACATCCACGACGTCGCCAGTACGGGATTCGGCTGCGACTTCCTGCAGGACACCCTCGTCGAGAACGTCCTGACCGTCCACTGCGGGCGGCTCGACCCGGGCGAGTCGATGGGCGGCGCCGGCATCGGGATCGGCGTCGGCGGCTGGGGCTCCATCGAACGCTGCACCATCTCGGCCTGCACCGCGGTGGACAACGGCACCAACGGGATCTTCGTGGAACTGCAGGACGCCGACTGGGCCCCCACCCGCGGCATCCGCGTCGTCGGCTGCCATACCGAGGGCAACCGGTTCGGCATCTCCGACTGGGGCGCGGACGGGCTGGTCGTGTCCGGCTGCACGATGCTCGCCAACCTCCAGGCCGGCTATGACGTGTCCGCCCTCGGCCCCTCCGGGGTCGCCGGGCGCGGCGGCGTCGTCACCGGCTGCATCATCGAGGACAACGTCACCGACGGCGTGGCGGTCGGCAACACGCCGGGCCCGTACACCTTCGCCGCCAACCGGATCAGCCGCAACGGCCGCTACGGGTACTGGCAGCACAACCTGGACAGCGGCCGGCAGGCGGTGGCCGCCGACGTGATCATCGACGGCAACGAGTTCTGGGGCAACGGCCTGGACGGCATCACCGTCGACTCGCCTCTCACCGACCCCACCGTCACCAACAACAGGTTCCGCAACAACGGCCGGCGGTGCGAGCACGAATACGACGACGCCGGGGAGAGCGTGTCCTACACGCCGCTGTCCGTGGTCGACATCGCGGCCGACTGGCGGCCCAACGGGCACAAGGGCAAGTGCGTCACCGCCGCGGATCAGGAGGCGCTGGTGGTGGGCAACAGCCGTACGGAGCTCAAACTCGCCCCGAGACGCCCCGGATCGCCCACCGCGTGGTCCGACGGCCCTCCGCCGTCCGGCGCCCGGTACCGGCTGCCGGGCGCACCCGAGGTCAGGGCGGGCATCAGGCTGGCCGCCGGCACCGACAGCGCGACCATCTGCGGGAACCGGGCCTGGGACAGCCAACCGGACAAGACGCAGACCCACGGCCTGGTCATCACGGACTCCGGCGACTGTCACGCCGGGTTCGTGCACGACAACGATCTCCTGGGCAACGCCGAGGGCACCAGCCGCTTCGACACCGTCCCGTCCGAGGGGTGCTGGTACCAGAATCCCGGGCTCGACGACTCCGGCCGTCCCGGCTCCCTGCCCACTCCCGAGAAGGGTTCCCGAGATGAGTCCCCGGACCCGTGAGGAGAGGTTCGGGCTGAGCGAGATCCTCGCGGCGGCCGAGAACGCCGAGCCTGTGGCGTCCGTCGACGTGGTCGCGGGCAGCCTGTGCGAACGGTTCGGGGCGCGTGCGGTGTCGTTCCTCATCGTCGACCTGATCGGGCAGGGACTGGTGCGGCTGACCCACGAGGTGCAATGCGGTGGGCACGCCGAACGTGTCGCCCTCCGGAACAGCGACTATGAGACCGTTCTGCGCACCCAGAGGCCGCGCCGGCTGCCGGCCGACGACGGCGGACAGCGGGTGATCACGCCGGTGACCAACCGCGGCGACGCCATCGGCGTGCTGGAGCTGACCTTGCCCGACGCCGGTGAGGAGGTGCTTCGGCAGGTCAGAGAGGCGGCGCACGCGCTGGCGTACATCATCGTCACCGACCGGCGCTTCACCGACCTGTACGAGTGGGGTCAGCGCACCACCCCGATGAGCCTGGCGGCCGAGATCCAGCACCGGCTCCTGCCGGCCGCGGCCTGCTGCGAAGCGGCCGAGTTCACCCTGGCCTGCGCTCTCGTTCCCGTCGACGACATCGGCGGGGACACTTACGACTACACGCTCGATCGCGACGCCGTTCACCTGTCCGTCACCGATGCCATGGGGCACGAGGTGGACTCCGCGATCCTGGCCACCCTCCTGGTCAACGCGCTGCGCAGGGCACGCCGGGCCGGATGCGACGTGGCGGAACAGGCACAGCAGGCCCACCAGGCCCTGCTCGACCACGGCCGCAGCGGGTTCGCCACCGGCCAGTTGCTGCGCATCGACCTCGACGACGGCCACGCGCAGATCGTCAACGCCGGACACCCCTGGCCGATGCGCCTGCGCGACGGCGTCCCCGAGGAGGTGCCGCTGGCCGTCGACCTGCCGTTCGGGCTGTTCTCCCCCACCTCGTACACCGTCCAGGACCTCGACCTGCGCCCCGGCGACCGCCTGCTCCTGTACACCGACGGCATGCGGGAGCGCGCCGGGGGGATCGACCTGGCCGCGCTCCTCCTCGACAGCCGCGACCTGCACCCCAGAGAGGCCGTTCGGGTCCTGACCGGCGCGCTCATGGACGCGTGCCACGGCGACCTCGCCGACGACGCCACCGTGCTGTGCCTGGACTGGTACGGCGCGCGGCCGGCGAGCCGCCACACGACCGGGGGCGCCGACCCCGCCGCCGCGTCCTCGCCGTAGCGGCTCGGCGCATGAGCGATGCGGCGAGGGGAAATGGACAGGAGGTGACGGGGGCGGACACCGACGTACTCATCATCGGAGCCGGGATGGCGGGGCTGGCGGCCGCCCGGCGCCTGCACCGCGACGGCGCCGACTTCCTGATCCTGGAGGCCGGTGACCGTGTCGGCGGCCGGGTGGTCACCGACGAGGCCGGCGGGTTCCTGCTGGACCGCGGTTTCCAGATCGTCAACACGGCGTACCCACGGCTGACCGCCCTGGTCGACCCGGCCGCGCTGGACATGGGCTGGTTCCGCGCCGGGGTGCTGGTCCGCCACGGGGACCGGCTGGAGCGCTACGCGCATCCGCTGCGCGACCCACGTGGCGTGCCGGGCATGCTGCGGTCGGCCGTCGGCGGCATCGGCACCGTCGCCGACCGGGTGCGCCTGGCCGCGATCATCGCCCGGTACGCCGCCCTGCCCCCGGCGCGGCTGCTGGAGGAGCCCGAGACCACCACCGCCCGGGTGATGGGCGGGCTCTCCCCGGCGATGCTCGACGGTCTCGTCCGCCCGTACCTGTCCGGGGTCCTCGCCGACCCCGGCCTGGGCACCTCCAGCCACGCCCTGGCGATGATCGTCCGGTCGTTCGTCCACGGCCGCATCGGCCTGCCCCGCGCGGGAGTGGGCGCGGTAACGGCGGCGATCGCCGCGCCGCTGCCGGCCGGCCGGATCCGGCTGGGCGCACCGGTGGAGCGGCTGCGGGGCACGGTCGCGCACACCCCGTCCGGGCCGGTACGGGCGCGTGCGGTGCTGGTCGCCACCGACCCGGTCACCGCCGCCCGGCTGCTGCCCGAACTCCCCGCGCCGGGCATGCACGCGCTGACCACCGTCTACCACGCCGCCCCCGAACCGCCGCTCGACGAGGCGACGCTCGTCCTGGACGGTGACGGCGCCGGCCGGCCCGGCGGCCCGTTCATCGCGAACACCATCGTGGTCAGCAACGCCGTGCCCACCTACGCCCCGCCCGGCCGGCACCTGGTCGCCACCACGGTCGCCGCGCCCGACGCCGACCACGACACGATCAGCACCGAACTGGCACGGGTCTACGGCACGGCCACCGGGGAGTGGGAGCACCTGGCGACCGTACGGATCCCGCACGCGCTGCCCGACGCCGCACCGCCGCTGGGCCGGCTGCGCCGGCCGGTGGCGCTCGGCGACGGCCGCTACGTCGCCGGCGACCACCGCGACAGCCCGTCCCAGCAGGGAGCGCTGGCCAGTGGCTGGCGCGCCGCCGGCATGATCATCGCCCGCCGGGGCTGACCGGCGACGCGGCCGAAACTTTCATGCCCGGCGGCGTACGGGCCGGCGCCGTTCCCCGGTCGATGGGCGCGGTCGGGCGCGCGCCGTGCAGCCGTCGCTGCGCAGGTCACCTGAGGGATGCACCGCTCGGGGGCGCCGGCGCGGAGGTCCCGGCCGGGCGAGCGGGAGGACGCCGCTCCCCCATCGCGGACCGCCGTCTCGACGGGGCCGTGGGAGCGCTCCCATAATCCGGTGGGTCGGGGGGCACATCGGGGTCTGAACCGCACGAGTCACGTTAGGTGGTGTCATGCTCGCCCATGGAGCACGCCTGAGAATCAGATCTCTCCCGCTGGTCGTCCTTGTCCTCGCCCTCATCGCCGCCTTCACCAGCGGCGTCTCCCTCGCTCCGAAGGCACGCGCCGCGGGCGCCGGCTACTGGCACACCAGCGGCCGGCAGATCCTGGACTCCAGCGGCAATCCCGTACGCATCGCGGGCATCAACTGGTTCGGCTTCGAGACCGCGAACTACGTCGTGCACGGGCTGTGGAGCCGGGACTACAAGGACGTGCTGAACCAGCTCAAGTCCCTGCGGTACAACACCCTGCGCCTGCCGTACTCCGACGACATCTTCAAGTCGAGTACGGTCCCCAACAGCATCGACTTCTCCAGCGGCAAGAACGCCGACCTGCAGGGCCTCAACTCCCTGCAGGTCATGGACCACATCGTGAACTACGCGGGCTCCATCGGCCTGCGGGTCATCCTGGACCGGCACCGCCCGGACTCCTCCGGCCAGTCGGCGCTCTGGTACACCTCCAGCGTCCCCGAGTCGACCTGGATCGCGAACCTCAAGGCGATCGCGAGCCGGTACGCCAACAACACCGCGGTCGTCGGCATCGACCTGCACAACGAGCCGCACGACCCGGCCTGCTGGGGCTGCGGGGACACCTCGACCGACTGGCGGCTGGCCGCCGAGCGGGGCGGCAACGCGGTCCTCTCGGTCAACCCGAACCTCCTGATCTTCGTGGAGGGCGTGCAGACCTACAACGGCGACTCCGGCTGGTGGGGCGGCAACCTCGAAGGCGCGGGCACCTACCCGGTCCGCCTCTCCGTGGCCAACCGCCTGGTCTACTCCGCGCACGACTACGCCACGAGCGTGTCCGACCAGACGTGGTTCCACGCCTCGAACTTCCCCGACAACATGCCCGCCGTATGGGACAAGTTCTGGGGCTACCTGTTCAAGCAGAACGTCGCCCCGGTCTGGGTCGGTGAGTTCGGCACCACGCTGCAGTCCACCATCGACCAGCAGTGGCTGTCCGCCCTGGTGAAGTACATGGGCACCGGCACGGACTCGTTCCAGTGGACGTTCTGGTGCCTGAACCCGAACTCGGGCGACACCGGCGGCATCCTGAACGACGACTGGACGACCGTCAACACCACGAAGGACGCCTACCTGTCCTCCGTCAAGTCCACCGCCTTCGACCCGGTCGGCGACGGCTCGGGCGGCGGAGGAGGCACCGGTGGCGGGGGCGGCGGCTCCGGCAGCGCGGCCTGCACCGCCGCGTACCACGTGGACAACGACTGGGGCAACGGCTTCACCGCCACCGTGACCGTGAAGAGCTCCGGGACCACGGCCACCAAGAGCTGGAAGGTGACCTGGTCCTTCGGCGGCAACCAGTCCGTGAGCAACGGCTGGAGCGCCACCGTCACCCAGTCCGGCGCCGCCGTCACGGCGACCAACGCCTCCTTCAACGGCGGCCTGAGCCCCGGCGCCTCGACGTCCTTCGGCTTCCAGGCGACCTACTCGGGTTCCAACACCGCCCCCACCCCCACCTGCACCGCCGCCTGATCCCGGCAAGACGTGGGGGGGGGGGCCCCCCCCCCCCCCCCCCCCCCCCACACCGCCGGCCCACCGGATCAGGGGCCGGTCCGGGGCGGGCCGGTGAGGGCGCCGAGGCCGCTCGCCTGGGTGCGCCAGTCGGACGGATTCGGGGCGCCGCCCGCCCAGCGCTGGCCGATCCGGTTCAGCGGGTCGCGGTCGTGGGCCCAGATCGAGTCCGCCTGCCGCTGGGCGAACACCTGGTAGGCGGAGGCGCCGGTCGCCGCCGCCAGGTCGGCGAGGTAGCGGCTGAAGATGCCCTTGAACTGCTTCTGGTTGTCGTCACAGGTGCTCTGGCCGACGTCGCACGACTCGGTCAGGATCCCGTTCTGGGTGAGACCGGTCATCGCCGCGTCCGCGAGTCGTCGCGCCGCGGTGAGCAGTGCGGTGTCGCCGGTGGCGCGCCACGCCTCGACCAGGCCGCCGATGGCGAGGCCCTGGTTGTAGGTCCAGACCGTCTGGCCGTTGTTGCGGCAGTCCTGGGTGAGGCCGTCATTGACGAGGTTCGCGGAGTTGATCAGCCCGCTGTTCAGGTACCACGTCGCGGCCGTACGGGTCCGTTGCAGCCAGATGGTGTCGCCGGGCGTACGGCGGTGGATCGACGCGGCGAGCCGCAGGTACAGACCGCTCGTGATCGCGTTCTTGTAGGTGCGCTCCCGGTTCCACCACACCCCGCCACCGCACGTGCTCGGGTCCCAGTACTGGTTCACGTAGTCGGCGATCGTCGTGGCCATGGTCAGGTATCGCCGGTCGCCGGTGTGGTCGTAGGCCGCCACCCACGCGAGGCCCCACCACGCGCTGTCGTCGATGGCGCGGCTGACGAAGTTCCCCTCGATGGGATCGGTGCCGCGCTGCCCGGCCGGGAACACGCCCTTGTTCTGGTCGAACGTGCGGGCGATGACCCAGTCGTGCTGGTGGTCGCCGTCGTCGATGAGCGTCGTGAGCGTCGCCGCGGAGTTCCACCAGCTGCTCGGCCACCAGCCGGTGTAGGGGTCGTAGGAGTACATCAGGGCGTCGGCGGCCGCCGCGGCCCGTGACGGCGCGGGCCGTGCCCATGCCGTGCAGCTGCCGTTCTGCCCGGACACCGCTCGTCCGCAGGCACGGACGGCGCCGCCGTACAGGCGGCCGCGCGGGTCACGGGTGGCGAACATCGCGGTACGGGCGGCGGTCGCGCCGCTCGCGACCGAGAGGCGGCCGAGCGAGGAGCCGTCGGGCCAGGTCGCGCCGCCGTCCCATGAGCGGTCGAGCCACACCTCGTCGCCCGGAGCGCCCGCCTCGATGCCGGCCCAGGCCATCCCGTTCCGGTCGGTGTGCAGCCGGATCACCCGGCCGGACAGGGTGGTCGCGGGGACGGGCCGGCTGTCGCCGTTCGCCTGCCCCGCGTCGGTGCGGTCGCATCGGACGTCGCAGACCGTCGGGTAGACCCAGTCGGTGCAGGTGACCGCGCCGGCGTCGCCGCAGGCACGGATGAGACCGCGCCGGTGGCCGCGGGGGTCGGAGATGTTGTACATGAGCGTCCGCGTGCCGGTCCACGTGGCGGGGATGCTCGCCTTTCCGAGCAGGCCCTCCCACGTCTGCCCGCCGTCCCAGGACCGGTCGAGCCACACGGCGTCGCCGGTGGTGCCGTCGTCGATGCTCCCCCATGCCATGCCGTCCGCGTCCGACACGTGCAGCACCAGCGTGCGGCCGTTGATGTTCTTCTGCGGCACGGGGAACGTCTCCTGCGCCGCCCGCGACGGGTCGAGGGTGTCACAGGACAGGAAGCACACCTGGGACGCGGCGGCCGCCGGTGCGACGCGGAGGCCGGGCGCGGTGCAGAGGATCAGGGCCAGTCCGGCGACGAGGGTCGCGGCACGGCCGAAGAGGGTACGTCGATGTCCTCGCATGGGGAACTCCAGGGTGAGGCGGAGGACCTGGTTCTCCGGAAGGCGGGCGGTGTCCGCGCATGACGGTGTCGGGAACCGGCAGGTGAGGTCGTCGGCGGTGGCCGGCGGGGCAGACGCGGCGGCGGGGTACTGGATGACTGCGGTCTTTGCCGTAAATTAAGCATTACGGTCAAATCCGTCAATATGAGGGCGACTATGGGGCAAAAGCCCCGATCGCGATGTTCGATCGTGTGGGATTCGAGCCCGGACGCGGGCGCACCTCGGTCAGCGGGCGAGCGGGACGGCGGCGCGGCCGTCGCGGAGCAGGGCGACGGCGCGGGGGAGGTCCGTGAGCTGTTCGGTCAGCAGGTCCAGGCCCAGGGTGAGCGAGTGCGCCGGAACGCCGCGGGCGGCGAGGATGTCGGCGGTCCAGGCGATGAAGCGGGTGAACAGCCCGGAGTCGTCCAGGTAGAGGGCGGTCGCGAGGAACTCGGTGATGTGGGCGATGTCCTCGGCGGTGTGCCGGCGCTGCCGCTCGCTGTAGCCGGCCATGGCCGGAAACCGTTCCTCGATCGCGGCGAGGACCGCCGCGACGAGCCGGTGGGTGTTGCGGGTGACCAGGGTGTACTCCTGGTCGGCCAGGTGCGGCAGGTCGTCCAGGGGCTCGTGGGCCGCCGGGGGGACGTACGGCCGGGCGACGATCTCGGCGAGGCGGTCGGCCGCCGCACGGGCGTCAGGGGCCCAGGCGTCGGCGCCGAGCCGGTCGGCGTAGCAGCCGCCGGGACCGAAGGCCGCCCCGCCGGCGATGACCGGGACGCCCGCCGCCTGGGACGCCCTGATCGCGGTGTGCGCGGCGGGCAGGCGGGTGGGGATGGAGGAGGACAGGGCCAGCGCGTCGGGTCCCGTACGGTGCAGGTGGTCGATCAGGTGCGGAACGGGCACCTGCGCCCCGAGGAAGTCGATCTGCCAGCCGCGCAGCCGCAGGGTCTCCGCCAGCAGGCGGGCGGGCAGGGCGTGCCACTCCCCGTCGACGCACGCGACCGTGATCCGCCCCTGGTGTGACCGCCGCGGCGCGGACCCGTGGTGAGCCAGGGCCGCGATGACGCGGTCGTTGATGGCCGAGGCGGTGTGCTCCTCCGCGACGCTGAGCCGGTTGGCGGCCCACTCGACGCCGACCTTCCCCTGCACGGGCGCGACCACGTCGAGCAGGGCCGACTCGGCGTCCAGGCCCGCGTCCACCGCCGACAGCACGATCTCCACCGCGGCGTACTCGTCGCCGCCGCGCACGACGTCCCACAGCCGGGCGGACAGGACCTCGGTGCCCTTGCGGTCCGGAGCCGAAGCCGTCATCGCGGGATCTCCTCACCGCGTGGACGTCGCCCCGCCGCCTCCGGACGCCCGGCCTGCGGTGCGCTGATCGCCACGACGGCCATGTCATCGTGGTCGCGGTCGCCGGCCCATTCCGCCGCGAGCATCTGCACGCGCTCCACGACGCCTTCGGCGGGCATCCCCGCGCACTCGGACAGCGCGTCCTTCAGCCGCTCCTCGCCGAACATGATGTCGCCCAGCGGCCCGCCGCGGGCCTCGGTGATGCCGTCGGTGTAGAGCACGCACGTCTCCCCCGGCGCCAGCTCTACCCCGGCGGTCGTCGCCTGCACGTCGGGGAACGCCCCGATCAGAGTGCCGCGCGTGGCGGCCTCCTCCACGACGCCGTCGCGCCGCACGATCAGCGGCGGCGGATGCCCGGCACTGGTCAGCCGCAGCCGCACCCGGTCACCGGCGCGCACCGCCGAGGCGAGCACCAGGGTGGCGAACCGGGTCGATCCGGAGTTCAGCAGCGCCCCGTTGAGCAGGGACAGCGTCCGCAGGTGGTCGCCGGCCAGGGGCAGCAGCGCCTGCAGCGTCGTGCGGATCCGGCCCGTGGTGACCGCCGCCTCCAGGCCCTTGCCGCACACGTCGCCGAGGACGACGAGGGACTCGGTCTCCTCGTCCTCGCCCGGGTGGACGTCGTAGAAGTCACCGCCCACCAGCTCGCTGCGCACCGACGCGCGGTAGCCACCGGCGTAGGCCACCCCGTGGACGTGGCGCAGTCGCGGCGGCAGCAGCTCGCGCATGAGGATCTCGGTGATCCCCGTCCGGTCGGCGTACACGCGGGCCGCCGACAGCGCCGCGCCCGCCCGTGCCGCGAACAGCCGGGCGAAGACCTCCTCGTCGTCACCGAACCCTCGCCGGTCGCTCCGGCGCAGCAGGATCAGCGCGCCGGCCGGGATGCCGTGCCCGGGCAGCGGCGTCACCGCGACCGCGCCGACCGATCCGCCGAAGCCCTCCGGCACGGCCCACGACGGCAACCGGCCGGGGTCGATCCAGCGGGAGGGGATCGGCGGGAAGCCCTGCAGCGCCTCGCTCAGGCCCGGGACCTCGGCCGGGTCGGCCCGCAGCGTACGGCGGGAGACCTGCGCGCCGCGGATCGCGTACGCGACCGGCAGCCGTTTCCCGGTGGCGGGCGCGACGAGGATCGCGGCGTCGGCCAGGTGCTCGGCCGCCAGCCGTACCGCGACCTCCATGCACCGGTCGTAGTTCAGCGTCGTCAGCAGGGCGCCCGCCGCCTCGATCAGGAGCGCCGTGCGCCTTCGCTCCGTCTCCAGCGCGGTCTCGGCCCGCCGCCGGTCGGTGTCCTCGACCAGCCACCAGATCACGTCCCCATCCGGGGAGAAGGTCGCACGGGCTTCATAACCGTATTCGCCCGCCTCGCCTCGTACGGGCTCGTCCACGGTTCCCGACGCGACAGCGGCACGGTGCGCCTCCGCGAGCCACCCGGGTGTCGTGGCCGCGAGGCTCGCGCCCGGCTCGGCGCGCGGGAACAGCCGGGCGGCGGCCTCGTTCAGCTCGACCACCCGGCCGGCGCCGTCGGCCACCACCACGGGGTGCGGGGCCGCGGCCCATACGCCGGTCATCCGCCCGGTGCCCCGCCGGTCCGCGGGAGCAGTGCTGGAGACATCCACGCGGCAGGCCCACGGACGCGCGAGCCCCCACCACCTTCCCGGTCAGAAACCTTGCTCTGCGACAACCGTCCCTCAAGTGAGATAAAGAGCAAATTCCGGTCTGTGTACTGCCACGCTAACCGCTCGCCGCCCGTGCCCTGGCCAGGAGCGCGGCCGCACGCGTCCCTCTCGCCGGCGCCCACGCACTCGCGCCGCCCTCCGTCGCCCCTGCCACGGTCGCTCGGCCCCCGCCCCGGCGGTCCGGGCCACAGGAAGTTCGCAAGTCATTCGACTTATGGACGTTCCACCACGATCTGGGACATTGGCATCGTTGAACTCACATTGCTCGCCGATCCCGCTTCCCCCTTGCGTACCACGAGGAGCCCCCATGGCCGCCGACGAGGCCGAGAAGCCCGAGACCCCCGCGGTCCGACGGGTTCCGCTGAACCTGTTCGGCATGGCGTTCGGCATCGCGGGACTGGCGGGCACCTGGCTGACCGTCGCGCGCTACGGCCACGCCCCGCTGTGGGCGGGACGGACGCTGCTGGCCGTCTCGGCGATCGTCTGGGCCGTCACGGTGGCGCGCTACGCGCGGTACGCGCTGTCGGTACGCGGCGCGTTCGCCGCCGATCTGACCGATCCCGTCGCCGCCCCCTTCGCCGCCCTGGCGATGATCACTCCGATGCCGGCGGCGTCGCAGGGCCTCTACGCGTACGACTCGACCGCCGGAACCGTCGTCTTCGACGTGTTCCTGGTGCTGACCGTGCTGCTCGGCGGCTGGATGACCGGCCAGTGGATCTACGGGTCGCTCAGCCTCGACCAGCTCCATCCGGGGTACTTCCTGCCGACCGTGGCGGGCGGCCTGGTCGCGGCGGCCGGCGCCGCCGCGGTCGGGCAGCGGACGCTGGGCTATGCCATGCTCGGCCTCGGGCTGATCTGCTGGTTCATCCTGGGATCGATGATCATGGCGCGGCTCTTCTTCCGCCCCGCGCTGCCGCCGGCCCTCTACCCGACCCTCGCGATCGAGGTCGCGCCCGCGGCCGTGGCGACCGTCGCCTACGTCTCGCTGCACGGCCCCCACGTGGACGCCTTCAGCGCGATCCTCGCCGGATACGGCACGCTGATGGTGCTCGCGCAGCTGCGGCTGCTGCCCGCCTTCACGCGGCTGCGCTTCGCCCCGAGCTTCTGGGCGTTCACCTTCTCCTGGGCCGCGGTCGCCACCAGCGTCGTCCACTGGACGCAGATCCTCCGCCCGACCGGGTACCTCGTCTACACCTACGCCGCGCTCGCCGCGGTCACCCTTCTGATCGCCGGCATCGCCGTACGTACCGTGCTGGCCACCTTCTCGCGGGGCGGTGTCCGCACCGGGCCTCCCCGCATCTCCCCCGCGACCGCGGAAGAACACTGAGAGGAATCCCCGATGCCCACCATCACCACCGCCGACGGCACGCGCATCTTCTACAAGGACTGGGGCAGCGGGCAGCCCGTCGTGTTCAGTCACGGCTGGCCGCTGAACGCCGACGCCTGGGACGAGCAGCTGCGCCTCCTGGCCGAGAACGGCTACCGCGCCATCGCCCACGACCGCCGCGGGCACGGCCGCTCCGACCAGCCCTGGACCGGCAACGACATGGACACCTACGCCGACGATCTCGCCGCTCTCATCGAGCACCTGGACCTGCGGGACGCCATCCTGGTCGGCCACTCCACCGGCGGCGGCGAGGTCACCCGCTACCTCGGCCGCCACGGCAGCGCCCGCGTCGCCAAGGCCGTCCTGCTGGGCGCCGTCCCGCCGGTGATGGTGCGGAGCGAGAAGAACCCCGAGGGCACCCCCATCGAGGCGTTCGACGGCATCCGCGCCGGTGTGGACGGCGACCGCTCCCAGTTCTACTGGGACCTCAGCGAGAGCTTCTACGGCTTCAACCGTCCCGGGGCGGCCGTCTCCGAAGGCGCCCGCCGCGCCTTCTGGCTCTGGAGCATGCAGGTGGGCGTCAAGGCCGCCTACGACTGCGTTGAGCAGTTCTCCGAGACCGACTTCACCGAGGACCTCAAGGGCATCGACATCCCCGTCCTGGTCGCCCACGGCGACGACGACCAGATCGTCCCCATCCAGGACGCCGCGCTCAAGACCGCCGAACTGCTCAAGGACGCGACCCTGAAGGTCTACCCCGGCGCGCCCCACGGCCTGTACGGCGACTTCCGCGCCGCGTTCGAGAAGGACCTCCTGGAGTTCATCCGCGCCTGACCGGCCTGAGCCGACCGCGCCTTCGGGGCGGTGCGGGGATCACGTCCCCGCACCGCCCCGAAGTGTTCCCCGCCCGGACCACCGAACCAGGTGAAACGGCCTCTTAGTCTTGAAGCTCGCAATCACGCGATTCGCCGGGCGAAGGGACAGAGGAGCACAGATGGGTCGCGGCGGCGATGCGGGCCTGCCCGCGATCGGGGTCATCGGCAGGGAGAGGGAACTGGCCCGCATCCGGCGTCTCCTGGACCCCGAGGACACCGACCGTTCGTCTCTGCTCCTGCTCATCGGCGAACCCGGCTCCGGCAAGAGCACGTTGCTGGACGTCGCCGCCCGCGAGGCCGGGCGCCGGGGCCTGCGGGTGCTCCGCTGCCAGGGCCACGAGGGTGAGACCGAACTCGTCTTCGCCGGGTTGCACCAGTTGCTGGCCCCCATGTCGGCCGAGATCCGGGAGCTGCCCGGCCCGCAGCGCGACGCCCTGCTCAGGGCGTTCGGGCTGAACCAGCCCGAGCCCGCCGGCGCGGCGGGGGAACCCGAGCGGCTGCTGATCAACCTCGCCGTGCTGACATTGCTGTCCGACACGGCCTGCCGGCGGCCGCTGCTCGTCATCGTCGACGACGCGCAGTGGCTCGACGCGTGCTCGCTGGACGCGCTGACCTTCGCCGCGCGGCGGCTGGCCGACGAACCGGTCTCCGTCCTGGCGGCCACGCGGACCGACCCCGTGCCCGAGCAGTTCGGGGCGGAGTTCCCCCGGCTGCCCGTGTCGCCGCTCGCCGAGGCGGCCGCCGACCGGCTGCTCGACGTCCAGCCGTTCCCCCCGGCGGGACCGCTGCGACGGCAGATCCTGCGGCAGGCGGCCGGCAACCCCCTGGCGCTGGTGGAGCTGGCCAGGGCGACGGCCGACTCGTCCGCCTCCCTCTCGGACACCGCCGTCGAGCGGCTCCCGCTGACCGCACGGCTGGAGCGGATCTTCGCCGACCGCCTGGCGCGGCTGCCGGAGGGCACCCGGCGCGCGCTGCTGTTCGCCGCCGCCGCGGACGACCCCGACCTGCCCGCCGCGCTCCTCGCGTCGTCGGCCGCGGGCCCCGACGGCGGGATCGAGGCGTGGCTGCTCGCGGAGAAGGCCGGCCTGGTCACCCTGGACAGCGGCCGCGTCGCCTTCCGCCATCCGCTGATGCGCTCGGCGGTGTACCAGGCCGCGTCCTTCGCGGCCCGCCGGGAGGTTCACCTCGCCCTCGCCGAGGCGCTCGCCGGAAACCCCGACCGCCGCGCCTGGCACCTCGCGGCCGCGGCCCTCGCCCCGGACGAGACGATCGCCGCCGCCCTGGAGGCGACCGCGGACCGGGCGCGCAGGCGCGGCGGCTACCGCGTCGCCGCGGCGGCGCTCGAGCGCGCCGCGCGGCTCAGCCCCGACCCCCACCGGCAGGCGCGACGCCTCCTGGCCGCCTGCGACCTGGCGATGCACGCGGGCCGCCCGCTGTGGGTGGAGCAGCTCACCGCGGGAGTCGTCGCCGCCACCGACGATCCGGAGCTGCTCACCGAGGCGGCGCTGTGGACCGGCTGGGCGCTGGCGGCGACCACCCGCCAGAAGGCCGCGCTGTCCCACCTGCTGCCGCTCGCCGCGTCGACCGTGGACACCGCGCCGGCGGTCGCCCTCGGCGCGGTCCGCCACGCCGCCCTCGTCGTCTACACCATGGGAGACGAGGACTACCGCCGCGAGGCGCTGGAGCTGCTGGAACGGATCCCGGCGGACGTCGGGGAGAGCTCCGACCACGCGTGGCCCCGCGCGGCCCTCGATCCCTTCGGGGACCGGCCGGGGCACCTGCGCCTGCTGGAGCGGGCCGCGGCCCTGCCGGGCCTCGGGGCCAACGCGCTCAACGAGATCGGGGCGTGCGCCTGGGTGCTCGACGAGACCGCCACCGCCGTCCGGCTGTACGGCGACTCCCTGGAGCACCTGCGGCGCGCGACCACCGCCGGGTCCAACGCCACCCTGGGCCAGGCGCTGGCGATCGCCCAGTTCGAGAGCGGAGCGTGGGACGCGGCGGAGGTGACCGCCGACGACGCCCGCCGGGTGGCCGCCGAGAACGGCCTGGACATGGCCGGGCGGTCCGCGACCTACGTCAGCGCGGCGCTGCTCGCGCAGCGCGGGGACACCGGCCGGGCGCGCGAACTGATCGACCGCGCGGTGGCCGGCATCGACCCCACCGAGAGCCGCGCGCTGCAGGCACGGGCGCTGGCCGTACGGGGCGCCATCGCGACCGTCGAGGGCGACCACGCGCTGGCGTACGAGCTGCTGCGGGGCCTGTTCACGGCGGATCCCGACCCGATGCCGCTGCACTACCACGCCTCCCACTACGGCCTCGGCGACCTGGCCGCGGCGGCCGTACGCGCGCGTCAGGAGAAGGACGCCGCGCGGGTGCTGGACTCCGTCGAACGCCGGCTGGCGGGCCGGATGTCGACCCGGCTGGCCCTGCTGGCGCACCGGGCGCGGGCACTGCTGGCCCCGGCCGGCGAGGCGGAGGAGCACTTCCGGGCCGCGCTGGCCGACCCGGCGGGCGAACAGTGGCCGTTCGAACGGGCGCAGGCCCGCCTGGAGTACGCCGAGTGGCTCCGTCGCCGCCGCCGCACCGGCGAGGCCCGTACGGCGCTGGCCCAGGCCCTGGCGGTGTTCGAACGGCTCGGCGCGCGGCACTGGGTCGCGCGCACCACCGCCGAGCTGCGTGCCTGCGGGGTCGCCATGCCGGTACGGAAGAAGCGGGCGCGTCACGTGGACCTCACCGCGCAGCAGCTGCAGATCGTACGGCTCGCGGCGAGCGGGCTGACGAACCGGGAGATCGGAGGACGCCTGCTGCTGTCGCCCCGCACGGTCGGGTTCCACCTGTACCAGGCGTTTCCGAAACTGGGCGTCACGACGCGCGCGCAGCTGCGCGACGCCCTGAACGACGCGGGGCTCGACTAGGTGTACTGACCACGGACGTTGGTAACGGCGACACGGATAGATGACCGACCCTTTCGGGAGTTACCGGCTGGCCGACTTGGACGCCTTGACAAGAAAACAAACTCGTTGCAAGGTTGGCTCTAAGGGCGATCTCTGGTTCTGATATTCGCTTGCCCAAACCGCACAACTCACTCGTCGGTAATCACTCAGGAGACGAACAGGAGTAATTGTGCAGATCGAGGATACCATCAAAGAGATTCTCGTCACGAAGATATATGTGGAGGTGAGTCCAGACGAGATCTCTCTGGGTGACCATTTCCATCGAGATCTCGGCGTCGACTCGCTTGGCTTTGTCGAGTTGCGGTCCGAGGTTGAAGAGCAGTTCGGCATCGTCGTTCCGGATGACGACTTCACGCCAGATAACTTCATGTCCCTCGAAACGCTCGTCGCCTATATCGAAAAGGGGCGGGCGGCGGACAGGGCCACGAAATGACTGTCCATGTCACAGGTATGAGCTGGTCGACGCCGCTGGGTGATGACCTCGCCGGGGTGTGGGATCGGCTACTGGACGGCCTGGACGGCTTCGACCGGTTAGAAATGCCGTTCCCGGTGCGTAACGACCTGGTGGCGATGGTGCCATCGCCGCCTGTCGAGCTGGGTCATCGCGAGCGAATGCTCGCGATGACCGCCGATCGGCTGCAGGCCGCCTTCGCCGACGCCGAACTCGATCCCGCCGACGACGGCGTGGCGCTCGTACTCGGCACCAGCTATGGCGCATACCTCGATGAGGAGATGGAGACGCTCTACGACTGGGCTGTCAGCAGCGCGCGGGCCGCGGGCTATGCCGGTAACCCGGTGTGCGTCTCCACCGCCTGTTCCGCCTCATCCGACGCGCTGCTGGTGGGTGCGAGTCTGGTTCGATCAGGGCGCTACCGCGCCGCCGTCTGCGGTGGCGCGGACATCGTGACGCCGGCCAAATGGCTCGCACACTCCAAACTGGGCACGCTGTCCGACGAACGGCTTCGCGCGTTCGACGCCGCCCACTCGGGAATGCTGCTCGGCGAAGGCGCCGCGTTCCTCGTACTGGAACGGGGCTCCGAACGGGCCGGCCGGTCCTACGCGGTGCTGCGCGGCGCCGGATCGTCCAACGACGCCGTCGGCACGACTGCGCCGGCGGCCGACGGCCATACCGTACGGACGGCTGTCGACCGGGCACTGCGCGATAGTGGGCTGCGCGGCATCGACGTCGCCGTGATCAGCGCGCATGGTACGGGCACCGTACTCAACGATGAGGCGGAAGCCCGGGGCCTCGCACTGGCCTTCGCCGACCGGGACGAGTTGCCGGTGGTGTTCGGTACCAAGGGAGCCTTGGGCCACAGCCTGGGCGCATGCGGCGCCATCGAGGCGATCACGCTGATTCTGACGCTGCGCGAACGAGTCGCACCGCCGATCGTGGGGTTGACCTCGCCCATCCCCCAGGCCGCCGACTTCGTCCGTCCCGGTCGTCGAGCGGTGCAGGGAAGCGCGGGTATCAGCCTCACGCTCGGGTTCGGCGGCTTCAACACCGCGCTCGTGTTCTCCGTTGAGGAGGGAAGGCCATGACCCGAATCGCCCTGGCCGGACATGAAGTTCTTGCCACCTCTGAGGTCGACTGCGCCGACCCGAACCAACACAGCCGTAACCGCAAGTCGCTCTACGTCGACCCGGTCGCCTGGCTGGCAGTCGAGGTCGCCGACCGGGCCTTAGCCCAGATTCCCGAGGTGACGGCCGCCGGCGAGGACACCGCCGTGCTGGCGATCAGTGCGCACTGCACGATCGCCACCATGCGAAGCATCGCCGAACGCATTCGGTCCGGCCGGTTGTCACCCCTGCGTTTCACCGGGGCCAATCCCGGCCTGCTCGCCGGCGCGGTCTGCCTGGAACGGCAGTTACGGGGTCCGTCGCTGACGCTGACCATGCCACCCGAACTCGGCCGGGACACCGCGCTGGTGGTGGCCGAAGGCTGGTTGCGGTCGGGGCAGGCCCGGTACGTCCTGCTCATAACGCACGAGTTGCGCGGTGTGGACCATGTGGCCTCCTGCGCAGTGCTCGAGTAGGCCACGGTGACCGGCTCCGCAGTGACTCGCCTCCCGGTCTCCGTCGGTACGTTGGACGATTTCCTGCGCGGCGCCGTCGATATGACGGCAAGTGGGGCGACCAACGCCGCGCTGGGCCAGACCATGCAGGACTATCAGCAACTGGACCTGCCGCCGGGTACCCTCGTTGCAATCGCCCTGCCCAATGGCCGGGATCTGCTCACCCATTACTTCGCGACCGTCCTGTCTGGACTCGTGCCGCTGCTGATCTCGCCGGCCACCTCGTTGTCTCGGGTGCGTGAACTCGCGAGGCACCTCAACATCGGCGCTTACGTGGCCGGCGAGCGGTTCGCGGCTAAAGTCGGCGGCGGCCGGACCTTCGCGGTCGGCGGGCGGTGGCTGGCGTGGATGCCCCTCGACGACGATCACCCGGAGCGGTACGAACCCGGCGATGTGGTGATGCTGACCTCGGGCACGTCCGGCACGTTCAGCGCGTGTGTGAACCGCTTCGACGCACTGCTGCGAAACGCTCGCCGGCACAACGCGGCCACCGGCGTGCGAGCCGGCGACACGGTGCTGGTGATTCTGCCGCTGTACTACTCGTACGCGATCGTCGCGCAGGCGTTGGGCGCGCTGACCGCCGGCGCCCGCCTGGTGATCGGCGGACCACCGTTCACTACGGACGGATACCGGGCCACCATCACCGATCACGGCATCGACATTTCCGCGGTCACCCCGGCCTTGGCCCGGCAACTCCTCGCGGAGGACCGACCGCTGCCCCGCCGGTTGCGCACCCTTACCGTCGGCGGCGACCAGCTCCCCGGCGCCCAGGTGGGGGAGCTGCTCGCCCGGCATGACGGCGAGCTCTACCTGACCTACGGGCTGACCGAGGCGGGGCCACGGGTGTCGACCCTCGCGGCGCACCAGGAACCCCGGCCACGGTGGGACTCTGTCGGACTGCCGCTGCCGGACGTGGCGGTCGGGTTGCGGAACGTTCGGCCGGATGGAATCGGTGAGCTGGTGGTGGAGTCCGACACCGTCCTGCGGCGCAAGGCCGGGCAGTTCCACCACCAGCCGCTGCTCGCACCAGGCCGGATCGCGACCGGAGACCTGTTCTCCATCGACGACGGTTATCTGTTCTTCGCCGGCCGGATACGGGATTTCGTCGTGATTCGCGGCGAGAAGGTGTCGTTGCTGTCGATGCGGACGGCGGCCCAGGCCGTACCCGGCGTGGTGCGTGCTCGAACCGCGGTGATCAACGAGGGCGACGATCCCATCATCGAGTTGGTCGTGCACGTCGCAGACCCGGCCCGGACCACCCCGGAGACGATGACCAGGCAGCTCGGCCGCGTATTGATGCGCGGCGAACGGCCGCACCGCGTGCGGGTGCTGGCCGAGGACCATGCCCAGTTCCACAAGTAGCTTCGTTGCGAGGTGACGACGTGACCGTGCAGATGTTCTGTGTCCCCCATGCGGGCGGGACGGCCAGCGCCTTCCGGCGGTGGAACGACCAGATCGGCGACGGGTTGGCCGTCATACCCCTTGAGCTGGCGGGACGCGGCCCACGCGCCAACGACCCGTTCTCTCCGGATGTTCCGGCCGCAGTCACCGACCTGATCGACCAACTGACGTCAAAGCGGGATGGTTCGCTTTTCGTCCTGTTCGGACACTGCATGGGGGCGGTGATCGCCTTCGAGATGGCGCGCCGACTGCGTGGCGCCGATGACGAGCCGGTACTGCTCGTTGTCTCCGGGCGCAACCCCCCGCACCTGCCGAACGAGTGGTCCCGTAAGGTCGCGCCACTGTCCGACGACGAGTTGTTCACCGAGCTCGTCGCCGTGGGCGGAGTGCCCAAAGGGCTCAGCCGCGCGATGGCCCGCGCCTTCCTGCCGATCTTCCGCGCCGATCAGGCCATGGTCCGCGGCTACGACGCCGGCGGCCCCGAACCCCGGATCAGCCAGCCGGTCCTCGCGCTCGCCGGCGACGACGACTTCATGACCAGTGACAGTCTGCTGCCGGGTTGGGCCGACTACACCGAACGCTCCGTGACGGTATGCAAGCTGCCCGGCAACCACTATTTCGTCTACAACTGGGTGGCCGAGGTGGGCCAGTTCATCCGGGAACAGCTACTCGACGTGGAGGTGACCCGATGAGGTACCGCTATCTCGGCGGAAGTGGCGTCAAGGTCAGCACGTTGTGCCTGGGCACACTGATGTTCGGCGCGTGGGGCCGGACCACCCATGAGGACGCTCTCGCAATCATCGACCGCGCCCTGGACGCGGGAATCAACTACATCGACACCGCCGACTCGTACGCGGGCGGGGAGTCCGAGGAGATCGTCGGCAAGGCGCTGGCCAAATCCGGCAAACGAGACCGGCTCATCGTCGCGACCAAGGTGTTCTGGAACATGAGCGTGGACCCGAATTTCCGCGGTCTGTCCCGGCGCTGGATCATCTACGAGGTCGAGCAGAGCCTCCGCCGGCTCGGCACCGACTACATCGATCTGTACCAGGTGCATCGGCCGGATACCAATACCGATATCGAGGAGACGCTGGACGCACTGTCCGATCTGGTCAAGGCAGGAAAGATCCGCTATTTCGGCACGTCCAACTTCCCGGCTCACCGCATCGTGGAGGCGCAGTGGGCGGCCAGCACCGGCGGTCGGCGCCGATTCGTCAGCGAGCAGCCCCAATATTCGATGCTGGCGCGCGAGGTCGAGGCCGATGTCCTACCGGTCTGTCAGAAACACAACATCGGTGTCACTACCTGGAGTCCGCTCGCAGGTGGGTGGCTGACCGGTCGCTACCGCGCGAACACCGGGCAGGCGGCGACCCCACGCGTCGGCCGCTGGCCCAAACGCTATGACCCCGCCGAACCGGCCAACCAGCACAAACTGGCGGTCGTCGAGCAGCTTGCGGCGCTGGCCGACGAGGCCGGCATGACGCTGATCGAGTTGGCGCTGGCGTTCTGTCTCAACCACAAGGCGGTGACGTCGGTGGCGATCGGACCGCGCACCATGGCGCAACTGGAGAATCAACTCAAGGCGCCGTACGTGGTGTTGGACAAGGACGTGCTGGACCGCATCGACGAGATCGTCCCGCCCGGGTCGATGCTGGTGAGCCGAGAGGACGGCAGCTGGATTCCGCCCGAACTGACGGACGCCGGCCTGCGGAGAAGGGGCGCATGAGCTATCCAGGTGCGCTCGCCGAGGCGGTGCGGCGGGCCGGGCTCGACCTCATGTACGGCGCGTTGGGCGTGCCGGAGCGGTTCCACGCCGCATTGCGGACACAGTGGTTCGCCCTCACCCAGCCGATCGCGGATGGTGAACTCACCACGGACGCGGTGTGCGAGCAGATCGAACGCAGGGGACCGGAGGTGAGGGGATTCCGGTACCGACTGCGACTGCTGCGGGGTTTCGAGGAGTACGCCCGGGGCGGCGGTGAGATCCGCTGCCTCTCACCGGCCGTGTACCGATTCATCCGTGCCCAGCAACGCTTCGAGCCGGGAGAAGAGTTCACCTCCGACCGGAACGACCTTGTAGCGATCGACGGCATCCCACCCGAAGAGGTGCTGCTGGCCGCCGAAGGATCGGGCTGGTCGCTGGTACCCCGGCGGCTGTCCGAGACCGCGGACCACCTCCCGGGCGCGATGCTGATGGCCGCCGCCGGGCAGGCGGTCCTGGCATCGGGAGGACTGCGGTCGATCTCCCGGATGTTCGGCGAGTTCGTGCGTCACGCGGAGGTGACCGCCCCGGTCACGCTGGTCGTCTCGGATGCCTGCGACGTTCAGGCCAGCCAGCGGGGTGAGGTCGTGTTCCGCGCCGAGGTCAGCTGATCGTCGCGGCGATCTCTACCAGGGTGTCCAGCACCGTGCGAATATGGGGAACGGCCTGGGCGCCTGCCCGGGTCGCGGCGTAGATGCGGCGTGCCGGCGGCGACTCCAGCCGTCGGCGCACCGCGCCGTCCGGAAGCCGGCCGATCGCCATACGCGGCACAAGTTCCACACCCTCGCCGGCGGCGACCAATCCGAGCGTGGCACTCCACTGGTGGGTGAAGTGCCGCACGTCGGGGGTGAAACCGGCGGCGGCGCACGCGCTGAGCGTGATCTGTCCGCAGGCGGTGCCGCTGCCACCACTGATCCACGGCTCGTCGGCGAGATCGGCCAGCTTGAGCGGCTCCGGCGCGCCGGCGAGCGGACTGTCCTCCGGCAGTACGACGTCCAGCGGGTCGACGAGCAGATCGACACGGTGGTAACGACGGTCGGTTCGAGTCGGCCCGCCGAGGTACTCGGTTGTGATCACGATGTCGAGGTCGCCGGCGTACAACCGCTCCATGGACGTCGGAGGCTCCGACTCGCGGACCAACACCCGCAGACCGGGGGTGGCCTGGCGCAACTCCCTGAGGGCGGGGCCGACCAGTTGCCCGATCGCGGTGGCGAACGTGCCGATGCGCACCGTGCCGGATCTGCCGGCGGCGTGTTCGGCCAGGTCGGCACGGATGCGCTCCAGCTGCGCCCCGATCGCAGCCGCGTGTTCGAGCAGTACCTCGGCCTGTGACGTCAGCCGAATCGTGCGGCCCTGCTTGACCACCAGGGGCACGCCCAGCTCTCTGGCCAGCGCGCTCAGTTGCTGAGAAACCGCGGACGGCGTCAGATGCAGCGCCGTGGCCGTGGCGACGATGGTGCCGTGGGCACGCACCTGCTCAAGCACACGCAGCCGCCGAACGTCGACAGTGAAGCCATCGCTATCCATTCTCACCAAATAATTCTAACTTGACCTAATGTTTCTGGCTGGACACGATGAGGTCGTGAACCACGCCAGGCTCGCCCTGCGGCCGCTTTTCGCGCTCGGCCTCGGTTACTTCCTCGTCATGTTCGATGTCACGTCGATAAACGTGGCAGTCCCCCGTATCGAGCAGTCACTGGGATCCGGTACGGCCGGCGGGCAGTGGGTCGTGGACACGTACAGCACCGTCTTCGCGGCCCTGTTACTACTCGGCGGCGGCCTGGGCGAACGGTTCGGCCACCGGCGGATCTTCCTCATCGGGCTGGAGCTCTTCGCCATCGCGTCGGTTCTGTGCGCGGCCGCGCCGGATATCGCCGTGCTGGTTGCCGGGCGGCTGGCGCAGGGCGCGGGCGGCGCCCTTCTTGTTCCCTGTTCGCTGTCCCTGCTCGCCTCGGTCTACACCGACCGGGGCGAGCGGGCGCGGGCGGTCGGGGCGTGGGCCGGTATCTCGGGAATCGCGTTCGCCCTCGGGCCCGTCCTCGGCGGATTCCTGGTAGCCGGCGTGGGTTGGCGTGCGGTGTTCTGGCTGAACCTGCCCTTTGCCGCGCTGGCGGTGGTGATGACGGTGCGCCATCTGGACACGCCTCGACGCGCGGAACCGGCCGGCGCGGTGGACGTCCGCGGCCAACTGCTCGCGATTACCGGCCTGGCCTGCGTCGCCGGGGCGCTGAATGAGGCCGCCACGCTCGGCTGGGGCTCTCCGCTGGTGCCGGCGATCCTCGTCCTCGGCGTGCTCATTCTGGCGGCTTTCGTGGTCACCGAGCGGCGGTTGGAGCGGCGTGGCCGACGGCCGCTGCTGGCGCCGTCGCTGTTCCGCGGCAGTGGATTCGCCGCCGCGGCGACCATCGGCATGCTGCTCAATCTCGGTTTCTACGGTCTCCTGTTCCTCATCCCGGTGTATTTCCAGCAACAACGCGGCTATGACGCGCTGACCACGGGATTCCTAATGCTGCCGGCGGTCGGCATGGCATTGTTCGCCTCGCCGCTGTCCGGCCGGATCACCGCCCGCTACGGTTCGTTCCGGCCCATGGTCGCCTTCCTGCTGCTCGGTGGAGCCGGGTTCGTCGGTTGGCTGGCGACAGGACCGGCCACGCCGTACTTCATCACCTTCTGGCCGCTGGCCCTGACCGGCCTGGCCGCACCACTGGTCGTCACCGCGGTCACGGCGGCGATGATCGAATCCGTCCCGGTCGAGAAGGCCGGCATCGCGTCCGCGGTGCTCATGACCGCTCGCCAGATCGGCAACACCATCGGCGTCGCGCTGTTCGGCACCCTGGCGGCCACCTCGTCCAACGTGCTTGCGGGTCTCCATCTTTCCGCCGTCGTCGCCGCGGCGAGCTTCGCGCTCGGTGCCGCCCTCGCCTACCGCGCCGGCCGCCAGGTGGCGATCGTCGCTGCGGCGGGGGCCGGCTCTGGCGAGAGCTGCCCGACGCCGTCCGGCTCGACACGGAAAGTCCAGCGCTACGCCACCCCATCTCCCGCGACCAAGACCGAAAACAATGCATGACATGACGGAGGAGGCGCCGCTCGGAGATCAAGAGATGACGCGAGCCGAGGCGCAGGTGGTCGCGCTCCGCCGGGCGCACCGCATCGGGCCGGTCCGGCCGGCCGCCCGCACCGCGAGTCGAATGACTTATGCACCGCGGCGGGAGGTGCTGGAGGATCGTCGGTCATGACCGATGACAGGACCATCCTCCAGCGCATCCGCGAGGTCGTCGACGAGGAGCATTCCCTCCGCAACGCCGAGCCGGCCCGGCACGACGACGAGTCGCGGCAGCGCCTGCGGCACCTCGAGGAGGAGCTCGACCAGTGCTGGGACCTCCTGCGCCAGCGCAGGGCCCTGCGGGAGTTCGGCCGGGATCCGGACCAGGCCCACGCGCGGAGCGTGAGCCAGGTCGAGAACTATCTGGAGTGATCGAGGCCGTGCCGGGCGCGCCGGCGCGCCGGCCGGCGATCGCCGGACGCTGATCGGCTTGATCCCGTCCGTGACGATCGCCGGCCGGACGCGTCCGAGCGGCCGGTGGCTCGGCGGCCGGTGGCTCAGCGGCCGCCGCGGTGGTCGTCCCGGCCCGGGTGATCGTCCCGGTGGCCCCGGGACGCGTGCCGTACCTCGTTCTTGATGATCTTTCCGGTCCGGGCGTCGATGAGGAGTTCGCGCTGGACACCCTTCGCGGTCAGCTTCACCTCCCAGGTGGGAGTCCGCCGGGTGCCGCGGAATTCGGTCGAGAGGATCCGCGCCCCGGGGACCGCCGTGCGCGCGATCCTGTCGGCCTGCGCGGCGCTGATCCTGGTGCTCGCCGCGACGGCCGTGTCGTCGTGGTGGCGTCCGGCGGAGTCTTCGTGTGCGACGGCGACGGCGGTGGCCGGCCGGGTGTGGTGGTCATCGGCGAATGCGATCCCGCCGGCCACGGCGATGGTGGTGGCGGCGGCGAATCCGACGCCGAGGATGGTGAGACGGCCCATGGTGTGCGTCCTCCCGTGTGATGGGTCTGGCTGACGGGATTCAGGTTGCCGCCGGGGACGATAAGCCCGTGCTGCGGCGCGGCTAACGTCGGGCTAAGACCCCTCGGTAGGCGCGGGCAGTGTCACGGTGACCTCCGCGCCGCCGCTCGGGGAGCGGCCGAGGGTGAGGGCGCCGCCCGCGGCGTGGGCCGTGCGCCGGGCGATGTCCAGGCCGAGGCCGGTGGAGGCACGGCCGCTCCGGCCGCGGCCGGACAGGCCGGCGCCGGGCAGGCCGGGGCCGTCGTCGCCGATGACGATGCGGGCCCCGCTCGTCGTCGCCTCCAGCCGTACGGTGAAGGCCGTGGCCTCCGGCGTGTGCGCGAAGACGTTCTCGAGCAGGGCGTCGACGGCGGCGGCCAGTTCGTCGCCGTCGACGGCGACCGGCACCGCGTGATCGGGCAGGACGGTGCCGACGGGGCGGTCCTGTTCGTCGGCGAGCGCGGACCAGTAGGCGACGCGGTCGGTGAGGATCTGGCGGGCGTCGCACCGCCCGCCGGACCGGCGGGGGTGGCGCGTGTCGCTGATGATCTGCGTGACCGTCCGCTCCAGCGCGTCGACGACGGCGGTCACGCGCTCGGCCTCGGCCGGGTCCCGGAGCGATTCGGTCTCCAGCCGCAGCGCGGTCAGCGGGGTGCGCAGCCGGTGCGACAGATCCGCGGCGGCCTCGCGCTCGCCGGTGAGCAGGTCGCCGATGCGCCCGGCCAGGTGGTTGAGCGCGGCACCGACGTCACGGATCTCCGGGGGCCCGGCGGGGTCGATCCGGGCGTCCAGGTCACCGCCGGACAGCCGCTGCGACAGGGCGGCCAGGGCGGTGACGGGACCGAGCATCGAGCGGGCGATCGCGTCGGCCACGACCAGCCCGACGCCCAGCAGCCCGATCCCGAGCAGGCCCAGGATCAGCCAGGCGCGCAGGACCCCGGCGCGCAGGTCGGCGGTGGTGACGAAGGTGCGGATGACGATGGTGCCGGCCGGGGCGCCCTGCACCGCGACCAGGATCTCGCGTCCGCCCGGCGCCTCGGCGGTGACGCTGCGCCCGCGCGCGGCCAGTCGCAGCGCCCGGCTGCGGGGCGCCGGCGCGCCGATGAGGCTGCCGTCGGCGGGCCAGAGCACCGTGATCGGGTACCGGCTCGTCGCCCGGACCTGGGACACGGTCAGCTCGACGGTGCCGCGATCGGCCGTCGCGACGACGGGTACCAGCGACTGGGCCGCGGTGGTGGCGGCGGTGGTCGCGCGGTCGGCGGCCACCTGGCGTACGAGAAGGGCCAGGGGCACCAGGAACGCGATCAGGACCAGGGAGGCGGTCGCGGCGACCAGCCGGAACAGACGGCTCCTCATGGCCTCACGCGCCCGGATCGGCGATCTTGACGCCGGCTCCCCGGACCGAGTGCAGGTAGCGGGGCTCCTTCGCGGTCTCGCCGAGCTTGCGGCGCAGCCACGCCACGTGCACGTCGACGGTCTTGTCCGCTCCCCCGTACGGCGTCCGCCAGACCTGCGTCAGCAACTCGCGTTTCGGAACCACCTGCCCGGCGCGGGCGGCGAGGTAGTGCAGCAGGTCGAACTCCTTGGGCGCGAGCTGGAGCGGCCGTCCGTCCAGGCTCGCCTCCCGTGCCCTCGGGTCGATGCGCAGCCCGCCGACGACCACCGGCTCCTGCTCGTCCCGGCGGTCCTCGGCCCGGCGCAGTACCGCACGGATCCGCGCGTCCAGCTGGCCGGCGCCGAAGGGCTTGACGAGGTAGTCGTCGGCCCCGGCGTCGAGTGCCCGGACGATCTCGCTCTCGTCGTCACGTGCGGTGGCCACGATGACCGGCACCCGGCTGACGCCCCGCAGCATCCGCAGCACCTGCGTGCCGTCGAGGTCCGGCAGGCCCAGGTCGAGCACGACGAGGTCGGGGCGTCCGTCGACGGCCTGTTGCAGGCCGGTCATGGCGGTGGCCGCGGTGGTCACCGCGTGACCGCGCTCGGACAGCGCCCGCACCAGCGCCGTCCGCACCGACACGTCGTCCTCGATCAGCAGTAGTTGCGGCACAGCCCAACCGTAACCAGCTGATCGCCGACAGATCGGGTCATGGCAGGCCCTTATCGCCGTCTTATCGGTCCCTTAGCCGCGGTCGTGACAGCCTGGCCGAATGACCGGACGCGTCCTGATCGGGATCACCGCCTGGGCGGCCGCCGCCGCGGTCTCGACCGGCATCGGCATCGCCGCGATCTCCGTGCTGGGCGCCGGCATCACCGACCGCGGGGTCCGCCCGCTGA
This sequence comes from Actinoallomurus rhizosphaericola, assembly GCF_024055675.1. Lineage (NCBI taxonomy): Bacteria > Bacillati > Actinomycetota > Actinomycetes > Streptosporangiales > Thermomonosporaceae > Actinoallomurus > Actinoallomurus rhizosphaericola. The sequence goes on along the minus strand of NZ_JAMXMW010000004.1, from coordinate 391,939 downwards.
CGCCGGACCAGGTCGATCGGGCCCTGGCCGCCGGCACGACGCCGGCGCCCGCGACCACCACGCCCGCCACGCCGACCGCTCCGGCCGCCACGCCGACCGCTCCGGCCGCGACACCGACCTCTCAGGGCACGAGCGGCGCTCCCGCGGCCGGGACCACCCGTGCGCTGTCCGCGCCGGGCGGGAGCGTGCTGGCGCGCTGCGGACCGGCCGACGCCGTGTACCTGCTCTCCTGGACGCCGGCCCAGGGCTACGGGGTCGACGATGTCAACCGCGGACCGGCGTCGCGCGCCTCGGTGAAACTGGAGGCCGACCACGGCCGCAAGCTCGTCATCCAGGTGACCTGCCGCTCCGGCGTCCCCACCGCCGTCACGACGAACGGCGGCCGGCACGACTGAGCGGCCCCGCCCGGTGCCGACGGCGCCGGGCCGTGAGACCGTAGTGCGTCATGACCGCCACCGTTCGCGACAACCCCGCAGCCGACCGCTTCGAGATCTACGAGGACGGGCAACGGGTCGGACTCGCCGTCTACCGGCTCAACGGCGACCGGATCGCCTTCACGCACACCGAGGTCGACCCCGCGTTCGGCGGTCGCGGCCTGGCCCGGCAACTGGTCACGACCGCGCTCGACGACGCCCGGCGACGGGGCCTCGCCGTGCTCCCGTTCTGCCCGTACGTCCGCAAGGTCATCGCCGAGAACACCGACTCCTACCTCGACCTGGTCCCCGAAGGAGAGCGGGCCCGCTTCGGGCTCGCCCCCTCCGCCGGCTGACCCGGTGGCCGCCTCCCAGCCCTCCCGTACGGGATCCCCCGCCTCGCCCGCCGCCCGGCTGGCCTGGCTCGACCTCCTGCGGGGGATCGCGGCCATGGTCGTCGCGCTGCACCACGCCACGTACTACTACGTCCCGCGATGGCGGGCGGGGCTGGGAATCGGCTGGTTCGATCCGGGACTGTACGGCGTCCTGGTGTTCTTCCTGGTCAGCGGCTACATCATCCCCGCTTCGCTGGAGCGTCACGGGCACGTACGCCGCTTCTGGATCAGCCGGGTGCTGCGCATCTACCCCCTGCTGACCACCGCGTGCGCGATCACCCTGCTGCCCTACCTGCTCGGCGTCCGCGGCCTGCGCGCCGGGCTGGAGGCCTACCGGCCCGCGACCGCCGTCCTGGCCCACCTGACCATGCTGCAGGACGTCCTCGCGGTACCGAACGTCATCAACGTGCTGTGGACGCTGTCGTACGAGATGCTCTTCTACCTGCTCGTCGTCGCGCTGTTCGTCACCCGGACCCACCGCCTGTCCGCGCCGATCGCCGTGACGCTCGCGGCCGCCGCCGTGCTGGTCGGCGGGCTCCTGCCGATGGCGGCGCTGTCGAGAACGGCCGGGATCGGGCCGACCGCCGCGCTGACCGCGGTGGTCATGGTGACCGCGATCGTCGCGGCCGTCTCGACCCGGCCGTCCATACGGACCGCGGGCGGGATCCTCGGCGGGGTCCTCGCGATCGCCCTGGTCGGCCTGAACGGCCGCATCGGCCCGTGGCAGAGCCTGATCATCCTCGCCGTGATGTTCACCGGCACCGCGCTCTACCGCGCGGAGCACGGGCAGATCCGCCCGCGCACGGCGGTGCTCTCGGCGGCGGTCGTGCTGGTCTGCGCGGTGGCCGCCGGAGCCCTGCACGCGCGGGTCACCATGGCGCCGGCGCAGGCGGACGCCTTCGCGGTCTACTGGAGCGGCTCGTTGATCCTGGCCGCGCTGACGTTCGCCGGGGGCCGGGCGCTGCGCCGCCGCCGGATCCCCCGGTGGCTGACCGGCCTGGGCGCCATCAGCTTCTCGCTGTACCTGCTGCACCCCGTCCTGCTGATGCTGTCCGACCAGTTCGGCGGCACCCCCGACCATGACGACGCGTTCCGCCTCACCGTCTTCGTCGCGGTCCTGATCGCGGTCAGCGCCCTGACCTATCGGTACGTCGAAACCCCGTTTCAGCGGCTCGGCCGGCGCATCGGCCGCTCCACGGCCACGGCCGCGGCCGTCCGGCCGCCCGCCGGCGGCGACCCGGCCGGCCGCGTCGCCGCCTCGGCGCCGGACGACGTGGTCTCGTAGAGCCGGGACCGGTTCGTCCGGACGCCCCCGGTGACGATGTGACCGGAGGGACCGAGCGTGTTGTCCCGCGGGATAGTCCCCCACCTTTTCCCTACCGAACGCCGACCATGTCATTACGCTGAGTGATGGCCACTGGTCAGGACGTCGAGGGCCGGTGGCATCGAGAGCCCAGCCGTACCTGCCGAGGAGCGCGAGATGCCGGGACGCATGCCATCCGGGTCGTCGTTCGAGAGTTCGGTTCCCGGAGGCGCGCGGGCCCGAATCGCCCTCGGACGGCGTCACGGTGATCGCCGCTCCCGGCTCGCCGAGCTGCTGCCCGGACGAGCGGACTTCGAGGCCATGCGCGGCCATCCGCGACGGGACGTCGCCGCCGGCCTGTCGGTCGCGGTCGTGGCGCTCCCGCTCGCGCTGGCGTACGGCGCCAGCTCGGGCCTGGGAGCGCGTGCCGGGCTGGCGACCGCGGTGGTGGCCGGCGCGCTGGCGGCGATCTTCGGCGGCGGCGCCCTGCAGGTGTCGGGCCCCACCGGCGCGATGACCGTCGTGCTCATCCCCGTCGTGCACCGCTTCGGCCCCGGCGGCGTGATGCTGGCCGGGGCGATGGCCGGTGTCGTCCTGATCGCCGCCGCCCTGGCCCGCGTCGGCCGGTTCGCGCGCTGTGTGCCCGCGGCGGTCGTGGAGGGGTTCGCCGTCGGAGTCGCGGTGGTGATCGCCCTGCAGCAGGTTCCGGCCGCGCTCGGACTGCGCGCCCACCACCACGACAAGGTGTGGCGTGACGCCGTCCGGGCGGTCGCGGACTACACGCATGAGGTCCGGCCGGCTCCGCTGCTCATGGCCGCGGCGGTGGCCGCGGTCGTGATGACGGGCAACCGGTGGCTGCCCAAGGTGCCGTTCCCCCTCGTGGCGATCGGCGTGGCCACGCTGGTGGCCGAGGTATTCCCGCTCGGCCTGCGCCGCATCGGCTCGGTGCCCGCGGGCCTGCCCGCTCCGTCGCTGGGCTTCCTGCACCCCGACCTGCTGGCGGCCCTGCTGCCCTCGGCGCTGGCCATCGCCGTCCTGGCCGCGCTGGAGGGATTGCTGTCGGCGGCCGTGGTCGACGCGATGGGCGGCGACCGCCCCAGCGACCCCGACCGGGAGCTGTTCGGGCAGGGCCTGTCCAACCTGGCGGTGCCGCTGGTCGGCGGGGTGCCCGCCACCGCCACGCTCGCCCGTACGGCGGTCAACGTCCGGTGCGGTGCGACGTCCCGGCTGGCCTCGCTCACCCACGCCGTCGTGCTCGCCGTGATCGCCTTCGCCGCCGGGGGCCTGGTCGCCGACATCCCACGGGCGGCGCTCGCCGGGCTGATGTTCGGCGCCGCCGTCCGGATGATCAAGGTCGGCGCGCTGGCGTCCATCCTGCGGACCAGTCGTGTCGACACCCTGATCGTGGCGTTCACCTGCACGGTGACCGTCGCGGTCAACCTCATCGCCGCGGTCGCCGCCGGGGTCGTGATCGCGACCTTGGTGACCATCGCCACCCTGGCACGGGGCAGCCGCATCGAGGCCGTCCCCTTCCCCGCGGACGGCGCGGACATCCCGGGCGACGCGCCTCCCGGTGAGATCAGCCTGTACCGCCTCGACGGGCCCTGGTTCTTCGCCACCACGCATCGGCTGCTCGCGAGTTTCACGAACCTCACCGGGCCCGGCGTGGTCATCCTGAACATGACCGGGGTCTCGGCCCTGGACCTGACCGCGGCCCGCGTCATCGGCGAGGTGATCGCCTTCCTCCGTTCGCGCGGCGTCACGGTGCTGCTCGCCGGCGTGCGGCCCGACCACCACCGGCTGCTCGCCGGCGCGGCCGACGCGCGGCCGCCCCTGGTCGACCTCATCCATCCGGATCCGGACGCCGCGATCACCCACGCGCGATCGCTGCTGGCCGGCGCGGACCCCCGTACCGCATGACACCGGTACGCGCCGCCCGGCGCCCGCCGGCCACGGCCGCCCCCGCACCCGGAGTCCGGCATGGGCGGCGGTGAGACCGTCCTGGTGGGGGTGGACGGCGGCGACTCGGGACGGGCCGCGCTGCGGGCGGCCGCGGCGTACGCCGCACGAGGCCGCGTCCGGCTGCGCGCCGTCCACGTGCGGCCCGGCCCGCTGCCCGGCGAGTGGCTCGGCTGGCCGGCGATGGACCTGTACGACACGTCGTGGCGCGACGCCCTCGAACTCGACGCGTGGTTGTGCTGCGCGCTCCTGCTCGGAGGCCAGGGCCTGGAGTGGGAGTTCGTCGTCACCGAGGGCAGGCCGGCCGAGGCGCTGCGGGAGCGTGCCCTGCTCGACACCGCGTGCGCGGTGTACGTCGGCGCGCGGGTCCGCTCCCGGTGGGCGGCCCGCCTGCACCGGTGCACGGCGACGGACCTGGCCCGCAGGTGCCCCTGCCCGGTGCGGGTGATCCAGTTCGCGGACCGGGGCCCGACGACGCCGTGACCTTCTCGTCGTCGCGTGGCCTCCCGGACAGGGTGGGCTTCCCTCCGGTGCACATGCGGGACACCGAGTCGGCGATGTAACGTACCGTCATATTGTGATTATTCTCCGTTAATGACCTCTTCCGACGTCCCCAGCGACGCGACCGCCCCGGACGCGCGCTTCCTGTTCGCCAACGAGCGGACGTTCCTGGCCTGGAGCCGGACCGCGCTCGCCTTAGTGGCCGCCGGGCTGGCCGGCGTCCAGGTCCTGCGACCCTTCCCCGGAGTCCCGTGGAGCCGTGACCTGCTCGGTGTCCCCCTCATGGTGCTCGGCGCCGTCATCGCGACGGTCGGCTACCTCGAGTTCCGGCGCAATCAACGGGCTCTGCACCAGCGGAGGCCGCTGCCGAGATCGTGGCTGCCGACGATCCTGGCGGTGGCCGTGACCCTGACCGCCGTCACCTCGGTGGTCGTCGTCCTCGTGTCCACGGTGCGCGCCCGATGACCCCGCAGCCCCGGCGGGACCGCGACCCCGGCTCCGCCACGGAGCGCACGCGCCTGGCCTGGACGCGGACCGCCGTCGCCGTGACCGCGCTGGCCGTGGCGATCGCGAAGGCCGCCCCGGCCGTCGGCCTGCCGATCCTGGTGGCGACCGCCCTGGCGTGGGCGGTCTGCCGCCGCCGTCTCCGGCGCCTCACGCCGTACGGCTCCACGTGGCGGATCCCGCTCACGACCGTGACCATCGTGGGGGTCTGCGCGGCGGCGGTCGTCGCCGTGCTGCTCGGGGGCCGGCCCCCGCACTGACGGATCGCTCCCGTCGGGCGGGAGCAGCGCGTAAGGGACTAAAGAGGCTTTTGTGGCCTTCTGTCTATTCAACGGCTTATTTCATGCCCTAAATTGTGGCGGCGGACACACTCACTGCCCGCCCGTCCGCGCAGCGGACGGACCTTTGCCGACAGCAGAGGCAGGCCGTAACCCGATGCACATCCGCGCGGCGCGAAGCCGCATGACCCGCCCGGCGTTCCGTCGCCCCGGGCTTCCGTCCCGCCGGGCGATGGGCGCCGTCGTCCTGTCCGGCGCCCTCCTGACCCTGGCGGTCCCCGGCGGGGTCGCCGCCGCGACTCCGCCGGGCGCGGCGGGCCCGGACCTCGGTCCGGGCGTCCTCGTCTTCGACCCGAGCATGCCGCAGTCGGACATCCAGGCGGCCGTGGACGCGGTCGCGCGGCAGCAGGTCGACGACGAGATGGGCACCCGGCGCTACGCCCTGCTGTTCAAGCCGGGCGTGTACGGGTCCGTGGACCATCCGCTGAAGTTCCAGGTCGGTTACTACACGGAGGTCGCGGGACTCGGCCGGGCGCCGTCGGACGTGACGATCAACGGCTCGGTCGACGTCTTCAACCGCTGCCTCGCGGCGGACAACTGCATCGCGCTGGACAACTTCTGGCGCTCGATGTCGAACCTGACGATCAATCCGGCCGGCGGGTCCGGGTGCCGGACGAACACCGAGTTCTGGGCCGTGTCGCAGGCCGCGCCGTTGCGCCGGGTCAAGATCACCGGTAACACCACGCTGATGGACTACTGCACCGCCGGGCCGCAGTACGCCAGCGGCGGCTTCATCGCCGACTCCGCGATCTCCGCGACGGTCGTCAGCGGGTCCCAGCAGCAGTTCTACACGCGGAACGGCAGCGTCGGCGGCTGGAGCAACGGCGTCTGGAACCAGGTGTTCTCCGGAGTGGCCGGCGCGCCGGCCCAGTCCTTCCCCAGCCCGCCGTACACCACGCTGGCCACCACCCCGGCGTCGAAGGAGAAGCCCTACCTCTACGTCGACGGTTCCGGCGCCTACCAGGTCTTCGTGCCGGACGCCGCGCGGAACTCCCAGGGCACCACCTGGCAGGACGGTCCGACCCGCGGCCGTTCGCTGCCGCTGAGCTCCTTCTTCGTCGCGCGCCCCTCGGACTCCGTCTCGAAGATCGACTCGGCGCTCGCGCAGGGACGCAACCTGCTGCTCACCCCCGGCGTGTACGACGTGGCGCACAGCATCGCGGTCAAGCGCGCCGGCACCGTCGTGCTCGGCCTGGGCCTGGCCACCCTGACGGCGCAGCACGGCGCCGTCCCCCTGACCGTCGCCGACGTACCGGACGTCGACATCGCCGGCCTGACCGTCGACGCCGGACCGGTCGAGTCCCCGGCGCTGCTCCGGGTCGGCACCCCGCACGCCAAGGGCAGGGCGCACGCGTCCGACCCGAACCGGCCCACCGCCCTGCAGGACGTCTTCTTCCGCGTCGGCGGGCCGCACGCCGGCAAGGCCGCGACCAGCCTCGTGATCAATGGCGACCACGTGATCCTGGACGACATCTGGGCATGGCGCGCCGACCACGGCACCGGCGTGGGATGGACGCAGAACACGGCCGGCACCGGCGTCGTGGTCAACGGTGACGACGTGACCGCGACCGGCCTGTTCGTCGAGCACTACCAGAAGTACAACGTCGTCTGGAAGGGCGAGCGCGGCCGTACGGTGTTCTTCCAGAACGAGCTGCCCTACGACGCGCCCGACCAGGCGGCCTGGCGGCACGGAGACGTCGACGGCTGGGCGGCCTACAAGGTCGCCGACGGGGTCCAGAGCCACGAGGCGTGGGGCCTGGGCAGCTACATCTACACCAACGTCAACCCGGACCTGCACGCCACCAACGCCTTCGAGGTGCCGGTGACGCCGGGGGTGCGGATGCACGACCTGCTCACCGTCTCGCTCAACAAGGCCGGGACGATCGACCACGTGATCAACGGGGTCGGCGCCCCGGTGACGCCGACCTACCAGGGCCCGACCGACGTCGTCTCCTACCCCTGATCCGCGGCGCGCCCGGCCGTCACGCCGACGGCACGGCGGCCGGGCGCGGGATCCCGCGGAACCCGTGCGTGAGAAGCTCGTGAACTGGGCCGGTAAGGGGCGAATCCGCCCTGAGCACGGGTGGATCAGGAGGGACGAGCGGTGGACGAGTTCGATGTCGTGGTGCTGGGCGCCGGACCGACGGGGGAGAATCTCGCGGAGCGGGCCCACGCGGGCGGGCTGACCGTGGCGATCGTGGAGAGCGAGCTGGTGGGCGGGGAGTGCTCGTACTGGGCCTGCATGCCCAGCAAGGCGCTGCTGCGCCCGGCGGCGGCACTCGCCGACGCCGCGAGGGTCGCGGGCGCGCGCGAGGCGGTGACCGGGCCCCTGGACGCGGCGGCGGTGCTGAAGCGGCGCGACGACTTCGCGTCGCACTGGAAGGACGACGGTCAGGTGAGCTGGCTGGACTCCGCAGGGATCACCCTGGTGCGCGGTCACGGCCGGCTGGACGGGGAGCGCCGCGTGGTCGTGGACACGCCCGACGGCGGGCGGCGCGCCCTGACGGCGCGGCACGCCGTGGCGGTGTGCACGGGCACGCGCGCGGCCCTGCCGGAGCTCCCCGGGCTGGCCGAGGTGCGTCCCTGGACCAGCCGCGAGGCGACGAGTTCGCCGCGGGTGCCGGACCGGCTGGCGGTGGTCGGCGGAGGCGTCGTCGCGGTCGAGATGGCCACCGCCTGGCGGGCGCTGGGCAGCGAGGTGACCCTGCTGGTGCGCGGGAACCGCCTGCTGGCGAAGCTGGAGCCCTTCGCGGGAGAGCTGGTGGCGGAGAGCCTGCGGGAAACGGGCGTCGACGTGCGGTTCGGCACGACGGTGACGGGGGTGCGCCGCGACGGCCCGGTGGTCCTGACGCTGAACGGCGGCGAGACCCTGACGGCGGACGAGGTGCTGTTCGCGACCGGCCGGGTCCCGGCGACCTCCGATCTGGGCCTGGAGACCGTCGGCCTGGAGGCGGGCAAGCCGATCGAGGTCGACGACACGGGTCTGGCGGCCGGCGTCTCCGGCGGCTGGCTCTACGCGGCCGGGGACGTCAACGGCCGGGCGCTGCTGACCCATCAGGGCAAGTACCAGGGACGGATCTTCGGCACGGCGATCGCCGACCGCGTCGCGGGCCGCGAGCTGGACCTGGCGCCGTGGGGGCGCAGCGTCGCCACCGCGGACGAGCGCGCGCTGCCGCAGGTGGTCTTCACCGACCCCGAGGTCGCGGCGGTCGGGCCCACCCTCGAACAGGCGGAGCGGCAGGGCCGCCGGGTGCGGGCGGTGGACTACGAGCTGGGCAACGTCGCCGGGTCCTCGCTCTACGCCGACGGCTACCGGGGCCGCGCCCGTGCCGTGGTCGATCTCGACCGGGAGACGCTGCTGGGGGTGACCTTCGTCGGCGCGGGTGTCGCGGAGCTGCTCCACTCGGCGACGATCGCGGTCGCCGGAGAGGTCCCGATCGCGCGGCTGTGGCACGCGGTGCCGTCCTACCCGACGATCAGCGAGGTCTGGCTGCGTCTCCTGGAGACCTACCGCGGCTGACGCCTCCGCGGCTCCTGGTGGCCGGTCCGACCACCAGGAGCGCGGCACGCGAGGTGACTACGACGCGGAGTCCCAGGCGATCTCCGGCGCGTGGTAGAAGTTCACGCCCATCGCCGTCCAGCGCGGGCCCTGGGCGGCCAGCCGCGTCCGGTACTCATCCCACGACCGGCCGTGCTGCGGCGACCAGCCGATCTCGGCGATTCCGGCGAGACGCGGGAACGCCATGTACTCGACCTCGTGGATGTTCGTGAGCGTCTCGCTCCAGATCGGGGCCTCCACGCCGCGTACGTCCTGCTCGGTCACGCCGGTGAAGATCGTGGTGGGATCCCACTGGTAGGACTTCTGGACGCTGACGTAACCGGCCCAGTGCAGGCCGTACGGCGAGTTCTTGTCGTACTGCATGTCCAGGTAGGCGTGGTTGGCGGGCGACAGGACGAGCGGAACGCCCTTCTGCACCGCCGCGGTGGCCAGCGGGTCGGCGACCGGGGTGTTCCCGTCGGCGATGCTCCAGTTCTGCGCCAGCGTCGCCGGGCCCGGCTTCACGTCCGCCTGCGCGATCTCGTTCCAGCCGATCATGTTCTTGCCGTGCGCGTGGACGATGGGCTGCAGCCGGTCGATGAACTTCACGTAGTCGGTGAGCGGGGTGCTGTGCGCCTCGTCGCCGCCGATGTGGACGTACGAGCCGGGGGTCAGCCTCGCCAGCTCCCCGACCACGTCGTCGAGGAACCGGTAGGTGACGTCCTTGTCGACGCACAGCGAGCTGAAGCCGACGTCCGTGCCGGTGTAGAGCGGCGGCGCCTTGCCGTCGCAGTTCAGGTCCGCGTACGAGGCGAGGGCGGCGTTCGTGTGGCTCGGGGTGTCGATCTCCGGGACGACGGTGATGAAGTGCCGCTGGGCGTAGGCGACGATGTCCTTGTACTGCGCCTGCGTGTAGTAGCCGCCCGCGCCGCCGCCGACCTCGGTGCTGCCGCCGTACGTGGCGAGTCTCGGCCAGCTCTTGATCGCGATGCGCCAGCCCTGGTCGTCGCTGAGGTGCAGGTGCAGGGTGTTGATCTTGTAGAGCGAGATCTCGTCGATGTACCGCTTCACCTCGGCGACGGTGAAGAAGTGCCGGGACACGTCGAGCATCGCGCCCCGCCAGGCGAACCGCGGGCTGTCGGAGACGTGCACGGACGGGACGGTCCAGGGGCCGGGCCGTACGCCGCGCGCCTCGACCTTGGCCGGCAGCAGCTGACGGAGCGTCTGGACGCCGTGGAACAGGCCGGCCGCGGTGGGGGCCTGGATCCGCACCCCGCCGCCGGTGACGTCGAGCCGGTATCCCTCCGTCCCCAGGCCGGGAGCCGGGGTCAGGCGCAGGGAGATGGCGTGCGGCGAGCCCTCGGATCCCGACACGACGGGAAGCCGGTACCCGGTCGACGGACGGATCAGTCCGGCCAGGAACGTCGCCACGCCGGCGGCGTCGCGGGAGCGCGACGCCACCACGATCCTCGTCGCGCGGGTGAGGGTGAAGGACCGTCCGGGCACGGTCCGCAGGGACGCCGGAGCCGGGATGATCCGGGGCGCGGCCGTGGCGGCCTCCGCCCGCCACGGCCCGGCCAGCGCCGTGACCAGCGGGATCACCGTGGTCACGGCCGCGGCCGCGGTGAGCCGTCTGCCCGGATGACCGGCCGTCCGGCCGGCGCGCCGCCGGGGCTTCGGCGCGTCGAATGTTTTCTCCACCATGCAATAGATCGAACATAACTTTCCAAACCTCGTCAAGAGGGAAGAAGGGACAGCTAGGACCGGTCTTTGCAAAACTCTGTCGAACTATTGCGTTAATCTGTCGTGAAATTTAGCCTCGGTGGTGCGTCCCCCACATGCCTCGCCCGGCAGGTGGCCCCGCCCAACGCGCCCCGCCCGCGTGCGGTCGGCGCTGTTCGAAACGAGAGGCGCAATGAGACCGAAGCACGCACGGCTGCGGTTGCTCGCAGGAGGCGCTGTCGTCAGCCTCATCACATCCGTGGCCGCCGTCCTGGGGGCGGCGTCGCCCGCGTCCGCCGCGGACGGCCCCAACCTGGCGGCGGGAAAGACCGTCTCGGCCAGCAGTTACAACGACGTCTACGCCCCCGCCAACGCCAACGACGGGAACCAGTCCACCTACTGGGAGAGCGCCAACAACGCGTTCCCGCAGTGGATCCAGGTCGACCTCGGCGCGGCGGTCGGCACCGACAAGGTGGTGCTGAAGCTGCCGACCGCGAACTGGGGCGCGCGGACCGAGACGTTCGCCGTCCAGGGCAGCACCGACGGCACGAAGTACACCGACATCGTCGGCTCGGCCGGGCACACCTTCGACCCGGCGAGCAACAACACCGTGACCATCGGATTCGGCACGGTCGTCACCCGGTACCTGCGGCTCAGCATCTCCGCCAACACGGGCTGGCCGGCCGGGCAGCTGTCGGAGTTCGAGGTGTACGGGCCGGCCACCGGCGACACCCAGCCGCCCACCGCGCCGACCGGCCTCGCCTACACCGAGCCCTCCTCCGGCCAGATCAAACTGACGTGGAACGCCGCCACGGACGACGTGGGCGTGACCGGCTACGACGTGTACGCCAACGGGGCGCTGCGCGGGAGCGTCGCGGGCAACGTCCTGACCTACACCGACACCCAGCCGGCCACCGCCACGGTCACCTACTACGTACGGGCGAAGGACGCCGCCGGGAACCAGTCGCCGAACAGCGGCACGGTCACCCGTACGGGCAGCGGCGGGACCGGCACGAACCTCGCCGCGGGCAAGCCGATCACGGCCTCGTCCCACATCTACGACTTCGTCGAGACGAATGCGAACGACGACAACGTGGGCACGTACTGGGAGGCCGCCGCCGGCAGCTACCCGGACACCCTCACGGTGAACCTCCGGACGAAGGCCGACCTCAGTTCCGTCGTCGTCAAGCTCAACCCGGACGCCTCCTGGGGCCGGCGCACCCAGACCATCGAGGTGCTCGCCCGGCCGAACCACTCCGGCGACTTCACCAGCGTCGTCGCGGCCAAGACGTACACCTTCGACCCGGCGTCCGGGAACACGGTGACGATCCCGGTGACCGTCACGGCCGCCGAGGTGCAGCTGAGGTTCACCGCCAACTCCGGCGCCACCGGCGGCCAGGTCGCCGAACTCCAGGTCATCGGCACCCCGGCCCCCGCGCCCGACCTGACGATCGGCGGCATGTCCTGGACCCCGGCGTCGCCGACCGAGACCGACGCCGTCTCGCTGTCGGCGACCGTGAAGAACACCGGGACGGCGGCCTCCGACCCGACCGACGTCAATTTCTACCTGGCCGGGCAGAAGGTCGGCACCGCGGCGGTCGGCGCGCTCGCGGCCGGCGCCTCCAGCACGGTGACGGCGTCCGCCGGGACCCGCGCCGCGGGGACCTACCAGCTCAGCGGCAAGGTCGACGAGGCCGACAACGTCCTGGAGCTGAACGAGGACAACAACTCCTACACGAACCCGACATCGCTGACGGTGGCGCCCGTCGCCAGCTCCGACCTGGTCGCCTCGTCGGTGACCTGGACGCCCGGCAACCCCGCGAGCGGCAACACCGTGACGTTCAGCGTGGCGGTGAAGAACCAGGGCACCGTGGCCTCGGGCTCCGGCTCGCACGGCATCACGCTCACGCTCCTCGACGCGAACGGCGCGACCGTGAAGACGTTCACCGGCTCGGCCGACGGGACCATCGCCGCGGGCGCCACCGCGGCCCCCGTGACCCTCGGGTCGTGGACGGCGGCCAACGGCCGGTACACCGTCAAGGTCGTGCTGGCGAACGACGCGAACGAGCTGCCGGTCAAGCAGGCCAACAACACCAGCAGCACCCCGCTGTTCGTCGGGCGCGGCGCGAACATGCCGTACGACACGTACGAGGCCGAGGACGGCGTCCTGGCCGGCGGGGCCACCGTCGTCGGCCCGAACCGCACGATCGGCGACCTGGCCGGTGAGGCGTCCGGCCGCCGCGCGGTGAAGCTCGCCGCCACCGGCAGCAGCGTGGAGTTCACCACCAAGGCGAGCACCAACACGCTCGTCACGCGCTTCGCGATCCCCGACGCGCCGGGCGGCGGCGGGATCAACTCGACCCTGGACGTCTACGTCGACGGGACGTTCCTCAAGTCCATCGACCTGACCTCGCACTTCGCGTGGCTCTACGGCAGCGAGACGAGCCCGGGCAACTCGCCCGACTCCTCACCGCGGCACATCTACGACGAGGCGCACGTCATGCTCGGCACGACCGTGCCGGCCGGGCACAAGATCAGGCTGCAGAAGGACGCGGCCAACACCGCGGCCTACTACTCGATCGACTTCGTCGACACCGAGCAGGTCGCGCCCATCGCCAACCCCGACCCCTCCAAGTACGCCGTGCCGGCCGGGTTCACCCAGCAGGACGTGCAGAACGCCCTGGACAAGGTGCGCCAGGACTCCACCCTGGTCGGCGTGTACCTGCCCGCGGGCACGTACCAGACGTCCGGCAAGCTCCAGGTGTACGGCAAGGCGATCAAGTTGGTCGGCGCCGGCCCCTGGTACACCCAGTTCCAGGCGCCCACCGGCCAGGAGAACACCGACATCGGCATCCGGGCGGACGCGACGGCGAACGGCTCGACCTTCTCCGGCTTCGCCTACTTCGGCAACTACACGTCACGGATCGACGGGCCGGGCAAGGTGTTCGACCTCCAGAACGTCGCGAACGACACGATCGACAACATCTGGGTCGAGCACATGGTCTGCATGTACTGGGGCACCAACACCGACCACATGACGATCACGAACTCCAGGATCCGGGACACGTACGCCGACGGCGTCAACATGACCAACGGCAGCTCCGACAACCTGGTGTCCAACGACGAGGCCCGCACGACCGGGGACGACAGCTTCGCGCTGTTCGCCGCGACCGACTCCGGCGGCACCGGCGAGAAGAACAACGTCTTCCAGAACCTCACGGCGATCCTGCCGTGGCGCGCGGCCGGTATCGCGGTGTACGGCGGGCAGGACAACACCGTCAAGAACGTCTACGTCGCCGACACGCTGACCTACTCCGGCATCACGATCAGCTCGCTCGACTTCGGCTACCCGATGGAGGACTTCGGACCCGACCAGACGAGTTTCAGCAACATCTCGCTCGTGCGGGCCGGCGGCCACTTCTGGGGCGCGCAGACCTTCCCCGCGATCTGGATGTTCTCCGCCTCGAAGCAGTTCCGGGCGATCCGGGTCAGTGACGTCGACATCGTCGACCCGACGTACTCGGGGATCATGTTCCAGACCGACTACGACACCAGCGGCCGGGCGATGAACCCGGTCACCGACACCGTGCTCACCAACGTCACCATCACGGGCGCGCACAAGAGCGGCGACGCCTACGACGCCAAGTCGGGCTTCGGCCTCTGGGCCAACGAGCTGCCCGAGCCCGGTCAGGGCCCGGCGGTCGGCTCGGTCACCTTCCACAACCTCAAGCTGAGCGACAACGCGGTCGACATCAGGAACACCACCTCCACCTTCACCATCGACGTCCAGCCGTAGGAGACGACGAGACGCCCGGCCGGGAGATCCCCGGCCGGGCGTTTCTCATGTCGAGATGCGTCCTCCTCCGTTCGTCGTCCTGATGGACAATCCCCCGTCGGAGGAGGAGACATGAAATACCTGTTGCTGGTCTGCGTCGATGAGGACGTGGAGGAGAACGCCGATCCCACCGCCTGGATCGAGGAGATGGAGGGCCGGGGCGTACGGCTGACGGGCGACCGGCTGCGTCCGGTGCGGGACTCGACCACGGTGCGCCGGAGGAACGGCGAAGTGATCATCGCGGACGGGCCGTTCGCGGAGACCAAGGAGCAGATCGGCGGCTTCGACATCCTGGAGTGCGCCGATCTCGATGAGGCGATCGAGGTGGCCTCGAAACACCCGGCGGCAAAGTTCGGAACGATCGAACTGCGGCCGTTCTGGACCGAGTGAACGCCCGGGACGCCGTCGCCGCCGCCTACCGCGACGAACGGGCCAGAGTGCTGGCGACCCTCATCCGCCTCACCGGGGACTGGGAACTGGCCGAGGAGTGCGTCCAGGAGGCCTTCGAGGCCGCCCTCCTGCACTGGCCCGGCGAGGGCGTCCCCCGCCGGCCCGGGGCGTGGCTGACCACCACCGCGCGCAACCGCGCCCTGGACCGGCTCCGCCGCACCGCGGTCGAGGCGGCGAAGCTCAAGGAGGCGACCGGAGTGGCGGACGCCGGGGACGACGGGTGGGACGACGACCGCCTGCGGCTGATCTTCACGTGCTGCCATCCCGCGCTCCCGCTGGACGCCCGGGTCGCGCTCACCCTGCGCACGGTCGCCGGCCTGACGACCGAGGAGATCGCCCGGGCGTTCCTGACGCCCGTGACGACGATGGGGCAGCGGCTCTTCCGCGCCAAGCGGAAGATCAAGGAGGCGGGCATCCCCTACCGGGTGCCCCCGCCGGACCTGCTGCCGGAACGGCTCGGCGGGGTGCTGGCCGTGATCTACCTGCTGTTCAACGAGGGCTACTCCGGACGCCGCGAGCTCGCCGACGAGGCCATCAGGCTCGGCCGGCTCCTGGAACGCCTCATGCCGACCGAGACCGAGGTACGCGGCCTCCTCGCCCTGATGCTGCTCCACCACTCCCGCGTCGACGCGCGTACGGACTCCACGGGGGTGCTGATCCCGCTGGAGAAGCAGGACCGGACCCGGTGGCACCACGAGATGATCGGCGAGGGGGTCCGGCTCCTCACCGGCACGGTGACGCCGTACCAGCTCCAGGCCGCCATCGCGGCCTGCCACGCCACCGCGGCCACCCCCGGGGAGACGGACTGGGCGCGGATCGCCGCCCTGTACGAGCGCCTGGCGGGCCTCGCGGCCTCCCCCTTCGTGGAACTGAACCGGGCGGTGGCGGTCGCGATGGCGGAGGGACCGGCGGCCGGGCTGGTCCTCGTCGACGCGATCACCGACACGGGCGCGCTGGAGGGCTACCACCTGCTCCCGGCGACCCGCGCGGACCTGCTGCGCCGCCTCGGCCGGTGGGCGGAGGCCGAGAACGCCTACCGGCAGGCACTCGCCCTGGCACCCGGCGACTCCGAGCGGACCTACCTGCGCCGCCGCCTCGACGAGGTACGCGCCCGGCTCGGCTGACCCCGCCGAGAGGAGAGCGCGCCGCATCGGCCGACCGGCCGAGACGAGAGCGCGGTGGATCGGCCGGCCCGCCGAGACGAGGTCGGGCCGGATCGGCCGGCCTGTCGAGAAGCGCCTCGCGCCGTTCGTCGTCTCGGCGAACCCGGCTTCTCCCGGGACGGCCGATGGCAGGAGGCGCGATGACGATCCAGGACCCGACCACCCCGACCGCCCCGGCGCCGTCGGCCGCGCGGACCGCGCGCGCCGGCCGGTGGCCCGCGACCGCCGTCTTCCTCCTCAACGGGCTGACGCTGTCGACGTACATCGTGCGGCTGCCCGCGCTGAAGGACGAGCATCACCTGACGGACGGTCAGGTCGGGACGATCGGGGCGCTGTTCGCCGTTGCGGCACTGGCGTCCATGCAGTTCGTCGGGCCGCTGGTGGCCCGGTTCGGGAGCCGGACCATGCTGCGCGTCTCTCTCGCCGCCATGCCGCTGCTGCTGGGCGCCGTCGGCCTGGCCGGCGGGCCCGTCGCCTTCGCGGTGGCCGTCACCGCGCTCGGCGCCGTACACGGGGCGACGGACGCCGCCATGAACGCGCACGCCGTGACGGTGGAGCGGCTCGCCGGGCGGCCGGTGCTGAACGGCTGCCACGCCGCCTGGAGCGTCAGCGCGGTCGCCGCGTCCCTGGCCGCGGCCGTCTCCGCGCACACCGGCGTCGGATCCGCGACGCATCTCGGCGTCGCCGCCGCCGTCCTCCTGGCCGGCGGGCTGGCGGTCGGCCCGCTCCTGCTGCCCGCGGCGGCGGACCGCCGTACGCGCCCGTCGCCGAAGAGCGGTCGCGCGGGACTGCGCGGCGCGTGGACGGGGAAGGTCGTCGCGCTGGGCCTGACCGGCACCGTGCTGATGGTCTGCGAGGGCGCGGCGCTCGGCTGGGGTGCGATCTTCCTCCACGAGGGCCGAGGCGTCTCGCTCGGCCTGGCCACGGCCGCGGTGACCGCCTACACGGCGGGCCAGACCGGTGGACGGCTGATCGGGGACCGCCTGACCGCCCGGCATGGGGCCACACTCGTGTTCCGCGCGGGCGGGCTGGTCGCGGCGTGCGGCCTGACGGCGGCCGTGCTCGTCCCGTACCCGCCCGCCGCCGTCGCCGGGTTCGCCGTCGCGGGCCTCGGCGGGTCCGTGCTGGTCCCTCTCGTCGTCAGCGCGGTCGCGCGGAACGACGGCACCGGTCACGACGCGGCGACCCTGGTCTCACGGCTCACGACCTTCACGTACGCCGGCGTCCTCCTCGGCCCCGCCCTCATCGGCTCCGCCGCGGAGGCCATCGGCCTGGCCGGGACGCTGGCCGCCCTGATCCCGCTGCTCCTCACCGTGGCCCTGTTCGGCCCGATCCGCCGTGGAAACGATCACTCGGCGCGGTGACGGCGGTAGCGGTGGTAGACGAAGCGGGCCAGGACGATCGCCGCCAGGCCGGCGAGCAGGTAGATCTGGTAGCGGAATGCCTGCTGGGAGATCGCCCCGATGTGGGTGCCCACCGCGTACCCCAGTCCCGTCCACAGGCCGACCCACAGCACCGCGCCCAGCGCGTTGAAGGCCAGGAACCGCGGCCAGGGCATCCCGGTGATGCCGGCGAGGATCCCGTTGGCCTGGCGGAACCCCTCGATGAAGCGGGCGATCGTCACGACCTTCCCACCGTGGCGGACGAAGAACTCCTCCGCGCGCCGGAGGCGCTCGGGCGTCAGCAGCACGTAACGGCCCCACCGGTGGACGAGGGCGGAGCCGCCGGTACGGCCGATCAGATAGCCGACGTTGTCCCCCGCCACCGCCGCGACGACGGCGATGACGCCGAGGAGGACGACGTTCAGCCGCCCGGCTCCCGCGTACACGGACGCGGCGATCAGGATCGTCTCGCCGGGAACGGGAATGCCGAAGTCCTCCACGAAGATCAGCACCCCGACCGCGGCGTACCCGTAGTGGTCGAGTACCGGAGCCAGGTGGGCCAGCGGTCCGGGCAGCGGCGGCGCCATGCCCTTCCCCTACCCGGTCCTGGTTCAGGCCTCCTCCATCGCCTCGCCGAGGGCGTGGAGCACCCGGCTGTGCTGCTGGTCGGCGAGCAGGTGCCCGGCGCCGATCGCCAGTGCGACCGGCCACTCGACCAGCTCCAGAGCGGTGAGGACGCCCAGCCCGGCGTAGTAGACCAGCTTCTCGGGCCGAGGCAGCATCACCTGTCCCAGGACCGGCAATTCGACACGGCTGCCCAAGTGATGTTCGACCTTCTCAATCGCGGATTCCCTCATGGCACGGCACCTTCGGGCTCGGCATCGCCGTCACCACGACGTACCCCTTCCGACCGGGCCGCATGCTCCGCGGACGGGGCACCCGAAAAGCGGTTGCCGGCTGACACGGCGCGGGCCACACTCCTGCGGTGACCGACACGCCGTACGAGGATGGACGGGCGGGGATCGACGCGGGGCTGGTGCGGCGGCTGCTCGCGGCGCAGTTCCCGCAGTGGAGCGACCTGCCGGTCCGGCCGGTCGAGGTCGACGGGTGGGACAACCGCACCTACCGCCTCGGGGACGAGATGTCGGTGCGCCTGCCGACCGCGGCGGGCTACGCCCCGGCGATCGGCAAGGAACACCGCTGGCTGCCGGTCCTCGCCCCGTCTCTCCCGGTCGAGATCCCGACTCCGCTCGCGAAGGGGACGCCGGGCGAGGGGTACCCGTTCGACTGGTCGGTCCGCCGCTGGCTGGACGGACGGCTCGCCCGGCGGGAGCGCATCCCCGACCTGCCGGCGTTCGCCGCCGACCTGGCCGACTTCATCCGCGCCCTGCAGCGCGTCGACGCCACCGGCGGCCCCGCGGCGGGCGCGCACAGCTGGTACCGGGGCGCCTCCCTGACGCACTACGACGACGAGACCCGGCGCTGTCTCGCCGCGCTCGGCGGCCGCGTCGACACCCGCCGCGCGTCGGCCGTGTGGGACGCCGCCCTGGCGGCCGAGTGGAACGGCGCGCCGGTGTGGTTCCACGGCGACGTCGCCGTCAACAACCTGCTGGTCAGGGACGGGAGACTGGCTGCCGTCATCGACTTCGGCACCTCGGGCGTCGGCGACCCGGCCTGCGACCTGGTGATCGCGTGGACGTTCTTCTCCGGTGAGAGCCGGGAGACGTTCCGTACCGCCGTCGGCCAGGACCCGGCCACCTGGGCGCGCGCCCGCGGCTGGGCGCTGTGGAAGGCCCTCCTCGGCCTCACCGCGCCGGACGCCGACGACGCCCGGATCGCCGCCGACCGCCGCGTGGTCGAGGACATCCTGGCCGATCACGAGTGACGGTCCCGTACCACCGGGTGAGCGGAGGATCACACGGCTACGCCGACGCCCTTTACAAAGTACGTGTGGGGCACGGGATACCTGGTCGAACAGGCCGGACTCCCCGCGATTCCGGAGGGCGCCGAGCCGCCTGCCGACCCTCCCGCCTGCACGCAGAGTTGAGATGTGGGATCATTGTCCTTGCCGCCCTCGATGACCGAGGACGGCAAGGACCGGTAACGATGTCCTGACCTCCCCCGTCTTCGACGGACGGCGTCACCGTCCGGGGGCCGCGCGACCGCACGGTCCACCGAGGACGTCTCGGGCGAGCAGATCGCGCTGATGACCACGGACGAAATCCTGGTCGGCGGACTTGCCCCGGACTCGACGGCGAGTCCGAACGACGGTCATCGCCCTTCGGCGGTGTCCGTCACGCGGAGGTCGGCACGTTTCCGTTACCGGCTGATCCACAGGAAGAGCCCGTGAAAATCCCCCGCGATCTACGACAACTCGCCCGGCGCGCCGAAGCCGCCGGGTGGACCATCACCCTGACCAGCAACAACCATCTCGCCTGGAAGCCGCCGTCAGGGCGCACCGTCTTCTGCCCGTCGACGCCGTCGGATCACCGCTCCGTCCAGAACGTCATCGGCAAGCTCCGGCGTGCCGGGCTGAACACCCGCTGACGGTCGGCGGCCCGGGTGAAACGGCTCTGGAGCGTGCGTTCGCGTCACCGCGCCGGACAGCGCGCGAGACGGTCGAGGACCTGCGCCAGCGACGCGTTAGCGAGGTCGCGGACCCGCGCGTACTCCTGCTCCGGATACTGCCGGGGCCCGTTCTCCACCAACAGGATCAGGTAGAGGTAGGCCCGGTAGAGGTCGAGACGGACGCGGGCCGCCGGGGTCAGCTCCAGCGGGGTCACCTCGCGGTAGCCCGCCAGCAGGGGGTCGTCCTCGTGCAGCTCGCCGAAGATGGTCGGCGTGGCGAACTCCGCCAGCGGGTCGCCCCAGAACGCGCGTTCGTGGTCGATGATCGCCTGAATCCGCGGCGTGGCGGTGAGGTCGAGGAAGACGTTCCCCGGCCACACGTCGAAGTGCACGAGACACGGCGTCGCCACCTCGTCGAGGACGGGCGCGGCGGCGGTCAGCATCGTGCCGATCTCCTCGGCCGGCAGCGGCAACGGCGTCGGGTACCGCTCGACGTCTGCCAGCAGCGCCCCCGCCATCGCGAGGTACGCCGCCCGCCAGGTCGTCCCGGTGATCCCCGCGTACGGGTAGCCGAAGACGGTGCCGGTGACCGTGTGCAGCCGCGCGAGGTGGCGGCCCAGCTCGCGGCGGAGGACGTCCTCCCCCGCCGGCTCGACGTCGTTCCACGAGACGCCGTCGAGCGCGCCGAGCAGCAGGAGGTCGCCCCCGAGCACCGGATCGTCGAACACCGCGCCGAGCAGCGGCGGCACCGGAACCCCCGCCGCGGCGGCCAGGCCGTACGCCTCCGCCTCGGTCCGCAGCAGGAAGCGCTCATAGCTGAGCTGTTCGAGGTCGTGCGGCGGCGCCAGCTTGAGCACCACCTCGCGGCCGTCGTCGAGGGTGAGCCGCCAGACCGCGTTGGCGAACCCGTCCGTCAGCTCGGTCGACGCGACCACCCCGGCACCGAGGACCCGCCGCGCCAGCGCATCGAGTTCGGCGCCGCTCAGGCGGCGCTTGGTCCTGCTGTCCACGGCCCCGATTGTCCGGTCCGTTGCGTCGCCCGTCCATCGTCATTCACGCCGGCCTGTACGCCGCAGCCGGGTCAGGTCACGCGGTCCGGCCGCCGGTCGTTCCGGCCTTCCGGACACGGGTGTTCTGCATCCCGGTTCGGGCAGCAGGCCACGGTCAGGTCGATGAAGTTCCCGCCTCTGAGCCACCAGGCCCAGACGACGTCGTTGCCCCGGCGCAGGGTGTCGAGGGCGTTGGCGGTCATGGTCTCCAGGGAGGGTGCCTGGAGCTGCCGGTCCAGGTGCATGCGCTGGTCGGCGACGTCGGTGTACTGCCGGGCCAGCCAGGTCACCGCCTCGCCGGGGTCGTCCCAGGTGCCCTTGACCATTCGGGCGGGTTTGCTGAGCCAGGCGCTGGTGGCCTCGGGTGGGACGACGGCGGTCTGGAACTCGGGCGTTCCGGGGCGGCGTGCGTCGTCGAACGGTTTGATCGCCTCGCCGGGACCTCGGTAGAGGTACGCATGGAAGTGCACGGATCAGTCCCTAAGATCGTGGGAGGCGTCCCCCCGACTTCGCCTCGGGGGGACGCCCTGTCACTCACCGCATGCCGATGACGGCGATCTCGACGCAGGCCTCACCGTCCTCACCGGTATAGCCACCACACCGGCGCACGGCCTTACGCCACACCGCTTCATTCACGAACCCCACCTCCTCCCTGTCCTCGCCGTGGCCCTCCGCGAGCAGCGGAGGGAGGTTCAGGAGGCGGGCATCGTCTCGGTGCCCTGCGAACCCGGCAGGGACGGACGGGGCCAGGTCTCGGCGATGGCCTGGCGGAACTCGGCCAGCACCCGGCCGTACAGCGCCCAGCGCTGCTGTTCCAGCTCCCGCTGGCCGCGACCGCGGATCTTGTACCTGCCGGACGCGGAGACGGCGACCCACTCCCGGGTGAGCGGGTCCTCTTGGACGGTGAAGCCGGGGATCAGCGGCACCGGCCGCTGCGCGGTCACCGGACGAGACCGGCGATGTCGGCCCGGGACAGGGTCGCCCCGGGCTTGACGAGCACGGCATGGACGATCTTGTCGATCTCCGAGACCTCGGCCCAGAGGTGGTCGGCCACGGCCGCACTGATGAGGACGCCCCGCCCACTGGTGTCCATCGGATCGGGCCGCCTCCTCCTCGGCAGCGCTCCGGGATACGGGTCCCGGACACGCAGGTGGGTCCAGCGGGTCCTGGTCTCGACGCCGAGCCAGATGCCCGGATCGACCTGGGAGCGCGGAGCTCCTAAGGTCCGGACGCAGGTGAGGGCGTTGGTGACCAGCTCGGAGGTCACCAGCTCGACGTCGTAGACGAAGTCCGGATCAGCGGACCCCAGCCGGTCGCGCACCAACCGCCGTGCCTCCGCGACAGCCGACGGCAGAGGGGGAATCCGGGTCCAGCCCGGACCTGGAACGCAGACCTTCGCGATCTGGCTCGATCTTCTCGGTGACGGGACGCATTGCGTCATGAAGAGCTCCTGGGTCCAGAAGAGAGGCGCTACTCAAAGTAGCGATATGAACACGACGCGCCCACTATCCTTCAAGCGTTGTGAGTTTTCAATTGGGTCTTTGACATTGGTGTTTTCATCCCGAACTGTCCGTTCAGTTAGCACTGGCCTACGATCAGTGACCAGCCGACTTCGAGGAACCCAGGGAGAGGACGACCCTCAGATGGCCGACTCCCGGCACAGTCCGACCGTCAGGCGCCGCCGTCTTGCGCGAGAGTTGCGCAAGCTCCGCGAACAGGCCGGGCTCACCGCCGACCAGGTAACGCGCAGACTTGAGTGGGCCGAGGGCAAGGTCAACCGGCTGGAGCGCGCACTGGCCGTCCGGCCGCGCGTCTTCGACGTCAGAGCCCTGCTGGAGCTCTATGGCGTAACGGACGAGGAGGAACGCGAGGCGCTCTTCACTCTTACCCGTGAGGCACGCCAACGCGGATGGTGGGCGGCCTACGGCGTCCTGGACGACAACTACGTCGAGTTCGAGGCAGAGGCGTCCCACATCCACACCTGGCAGCCGTTGGTCATCCCAGGGCTCCTGCAGGCGCCGGGTTACGCTCGCGCCATCCAGCGAGGCTGGCTGATGAAGGATGACGAGGAGGAGGTCGAACGACTCGTACAGCTCCGGATGGAACGGCAGAAGATTCTCACCTCGGACAAGCCGCCGAAGGTGTGGGCGGTCATCGACGAGAACGCCGTCGCCCGTTCGTTCGGGTCGGCGGAGTCCAAGGCCGAACAACTCGAGCGACTCATAGAGACCGAGCGCCTGGAGCACGTGATTGTCCAGATCATGCCAATGCGCGTCGATCCACATCCGGGACTGTCCGGCGCGTTCGTGATCCTGGATTATGAGGATGATCCATCGCTTGTCTACCGCGAGATACGTCCTAGCAGTCTGTACCAGGAAGATCCCTCACAGATCGAGGAAAGAAGGACGGCCTTCCAGTACTTGAGCGCGACCGCGCTCGGACCGAACGAGTCGATCGCCTACCTGAAGAGGCTGGCGAAGCAGAGCGAATGAGGTAGCACGCCGTGTCCCAGTCGAATGAGATCTCGATCTGGCACAAGAGCAGTCACTCCCAAGGGGGTACCGGCGACTGCGTCGAGGTCACCGTCGTCGAATCGCAGCGCGCGTAAGGCCGGAAGATCGCAGCCCCGGAGTGCTCCTGGGGCCTGCGCCGTGTCGGGGGCCGGGTCGACGGCACCTGATCACTGGCACTTACTGCGCTTAGACGGCAGCATCCGCCAGTGATCAAAGGTGCTGCAGGACTTCGCCGCCGCCGTGGTCGGGTTGCCGTCGATGTGGCGGGTCGATGACCGGTTTGCCGTGTTCGGGACGTCACTGCCGACGGCATGGTGACCGGTCGGCCGGCCGGGTGGCCGGGTGGCTCGTTCGGCGCAGGGGATCACGCGCGGGTCATCTCATAGGTCGCGGTCATGGCTACGGACAGGTCGCCGTCCCCGCCGATGGTCGCCACCGTCTTCGCGGCGCCGACGCGTGCCAGGTAGACCGTGCCGCTCAGGGCCAGTGCATGCGCCTGCTCGTCACCGCCGAGCCCCTTGACACCACGCCGACCAGGCCACGGCCGCGGTGGCCGCGGCCGCCCGCGCCGGTGTTTTCGCACGCCCCGCGGGCCACGACACCGATCGGTCAGGTGCTCCAGGAAGCGGGGGCTATGACCCACAGTGCCTCGGAGGTGGCGGTCTCGTCCGGGTTGAGCCAGCTGTGCGGCTCTCGGCCCGAGAACGTCAGCGTGTCGCCCTCGGCCAGCGTCACCACCGAATCGCTGAACCGCACCTGAAGAGTGCCGCGCAGCACGTGGACGACCTCGACCTCGCAGTTCAGCGTGTACAGCTCGTCCCCGCCGGTGGCGCCGGGCCCCGTGACTGAGCGGATCAGCTGGACCCTTCCCTGGCCGCGCGGGGTCAGCAGGCGCTCGTCCGCGCCGTGGCCGGTGAGCTGGATCTTCGGGGCGTCGGCCGCGCGTACGACGTCGTTCTTCGGGGCGGTGAACAGCTCGCCGACGGGCAGCGACAGCGCGGCGCACACCGTCACGAGCGTCGACACGCTCGGCGAGGTGACGTCCCGCTCGATCCGGCTGATGAAACCCTTGGTCAGGCCGGTGCTCTGCGCGACCTGGTCGATCGTGAGCCCCTGGCGCTGCCGCGCGTCGCGCAGCCGGGCGCCGATGCGCGGCTCCTGGCCGCCGGCGTCGATCGGCACTGACTTCATCCGGCCCCTTCGTCCTGTCGCCGGCCCGGACCGGCGACGCGGCGGTGACGGCCGGTCGAGGTCGCCGCCCGCACCCTACTGGTTTCTTGGCAGGAAACTCTCGTTGCTTTATGGTTATCACGCCAGGTAGCCGAGAGGACCCCATGTCAGACAATCTGCCTCGCACGACCGAGAACGGGCACGTCGGTCCCGTGGTGGCCAGCGTCGTGCCCCGCTTCGCCGGGCCCGCGACGTTCGCCCGGCTGCCGCGGCTCGACGAGGTCTCCGACGTCGACGTCGCCGTGGTGGGCGTGCCCTTCGACACCGGGGTGAGCTACCGGCCGGGCGCCCGGTTCGGTCCCGCGCACGTACGGGAGTCGTCGCGGCTCCTGCGCCCGTACAACCCGGCGCTGGACGTCGGCCCGTTCGGCCGGCAGCAGGTGGCCGACGCGGGCGACATCGCGGTCAACCCCTTCTCGATCGACGAGGCCGTACGGCAGATCGAGGCGGGCTCGGACGCGCTCCTCGACCGGGCGGGCCGGTTGCTGACCATCGGCGGCGACCACACGATCGCGCTGCCGCTGCTCCGGTCGCTGACCCGCCGCCACGGCCCGGTCGCGGTCGTCCACTTCGACGCGCACCTGGACACCTGGGACACCTACTTCGGCGCGGCCACCACGCACGGCACGCCGTTCCGGCGGGCGTCCGAGGAGGGCCTGCTCGACCCGTCCGGCTGCCTGCACGTCGGGATCCGTGGCCCGCTGTACGACGCGGCGGACCTCACCGACGACGCCGAGCTCGGCTTCCAGACCGTGCACGCCCGGGAGATGGAGGACCTCGGCACGCGCGGCGTCGCCGAGCGCATCCGCGAGCGGGTCGGCGAGCGGCCGGTCTATGTCTCGGTCGACATCGACGTGCTCGACCCGGCGTTCGCGCCCGGTACGGGCACTCCGGAGTCCGGCGGCCTGCTCAGCCGTGAGCTGCTGGCCCTCCTGCGCGTGTTCGCCGACCTGGACCTCGTCGGCGCCGACGTCGTCGAGGTCGCCCCGGCCTACGACCACGCGGAGATCACCGGGATCGCGGCCTCGCATGCGGCGTACGAGCTGCTGTCGGCGATGGCCCTAAGCCGTACATAACGCCACTTACGGGTACGCCGTACATAACATCGGATTTTGAGCGGCAGACTACGCACCATTGGGAGAAGCACAGCATGACCCCGCCCCCCGGCATCGAACAGCGCCGCATTCTCAAGACGGCGATCCCCGGTCCCCGCTCGGCCGAGCTGCACGCGCGCAAGAACACCGCGGTCTCCGCAGGCGTCTCCACCGGCCTTCCCGTCTACGTCGAGCGCGCCGGCGGCGGCATCCTGGTCGACATCGACGGCAACCAGCTGATCGACTTCGGCTCGGGCATCGCGGTCACCACGGTCGGCAACTCCGCCCCGCGCGTGGTCGAGCGGGTACAGGCGCAGGTCGCCGACTTCACCCACACCTGCTTCATGATCACCCCGTACGCCGAGTACGTGGAGGTCGCCGAGGCCCTGAACGAGCTGACGCCGGGCGAGCACGAGAAGCGCTCCGCGCTGTTCAACTCCGGCGCCGAGGCCGTGGAGAACGCCGTCAAGATCGCCCGCTCGTACACCGGCCGGTCGGCCATCGTGGCCTTCGACCACGCCTACCACGGGCGCACGAACCTGACCATGGCGCTCACCGCGAAGAACATGCCCTACAAGCACCGCTTCGGGCCGTTCGCCAATGAGATCTACCGGGTGCCGATGGCGTACCCGTACCGCTGGCCCACGGGCCCGGAGAACTGCGCCGACGAGGCGTTCGAGGCGTTCGTCTCCCAGCTGCACGCCCAGGTCGGCGAGGAGAACACCGCCGCGGTGATCATCGAGCCGATCCAGGGCGAGGGCGGGTTCATCGTGCCGCCCGCCGGCTACCTCGCGCGGGTCGCGGAGTGGTGCCACGACAACGGCGTCCTGCTGATCGCCGACGAGATCCAGACCGGGTTCTGCCGCACCGGCGACTGGTTCGCCTGTGACCACGAGGGCGTCGTCCCCGACCTGATCACCACCGCCAAGGGCATCGCCGGCGGGCTGCCGCTCGCCGCGGTGACCGGGCGCGCCCAGGTGATGGACGCCGTCCACGGCGGCGGCCTCGGCGGCACGTACGGCGGAAACCCCGTCGCCTGCGCGGGCGCCCTCGGCGCGATCGAGACGATGAAGGCCGAGGACCTGCCGGCGCGGGCCCGCGCGATCGAGGCGCTGTTCGTGCCCCGGCTGCGGGAGATGGCCGCCAAGTACCCGCAGATCGGCGACCTCCGGGGCCGCGGCGCGATGCTCGCGATCGAGCTGGTCTCCGACCCCGAGGCCAAGACCCCGGACGCCGGGCTGACCGCCGCGGTGAACCGCGCCTGCCACGCCGCCGGCCTGGTCACCCTGACGGCGGGAACCTACGGCAACGTGCTGCGGTTCCTGCCCCCGCTGTCCATCACCGACGAGCTGCTGGTCGAGGGCCTCGACATCCTCGAGCAGGCCTTCGCCGCGTCCGTCTGAGCCCCCCTGAGGACGAAGTCATGTCAGACGTCACTCCGTTCTACCTGTCCGGCGTGCCCACGACCGGTACGGACACCCTCGAGGTGACCTCCCCCTGGGACGGTTCCGTCGTCGGCGTCGTCTCCGTGCCGACCGACGCCCAGGTCGAGCAGGCCGTCGCCGACCTCGACGCCGTACGGCGGGAGGCTCAGGCGACCCCCGCGCACGTACGGGCCGCGGCCCTCGACCACATCTCGGCGCGGCTCGCGGAGCGCGCCGAGGAGATCGCCCGGCTGATCACCGCGGAGAACGGCAAGCCCCTGGTCTGGGCGCGCGGGGAGGTCTCCCGCGCGGTCTCGACGTTCCGCTGGGCGGCCGAGGAGGCCCGCCGATTCTCCGGTGACCTGCAGCGGCTGGACACCGAGGCGGCGGCGACCGGACGGCTCGCCGTCGTACGGCGCTTCCCGCGCGGCCCGGTGCTGGGCATCGCGCCGTTCAACTTCCCGCTGAACCTGGTCGCGCACAAGGTCGCTCCGGCCATCGCGGTCGGCGCCCCGATCCTGGTGAAGCCGGCGCCGGCCACGCCGCTGTCCGCACTGCTGCTCGGGGAGATCATCGCGGAGACGGACCTGCCGCCCCGGATGGTCTCGGTGCTCCCGGTGCCGAACGACCGGATGGCCGCCCTGGTCGACGACCCGCGGCTCCCGGTCGTCTCCTTCACCGGGTCCGGCCCGGTCGGCTGGGCGATCCAGCGGCAGGCGCCGCGCAAGCACGTCACCCTGGAACTCGGCGGCAACGCCGCCGTCGTGGTGAACGACGACTGGCCGGACCTGCCCGGCGCGGCGCGCCGGATCGCGCTGTTCGCCAACTACCAGGCGGGCCAGTCCTGCATCTCCGTCCAGCGGGTGCTCGTTCACGCGGGCATCTACGACGCGTTCGTCGCCGACCTCGTCGCCGAGGTGGAGAAGCTGCCGACCGGTGACCCGACGGCCGACGGCGTCCAGGTCGGCCCGGTGATCAACGACGCGGCGGCCGAGCGGATCACGGACTGGATCGACGAGGCCCGCCGAGGCGGCGCGTCGGTCCTGACCGGCGGCGGCCGCGACGGCCGTACCGTGGCGCCGACCGTCCTCGCCGACGTCCCCGCCGGGTCCGCGCTGGCGGAGGAGGAGGTCTTCGGCCCGGTTCTCACGGTCGCCCCGTTCCGCGATCTGGACGAGGCGTTCGACCTCGTCAACGCCTCGAAGTACGGGCTGCAGGCGGGGATCTTCACCACCGACGTGCAGGCGGCCTTCCGCGCACACCGCGACCTGGAGGTCGGCGGGGTGATCGTCGGGGACGTCCCGAGCTTCCGCGCGGACCAGATGCCGTACGGCGGCTGGAAGGACTCCGGTGTCGGCCGGGAGGGCGTCCGGGCCGCGATGAACGACCTCACCGAGGACCGCGTCCTGGTCCTCACCGGCCTCGACCTCTGACGACCGCCCCCCGACGATCGCCCCGGTGACGAGAACCGAGCGCTGGTACGCCGGTCGCCTCGGCCGCCATTACCCGGCCTGACAGAATCGGCAAGTGCAGCCTGCAAAGGATCCTCCGCACGCCGTTTCCCGCGCGCGCCGGGTTCGCACCGGGGCGGTTCTCGGCGGGCGGACCGTCGCCCTAACCTCGACGTCATGGGCATCGAGGACGACACGGGCGAACTCCCCCGACTTCCGAGTGCGGAAGACGCGTCGAGGAGCCGTTCCTCGGGCTCGACGGAGTTCTCCACCGCCCTGCGAATGGCGATTCAGGAAAGCGGCCTCACGTTGGAAAGCCTGCGGAACCGGCTGCGGCAGCGGGGAATTCGTGTCAGCGCCGCCACATTGAGCTACTGGCAGGGCGGGCGGAGCCGGCCGCAGCGCCCCGACTCCATCGCCGCCGTCGGAGTGCTGGAGCAGATCCTGGAGTTGCCGGGCGGCGCCCTGACCGAGCTGCTGCGGCCGCGCCGGCGCCGCGGCCAGGCGGGAGGCGACCCCCTGCACCCGGCACGGCTCTGGTCCGACCCGCGCCCCGTCCTCACGATGCTCGGCGGGCTCGACCGGTCGTCCGACCACCGGCTCGAATGGCTGAGCGTGCACGACGTCTACGAGGTCGACGCCGACCGGCGACCTCGGTCATTGGCGGTACGCCAGGTGGTGCGGGCGTCGGGAGACGACGTGGACCGGGTCGTCGCCGTGCACCGCGCCGAGGCCGAGACTGATCCCCCGCCGGCGCTCGGCGACCTCCGCCACTGCCGCCGGGGCCGGGTACGCCACGAGGCGGGGTTCGTCGCCATCGAGCTCTTCTTCGACCGGGTGCTGGCACGCGGCGACACGGCGGTCGTGGAATACGAACTCGGCTTTCCGGGAGACCGGCCGATCACCCGATTCTATGACCGCCGTTTCAGGCATCCGGTAAGGGAGTATCTGGCCATCGTCCGGTTCGACCGGCGAATGTTGCCGGCACGCTGCTACCGCTACGAACGCGACACCGTCGAGGTGCCGCGGCGCCGTACCGCCGAGCTCTGGGTCGGATCGTCCGGCGGCGTCCACATCACGAAGAGCGGGATGGACGGCGGGATCATCGGACTGGAATGGGAATGGGAATGATCATGGACCGCGTTAACCGATATTAACAGTGAATTCTGTACGCCATGAAAACGTTGACGGTCACTCGCCACGACGACCACTATTCCTCCAGCGACCCCGCTCCACGGGAAGGACCGTGCCTCCCGACCGGATCACCCCGGACCTCGGTGCCCCGCCTGCCGAGGTCCGGGGTGATCGCCTTTGCCGGGGCCTTGCCAACCGGCGACGCGACTGAGATCTTTCATGGCGTACACAGCCCTGTCCGTACCCCAGTCAAGGCCAGGTCGGGGGTGGCCGTCCTCAACCGGAGGCACTCGAACCGTGCGGAGCGTGGTGGAGGATGATCTCCTCCAGGTGGTTCGGAACGGTCCGTTCGACGTGGCGCTGCAGGCCGCCATCCGGGCGCGCGGTCTCACGCTGGAGACCCTCCAGCGGCGGCTGCGGGAGCGGCGCATCCATGTCAGCCTCTCCAGCCTCAGCTACTGGCAGCGCGGCCGGACCCGGCCGGAGCGCGCCGACTCGCTCCGGGCCGTACGCGGGCTGGAGAGCATCCTCGAACTGCCGCGCAACTCCCTCATCACGCTGCTCAAACCGCCGGGCAACCGCCCGGCCGGAACGTGGTCGCTGAACGAGATCTTCCCGACTCCCGGCGCCCTCGACCTCCTGGACGAGATCGGCGATCGGGTGGACGGCCGCATCACCTGCCTGAGCCTGCACGACCGTTACGTCCTCGGCCCGGACCGGGACCTCCGGGCGGTGCAGACCCGTGCGGTGCTCCAGGCGCAGCAGCCGGGCGTGGACCGCTGGATCTGCCTCTACCACAACGAACACGGCGTGCTGCCCACACGGAAGGACGCGAGCCGCTGCAGGGTCGGCCGGGTCCGCACGGACGAGGCGAGCGCGCTGGTGGCCACGGAGCTCCTGTTCGACCGGCCGCTGGCACGCGGC
Organism: Actinoallomurus rhizosphaericola; assembly: GCF_024055675.1. Lineage (NCBI taxonomy): Bacteria > Bacillati > Actinomycetota > Actinomycetes > Streptosporangiales > Thermomonosporaceae > Actinoallomurus > Actinoallomurus rhizosphaericola. Next base: position 361,049 of record NZ_JAMXMW010000004.1, on the reverse strand, counting down.
GAGACGTACCTGATCGAGTACGGCTTCGGCTTCACCCCGCCGGGCCCGCCCGACACCGAGGAGGGCCGGGGCTTCCGGTATCCCCAGCACGAGTACCTCCTGGAGATCGAGTTCGATCCGTCGGCGATCCCGGCCCGCTGCTACCGGACGTGGCGTCCGGACGCCGCCGCCCGGACGGCGGAGGAGACCGACCTGCGGCTGTCCAGCTCCCACACGGTCCACGTCATCGAGTTCGGACTCCAGGCCGGCGGATACCTCGGGATCGGCTGGGAGTGGGACTAGGGAGCATCCGGTGGATCTCCGTCACCGGGCACCCCTGACGCACCCGTGGATGTGACCTTCCGCGACTTTGCCGACACTTTCCGTCGTCCGTGACGGGTGTTACAGTTCGCAGTGCTCTGAACACCCCGAGTATTCACCGGCGGTGACGTGCCGTCGGCGTGTCCGATCACGCGGAGGTCCTGGCATGGAACGCGCGATACTCCTGGCCGTCGACGAGCGGCCCGACGCCGACTCGGCGGTCGCCGAACAGCTGCGCCGCCTCTGCGCGGCGATGGACGAGCACGGGCTGCGGGTGCGCTGGACCCACCGCAGCGCCGACGCCCTGGCGGTGATCCGCTCGGACGCGACGCTGACGGGACTGCTGGCCGGCTGGGGCGCTCCCGGCGCCGAAGAGATCATGAAGGCGGTGACCAAGCGGTTCAACCGCCTGCCGGTCTTCCTCCTGACCGCGGACCACGAGCCTCGCGACATCCCACTGTGGGTCTACGAGGTGATCCAGGGCTACGTCTTCCCCCTGGAGGACACCCCCGACTTCATCGCCGGGCGCATCGCGCACGCCGCCGAGGAGTACACCGAGCAGACGCTCCCGCCGTTCTTCGAGGCGCTGCGGCACCTGGAGGACCGCCACCGCTACTCCTGGCACACCCCGGCCCACGCCGGTGGCGTGGCGTTCCTCAAGTCACCGGTGGGCCGGGCGTTCTTCGACTACTACGGCGAGCGGCTGCTGCGCACCGACCTGTCGATCTCGGTCCCTGAGCTGGGTTCGCCGCTGGAGCACACCGGCCCGATCGGCGACGCCGAGCGCAACGCCGCCCGGATCTTCGGCGCCGAGCGGACGTACTTCGTGATGAACGGCAACTCGACCGCCAACCGCATCGTCGGCCATCACGCGGTCGCGCGCGGCGAGCTGGCGCTGGTCGACCGCAACTGCCACAAGTCGATCCAGCACGCCCTCGCCATCAACGGCGCCCGGCCCGTCTACCTGGTCCCCGAGCGCAACGGGCTCGGCCTGGCCGGTCCGATCCCGGCCCGGGCCCTGTCGGCACCCGCGGTGCGCGACCGGCTGGGCGGCCATCCGTTCACCGCGGACGCGGCCGCGCCGGAGCCCACCTACGCGGTGGTCACCAACTCGACGTACGACGGCCTGTGCTACGACGCCGTACGCGTCGCGGAGCTGCTCGGCACGTCGGTCCCGCGGGTGCACTTCGACGAGGCATGGTTCGCCTACGCCCGGTTCAACCCGCTCTACGCGCGCCGGTACGGCATGGCCGTCGACGAGCGGTCCCTGCCGGGGCCGGAGCGGCCGACGGTGTTCGCCACCCAGTCCACGCACAAGCTGCTGGCGGCGCTGTCGCAGTCGTCGATGCTGCACGTGCGCCCGTCGCCGCGCGCCCCCGTCGACCACGACCGGTTCAACGAGACGTACCTGATGCATGCCAGCACCTCGCCCCTCTACCCGATGATCGCGTCGCTGGACGTCGCCGCCGCGATGATGGACGGGCCGTCCGGGCCGTTCCTCACCGGGGAGGCGATCGTCGAGGCGATCCGCTTCCGGCAGGCGATGGTGCGGCTCGCCGCCCGCATCCGGGAGGACGGCACCCGCCCGGACTGGTTCTTCGGGGTGTGGCAGCCCTCGCAGGTGACCGATCCGCGCACGGGCGGGACGGTGGCGTTCGAGGACGCCGAGGTGGACCTGCTGGCCACCGATCCCGATTGCTGGACGCTGCGGCCCGGCGCCGCCTGGCACGGGTTCGACGGCCTGGACGACGGGCACTGCATGCTCGACCCGATCAAGGTGACGATCACCTGTCCGGGCGCGGACGCCGCCGGCGGCACCACGGAGTGGGGGATCCCCGCCAAGATCGTGGCCGCCTACCTCGAGCGGCGCGGCATCGTCGTGGAGAAGACCGGTGACCACACGCTGCTGGTGCTGTTCTCGCTCGGCATCACGAAGGGCAAGTGGGGCACCCTGATCGACGCGCTCATCGACTTCAAGAACGCCTACGACGGCGACGTGCCCCTGGCGGAGGTGCTGCCCGGCTTCGGCCCGTCCGGGGTGACGCTGCGCGCCCTCTGCGCCCAGGTCCACGGCAGGCTGCGCGATTCGAAGCTCGACGTCCTGCTCGACGAGGTCTTCACCGATCTGCCGGAGCCCGTCCTCACGCCGGCCGACTGCTACCAGGCGCTGATCCGGTCGCGCACCGAGCGGGTGCCGCTGAGCGAGCTGGCGAACCGCGTCTCCGCCACGGTCGTCGTCGTGACCCCGCCGGGCATCCCGATGCTGATGCCGGGCGAGTCCACCGGCCCCGACGACGGGCCGGTCATGAGCTACCTGCGCGCCCTGGAGGCCTTCGACCGGGCCTTCCCCTTCATCGACACCGACATCCACGGAGCACACCGCGACGACACCGGCCGCTACTGGATCGAGTGCGTGGTCGACTAGGACCCGGCCGACCGGATACGCCCTGGGGCCCTGCCGGCCGGACAGGCCCCGGGGCCGGCCCATGTGACGACGTTTCGCGGGCCGGGCCGGGCTGCCGGTGCGCCGTCGACACGGTTCGACGTATTGTCCCCATATGGGGAGTTCCTGCAGCGTGGCTGCCGGGGACCTGCGAGGCGCGCGCGATGGCCTGCGGTGACGAGATCGGCGCCGCCGAGCCACTGGACAGAGCGCTGGACGAGGAACTGGCCGCGACGGTGCGCCGTACGGGCGCCGCGACCGGATGCGTCTTCCTGCACACCGACGGGAGACGGGAGCTGCGCCTGGTCGCGATCTGCGGCGTGCCGGAGGCGCTGATCGCGCCCTGGGTGCGCATGCCGATGTCCCGGTCCAATCCGATGTGCGACGCCGTACGGGAGGACCATCTCGTGTGGGTGGGCTCCCAGGGGGACATGGCCCGCCTGTATCCGAACGTCGCGGCGGCGTTCCCCTACCGGTACACCCTCGCCGCCCTGCCGCTGCGGGGCGCACGCGGGCCCTGGGGCGCGCTGCTGCTGATGTGGCCCGCCGGTCATCCGGCGACCGCCGACCACGGCGAGCGAGTCGGCATCGAGGCCGCTGCCCGGCGCATCGCCCGGTCGCTCGACCACGCGGACCGCCCTCCCGACATCCCCGCCCGGCCGCGGGTCGTCTCGCTCCAGTCCGACGAGCCGCGCCGTCCGCCGTACACCGCCGTCGACTTCGCCGAACGCCTGCCCGAAGGCGGCCTCACGCTCGACCTCGACGGCCGCATCACCTTCGTCACCACCACCGCCGCGGAACTGCTCGGCCGTGACGCGGAGGACCTGCTGGGCACCCGGCCGTGGGAGTCGCTGCCCTGGTTGGACAACCCGGTGGCCGAGGACCGGTACCGCACCGCGGTGATCAGCCGGGAGCCGGTGCGCTACACCGTCCTGCGGCCGCCGGACGTGTGGCTGGACATCAAGCTCTACCCGGACGCCAGCGGGATCAGCCTCCGTGTGATCCGGAGCGACACGGGCGGGGGCCGGCGATCCGAGTGCCGGACGGCGGCCGCCGGTCCGGCCGCCCCCTGGGCCGACACCGATCGCATCGGGCGGCTCTACGAACTGGTGCACCTGGCCGCCGCGCTGACCGAGGCCGTCGGCGTACGCGACGTCGTGGACCTGGTCGCCGACCAGGTCCTGCCCGCGTTCGGCGCGCAGGGCCTATGGCTCTCCGCCGCCGAGGGCGGGCGCTTCAAGGTCATCGGCCACCGCGGATATCCGCTCAGCGCCGTCGAGCGCTTCGACGGCGTGTCGGTGGAGGTCATCGACAACCCCGCCGCCCTCGTCGTCGCCAGCGGCATCCCCCACTTCTTCGCCTCTCCCGAAGAGATCTCCGTCATCTATCCCGAGGGCCCCAGCATCGGCGGCAAGAAGGCCTGGGCGTTCCTGCCACTGATCGTCTCCGGTCGGCCCGTCGGCTGCTGCATCATCTCCTACGACGAGCCGCACACCTTCAACGCCGACGAACGCGCGATCCTCACCTCCCTCGCCGGCCTGATCGCCCAGGCCCTCGACCGGGCCCGCCTCTACGACGCCAAGAAGGACCTCGCCCACGGTCTGCAGCAGGCCCTCCTGCCGCACAACCTGCCCCGGCTGGCCGGGCTCGAGATCGCCGCCCGCTACCTGCCCGCGACCCACGGCATGGAGATCGGCGGGGACTTCTACGACGTGGTCCGCCTCGACGACACGACCGCGGCCGCCGTCATCGGCGACGTGCAGGGACACAACGTCAACGCGGCGGCCCTGATGGGCCAGGTCCGCACCGCGGTCCACGCCTACGCCGCCGCGGGAGCCTCACCGGACGAGGTGCTCGGACACGCCGACCGGATCCTCACCGATCTCGGAACCGATCTGTTCGTCTCCTGCCTCTACGCCCAGCTCGATCTCGCCGGCGACGAGATCGCCCTGGCCAGCGCCGGCCACCCGCAACCGCTCCTGTGCTGCCGTCCCGGAGAGCCCCCGACCGCCCGCCCACTCGAGATCGAGCCCGGCCCGCTGCTCGGCATCGGGGAGGAGGCCGATTTTCCGGTGACCATGGTGCCCCTGCTCCCCGGAACGACCCTCGTCCTCTACACGGACGGTCTCGTCGAGGTCCCCGGTGTCGACCTCGACCAGACCACCGAGGCGCTGGCACGGCGGCTCTCCGACTGCGCGGGCCTCCCGCTGGACGCCCTGATCGACGAGCTAATCAGCACGAGACCGACGAGCCGGCACGCCGACGACATCGCCGTCCTCGTCCTGCGGAGGACGTGACGCTCCTCATCGGCTCTCGGCGCTCGTGATCACGCTCACCGGCCGGCGTCCGCGTCGGCCGCGGACGGCTGTCGGCCGTGGCGGTTAGACTCCCCCGCCATGTCAGCACCCCCCACGCCGCTCGACCTGGCGTACGCCCTCCTGCGGGAGGGCCGGCCGGCCGACGCCGAACAACTCATGGTGAGAGAGCTCCAGGCCGTCGAGCGACGGCACGGCCGCGGCAGCCCGGAGTGGGCGTCCGCGCAGTGCGATCTCGGCAACCTCCTGTTCGGCTGCGACCGCCCGGACCGCGCGATCGAATGCTTCCGCAGCGCGTGCGAGGGGCCGGCGCCCGACGACCCCGAGGCGTACAAGGAGCGTCTCACCTACCGCCTCAACCTCGGCACCGCGCTGCTGATGACCGGCCGGCTCGACGAGGCCGACGCCGAGCTGCGGCGCAACCTGGAGGAGCGGCTGGCCTTCTACGGCCGCCCACACCCCGGCTACGCCTTCGGTCTCGAACCGCTGGCCGACGTCCTCCTCCGGCGCGGGGCCGTCCACGAGGCGCGCGAGGCGATCGAGGAGGCGATCGGCAACTTCTGGCGCAACGGCCACGAACGGGTCGCGACCGCGCTGGCGCTCCGGGCGGAGATCGTGACGGCCGAGGGCGGGCGCGACCCCCTCTTCCCCGGCCTGGACCAGCTGCCCGACGAGGTCGTCGAGGACCTGGCGGCGACCGTGCTGAACCGCACCGGCGCGGCGCGGCCCGACGACGCGGCCAAGGCCGTGCTGACCGGCCTGACCACCGTGCTGGAGGCCCGGCTGGGCCCCGACCACCAGGCCACGCTCAACGCGCTGTCCCATCTGGCGAACCTGGGCCGCCATCTCGGCGACGGGCCCGGGCGCGTCGCGGCGATCCACAAGGTCCTCTCCTCGTACGACCGCCAGGGCAGGGCGGAGGACGCCCTGATGGCGGCGCTCGGCCTGGCGATGGCGCAGAGCGACGCGGGCGACCCGGCCGGGGCGCTGCGCACGTACGCGCAGGCGCGCACCCGCGCCGACGCCCTGGGCCGCCCGGAGCTCAGCAGCCAGGTGCTGCGGAACTGGGGCCTGGCGCTGGCGGAGGTGGATCGCCCCGCCGAGGCGGAGGAACGCCTGCGTGAGGCCGTGGCGGCCGCCGAGCTCGGGCACGACTACGAGATGCTCGGCCGCGCGCGGATCGCGCTCGGCCTGTTCCTCCAGCATGGGGAGCGGTTCGCCGAGGCGGGTCAGGTGGTCGAGGCGGGCCTGGCCACGCTGGACGTCGCGCATCCGGACGCCATCGTCGGCCGCAGCCACCTCACGGCGATCTTGGAGGGTCGTTCGTGCGGATGCGGGAACATCCAGGGCACGATCGCCGACGCGTTCCGGGACTTCGTCGTGGGCAGGCTGCCGCGGGATCTCCTCGACGGACTCGACGTGACCGCGAAGGACGGGGAGTTCGCCGTGAGCGTCCGGCTGCGCCGCGAACCCACCGAGGACGAGATCACGCACATGAACCGGGTGATCGAGAGCGCCAACGCCGAGTTCCGGAAGCGCCTGGCGGCCGCCGGGTAGCCCCGCGCGGCCGGGGAATGATGGATCGGTGGACATCGACCTGTCGGGCCGCCGGGCCCTCGTCTCCGGATCCAGCCAGGGCATCGGGCTGGCGATCGCCACGGAACTCGCCCGCGCGGGTGCCGCCGTCGTCGTGAACGGACGCGGAGACGACAAGACCCGGCATGCCGCCCGGTCCATCACCGACCGGCTGCCGGACGCGGACGTCACCGCCGTCGCCGCCGACCTGGCGACGGCGGAGGGCGCCGCCGAGCTCCGCGACCGGGTGCCCGACGTGGACATCCTCGTGAACAACCTCGGCATCTTCGGCGCCCGGCCCGTCCTGGAGATCGACGACGACGAGTGGCGCCGGTACTTCGAGGTCAACGTCCTGTCGGCCGTCCGCCTCACCCGCACGTACCTGCCCGGCATGATGGAGCGCCGCTGGGGCCGCGTGCTCAACATCGCCAGTGACTCGGCGGTCGTCATCCCCGCCGAGATGGTGCACTACGGGATGACCAAGACGGCGCTGCTGGCGGTCACCCGAGGCTTCGCGAAGGCGGCCGCGGGCACCGGCGTCACGGTCAACTCGGTCATCGTCGGTCCCACCCGCACCCCGGGCGTCGAGGTCTTCGTCGGCGAGCTCGTCGGCGAGGACGTGCCCTGGGACGAGGCCGAACGCCGCTTCATGCGCGAGCACCGGCCGGGCTCCCTCATCCAGCGGCTCATCGAGCCCACCGAGATCGGCAACGTGGTCGTCTATCTGAGCTCGGAGTTCTCCTCGGCGACGACCGGCGGCGCCGTCCGCGCCGACGGCGGATACGTCGACTCGATCCTCCCCTGAGCCCCCGGCCCGGCCACGAGCATTCCCGTCATACGCCGAGTCCGGGCGTGGAATGCAGGAGTTCGCCGCCTTTCCAGACACCGAGGACGTGTTCCTCCCGGCCGAGCCGAGGCGTTCGAGCGGCCGGAACGCAGCGGCGTGTCGGCGGCTGGAGGCCGCGTCTCCAGCCGACGCGATATCAGCGCCGGCCGGGTAAACGATCATTAAACTACGCGGGTGCCAGAAGATGCCGAGGCCGGTAACGCGTCAGAGGACCCCGCCGAAGGCGGCGTACCGGCCCCATCACCGTGGGCGTCCCCGGACCCCGCACGCCCAGAGCCGGCGCCTCCGAATCCCGCACGCCCAGAGCCGCCGCCTCCGGATTCCGGACGACCGGACCCCGGACGTCGGGAGCTCGCGGGTGTGGATCCCGCGGCCGCGGCGAGCGGGACGCCCGGCGAGGCCCCGCCGCGACGGCGCCGGCGCCGGGCGACCGCCGTCCTCGCTGCGGCCGGCGCGGTCGGCCTCGTCGCGGGCCTGGCCGGTATGGCGCTCGAGTTCGGCCGGGCGCCGACCCGGGCGGAACGGGCCGCCGCCGGTACGAGGGAACTGGCCGCTCGCTGGCGGATTCGCACGGCGGGCGAGATCTTCCCTCCGACCGTACGGAACGCGTCCGGTCTGGAGCCCGCCTACCGGATCGGAATCGCCCAGCCCGCCGCCTGCGCGGAGGCGCTCGACGCGCAGGTCGCCCACGCGTTCATCGCACAGGGCTGTCGCGTCGTCCTCCGGGCGACGTACACGGACGCGACCCGCACGCTCCTCACGACGGTCGGGGCGGTGGTCATGCCGGACCAGGACAAGGCCGAGACCGCGATGGAGGCGTTGTCCGCAGGCGGCCACGAACGGTACGCGCTTCGGGTGGTGCCGTTCCCGGACACCGTGGCGGCCGACTGGGAGGACGCCCGGCGGCAGTTCACGGCCTACCGGTCCGGCCCCACGCCTTACGTCATCGTGCAGGTCAGCGGATGGGTCGACGGGAGGACGATGCCCGAGACCGCCGACAAGGAGCGGTTCCGGTTCGCCGACACCCTTCTGGATCACCTGTCGGGTGTCTTCGTCCCGGCGGACGACCCGTGCAAGGCGCGGGATGTCCGATGCTGACCGGCCACCGGATGAGCCGGCGCAGCCGCCGGCTCATCGGACTCGCGCTGGCGAGCCTGGTCCTCGCGGCCGCGGGCGCGCCGCGGCCGGCCCACGCGGACACGGACGATCTGCAGGTACGCCTCATGGCCGAGACGCTGCTGGCCCAGGACATCACCAAAGGTCACGGTGTCACCGTGGCGGTCCTGAGCACGGGGGTCGATCCGCACACGCGCACGAGGTCCGGCACACTCCGGCCGGGAACGGACCTCGTCGGCCTGCCGCATCCGAAACGGCTCGAGGGCACGCTGATCGCCTCGTTCCTCGGTGGCAGCCGCCTGTCGTCGGATCTGCCCGGGCTGGCTCCCGCCGTCGACATCCTGCCCGTCCGGGTAGCACCGGATGACGGCGAGCACGGGGCGGACGACTGGTGGGGCGGCAGCCGCGTCTGTGACGCCCTCGCGCGGGGCATCCGGTATGCCGCCGACCACGGCGCCGACGTGGAGCTCGTCAGCGCCGCCTGCTGGGGTTACGACTATGAGCAGAAGCAGATGGAGACGGCGCTGGACCAGGCCCGGAGCAGGAACGTCGTGGTGGTGGCCCCGAACGAACCGGTCGGCGATGGTGATTGGCCGCCGTTGCCGGCCGCCGTGCCGGGCGTCATCGGTGTCGGCACGCTCGCGAAGGACGGCACGCGATGGTCGAAGTTCTCCGCCAAGAGCAGTGTCACCCTGGTGTCCGCGCCCGGCGCGCGTACTCCCGGCGTCGGGCCGGGAGGACGACCCGGGTGGACGTTCTGGGGAGTCCCGCCCGCTGTGACGTGGGTGGCGGCCACCGCCGCGCTGGTCCGATCGGAGTTCCCGCATCTGTCGCCGGCCCAGGTGGCCCAGGCGATGGCGGTCTCCGCTCACCACCCGAAGAACGGATATAACGCCGATATCGGATTCGGTGTCGTCAACCCTTTGCAGGCGCTCGTCGCGGCCAAGAAAATCGAGGCACGACCGGCCCCCCTGACCGCACCAGGAGTCCCCGATAGCGCGCATTTCGGCCGCCCGGGGACGATCGGCGCCGTACGGCACGATCCCGCCCTGCTGGCCGGTCTCGGCGGGCTCATCCTCGTGAGCGCCGGCGCGCTCGTCGCCACCGTGGTCCGGCTGCGCGGCGGCCGTCGTACCGGCGAGGCCGCAGCGTCTTATCCCTGGACCTCCGCGACCTGATACAGCCGGATATCCGCCGAGATAGGAGTTAAGACTATTTAGTTTTCCGGCTCTGACAAGCCTTGTTGCGCCGATCCTCCGGACTTAAGATCAGGCCGACCTGATCCGGGACAGAGACGTCCCGCCAGAGGAAGGCCCCGCCATGCCGTTCCGTATCCTCGCCCCTGCCCTTATCGGTGCCGGCACGCTCGCCCTCTCCGTCGCCGCGACCCCCGCCGCCGGCGCGTCGGCCGCGACCGCTCCCCAGCGCGCCGCCCTGGCCACGACCACCCTCTACTACGACGACAGCCAGGCCGCGGAGTTCAAGAGCGCCGTGGTCGCCGGCGCGCAGGTGTGGAACTCCAACGTCCACAACGTCCGGCTGGTCGAGGCCACCTCCGGCACGACCGCTCAGATCCGGGTCATCGCCTTCGACGGATGGCCGCAGTCGACGCTCGGTCCGGTACGGCCCGGCGGGCGCGGCACGGTCTACTTCGGCCGCGAGGCGGTCGACGAGGGGTACGACACGACGCGCATCGCCGCTCATGAGCTCGGCCACATCCTCGGGCTTCCGGACGCGAAGCCCGGCCCGTGCTCGTCCCTCATGTCGGGTTCGACGGGTGGCGTCTCGTGCACCAACGCCACGCCGAACGTCTCGGAGCGCGCCGCCGTCGAGGCGAACTACGGCGGCTCGGCGGTCACCGCGGCGCAGCCCTACGCGGACGGGACCGTGACGGACGCCCCGTGACCGCCTGACCGCCCGTGCGGCGGTCATCGTGGTCGAGGTGGCGGGTGCTCCGGGACGTCCGGAGCACCCGCCACCCCTGTCAGGGTCATCGCGCTTCATGAAATACTCTTCGGTAAACGACGTCAGAGGTCGTCGGCTGAACGGCGCTCGCCTCCCGGAGGGGAGCCGGCCGTGGTCATCGCAGCGCCGACCCGAGCCGCCCGTTCCGCCATCCCGCACCCCGACCTCGAATCGAGGAACTCCGCACCGTGTTCACCCGCCAGGACGACGAGCAGGCCCCGGCCGCCCCGGGCCCCGCAGGACGGGCAGCCGGAAGCGGAGTGTCCCGCCAGTCCGTGAACATCCTCGTCGTCGAGGACGACCCGGGCGACCAGATGCTGATCCAGGAGGCGTTCTGCGACTCCGACGACGGCCCGCCGCCCCGGCTGGCGATCGTCGAGGACGGTCAGGAGGCGCTCGACTTCCTGCACCGACGGGGTGAGCACACCGGCGCGTCCCGGCCGGATCTCGTCCTGCTCGATCTGAACCTCCCGAAGTACAGCGGACGCGCGGTGCTGGAGCAGATCAAGACCGACACGGAGCTGCGGTCGATCCCGGTGGTCATCTTCACGACGTCCGCCAGCTCCGACGACGTCGCCGCGACCTACCTCCTGCACGCCAACGCGTACGTCACCAAACCCGTCGACCTCGACGGCTTCACCAGCACCGTTCAGCAGATCAACAGCTTCTTCACCCGGACCGCGCGCCTGCCGGACCCGTCGGCGGCCGCCTGAGCCGGCCGAACATGTTCGCTACCGTTGGCGCATGACAGGTCGATCCACGGCACCGCGCAGCCGCCGGGAACGGCCGGCCAAGCCGGCCCTGACCCGGGACGGCATCGTCGCCGCCGCGGTGGAGATCCTCCAGGCCGAGGGCCTGCGGCGCGTCACGATGCGGCGCCTGGCCCAGGACCTCGACACCGGGCCGGCGTCGCTGTACGTCTACGTCCGCGACACCGCGGAGTTGCACGCCGCGATCCTCGACCGGCTCCTCCGAGCCGTGGATCTCGGGCCGGTCAACGCCGCGGGCGACTGGCGTGAGCGCCTTGAGGCGGTGCTCACCTCCTACCTGACCGTGCTGTTCGAGCATCCCGGCCTGGCCCAGGCCGCGCTGGTGGCCCGACCTCACGGAGAGCACTATCTGAACCTCACCGAGGCGCTGCTCGCCCTCCTCGACGAGGGCGGCGTTCCGTCCGGCCAGGCGGCGTGGGGCGTGGACCTGCTCCTGCAGTACGCCACGGCGACCGCTGCCGAGCACGCGCCGCGCGCCGGAGGCGACGTCGCCGAGTCCGAGGAGGACTGGGCCGCCCTGCGCGACGCCGTGCGCGGCGCCTCACCCACCGCCCGCCCCCATCTCGCCGCCGTCGCCGACGACCTGCTCGCCGGTGCGCCCGAGACCCGAGTGTCCTGGGGATTCCGCACGTTGATCAACGGGATCGCGCAGACTCCCCGGCCCTGATCGAGTCCCCCCGCAGGAGGTTCGCGGCGGCGGGTCAGCGCGCCCCGGCGAACAGGTCGAGCACGCCGTGCGGGGCGTCCGGGCGGAAGGACAGGTCGAGGCTCGCCACCGATCCGGCGGCGGCGGTCTCGGCGCGCGGGAACATCGACCGCTCGTAGGCGGCCAGCGCGGCCTCGGTGTCGCCGGGATACGCGGCCAGGGCCTCGCCGAGCTCGGCGCCGTCGAGCAGGGCGATGTTCGCGCCTTCGCCGGCGAACGGCGGCATCAGGTGCGCGGCGTCGCCGAGCAGGGTCACGCCGGGAACACGCTCCCAGCGATGACCGACCGGCAGGGTGTACAGCGGTCGCGGGACCAGCGCCCCGTCGGCGTCGGCGATCAGCGCCCGCAGCCTCTCGTCCCAGCCGGCGAAGTGGTCCAGCAGGGCCGCCTTGGCGGCTTCGACGTCGGAGAAGTCGATCGCCGCGAGGGTGCCGGCCGGGGTCCGCAGCGCGATGTATACGTGCAGGCCCCCCTCGGGCTCGCGGTGCGCCAGGAAGCCCCTTCCCGGGCCGAGCGCCTGGGCGAAGCCGCCTCCGGCATGGGCGCGATCCGGGACGACGCCTCGCTCGGCCGCAAGCTTTGCGCATCTGACCAGATATCTACGCAGGTCAGACGAACCTCACCTTCTCGGCGGGGCACGGCAAATGGTGCGGACATGTCTCGGCACGGAGGAGGCGTGCCGGATGCTGATCACGGCACTGGTGGCACCTGTGAGCATTCCGATCGCGGCCCTGCTCCTGGTCCTGGGACTGGCCAAGCTGGAGCGGGTACTCGTCGACGAGGGCGACCGGCCCGTACCCGAGGCCGACCGGCCGGAGACGCGGACCGAGAGCGCCGACGCCGCGTCGGCCTGACCTGACCCGCCGGACACCCGGCGACCGGCGGAGACGTCGGCTAGGGTCGCGCTGATGCCGTAACGCGATGCCACGGGAGGACCGCCCCGCCATGGAGATCTGGATCAACCCACGCTGTTCGAAGTGCAGGTCGGCGATCTCGCTTCTGGACGCCGAGGGGGCGGACTACACGGTGCGGCGCTACCTGGATGAGCCTCCCACGCGGCAGGAGCTCGAAGAGGTCCTGGGCCGGCTCGGCCTCGAACCGTGGGACATCGCCCGTACCGGTGAGGCCGTCGCCCGCGAGCTGGACCTGGCGTCCTGGGAGCGGGAGCCCGCCGCCCGCGACCGGTGGCTCGACGCCCTGGTCGCGCACCCGATCCTGATCCAGCGGCCGATCATCACCGCCGACGACGGCACGGCGGTGATCGGCCGCACTCCCGAGTCCGTCAGGTCGGTCCTGGACTGACCCCTCCGTGGGCCCGCACCACCGGGGAGGGGCCCACAAAGGATCCGGGTCAGAAGTGGATGTAGTTCCCGACACTGCTCGCGCTGATCGTCCGGGTGTCGTAGTTGTGCGCGCTGAGGTAGTTGTACTCCTCGACCAGGATCGTTCCGTCGCTGTTGACCCGGGCGACGTAGGCGACGTGCCCGTACGTGCCGGTGTTCCACTGCGCGACGGCCCCGACCTTGGCGGTGTGGTCGACCCTGACCCCGGCGGCCGAGGCGGCGTTGTCCCAGTTGATGGCGTTGCCCCAGTGGACGCCCCCGTAGGAGTTGGTGAAGTCCACGCCGAGCCGCTGACGGACCCGCCACGCGGCGAACGAGACGCACTCGCGCTTGTAGAAGTTCCACGGGTCCGCTTCGCTCGACGAGTCGGACTTGTAGGGGTAGTCGTCGGTGACCGTCTGGATGCAGGGCGGTGCGACGGTGCCGTCCGAACCGGTGTAGACGTAGGCGTCCGCGACGTAGCCGGCCGGGCTGGTGATCTTGTCCCAGACGCTGCTGGTGCCGTACGTGCCGGTGACCGTCGTCCCGCGCGTCTGGCACGTGATGGTGACGCTGGTCCCGTCCGCCACGCTGCCGGTCGCCGTGTAGCCGGTGCCCGCACCGGAGCGCACGGTGAGGGCGACACCGCTGGTGTTGACCGTGCCGGTCGCCGCACTCGCGGCCGACACGCCCACCAGCATGACCCCGGCCACGGTCGCCGCGACCGTCAGCCCGCCTCTCCTGATCCACGCCATGCCCGACCCCTTTCTGACGGAAGATCCGATCAGAACGTAAGTGATCAACTGACACGCTGGAATCGGCGAATGTGACAAATTAACGGCCCTCGGCTGGCAACCTGATGCCCCCGCAGGGGATCGGGGCTCAGCCGGCGGTGAAGTGGACGCCGGAGAACCCGGCGCGCCACGCGGTCACCTCGGCCGCGACCGTCTCCGGCTCGGTGTCCGGGTCGAGGCCACGCGCGATGAACGACGCCAGCACCGGCATGTCCGCCTCCGTCATGCCGAGCCGCACGATCTCGGGAGTGCCGACGCGCAGACCGTTCACGTCCCCGTCGACGGGCGCCGTCGGCAGGCCGATACCGCAGGCCAGGAGGTTCGCCCGGCGCAGCCGGCGCGCGGCCCGCTGCCCGCCGCCGTACCGGTGGGCGAGGACCGCGAACTGGTGCGACCGGGTCGCGCCCCGGTCGGCGGCGAAGACCGGCACGCCCAGGGCCGTGAGCTCCCCGGCGAGGCGGGCGGCGGCCGCGGCCATCGTCTCGGCGTACGCCCGTCCGGCAGCCTTCCAGTCGAGCATGGTCACGGCCAGCGCGGCGGTCCGCCCGGCGTCGAAGTTCGCGGTCAGCCCGGGATAGGCGATCGCGTCGAGGCGCTCGGCGAGCTCGGGGTCGTCGGTGACGATCAGGCCGCCCGCCGGGCCGCCCAAACTCTTGTACGTGCTCATGGTGATCAGGTGCGCCCCCTCGGCGAGGGGCTGGGGCCACACCCGCCCGGCGACCATGCCGCAGAGGTGAGCGGCGTCGAAGAGCAGGCGCGCGCCGACGGAGTCCGCGACCTCCCGGATGGCGGCGACGGGGTGCGGGAACAGGTTCAGGCTGCCGCCGATCGTGATCAGCGCCGGGCGCGTCTCCTCGGCCAGCGCGCGCAGCACGGCGACGTCCACCGTGTAGCCGTCGGCGGCCACGGGCGCCGGCACGGTGGTGAGCCCGTACAGCCCCGCCGCGCCCGGACCGTGGTGGGTGACGTGGCCGCCGATGTCGGCCGGCGGCGCGATGATCGTGTCGCCGGGACGGCAGGTCGCCATGAAGGCGTAGAGGTTGGCCAGCGCGCCCGAGCCGACCCGGACCTCGGCGTACCGCGCGCCGAACACCTCGGCCGCGAGCTCGGCGGCGATGATCTCGATCTGCTCGATGGCCTCCAGGCCCGTCTCGTACTTGTCCCCCGGGTAGCCCAGCGAGGCCCGTGAGCCGAGCCCGGCCGCCAGCATCGCCTCGGCCCGCGGGTTCATGACGTTGGTGGCGGGATTGAGATTGATCGATTCGACGTCGTGGATGCGGTGGTTCTCGGCGACGAGCCCGTCGAGGGCGGCCAGCACGGCGGGGACGGGCCGGCTCGCGACCGACTCCGATACCTCCCGCACGCGCTCTTCGCTCGGTGCCGGGACCCAGGGGCGGGAGGCGAGGGAACGTGCCATCGGGCGATCTCCTGGTGAACTGCGGGACGGCGGCCACGCGAGCGGCCCGTACGCGGCGACGGTAGATCGCGGCGGCCGCGCGGCGCATCGGATGAACGCCCTGACCTGCGCACGGTCGTTCCTACACTTGTCGGAAGACGAGCGGCGGGAGGTCCGGTGGAGGCGAGCGGCGGGATCCAGGCGAGGCTGGACGCGCTGGCCGCCCGCATCGGGCACGGCGTGTCCGTCGACGACCCGGAGGGCCGGCTCGTCGCCTACAGTGCGCACGAGGCCGGTGCCGACGCCGCGCGCATCGCCGCGATCCTGACCCGGCAGGTCGCCCCCGCGATCCAGGACTGGCAGAACCGGCACGGCATCGCCGAGGCGACCGGACCGGTCCGTGTCCCCGCCAACCCCGCGCTGGGGATGGCACCACGGCTCTGCGTTCCCATCCGCGGGGACCGCCGCTGCCTCGGGTACCTGTGGGTCCTGGAGTCGGACGGGCCGCTGGACGACCCCGCGATCACCGAGGCGCTCCGCTGCGCCCATGACCTCGCCGGCGCCCTCACCCCGGGCGCCCCCGCCGACGGCGGCGTGGACGGCCTCGTCCGGCGGCTGGTCGGCGAGGACTCCGGCACCGACGTACGGGACCGGCTGGCGGCGGCCGTCCCGGCGCTGGTCGGCGCGCGGATCCAGGTGTGCGCCGCCGTGCCGTACCGGCCGGAGAACGAGAGCGTCGCCGCGCTCACCTCCGCGGACTTCCGGCGTCTCATCGCCGGGATGTCCCGCGCGCTGCGCCCGCACCCCGCCTACGTCGGGTCGTTCGTCGGCGCCACGCACGCGGTGGTACTGCTCCGGCATCCGGCGGACCGCCCTCCGGCCGCGGACGCGATCCATCGGGTCGCCGAGGCCGTGGGCGGCGGGCCCTCTCCGGACGGGACACGGCTCCCGGTCGCCGGTGAGTCCCCGCGGGACGGAACGCGGCTCGCGGTCGGCGGCGGGGCCCCGCCGGACGGGACGCGGTTCGCCGTGGGCGCCAGTGAGCCGGTTCCCTTCGCCGCCGGTACGGCGCGCGCCGCGCACGCCCAGGCGCTCGCCGCGGCCGAGCTCACCGTGCTGGACCCCGCGCTGCCCGAGCCCCTGTCCTGGTCCGAGCTCGGGCCGTACCGCGCCCTGCTGCGGATGCCGCCGGCGGACGCCGAGGACGCGCTGGCGCCGCTCGACCGGGCCGGGGCCTCGGGCGACACGCTGACGCGGACCCTGGAGACCTACCTCGACCTGGGCGGCGACGCCCAGCGCACGGCCGCCCGGCTGCGCCTGCACCGGACGAGCCTGTACTACCGGCTGGGCCGGATCGCCGACCTCCTCGGCGCCGACCTCGGGGACGGCCTCGTACGGCTGGACCTGCACCTCGCGCTGAAGAGCCGCCGCCTCGCCCGGCGGACGCTCACCTGACCCCTGGGGCCGCGCCCCGGCGGCCGGTCAGGCGGGGCGGCACCAGGGGCCGGTCGGCGCCACGGGCCGCTGGTCGCGGGCCACGGCGGCGCGGTGCTCGCGGGGGCTGACACCGCGGACCCGCTTGAACGCGGCGCTCAGCGCGAACGGGCTGCCGTATCCGACCCGCCCCGCGACCTGGCCGATGCTGAGGCCGGGGTCGCGCAGCAGGTCGGCGGCGAGCGCGAGACGCCAGGCGGTCAGGTAGGCCATCGGGGACTCGCCGACGAGTGCGGTGAACCGGCGGGCCAGGGCCGCCCGAGAGACCTTGGTGGCGGCGGCCAGCCCCGCCACCGTCCACGGGCGCTCCGGGGCGTCGTGCAGGAGTCGCAGGGCCGCGCCGACGACCGGGTCGCTCTGGGCGCGGTACCACCGCGGCGGATCGGCCTCGGGCCGGGAGAACCACGTGCGCAGGGCGGCGACCAGCAGCAGGTCGAGGAGCCGGTCCAGGACGGCGTCCTGGCCGGGCTCCTCCTTGACGACCTCCGCGGCGAGCAGGGGCACGAGCGGGCCGTCCCACGCGTCGTGCCGCAGGACGATCAGCGGGGGCAGCGCGTCCAGCAGCGGACGGCAGATCTCGCTCAGCACTTGGTAGGTGCCGGTGACCAGCACCGTGACGCCCTCGGCGGCGTTCCCCCAGGTGCGGACGCCGAGCTCCCCCAGGTCCGACAGCTCGCCGCCGTCCGGGGTGGTGCAGCGCTGGCCGGGATGGATGACCGCCTGCGGGGCCGTGGCCGGGTCGTCGGCGAAGGTGTACGGGTCGGGGCCGCGCAGGATCGCGACGTCACCGGGGCCCAGCTCGGTCGCCCCGCCGCTCTCGGGGATCACCCAGGCCGTGCCGCGCACGGTCGCCACGAGCGTGAGCGGCGCCTCGTCCCGCACGCGCAGCGACCAGGGCGGTGTGAGGGAGGAGCGGAGCAGGAAGGCCCCCTGCGCCCGGGGCCCGTTCAGGAGGCCGGCCACGATGTCCATGCCGCGACTGTAGACGAACACGCATGAATCAGAGAGCTTCGGCCATGGGCAGTCTCACTTTCGGGTCGTTGAATCGAGCCATGACACAGAAGAGCCTCCAGACCGTCCTCCTCATGGCGGCGACCGTCACCACCGGGCTCATGGCCGGGCTGTTCGCCGCGTTCGCGTACGCGGTCATGCCCGGGCTGCGGGACAGCTCCGACCGCTCGTTCGTCGAGGTGATGCAGAACGTCAACAAGGCGATCCTCAACGGCTGGTTCATGTCCTGCTTCGTCGGCTCGCTGATCCTCCTCATCGGCGCGGCCCTGCTGGCCTGGCGTGGGCACGGACGGCAGGCCCTCCCCTGGATCGTCGCCGCCCTGGCCTTCTACCTGCTGATGTTCCTCATCACCAGCGGGGTGAACGTCCCGCTGAACGACCGGCTCGCCAGGGCCGGCGACCCCCGGCACATCGCCGACCTCGCCGCCGTACGGCAGCGGTTCGAGGCCCGGTGGGTCACCTGGAACGTCGTGCGCGCGGTCGCGAACCTCGCCGCCTTCGCCTGCCTCGTCTGGGCCCTGGTCGTGTACGGCGCGCACCGCGACGACGCGCGCCGCGACGGCCCGCGCGCCGCCGGCCTGCCCTCGGCCGCGACGGAGGACGCGGCCTTCACGAGCCGGTCCCGGCCCGTGACGGGTGACGTGGCCTCCGCAGGCCGGTTCCCGGCCGCGGCAGGGGACGTGGCGCGAAAGGCGGGGTACGCGACGTCCTGGGCGCCGCCCGGAGGCCGCCGGCTGTGAGAGGCTGTGCGCGGCGAGCGGACGGCCGGCCGGCGGGCGTCTCGCCGCCTCCTGCGACGCTGCGAGGAGTGGGAGTTGACCGGTACGGCGCACGACTTCCTGGCCGTGGCCCGTTCGGCGGCGGGCCTGCTGCGCGACCCGGCGGTGGCCGCCCGGTGGAACGGGCCGAGCGCGCTCCCGGAGTTCCGGGTGAGCGGTCTCGCCGGTCACCTCGCCTACCAGGTCCTCGCCATCCCGCGGATCCTGGCACAGCCGGTCCCGCACGAGCCGACGATCCCCCTGCTGGAGCACTACGCCCGCGTGGACTGGATCGACGCCGGCCCCGACGCCGACATCAACGTCCGCATCCGGCGGGGCGGCGAGGAGGCCGCGGCCGGCGGACCGGAGGCGCTGGCGGCGGAGGTGGACGCCGTCGTCGAGACGTTGACCGGCGACCTCGCGTCCGCGCCGGACCGGCCGGTGCGGATCCCGTTCTGGGGGCCGTGGTCGCTGACGCTGGACGACATGCTGATCAGCCGGATGATGGAGCTGGCCGTCCACTCCGACGACCTCGCGGTCAGCGTGGGGGTCCCGGCGCCGGCGCTCCCGGAGAGCGCCGTCGAGACGGTGGTCGACCTGCTGACCCGCCTGGCCGTGCGCCGGCACGGCCCGACCGGCGTGCTGCGCGCCCTGAGCCGCGCCGAGCGGGCCCCGGCCTCGATCGCGGCGTTCTGACGGCCGGGCACCGAGCCAGACCAGAGAGGAACCACGGATGGACGACGACAAGGAACTCCGGCGGCGCTTCGAGACGCTGACCACCGCACACGTGGCGGACGCGTGCATCCGCGCCGGCCTGCCCGTGCGCTGCGCCCCCGCCGCGATGAGCGCCGTGGAGCCCGGCACCCGCCTGCTGGGCCGCGCGCGCCCCGCCCGGCATCTCGGCAGCGTGGACATCTTCCTGGAGGCGTTCGAGGGCGCGGCGCCCGGCGAGGTGCTGGTGGTCGACAACGACGGGCGTCTCGACGAGGCGTGCGTCGGCGACCTGGTCGTCCTGGAGGCCGCGGCGGCCGGGCTGACGGGCATCGTGATCTGGGGCCTGCACCGCGACACCGCCGACATCCGGGCGATCGGGCTGCCGGTCTTCAGCCTGGGGGCGATCTCCACCGGCCCGCTCAGCCTCCGCGACCGTCCGGTGGACGCGCTCGCGTCGGCCACCGTGGGCGACCAGACGGTGAGCACCGAGGACCTCGTGCTCGGCGACGACGACGGCGTGCTGTTCGTCCCGGCCGCCGAGGCCGAGCGCCTCCTGACGATCGCCGAGCGCATCCGCGACACCGAGCGGGCGCAGGCCGAGCGGATCCGCGCGGGCGTCTCCCTGCGCGAGCAGGTGGGCTTCGCCGCCTACCTCACCGCGCGCGGCGAGACGCCGTCGCTGACGTTCCGCGAGCACCTGCGCTCCGTGGGCGGCGCCATCGAGGAGTGAACGAGCGCCCGTCGCCCCGGGGGAATCGGGATGAGGCGGGCCCGGTGGCGATGTTACGGTTCCGGAGCCGGTCGCGGGACTGCGGTGCGACTTCCGGAACCCGCCTATGAAGCGACGATTCGCAGCTCGTGCCCCCACTCCCCGACCGGCGCTCCCCTCCCTCCCCCCGGAAGGTGCGGACCGTGGCGCGTGCCGAGACCAGCGCGGACTTGATCGCCGCGGAGGACGTCCTGTTGTTCGTCAACGCGGCGATCACGTCGACGGGCCAGCGCGAGTTCCACTCCGGTGCCGATGAGCAGAGCCTCTCGCTGGACTTCCTGCACGAGTACGTGCTCGGCAACTACCGCGATCTGTACGCCGCGACGCTGGCCCTGGACGTCAACGACCACAACGCGGTGCTCATCGCGCGGAATCTCCTGGTCACCGCGGCCGAGGCGAGCGCCGAACAGCGCCGCGCCGAGGGCCGGCTGATCGCCCGGCGGCTCGCCCTGCTGCCTCCGCAGCGCGTGTACGGCCTGTTCCGGCGGTTGCGCCGTGCCCGGGTCAACAACCGGCGGACGCGGGCGATCATGCGGGACTGGCTGGCGGCCCGCCCCGACCCGGCGTTCGACGCGGTGAAGTACCGCGCGGCGGTCAAGGACGCGGTCCGGCACGCGCACCTGGCGCCCGCCGGCGAGCTGGGCCCCTTCCTGTTCACCCCGCACCGGCCGGCCGCGTACCGCACGCCGATCCTGGAGACCTGGCGGCGCGCCCACTACGAGCAGGCCGCGATGTACGACCTGCCGTACACCGTGGCGGAGGGGTTCGCGGCCCGGCACGGCGTCCCGCGTGGCGCGTTCCTGCAGCGTGTCGCGCCCCGGCTCACCCGCCTCGAACGGCTGCGCCTGCAGGAGTCCGCGCGCGGTCTGGGGGCCGAGGCCGTACGGGCCGACCTGGGAACGATGCCGCTGACCCGGCTGGCGTCGTACGTGCTCGGCCTCTCTCTGGAGGACCGGCGGAACCGCCGCGACGAGCTCACGGCGGCGCTGCGCACGGCGGCCCGCCGTGCGGCGGGCGAGGAGGCGGGCCGCTGGGGGACCGTGGCCGCGGTGCTCGACGACAGCTTCTCGGCGTACGGCTCGGGTCAGAAGCGCCGCCGGCCGCTCGCCGTCGCGCTGGCCTGTCACTTCCTGCTGGAGGCGCTGGCCGCGGAGTACACGCCACTGTGGCTGTCCGGCCGCGCCGACGCACTGTCGGTCCGGCCGTACGGGCCGACGCCGCTCGGCGAGCGGATCCTCGACGCGCTGGAGCTCGGGACCGATCGCCTCGTCATCGTCTCCGACGGTTGGGACAACGCGCCGCCGGGTCTGGCCGGTGAGGTGCTGCGGATCTGGCGCACCCGGCTCGACCCGTCCCGCGCCTGTGCCATCGTCCACCTCAACCCGGTGTACGACGCCGCCGACTTCGACGTGCGGCGCCTCGCGCCGACCGTCCCGACCGCCGGCGTCCGGGACGCCGAGAACCTGGTCGCACTGGTCGAACTCGCGCAGTTCGCGGAGGGACGCACGGGACTGCCGGAGCTGCGCGCCCACCTGGCACGGCGCGTCGAGGACTTCCTGCGGGAGGGCCCATGACCGAGCGAAGCGAGGGAAATCGATCGGCACGGCCCCTTGGTCATGGGGCCGGCGAAGGAGGTCCCATGACCAAGGTGACGCTGAACGGCCTCACGAGCCGCCCGTCGCAGGTGTGGGGCGGGGTGCGGCTCGTGCCGCTGATCCGGGAAGAGCCGATCGAGGACCTGCGGCTGGACGCCCGGCTCTACGACGCCGACGCCGGGGTGGTCGCGGTGGACCCGCGGACGGTCTACTGCTCCTACATCCCGCACGGTTATGTGGCGACGTGGGCGGACGACGGCGCGCCGGCCGCGGCGTACGGCACCCAGCTGCGCGACGCCGCCGACCGCGACCGCGCGCCCAGGCGGATGCCGCTGCGCTTCCACCGCCGGATGGCACGGCGGCTCGACAAGAACCGGCTGCGCTTCCTCCCCCTGCACGTGGCGCTGGAGGGCTACCTGGCGCTGCACTTCGGTGGTCCCACGTTCGCCTGGAAGGAGTGGTCACGGGAGGCGATCCGCCGTGGCCTGTCGCCACGCGCGGAGGAGGCGTACACGGGCGGCGCGGTCCGGGGCCTGGCCGACGCCCTGCGGGTGTTCGAAATCCACCCGGGCCAGTGCGGCGTCCTCGTCTACGCCGCGGACGCGCTCGCCGCCGCGTTCGTGGTGCCGCATCCCGCCGACTACCGCGCACTTCACCCGACGCTGATCCACGACCTGTACGGCGAACTGATCTACCACTACGCCATGCTGGGCGGCCCGGTGCCCGCCTTCGGCGCCCGCGTCGACGACACGGCCGTGCGTTCGCTCGGCGACCTGCGGGCCGCCGCACGGGCGCAGCGGGACGAGTGGGCCGCCTTTCACGACGACGTCATGGCGGGCGGGCTGCTGGACGGCGACTACACCCGCGAGTACGTCCAGGAGGTCGGGCCGTACCGCCTGTCCCGGCTGATGCCGTCCTTCGAGCGGCATCGGGAGAACCACCTCGGTGAGCTCATCGACGACGACGCCGGGCGGCTCGCGTACCTCAAGACGTTCCGGCTGTCGGAGAACCAGGTCCGGCGCGGTCACCTGCTCACCCGGCTCGCCGCCGGCGACTGGAGCCTTTCAACGACGGCGGCCGCCATGGGCGTCACCGAGCCCGAGCTCGTCCGGCGGATCGAGGCGGCCGGGTTCGGCTACCTCCTCCGCCAGGACGTCCGCGACCACTACCGCGCCCGGACCCGCCGGGACGCGGCAGAGCGCGAACGCTAGAGGCCCTAAAGCTCGACCTGGGTGCCCATGACGACGGTGCGGTCCTCCGGGAGACGGAAGTACTCGGCGGGGCTCGCCGCGTTTTTGGCCAGGGTGAGGAACAGCCGCTTGCGCCACCGGCTCATGCCCGGCTCATGCGTGAGGCGCAGCGTGCCGCGCGACAGGAAGTACGAGGCCTGGTCGGGGTCGATGTCGAGGAGTTCGGCGTCCCGGGGGGCCGCCTGGGACGCGGCGAGCCGCAGGGCGCTGGGGATGTCCTGGTCGTCCTGGAAGCCGTACTTAACGGTGAGGTGCACGATCCCGTCGTCCCGGTAGCCCAGGTCGTCCACGCTGATCCGCTGTTCGCGCGGGACATGGGGGATGGTGTCGTACGTCACCGAGACGATCACGACGTGCTCGTGCACGACGTGGTTGTGGTCCAGGTTCGCCCGCAGCGCCAGGGGCGTCGTCTCCTTGCCCGGGTGCGGGAACACCGCGGTGCCGGGCACGCGCGGCACCTTGGTCGTGCGGAGCTTCCGCACGAGTTCGGGCAGCGCGCCCTCCTTGTCGACCCGGCGAGCGGTGACGATCTCGCGTCCCCGTTCCCACGTCTTCATGACGGTGAACACGGAGACCGCGATCAGCAGGGGCAGCCAGCCGCCGTGCGTGACCTTCGTCAGGTTGGCCGCGAAGTAGGTGATCTCGGCGCCGCCGATCGCGACGCCGATCAGCACGAGCCGCCACATCGGCCACCGCCACTCCGCCCGCGCGATGACCAGGAAGAGGATCGTCGTGATGATCAGTGTCCCGGTGACCGCCACGCCGTACGCCGTCGCCAGGTGCTCGGACGACTTGAAACCGAACATCAGCGCGAGCACGCCGATGAACAGGATCCAGTTGACCGCGGGCACGTACACCTGCCCGATCTCGCGCGGCGAGGTGTGCCGGATCCGCAGGTACGGCAGGAATCCGAGCCGTACGGCCTGGCGCGAGACCGAGAACGCCCCGGTGATCACGGCCTGGGAGGCGATCACCGTCGCCGCGGTCGCGAGGATCACCATGGGCAGCCGTGCCCAGCCCGGGAGCAGCAGGAAGAACGGGTTGGCGACGCTCTTGGGGTCGCGCAGGATCAGCGCGCCCTGGCCCAGGTAGTTCAGCGTGAGCGCCGGGAACACCACGCCGAACCAGGCGCGCCGGATCGGCTTCCGGCCGAAGTGCCCCATGTCGGCGTACAGCGCCTCGGCACCGGTGATCGCCAGAACCACCGCGCCCATCGCGATGAAGGCGACGTACGGGTGCCGCAGCACGAAGGCGCCGGCGTAGGTCGGCGAGAGCCCGAGCAGGATGCCCGGCTTCCGGACCACCTCCCCGACCCCCGCGACGGCGATCGCCGCGAACCAGAGCACCATGACCGGCCCGAACAGGCTGCCGACGCGGTGTGTGCCCCACCGTTGCGCGACGAACAGCAGGGTCAGGATCGTCGCCGCGATCGGCAGGACCAGGTGGGACACGGCGGGGCTGGAGACCTTCAGGCCCTCCACCGCCGACAGCACCGAGATCGCCGGTGTGATCACGCTGTCGCCGTAGAACAGCGAGGCGCCGAACACGCCGAGGGCCATCGCCACCACGGCCTTGCCGCGCACGCCGCCGAGCACCCGCCGCACCAGGGCGGCGAGCGCCATCACGCCGCCCTCTCCCTCGTTGTCGGCGCGCAGGATGAAGATCACGTACTTCACCGACACGATCAGCGTGACCGACCAGAACACCATGGAGATCACGCCGTAGACGTCGCCGCTCGTCGGGCGGACGGCCCCGTTGTCGATGCGGAACACCGTCTGGAGGGAGTACAGCGGGCTGGTGCCGATGTCGCCGTAGACGACGCCGAGGGCACCCAGCATCAGCGCCAGGAGCCCGGACCGGTGCTCGGACGAGCCCGGCCCGGACGTGGACGCGGTGTCCCGCACCGCAGAATCGGCCATGAGGCAATACCTACCTGACGGCGATCCGGCCACACGCAGCCGGGTCCGGGATGCGCCCCTGACCTCAGACGGCGTCAGGCCGTGTGCTGGTACGCCGAGTAGGTCAGATACCCCGCGTCGCCGCCCTGGTAGTACGTGGCCTCGTCGACGGGGGCGATCGGTAGCCCGATGCGCAGGCGCTCGACCAGGTCGGGGTTGGCGAGGAACGCGCGCCCGAAACTGATCAGCTCGGCCCCGAGCCCGAGCCAGTGGTCGGCGTCCTCCCGGCTCGTCTGCTTCGGCCCCATCGGAAGGACCGGGTTCATGATCAGGGTTCCCGGCCAGGCACGGCGCAGTGCGACCAGCACCTCTTCCTCGGCGGTGGCCTCCAGGTGGACGTACGCGAGGTCCAGACGGGCCAGCTCGGTCAGCAGCGCGCTGTAGAGCTCGGGAACGTCGGTCTCCTCGACGCCCCAGAACGTCCCACCCGGGGAGAGCCGGATACCGGTCCTGGCCGCGCCGACGGCCTCGACGGTCGCGGCCACCGCCTCGACGGCGAACCGGATCCGGTTCGCGACCGAGCCTCCGTAACGGTCCGTGCGCAGGTTCGCGTTGGACGAGAGGAACTGGGAGATCAGGTAGCCGTTGGCGCCGTGCAGCTCCACGCCGTCGAACCCGGCCTCGACGGCCCGGCGGGCGGCCTCGGCGTACGACCGGGCGTGCTCGGGCACCTCGGCGGTCTCCAGGGCGCGTGGCATGGGCGCGGGCTTCGGCCCGGTCGGGGTGAACACGTCGCCGACGGCGGGGACGGCCGAGGGCCCGACCGGCCGCAGGCCGGTGGTGTCGGAGTGCGAGACCCGGCCGCCGTGCATGATCTGGGCGAAGATCCGCCCACCGTTGGCGTGCACGGCGTCGGTCACGGGCCGCCAGGAGGCGACCTGCTCATCGGTGTGCAGGCCCGGCGTGCCGGGGTTGGACTGGCCGATCAGGCTGGGCTGCACGCCCTCGCTGATGATCAGCCCGGCGGTCGCCCGCTGGGCGTAGTACGTGGCCATCGACGGTGTCGCCAGGCCGCCGGCGGCGGCCCGGACCCGCGTCATCGGCGCCATCACGAGCCGGTTCGGCAGCGTCAGGTCACCGAGCCGGTAGCTGCTGAAAAGGGTCGTCATCTCAGGACTCCTCCGCTCCGCCGTGCCCGGATCTCGGGCACGGCGATACGCTAAAACCTGACATTGACGTCAGAGGCAAGCGTTGTGGCGCGAGTCACAACCGGGGAGGGACGACGACATGCGCATCGGGGAACTCGCCGCACGGACCGGCGTCAGTGTCCGGTCCCTGCGCTACTACGAGGAGCAGGGCCTGCTCACCAGCGTCCGCAGCGCCAGCGGGCAACGGCACTACACGGAGGACGACGTCGAGCGGGTGGGGTTCATCCAGCGCATGTACACCGCGGGCCTGTCCAGCCGCACCATCGCCGAGGTGCTGCCCTGCGTCGACGCGCCGAGCGAGGAGCACTCCGACGCCGCGCTGGAGCGGATGGCCCAGGAGCGTGACCGGCTGTCCGAGCACATCACCGAGCTCATCCGCGCGCGGGACGCGCTCGACAACCTGGTGGCCATCGCACGAGCGCACCGCGAAACGCTGCGCACGCCGGCGGCCCGCTGATCACTCCGGCACCGGCTGATCGATCAGCCCCGGCAACGCGCGCAGCGACGTGATCTCATGGCGGGGAGCCGGGTCCCCGGGCCGGCGCGCCGCACCGGCCCGATTGAGCCAGACACCGGCGCCCAACCGGGCGTTCCGGGCGCCGAGGACATCGGTGGCGAGGCTGTCGCCGACGTGCCACACCGACTCCGGCCCGACGCCCAACCGGCAAAGGGCCAGGTCGAAGATCGCCCGATCCGGCTTCGCGACGCCGACCTCGGCGGACACGACGATCTCGTCGAAGTGACGGTCGAGCCCCGTCGCCGTCAGCTTGTCCCGCTGGGCGTCGGCGGGGCCGTTGGTGACGACGGCCAGGGCGTCGACGCGCCCCCGGAGGGCGCCGAGGACCTCCAGGACGTCGTCGAACAGCCGGTAACCGCCCTTACGGTCGCGCACGTAGAGGTCGAGCGCGCGTTCGGCGATGCTCTCGCTCTCGCACCCGCACGCCGAGAGGGCGCGCCGCCAGAGTTCTCCCCAGATGGCGCGGGCCTCAGGGGATCCACTCGGCGAGCGCGCGATCGTCCCCTCGGTCCCTCCCAGGTGGCCGGCGTAGGCACCGGTGTACGCGTCGAACAGCCGATCGCCGTTGAGCTCCGCCGCATCGGCCGTCAGCGCCGCGCACACCCGGCGTACGGTCGCGTGCCACGCCGCCCGGTCGTAGTCGATGAGCGTCGCGTCGAGGTCGAAGAACACCGCCCGGATCGACCCCACCCGGGCATCCTAGTGCCGTGTCAATCAACGTTGGTCGTGGAATGACCGTGTTGGTTGATCCTCGCTTGGGGCGAGCGACTCCCCACCAGCGGTGGGGCGGGCCTCGGCCGGCCAGGGGACCCTTTGGCGGTGCCGTGATGGGGGCGTCGTCTCGGGTCACGCCGTGCCGGCCTGGCACCGGGCAGGTGCCGTCCGGCTCGACGGTGCGTGATCACCACCGGGAACGGGTTCTTCTTCGTGGTGGTGATGGGTCCGCCCATCGTGCGATGGGCGATGTTGGCGCCGCCGACCAGGTCGCGGTGCCCGCTGAAACCACAATGCATACAACGGAAGCGGCGGCCGGTCGGTTTGGGAACCCGCCGCCCGCACACCGGGCAGGTCGAAGACGACCCGCGCTCATCGACCAGCTCAAGACGGATCCCGGCTTGTTCGGCCTTGTCTTTCAGACAGCGGATCAAATAGCCGGGCCGCCAGTCCCGCACCCGCTGGTTGTGCCGCCGCCCCGCCTTCAACTCCAGCACACCGCGCGGATCACCGACCTGTAGCGTTCCGATCCGCCGCTGGGCCGCCCACTCGATGACCTGTTTGGCGGCCTCGTGCTGGGCCTGTTTGATCCGGCGCTTGTGCCTGGCCTCAAGCTTCCTTTGACGGGCACGGTACTTACGCCACCGCCGCGAACCCGCCTGCCCCGGTTTCGGCGCACGCCGGGCGACGGCACGCCGCCGGTACTTGGCGTCTTTCAGATGCAGGTGGGCCTCGGCGCGCAGCGCCCGCCCCGACACCAACAGGCCCTCCCCGCCGGGTCCGGCCACCGCGAACGGGTGGATCACTCCCAGGTCCACGCCCGCCACCCGCTCGGGATCGGGCTCGTGACCGGGCGGGTGAGTGGCGACGGGGACCTCGGCGGTCACCTCGACGAACAACCGCGAACCCTCGTTGAGCAACGTGACCGAGCGGACGCGTTCGGCCGGGTAGGGCAGGTCCCGGTCCAGCCGCACCCACAACGGCGGGCGGCCCCGGGCGACCGCCAGGCGCAGACGCCGGCCGTCGATGGCGAAACAGCCGTGGCGGAACCGCACCGGCATCAGACGCCGTTTACGGCGCGGGAACCCCGCCGAGGCGTCCCCGCCGGTGCGGCGTTTGGCGGCGGCGAACCACGCGTCGCTGTAGCGGCGCAGCACCCCTTCAGCACACGTGGAGTTCAGCTCACCGAACGCCCCGGGCCCGGCCTGATGCAGCTCCCGGCACAACTGCTGGAAATCGGTGATCGCAACCAGCCCACGCTGGCGCCGCCACCGGTTCATGTCCAGGACGCAGGCCCATACGTCCCCGGCCGCGACCAGCAACCTGAAACACCGCCGCCGCTGCGCCGGGGTGAGGCGCACGCCGACCCGGGCGGTGCGCACCACCACCCGGGGAGCATCCGGATCGACACGTCGAGGCACGAGGCGATTACAGCAGGTGCCTACGACAAAACCCGGACCACAGGGAACACCGAGGTACCAGGTCGCCGGACAATTCCGAACGATGACGACGCCACGAACCAGGTCATCTGACACGGCACTCACCGGGCGGTACGAACACGCCACCGAACGAATGCCTCCACACCGCCGCCACCAAGGCGAACCTTGCTTGATGCGGCACTAGGAGGGATTCGGGGACTCCGTTCAGTCCTGCTGGAAGTAGTGCCCCTGCTCCAGGTCCTCGAGGAGTCCCGGATGCGCCGGCTCCCACCCGAGCACCTTGCGCGTCACCTCGCTGGAGGTCGGGTTGTCCACTCCCACGGCGGGGCCGAGGAAGGCGAACCGCTCGGCGGCGTCCGACGCGGCGATGCTCGTCGTGGGAACGCCGACGCCGCGCCCGATGGCCGCCGCGATGTCGCGGAAGGGGATCCCCTCGTCCGCGACCGCGTGCAGCCGGCTTCCGGCCGGCGCGCTT
Source organism: Actinoallomurus rhizosphaericola (assembly GCF_024055675.1). Lineage (NCBI taxonomy): Bacteria > Bacillati > Actinomycetota > Actinomycetes > Streptosporangiales > Thermomonosporaceae > Actinoallomurus > Actinoallomurus rhizosphaericola. The sequence continues at coordinate 331,658 of NZ_JAMXMW010000004.1, read as the reverse complement.
TCCAGGGCGAGGCGGTACACCCGCGCCGCGTCGAGCGTGTGCACCGAGGGCCACCGGTTGGCCCCGTCCTCCACATATCCCGACACGCCGGACTGACGGGCGATGCCGATCAGGATGTGCACGAAGCCGTGCCGGTCGAGCGTGCTGTGCACGATCGGGGGCAGCCGGACGACGGAGGACCGTACGCCGTGCTCGGCGAGCCCGGTCACGAAGTTCTCCGCGTCGACCCGCGGACCGCTGTCGGCGAAATCGGCCTCGGTGCCCGGTCGCCCGGTGATGCCCGCCGAGATGAGCATGAGCGTTCCGGAGGTGGTGACGAGCGGCCTGCCCGTTCCTTCCAGCCCCGAGGCCAGCGCCTTGATGGCGGCGAGGTCGGCGGCGACCGCGGCGGCCATATCGCCGACCCCCATCAGGTCGTGCTTGAAAGCGAGGTGGATGACGCCGTCGGCCGTCGCGGCGGCCTCCCGCAGCCCGTCGAGATCGTCCAGGTCGCCGCGCCATACCTCGGCGCCGGCGGCCGTGAGCGCCTCGGCCGAGCCGTCCGAACGCGCCAGCCCAACGACCTGATGCCCCGCCTGCAGCAGCTCCGGCACGACCGCCGAGCCGATGTGCCCCGACGCTCCGGTCACGAATACACGCATGGTGAGCCCTCCTAGGGCGAGTGATGTCACCTGGTGCCATCACTATAGCAGGGTCATGACACCAGGTGACATCGGTTAGTCTTCTCCCATGGGGAGATGGCGGCCGGACGCGCGGGCGCGGCTGCAGGAGGCGGCCATGGCCCTCTACGGCGAGCGCGGGTACGACGAGACGACCGTCGCGGAGATCGCGGAACGCGCGGGGCTGACGAAACGCACGTTCTTCCGTTATTTCGCGGACAAGCGCGAGGTCCTGTTCTGGAACTCGGATCTCCTGGAGCAGCAGATGGTGGCCGCCATCGAGGCCGCTCCCGCGTCCGCCTCGCCTCTCGACGTGATCGGCGTGGCGCTGGACGCCGCCGCCGTCCGGTTCGAGGAGGTCCGCGAGTTCGCCGGCCTGCGGCACCGGATCGTCGCCTCGAGTTCCGAGCTTCAGGAACGCGAGTTGATCAAGACCAGGTCGATGGCCACCGCCATGACGCGGGCGCTCCGTAGCCGGGGGCTCGGCGACACCGCTGCCTCCCTTGCCGCCCTCATGTGCACGACCGTCATGCACGTCGCCTTCGAGCAGTGGATCGACGACCCGGACCGGACGCCGTTCCAGCAGTTCGCCAAGGACACCCTGGCACAGCTCCGGGAGCTCGCCACCACCGGCTGATCCCGTCAGCCGGGCGGGCGGGTGCGGAGGCCGTCGAAGGCGACCTTGGCGACGGCGTCCGCGAGGTCGGGGCCGCCGATGTGGCCCTGCGGGCGGTACCACTCGATGAGCGAGTTGACCATGCCGAACAGCAGGCGGGCGGTGGTGGCCGGGTCGACGTCGCTTCGCAGGTCGCCGTCGGCGACGGCGTCGGCGACGAGCCCGGCGACGATGCGGTCGAACTCCCGCCGCCGTTCGAGGGCGTCCCGCTCCACTTCGGTGTTGCCGCGCACCCGCAGCAGGAGCGTGACGAAGGGCAGCCGGTCGACCAGGACCGTCACACTGCCCCGTACGAGGTGCTCCAGGCGGTCGACCGCACGCCCGGGGACGGAGTCCAGCTCGTCGGCCAGCGCGAAGAGCCCGTCGAGGGCGCGGTCGACGGCCAGCCTCAGCAGCTCCTGCTTGCCCGGGACGTGGTGGTAGATCGCGGCCTTGGTGACGCCCAGCTCGCGGGCGAGGTCGTCCATGCTCGTGCCGTCGAAGCCGCGCTCATTGAACAGGCCCACCGCGACCCGCAGCAGGGACTCCCGGTCATGGCCGGGCCGGCCGCGCCTGGTCCGCCGCGCTCCGGACGGCGTGCCGGGCGGCGTGGCCGTACGGTCAGCCGGTCGTCCCCTTCCCTCCGCCATGGTTGCACGGTAGCATGAATTACCTACCATTCGGTCAGTTAATCGATCCTGGAGGCCGGCTCCATGACCGCACTGCACAGCTACGTCGGCGGCCGGTGGCAGGCGCCGACGGGCGAGGGCATCCCGCTGCACGACGCGGCGACCGGCGAGGAGATCGCCCGCGTCTCCACGGCGGGGATCGACATGGCCGCCGCCCTGGAGTACGGCCGCCGCGTCGGCGGTCCGGCGCTGCGCGAGCTCACCTTCCACCAGCGCGCCGCCCTGCTGAAGGCGCTGGCCTCGCACCTGCGCGAGCACCGCGAGGAGCTGTACGCGCTGTCGGCCCGGACCGGCGCCACGCTGAACGACTCGCGCTTCGACGTCGACGGCGGCATCGGCGTGCTGTTCGCGTACGCGAGCCGGGGCCGCCGCGAGCTGCCGAACGACACCGTCTACGTCGAGGGCCCGGTCGAGCCGCTCGGCAAGGGCGGCACCTTCGTCGGGCAGCACGTCTGCACCCCGCTGCGCGGCGTCGCCGTCCAGATCAACGCCTTCAACTTCCCGGTGTGGGGGCCGCTGGAGAAGCTCGCCCCCGCGTTCCTGGCCGGGATGCCCAGCCTGATCAAGCCGGCGGAGCAGACCGCGTACCTCACCGAGCGGCTGGTCCGACTGATCGTCGACTCCGGCCTGCTGCCGGAGGGCGCGGTGCAGCTCGTGTGCGGCCCGCCCGGCGACCTGCTCGACCACGTGACCGACCAGGACCTGGTCGCGTTCACCGGCTCGGCCGCGACCGCGCGCAAGCTCCGCGCGCACCCGGCGATCGTCCGCGAGGCGGTGCGGTTCACCGCCGAGGCCGACTCGCTGAACTGCTCGATCCTCGGGCCGGACGCCCGGCCCGGCACGCCCGAGTTCGACCTGTACGTCAAGCAGCTCGTCACCGAGATGACGGTCAAGGCCGGGCAGAAGTGCACCGCGATCCGGCGGGCCCTCGTCCCGGCCGAGCTGATGGACGACGTCGCGGCGGCGGTCCGCGAGAGGCTGGCCAAGGTCACCGTCGGCGACCCGTCGCGCGAGGACGTGCGGATGGGCGCCCTGGCGAGCCTCGACCAGCGCGAGGAGGTCCGCCGGGCGGTCAAGGCCCTGCGCGGCGCCGCGAAGCTGATCTTCGGCGACCCCGACCACGTCGAGGTGCTCGGCGCCGACGCCGACCGGGGCGCGTTCGTCTCCCCCATGCTGCTGCGCTGCGACGACCCGGACCGCGCCGAGCTGCACGAGGTGGAGGCGTTCGGGCCGGTGTCGACGCTCCTGCCGTACGACTCGGCGGAGCGGGCGATCGAGCTGGCCGCGCGCGGCCGGGGCAGCCTCGCCGGATCGGTGGTCACCGCCGACACCGGGTTCGCCCGGGAGATCGTGCTCGGCCTCGCTCCGTGGCACGGCCGGATCCTCGTCCTCGACCGGGACGACGCGAAGGAGTCGACCGGGCACGGCTCGCCGCTGCCCGGCCTCGTCCACGGCGGCCCCGGCCGCGCGGGCGGCGGCGAGGAGATGGGCGGTCTGCGGGGCGTGCTGCACCACATGCAGCGCACCGCCGTCCAGGCCGACCCTGCGACGCTGAGCGCGGTGACCGGCCGCTGGGTCGCCGGCGCGCCGCGGCGTACGCACGTGTCCGGCACCGGCGAGGGCGTGCACCCGTTCCGCAGGTCCCTGGCGGAGCTGCGGGTCGGCGACGCGGTGACCGCCGGGCCCCGCACGGTCACCCTGGAGGACATCGACCACTTCGCGGAGTTCACCGGCGACACGTTCTACGCGCACACCGACGAGGAGGCGGCGAAGGCGAACCCGCTGTTCGGCGGGATCGTCGCGCACGGCTACCTGGTGGTGTCGCTGGCCGCGGGGCTGTTCGTCTCCCCCGAGCCGGGGCCCGTCCTGGCCAACTACGGCCTGGAGAACCTCCGGTTCCTCACGCCGGTCAAACCGGGCGACGAGCTGACCGTGACGCTGACCGCCAAACAGATCACCCCACGGGCGAACGCCGACTACGGCGAGGTGCGCTGGGACGCCGACGTGACCAACCAGACCGGGGAGTCGGTGGCCAAGTACGACGTGCTGACCCTGGTCGCGAAGGAGGCCTCATGACCGTCGTGGCCGAGGAGAGCCTCGAACGGCACTTCGAGCACACGATCGAGCGGGATCAGCGGATCGAGCCGCGCGACTGGATGCCGGACGCGTACCGCGCCACGATGATCCGGCAGATCGCGCAGCACGCGCACTCGGAGATCATCGGCATGCAGCCCGAGGGCGACTGGATCACCCGGGCGCCCTCGCTGCGTCGCAAGGCGATCCTGCTCGCCAAGGTGCAGGACGAGGCGGGCCACGGCCTGTACCTCTACTCCGCCGCCGAGACCCTGGGCGTCGACCGGGCCGACCTGACGACCCGCCTGATCGAGCGGCGGCAGAAGTACTCCTCGATCTTCAACTACCCGACGCTGACGTACGCCGACGTCGGGGTGATCGGCTGGCTCGTCGACGGCGCCGCGATCTGCAACCAGGTGCCGTTGTGCCGTAGCTCGTACGGCCCGTACGCGCGCGCGATGATCCGCATCTGCAAGGAGGAGTCGTTCCACCAGCGGCAGGGTTATGAGCTGCTGATGACGATGATGCGCGGCACCGGCGCGCAGCGGGCCATGGTCCAGGACGCGGTGGACCGCTGGTGGTGGCCGAGCCTGATGATGTTCGGCCCGCCCGACGCGGACTCGCCGAACACCGCGCAGTCGATGGCCTGGAAGATCAAGCGGCACACCAACGACGAGCTGCGCCAGCGGTTCGTCGACATGACGGTGCCGCAGGCCGAGGCGCTGGGCGTCACGCTCCCCGACCCCGACCTGAGGTGGAACCCCGAGCGCGGCCACCACGACTTCGGCCCGATCGACTGGGACGAGTTCAAGCGGGTGCTGCGCGGCGACGGCCCCTGCAACGCCGAGCGCGTCGCCCGCCGCCGCCGCGCCCACGAGGAGGGCGCGTGGGTCCGCGAGGCCGCCGCCGCCCACGCCGCGAAGCGGAGGAGCGAATGAGCGAGCGCGCGTCGTCTGGACTGAGGAGCGCCGGGAGCGAAGCGACCAGAGCGACGAGGGAAGACGGCGCGTTGGGCGCTCGCTCACCGCGCTCGCGGAGCGAGCGCAATCCGGCGCAGAGCGATCTGTACGAGGTGTTCGTGCGCGGCAAGCGCGGGCTCAACCACGTCCACGTCGGCTCGCTGCACGCGCCGGACGACGAGATGGCGCTGCGCAACGCGCGGGACCTCTACACCCGCCGCAACGAGGGCGTGAGCATCTGGGTGGTGAAGGCGTCGCACATCGCGGCGTCCAGCCCGGACGAGAAGGACCCGTTCTTCGCGCCGTCGGCGGACAAGGTCTACCGGCACCCGACCTTCTACGACATCCCCGACGACGTCCCGCACATGTGAGGCCACGGTGTCCTTCGACAACGTCTACGAGGCCCTGAGCGGCGACGGCGACGCGCGGTGGGCGTTCGGCACCGGGTTCGCCGACCCCCTCGCCGGCGTCGACACCACCGTTCCGCCGGACGTCGACCCCGCCGACCTGGCCGCCTACTGCCTCATGCTCGGCGACGACACCCTGGTCATGTCGCACCGGCTGCAGGAGTGGTGCACGAACGCGCCGGACCTGGAGGAGGAGGTCGCGCTCGCCAACATCGGGCTCGACCTCCTCGGCCAGACCCGCATGCTGTACGCCCGCGCGGGCCACGCCGACGGCACCGGCCGCGGCGAGGACGCCTACGCCTATTTCCGCGACCCGGAGGAGTTCGCGAACGTACGGCTCGCCGAGACGCCGCGCGGCGACTTCGGCGACCTGATCGCCAAGCTGCTGGTGTTCGCGACCTGGCGGCTCGCGCTGCTGCAGCGCCTGATCCCCTCCCGCGACCCGGTCCTCGCCGCGATCGCCGCGAAGGGCGTCAAGGAGGTCGCCTACCACCGCGACCACGCCGCCCAGTGGGCCGTGCGCCTCGGTGACGGCACCGACGAGTCGCACCGGCGGATGCAGGCCGGGCTGGACCGGCTCTGGCCGCTGGTCGGCGAGCTGTTCACGCCGCACGAGGTCGAGGAGCGCCTGGCCCGCGCAGGCGTCGCGGCCGACCCCGCCGCCCTGCGCGCTGAATTCGACGCCGTACTCGACCAGGTGCTCACGGCGGCGACCCTGCGCCGGCCCGAAGCGCCGCCGGAGCCGGGCGGGCGGCGCGGCGCGCACACCGAGGCCCTCGCGCCACTGCTCGCCGAGCTGCAGAGCGTGGCCCGCGCGTTCCCTGAGGCGACGTGGTGACCACGGTGACGGACGCGCGGGCGGTGGCCGAGACGGTCACCGACCCGGAGCTGCCCATGCTCACGCTCGCCGACCTCGGCGTGCTGCGCGACGTGACCGAGGAGGACGGCCGGGTCGTCGTGACCATCACCCCGACCTACTCCGGCTGCCCCGCGATGGACGCCATGCGCGCCGACCTGATCGGCGCGCTGCGCGCGGCGGGCCACGAGCGGGTCGAGGTGCGCACGGTGCTGCACCCGCCGTGGAGCACCGACTGGATCAGCGCGGCGGGCCGCCGCAGGCTCGCCGAGGCCGGCATCGCGCCGCCCGGCGCCGCCCCGCGCCGCGCGGAGGGGCCGATCCCGCTCACCCTCGGCCCGACCGTGCGCACGGTCCGGTGCCCGCGCTGCGGGTCCGCCGACACCGAGGAGACCTCGGCGTTCAGCGCGACCGCGTGCCGGGCGCTGCGCCGGTGCCGTGCCTGTCTCGAACCGTTCGAGCACGTCAAGGAGATCTAGGTGACCGTCAGCACACCGGCGCCCGCGCGGGCGCGCGGAGGGTTCCACCGGCTGCGGGTCGCGTCGGTGGAGCGGCTGTGCGCCGACGCGGTGGCGGTGACGTTCGACGTCCCGCCGGAGCTCGGCGACGTGTACGCCTTCCGCGCGGGCCAGTCGCTGACACTGCGCCGCGAGGTCGGCGGCCGGGAGGAGCGGAGGTCGTACTCGATCTGCGCTCCCGAGGGCGCCGCGCCGCGCGTCGGCGTCCGCGAGGTCCCGGACGGGCTGTTCTCCTCCTGGCTCGTACGGCGGGTGCGCCCCGGTGACGAGATCGAGGTCGGCCCGCCGACCGGCGGGTTCACGCCCGGCGACGAGACGGCCGGGCACCACGTGTTCGTCGCCGCCGGATCCGGCATCACGCCGATCCTGTCGATCGCCGCCACGGTCCTGCGCGAGCCGGCGGCCACCGCGACCCTGCTGTACGCGAACCGGCGCGTGGACACCGTGATGTTCGCCGACGAGCTGGCCGACCTGAAGGACCGCCACCTCGACCGCCTGGAGCTCGTCCACGTCCTGTCGCGCGAGCCGCTGGAGACCGAGCTGTTCACCGGGCGGCTGGACGCCGCCAAGTTCACCGCGCTGCGCGCGCTGCTGCCCCCGCTCGCGGACGTCGCGCACTGGTGGCTGTGCGGCCCGTACGCGATGGTCGAGGACCTGCGGGCCGTGCTCGACCGGGAGGGCGTCCCGGCGGGCCGGGTCCACCGGGAGCTGTTCTTCGTCGACGACGTGCCGCCCGTGCCGGTCCGCCACGAGGACGCCGCGCCCGACGGCGCCACCAGCGAGGTGACGATCCTTTTGGACGGCCGCGCGACGACGGCCGCCGTGCCGCGCGACACCCCGCTGCTGGATGCGATGCAGCGGGTCCGGCCCGACCTGCCGTTCGCCTGCAAGGGCGGCGTCTGCGGCACCTGCCGGGCCAGGGTCACCGACGGCAAGGTCCACATGCGGCGCAACTTCGCCCTGGAGGAGTCGGAGGTCGACGCCGGATTCGTGCTCACCTGCCAGTCGACACCGCTGTCCGACCGTGTCGGCCTCGACTACGACGCCTAGGGCCTGTCCCCCAGCGGGGCTGTGGGACAGGCCCTAGGCGTCGGGCCGGTGGGCGGGGCCGTGGGAGTCGCCGCAGTGCTCCTCCGGCCGCCGGCCGATCGACAGCAGCGGGTCGGGGTTGTGGTCGACCTGCAACGTGGTGTGGGTGATCCCGTACTCGGCCAGGACCGCCTCCAGATCGGCGCGCACGGCGTGGCAGTCCTCCCCCGGGGCGACCAGGACGTGCGCGGAGGCCGCGGTCATCCCCGCCGTGATCTGCCAGATGTGCAGGTCGTGCACCTCGGTGACGTACGGGCGGGCGGCCAGGGCCCTGCCGACCTGCTCCGGGGAGACGCCCGCCGGCGCGGCCTCGAGGAAGATCCGCCCCGACTCGCGTACCAGCCCGAGCCCCGCCTTCACCATCAGGACGACCACGACCAGGGAGGCGATCGCGTCGGCGCGGGCGAACCCGGTCACCAGCATGACCAGTCCGGCGACGGCCGTGGCGATGAAGGCGTACGCGTCGGTGAGGATGTGCCGGAAGGCGCCCTCGACGTTGAGGCTGGTGCGGTCGGCGCGGGAGATCAGCCAGGTGGCGCCGACGTTGACGACGATGCCGACCAGCGCGGTGACGAGCACGAGGCCCCCGGTCACCTGCGGCGGGCTGATCAGCCGCCGGATCGCCTCATAGGTCAGCCAGGCCGACAGCAGCAGCAGAGAGAGCCCGTTGGCCTGGGCGGAGAGGATCTCGGCGCGCTTCAGACCGTACGTGTAACCGCCCCTCGGCGGCTTGGCGGCCAGCCGCATCGCCACCAGCGCCAGCGCGATGGACGCGGCGTCGGTCAGCATGTGCGCCGCGTCGGAGATCAGCGCCAGTGAGCCCGCCAGCACGCCGACGGCGACCTCGCCGACCATGAACGCGACGATCAGGCCGAGCGCCCCGCTCAGCAGGCGGGCGTCGGCGTCCTCGCCGATGCCGTGGGCGTGGCCCGCGTGGCCGCCGGCGGACCCGTCGTGGTCGTGCTCTTCGCTCATGTCACGTCTCCCTCGGTCTGGCGGCGCTCGGGGTGGGCGGCGGCCGGGGCGTGGCCGATGTGGGTGAGGGCGACGTCCAGCAGCATGCGCACGTGCGCGTCGGCGAGCCGGTAGTAGGCCATCCGCCCGGACCGGCGCGCCTGGACGACCCGGTGGGCGCGGAGCAACCGCAGATGGTGGGAGACGGCCGACTCGCTGGCGCCGGCGACCGCCGCCAGGTCGCAGACGCACATCTCGCCCTCCAGCAGGGCGACCAGGACCTTCAATCGGCCGGGGTCGGCGAGCAGCCCGAAGACGTCGGCGACCTCGGCGACGTCGTTCGCGGGCGGCATGGACGCGCACACGGTCGCGACGCGGCCGGGGTCAACGACGCGCACCGCGCAGGACTCGAGACCCACGACCACCTGGTCATCTGAACGATTGCTCATACGTCGCACCCTACGACGGGCGCGGAGCGTCGCCAACCCTCCTACCCCGGCACCCGCTTGACGGCGATCACCGCGACGTCGTCCTCCAGCCTCTCCGCCGCATAGGCGCACAGGTCCGCGTGCAGGCGCTCGACGAGCCGGGCGGGATCGTCCTCCTCCCACGCGAGCAGACGGTCCCGGAGGGGATAGAACACGTGGTCGGCGTCACGGGTCTCGATCACGCCGTCGGTGTACAGGAGCAGCAGGTCACCGGGCCGGAACGGGAACGAGTCGACGTGGGAGTCCGACTCGGCCAGCTCCCCCAGGCCGAGCGGCGGCGCGGTCCGCGTCGCCCGCAGCTCCCTGACCCGTCCGCGCGTCAGCAGCAGGGGCGGCGGATGCCCACGGTTCACGATGTGCACCTGGGGCTCTTCGTCGGGGATGTCCAGTACGGCGGCGGTGACGAAGTTCTCCCCCAGATCTCCTCCTCCCTCCTCCAGCGTGGTGAGCTCGACGGTGGCGGCGCCGTCGAGGAAGGCGAGCAGCTCGTGCAGCGCCGACCGCCGGTGGGCGGCCGCACAGAACGCCCCCATGACCAGGGCGGCGCTGTCGACGGCGGCCAGGCCCTTGCCCCGGACGTCCCCGATGATCAACCGTGTCCCCCGCGTTATCCGCGCCGCGCCGTACAGGTCACCGCCGATCCTGGCCTCCTCCTGGGCGGTCAGATACAGCGAGGCGATCCGCAACGGGCCGATCCGCTCGGGCAGGGGACGCATCAGCGCCCGCTGGGCCGTCTCGGCGACCGAGCGCACGATCGCGAGTTGCCGCTGATGCCGCCGGCGTACGGCGGAGAAGAACACGATCAAAGCCGACACCAGGAACAGAGAGATCACGTGCGACTCGTACTCCGGGAGTCCTCGCCAGCGGTCGTGCGCGGCCACGAGCACGTCGGCGCCGATCGCCGCCATCCCGATCAGCGCGACCTCCACCGGCCCGGCGAAGGATGCCGTGAGCGCCGGCCCCACGATCAGCAGCGGGCCCAGGTGGATCCGGGGCCCGGTGGCGATGTCCGCCACCACGATCAGCCCGATCAGCACCAGCGGCAGGAGAATCAGCGCACGGCCCCGCCACCACGCCCGCGGGCCGGCCGTACGGAGGCGTCGGATCCGTCGCACCATTCCTGCGTACCCGCTGCGGGCACGCGCCGACACCGGGACGTCGCTAGGCGGGCGTCCGCTTGATCGCGATGATCGCGACGTCATCGTTCAGCATCTCGTGGGTGTACGCGCACAGGTCGGCGTGCAGGCGCTCGACGAGCCGCCCGGGATCGTGCTCGTCCAGCATGCGCAGGCGCTCCTGGAGGGGGTAGAACGCGCCGTCGGCGGCGCGGGCCTCGATCACGCCGTCGGTGTAGAGGAACAGGACGTCACCGGGACCGAAGGGGAAGGTGTCGACCAGGGCGTCCTCCGGGGCGAGGTCGCCCAGGCCGAGCGGCGGCGCCGGCCGCGTCGCGATCAACTCCGTGACCTCTCCGTGCGCCAGGAGCAGAGGCGGCGGATGCCCGCGGTTCACCACGTGCACGCACGGCTTCTCGTCGGGGACGTCCAGCACGGCGGCGGTGACGAACCGCTCCCCCCAGCCCGGCCCACCGCCGTCCGCCGGGACGGGATCGACGGCGGCGGCGCCGTCCAGGAAGGCGAGCAGGTCGCGGAGCGCCGACCGCTGGTGGGCGGCGGCCCAGAAGGCCCCCACCACCAGAGCCGCGGTGTCGACGGCGGCCAGGCCCTTGCCCCGGACGTCCCCGATGATCAACCGCGTGCCCCGCGCGATGCGCGCCGCGCCGTACAGGTCACCGCCGATCCGCGCCTCCTGTTCGGCGGTCAGGTACAGCGAGGCGATCCGCAACGGGCCGACCCGCTCCGGAAGGGGACGCATCAGCACCCGCTGGGCCGTCTCGGCGACCGACCGCACGAGCGTCAGCTCCCGCCGGTGCCGCTGCCGCAGGGTGGAGACGAACATCATCACACCCAAGATCATGATCAGTGAGGAGAGCTGCATCTCATACTCCCCGACACCGCGCCACGTCTCCGAGACGCCGACGATCACGTAGGCCGTGACCGCCACCAGCCCGACGACGGCGACCTCGCCGGGGCCGGCGAAGCAGGCCGTCGTCGCCGTCGCCACGCTGAGCAGCGGGCCGAGATGGACCTGCGGCCCGTTGACGAGGTCGGCCGCTCCGATCACCACGACCAGGGCGAACGGCAGGAGCATCAGCGCGTGGCCCCGCCACCGGGACCGTGCCCGGCCCGAACGGTCAGCACTCAACCGTCGCACCATCCCTGCGTACCCGCTGGTCGGCGGTGAACCATCGCGGAACCGCTAATGCCGGACGCCTTCGACGACGGGCGTCCCGGTCCCGGCCCGCCGCTCAGGGGTGCGGACGTGCTCCGGCAACAGGCCGTAGATCATGATCCGGGCCATCGCCTGGGACAGCAGCCGTCTGCCCGCCGCGGTCTCGAGGACGGCGGGGAGGCGCGGCTCGGTGTCGCCGAGGGCCCGGTCGACGATCCGGCTCTGGACGACCCGCTGCACGGTCTGGGTGCCGATCGTGGGGACGGCCCGGCGGCGCTGGACGCGGCGCACCAGGCCGGGGTTGAGCGTACGTTCGAACCGCGCCGGGTCGGCCTGCGCGCGGTACAGCGGATCGGCCAGCAGGTTGGCGGCCGCGACGGCGTCCTGTACGGCGAGGTTGATGCCGACACCGCCGATCGGCGACATCGTGTGGGCGGCGTCCCCGATGGCGAGCAGACCCGGCCGGTCCCAGCGCGCGAGCCGGTCCAGGCCGACTTCGAGGAAGGCGACCTCGTCCCAGGCGTCGATCTCCCCGACCCGGTCGGCCAGGAACGGCACCAGCGCCGCCAGCCGGTCCCGCAGCGCCCGGAGCCCCTGGGCACGGACCCGCTCGTACGACCCCTTCGGGATCAGGAACGCGATCTGCCAGTAGTCCCCGCGGTCGATCGTCGCCGCCATCTGACCCCGGCCGATGTAGCCGCCGAGGCCGCTCCGGTCGCCGGGACGCCGGGAGATCCGCAGCCACAGGACGTCCATCGGCGCGCCGAGCTCGGTGGGGACCATGCAGGCCGCCTTCCGCAGGTCGGACCGGCGGCCGTCCGCCGCCACGGTGAGGACCGCCCGCAGTTCGCGCTCGCCCGAGGGGTCGCGGTAGCGGAGTCCGCGCACCGCGCCGCCCTGTTCGATCGGGCCGAGGACCTCGGCGTTCATCAGCAGGCGGAAGGCCGGGTACCGCCGCGCGTGCTCGACCAGCAGGGTCAGCAGGTCCCACTGCGGGATCATCGCGATGTGGCGGTACCGCCACCGGGTGAACCGCGTGAGGTCCGCGTCGATCAGCGGCCGCGTGTCCGTCCCGATCCGCAACGTCGTCAGCTTCCGGTGCGGGATACCCTCCAGCGCGCCGACCAGCCCGAGCTCGTCGAGCACCCGCAGCGTGGACGGATGGACCGTGTCGCCCCGGAAGTCGCGGAGGAAGTCCCCGTGTTTCTCCAGGACCGTCGTCCGCACCCCGGCACGGGCCAGGAGCAGGCCGAGCATGATCCCGGCGGGACCGCCGCCCGCGATGGCGCAGGTCGTCGTCTGAGCTTCCGGCATCTCAGGTCCCCTGCCTCGTCGGGACGATGACGTACGCGGACGCCGTCGTGGCCCATACCCGGACCCGGCACCCGTGAACCCGGACCGTCCCCCACCGGCCGGCATCCGCCCGCCTGCGGCATCGTCCGGGCACCGGCCATCGGCGCCGAGGGTTCACCTCGTTCTCACGACGAGAACCCTCGGCGTGATCACGCGAGGTCCTGCCGCGCGCGTCGCGTGCCCCGAGCTTGCGGGGCGTACCGAGAGGAGGACCGCGCCGGGACCGCCGGCGAGGCGGTCCCGGCGCGGACCCGGCCTAGGCGATGCCGAACACGCGCTCGGCCGTGCGGTGGGCGATCGCCGTCCGCTGCTCGCCGGTCAGCGGCCCGTCCCGCAGGAAGGCCACGGCGGCCGCCGGGTCCTCGTACGGGTAGTCGATCGCGAACATGATCCTGTCCGCGCCGACCGCGCGCAGGGCCAGCCCGAGCACGTCCGGATCGTCGATGCCGCTCGTGGTGATCACGAAGTTGCGCCGGAAGTACTCGCTCGGCGTGAGCGACAGGCGCGGCATCGGCGTGGCCGCCCCGGCCGTCCGCGTCGCGAACGCGTGCCGGTTGTCGATCCGCCGCAGCCAGTACGGGATGCCTTCGCCGAGGTGCCCGAGCACGACGGTCAGGCCGGGGTGGCGGTCGAGCGTGCCGCTGAGGATGAGCCGCATGGCGTGCAGCCCGGCCTCGGCCTGATAGCCCCAGATCGCTCCGGGCAGCCCGTAGTCACGGTAGGCGGCGAGCATGCTCGGCGCCCGTGGGTGCAGGTAGATCGGCGCCCGGTTCGCCTCGGCCGCCGCCAGGAGCGGCGCCAACTCCGGCTCGTCCAGGTACCGCCCACCGGTGTGCGAATTGATCATGATGCCGTTGAGTGCGAGCGGGCCCATGGCCCGCTCGATCTCGGCGGCTGCGGCGACCGGATCCTGCGGCGCCACGGTGGCCAGCCCGCCGAACCGCGTCGGACGCCGCCGTACGATCGCGGCCAGCGCGTCGTTGAACTCCCGGGCCAGGGGCACGGCGTCGGCCACCGGGTAGGGCTGGACCCCGGGCGGGTTGAGGCTGAGCACCGCCATGTCCTGTCCCAGCGCGTCCATCTCCCGCAGCCGGGCATCGAGATCGACGAGCCGGGCGCGGAACTCGGGAGGGGTCTCGATCGTGCGCATCAGGTCGATCTCGGTCTCGTCGCCCGGCACGACGTCCAGGCCGTGCGCGACGCGCAGGAACGCGTCGGTGGCCATGTGCTCCTCGACCGCGATGACCTTCATGCCCGCCGTCCGCCGTCGACCGACAGCGCGATCCCGGTGACGAAGGACGCGGCGTCCGAGCACAGCCAGACCGCCGCCGCCGCGGCCTCCTCGGAGGTGGCCAGTCGGCCGAGCGGCGTCATCGCCGCCTGCCGCGCGATCATGTCGGTGCCGGCCGCCACCTCCTCGAACCCGGGCGTGAGGGTCGGGCCGGGACAGACGGCGTTGACCCGGATGCCGTCCGGGGCGTAGTCGACCGCGGCGACCTTGGTGAGCCCGACGACGCCGTGCTTGGCGGCCACGTAGGCGGGGGCGGTCGGGATCGCGTACAGGCCGCCGTTGGAGGCGACGTTGACGATCGCGCCGCCGCCGCGCCGCCGCAGGGCGGGCAGCTCGTACCTCATGCAGAGGAACGTCCCGGCCAGGTTGACGTGGACGACGCGCTCGAACTCGTCCAGGGTCATCTCGTCGAGCCGCCGGTGGTGGGAGGCCAGGCCGGCGTTGTTCACGGCGAAGTCCAGGCCGCCGTACGCCGTGACCGTGCGCTCGACGGCCGCCTGGACGGAACGTTCGTCGGCGATGTCGACGGCGACGGCCAGCGCCTCGCCGCCGTCCTTCCTGATCATCTCGGTGGTCTCGGCCGCCGTGCTCTCGTCGATGTCGAGCACGGCGACCGTGGCGCCGTTCCTGGCGAACTCCAGCGCCGCCGCGCGGCCGATCCCACTGCCGGCGCCGGTGACCAGTCCCACCTTCCCGGACATCGCGCTCATGCGCCCTCCTTCGTCGGGGTGGTGGCCAGAGGCACCGTGTCGTTGATTCGCTCGCTCCGCTCGCTCATGCCAGCGGCTCGTGGTTCGCCCAGGCGACCTTGTACGGGTGCCGCGACTGCCAGCGGTCGATGACCTCATGCAGGCCGGGAGCGGTGAACCCCTTCGCCAGCGCGTCGAGGTCGGCCACGGTGACCTGCACGATCGCGGTGGCGATCAGTGCCGGAATCGACTCCTCTCCCGGGATGGGCAGGTGACGCCGCGTCACGACCGACTGGGCGAAACCGGCGTCGAGCATGACTCGTTCGATATCCGCGAGGTACTGATCGAGCTCGGCGTCGGGCAGGGGCTCATCGAAGGAAACGAGCATCGTGTGCTGAATCATGCTGTTGATTCTCGGGGGCCTGAGCCGCCCCTGTCCAAGACCGGCTCGATCATCGGCGATAACCCGGAGGAATGGGTTAACCGGAAACTCGCGAGCTCGAACACTTCCTCGCGGTCGCCCGACGAGCTGTGAGACGGGGAAGGGGCAGCGATGGCCAAGCTGGACCCGTCGTGGGTACCGGGGTACTCCTTCGTCCCCCAGGCCATGGGTACGGGGACACTCGGTCCGACGGCTGGACCCGGCGGAACGGCGTGGTCATGCTGATCGCCGACGACGACCCCGTACGCCTGGAGTTCGTACGCCGGCGGTGAACCGCCGCCGGCCATCGGCGCCGAGGGTCTTCGTCGTCCTCACGACGAAAACCCTCGGCGCAACGGTCCTCAGACCGCCGTGCTCAGCCAGTCCTCGAAACTCTCGGGGGCGAGGGTGGCGGCCGGGCCGGGTAGCAGTGCTCCGGCCTTCACCAGCTCACGGTCCGGGTCCGCCGGGTTCTCGACGCCTTCGACGCGCACCGGGTCGCCGCGCCGGGCGGCGAGACGGGTGGCCATGTCGACGAGCTCCTCCTCCCGGGGACCGGCGATCTCCCAGATCGGCGCCTCACCCGACGCGGCGGCCGACGGCTCGGCCTCGGTGGCCAGGTCGGCGAGAGCCTCCGCGACCGCCTCGGCGGCCACCGGCTGCACGCGCATCCGCGGCACGCGGCTCACCTCGCCCTGCCTGCCCCATTCGAGCGTCTGCCCGGCGAACTCGTGGAACTGCGCCGCGCGCAGGATCCGCACGGGGACCGGCCCCGACAGCACGGCCCGCTCCTGCGCCGCCTTGGCCGCGAAGTATCCCCCGGAGAACCGGTCGACTCCGAGGATGGACAGGACGACCAGGCGGCGCACGCCGGCCCGTTCCCCGGTCTCCTGCAGGTTCCGGGCCACAGTGGTGAAGAACTCCGTGGCCGCGGCCTGGTCGGTCGTTCCGGCGTTGGTCACGTCGATGACGCAGTCCGCACCCGCGACGGCGGCGGCCAGCCCGTCGCCGGTGACCACGTCCACCCCCGCCGAACGCGAGATCGCGACGACCTCGTGTCCCCTGGCCTCGAGCACGCCGACGAGGTGGCGGCCGACCATCCCGCTCGCCCCTGCTACCGCGATCCTCATGTCCGACTCCCTGTCCCATCGGCTCGATGTCATCCGTCGCCAGGGAGACGAGACAGGACATCGGGATGTGACGGGAGAGTACGCGGAAGATCTCCCGGCCGCCCCGTGCCCCAGACCGCCGGAGGCGGCGCCGCCCGATGCCGACCGCCGGGCCCCGCGCCGTGGCCTGCGGCAGAACCCCGGCACCTTCTCCGCTGGAGGCCGCCCCGGCGCACGGATCACTCAGGTCGGAGTGTGAAGGCCGTCGAGGATGACGGTGATGGCCCGCTGCGCCTGCTGAGGCCCGGCGGGCACATCCAGGACGCACCCTGTCGGGGTCGCGGCCTGGGCCAGGAACGGGATGTCCTGCCAGCCCACGTCGTCGCGCAGAACCCCGGCCCGGTGAGCACGTTCAGTGATGCGGTGCAGAAGGTCCAGGAGGCGACGGCGCTGTGCGGCGACGCGGGGGCCGCCCTGTTCGTCGAGGGACCCTGACAGACCGGCGTTCTCACGGGCGCGCAGCGCGAGACTGGTGAAGACGCCGGTGAAGCCCTCCCACGGGTCGGGGCACTCGAGGGCGCGTTCCGCTTCGTCGATCAACTCGTCGAGGATGTCGAGCAGTACGGCCGCCATGAGCTGATCCCGTTGAGGGAACCGTCGATAGACCGTGCCGACGCCCACGCCGGCCAGCCGTGCGATCTCGTGGTAGCTGACGCCGAGTCCGTGGACGGCGACAGCGCGCCGGGCCCCGGCCAGGACCAGTCCGGCGTTGCGTTGCGCGTCGGCACGCGGCGCTTTCACCGGTGTCTCACCGGTGGCTCCCTCGGATGGCATGCCGTCACCATACCCAGAAGTGGACAGCAGTCGTCCACTTCCGTACGCTGCCGTTAAGTGGACAGGATCTGTCCATTTAGCGAAAGGGTGTCGCCATGTCCTCACGTGTGTGGCTGGTCACGGGCGCGGCGGGTGGCCTCGGCCGCGCGGTCACCGAACGGGTCCTCGGCGCCGGGGAACGGCTGATCGCATTGACGCGCAGCCCGGAGCGCCTGGCCCTGCCGGCCGAAGGCCACCCCGGTCGGCTGCTCGCGGTCCGCGCCGACATCACCGATCCCGCCCAGGTCCGGCAGGCGGTCGAAGACACCGTCGGCGCCTTCGGCAGGCTCGACGTGGTCGTCAACAACGCCGGCTACGCCCTCCCCGGCCCGCTGGAGGAGCTCGACGAGAAGGACCTGCGCGCCCAGTTCGACATCAACGTCTTCGGCCCTGTCAACGTCCTGCGCGCGACCCTGCCCTACCTACGGGCCGCCCGCCGAGGACACGTCCTGCAGATCAGTTCCATCGCCGGGCAGAGCGCAGCGGCCGGAATGAGCGCCTACACCGGCAGCAAGCACGCCCTGGAAGGCATCTCCGTCTCCCTGGCCGCCGAACTGGCCCCTCTCGGTGTCCATCTCACCATCGTCGAACCCGGTGCGGCCCGGACCGACTTCCGCCGACGGTGGACCGACCGCGCTGCAGGGCGGGCCACCATCGCCGACTACGCCCCGGTCCATCAGGCACTCTCGGCGACCGGCGCCGACGCGGAAAGCCGGCGGGGCGACCCCGCCCGCATCGCCGACGCCCTGTACGCCGTGGCCGGAATGGACCGGCCGCCGCTACGTCTGCCATTGGGCAGCGACGCCGTGGCCGCCATCCGGCGCGCCCGCACCGCACAACTGGAAGATCTGGACAGGCACGAGGCACTGAGCCTGTCCTCCGACGAGCGTTTCGGAGGCTGACATGCCGGAGAACACGGACACCGCGATCGTCACCGGGGGCAGTGACGGCCTGGGCTACGCCATCGCCGGCGCCTTGGCGGCCCAGGGCGCCGACCTGATTCTGGTCGCACGCGACCCCGGCAGGCTGGAGGCGGCTCGCGAGTCCCTGCTACAACATGGCACCAGCGTGCACACCCTGGCCGCCGACCTGTCCGATCCCGGTGCCGTCACGGCGGTCGCCCAGGAGATCCTGACCCTGACCGACCGGGTGGGCACCCTCGTGAACAACGCCGGAACGGCGCACTTCGGATCCTTGAGCGACACCTCCGCCGAGGAGTTCGACGCCATGTGGCAGCTGAACGTCAAGGTGCCCTTCCTGCTCAGCCGGGCTCTCCTGGGCGCGCTGATCCTCGCTCGGGGCAACATCATCAACATCAGCAGTTACTGGGCGCACAAGATGGCGGCCGGCCGCTCCTCGGCGGCCTATTCCGCCACTCGCGGCGCGATCAACTCCATGACACGGGCCCTGGCCAACGAACTCGGCCCGTCCGGTGTGCGTGTCAACGCCATCGCCCCCGGCGCCGTACACACCCCCACTTACGAACACGCCTACCTGGGGCGGATGAGCCCTCAGCAACGCGAGGCGCATGACCAGCAGATCTCCATCGCCTATCCCCTGGGGCGGATCGGCCGGCCCCAGGACATCGCGGAGGCCGCGGCCTACCTCGCCTCCTCCCGGGCCCAGTGGACCACCGGTGTGATCCTCGCCGTCGACGGTGGACTGACCGTTCGCTGACTCCGCGTTCGCGACGAGGGCCGGGCCGGTCGGCCGCCGCCGGGTGAAGGCGGCGAGGGCCGGCCGGCCGGGCGGGGCGTCAGCGGGGGAAGTCGGTGCGAGCCCAGTCGGAGCCGTCGCGGCTGTCCGCGCCCGCGAGGGGGCCCAGAACGGCGAGGGCGATGAGCATCGCGAACACGATCAACATGGCGGGTTCTCCTCCGACATCAGTCTTCTTCTCTGTTGCTCCTTACATTTTCCGCCTCTCAACCATGAAGGTCCAGCGAGCTTTGCTGCATGGAATCTGTAAGCTCTCCTGAATGATCGACCTCGTCCGGTTGCGGGTGCTTCGCGAGCTTCAGCTGCGCGGTACGGTCGGCGCGGTCGCCGACGCGCTCGGCTACAGCCCCTCGGCGGTCTCCCAGCAGCTGGCCCAGCTGCAGAAGGACGTCGGAGTGCGGCTCACCGAACGGGTGGGGCGCCGCCTGCGGCTGACCGAGGCCGGCGAGACCCTGGCCCGCGCCGCCGACGGCCTGCTCGCCCAGGCCCGGCAGGCGGAGGAGGCCGCGCGGGCCGCGTGCGGGGTGGTGGCCGGGACCGTGCGGATCGTCGCCTTCCAGACCGCGCTGCTCAATCTGGTGGCGCCCGCGCTGGACGCCCTGTCGGCGCGCTACCCGGACCTCGTCGTCGAGGTCCTCGACGACGAGTTCGAGCGCGCCCTGCAGGCACTCGTACTGCAGGAGGTCGACCTGGTGATCAGCAACCAGTACGACGCCGTCCGGCGCCCGCGCACCGCCGGGCTGACCGACGAGCTGCTGCTCACCGAGCCGACCCGGCTGATCCTGCCCGCCGGGCACCGCCTGGCCGCCACGGAGGCGCCGGTACGGGTGGCCGACCTGGCGGGCGAGGTATGGGCGTCCGGGCATCCGGGGACCGCGCACGCGGAGCTGACCGAGCGGCTCTGCGTGGAGCACGGCGGTTTCCGGCCCGAGGTCCGGTACCGCTCCAACGACCTGCTCGTCATCCTCGCCCTCGCCGCCCACGGCCAGGCGATCGTGCTGCTCCCCGAACTCGTCCGGTTCACCGACCAGTCCGGCATCGCGATCCGCGACCTGGCCGACGCCGACGTACGGCGCCGCGTGCTCGTCTGGACGCGGCGCGACGGTGACGTACGGCCGTCGGTGCGCGCCGTCCTCGACGCCCTGCACTCCGCCGCCGACGGGCTGGCCTCCGTACGTCCGGGCGTCACGCGCGGAGAGTGATCCGCCCGCGAGGCCGCATCTGGCGGGCCCCGTCCCGTACGGGAGATCGGTGCCGGTGCTCTCATGACCCCCGCGCCCAGGGACGTGTGGCCTGGTCGGAGGGCTCGTCCTGCCACTCGCTCCAGGAGAGCGGTGTACCTGGCGTCACCCCGGAGACGGAAGCCCGCGCCATGGGCGTCGCACTCGCCCGTCGGTTCAATCGAGTCCATGAAGCCTTCACGGACGAGAAGATCACTGGCACTCGCCGGGGCCGTTCTGGCCGCCTCCGTCATCGGCGGCGCCGCGACGGCCTCGGCCGCTCCCCCGGTCACGGGAACGCTGCCGCCGCTGGACCCGGCGGCGCTGCGCGCGGCCATCGCCGGGCTGCCGAACGCGACGGTGACGGGCGCGATGGTGAAGATCACCGGGCCCGCCGGCCACTGGAGCGGCACCTCCGGCGTCGGGAACGTACGGACCGGGACGCCCGTTCCGGCGGACGGCCGGTTCCGGGCCGGCAGCATCTCCAAGGTGTTCACCGCGGCGGTCGTCCTGCAGCTCGCCGCCGAGCACAAGGTCGACCTCGACCGGTCCGTCCAGTCCTACCTGCCGGGCCTCCTGCCCGCGTCCTACCCCGAGGTCACCGTACGGCAGATCCTCGACCACACCAGCGGGCTGCCGCACGGCGGCAGCCTCGGCGAGCCGGAGGGCGACCCGAACCAGTGGTTCGTGGACCACCGGTTCGACAGCTGGACGCCCCAGGAGATCGTCGCCGACACGATGAAGTACCCGATGGACTTCCCGCCCGGCACCCGCCAGCGCTACAACGGGATCAACTACTTCGTCGCCGGACTGCTCATCGAGAAGGTGACCGGACGGTCCTACGCCGACGAGGTGCAGCGGCGGATCCTCCGGCCGCTGCACCTGAACGCCACGTACGTCCTCGACCGGCGCGACCCGCGCCTTCCCGGCCCCCACTCCCACGGCTACGTCGCGGTGACCACGAACGGCACGACCGTGCTGCACGACGTGTCCGAGCAGAGCCCCTACCCGTGGGCCGAAGGCGGGATCATCTCCAGCGCGGACGACCTCACCCGTTTCATCCGCGCCCTCTTCCAGGGCCGCGTGGTGCCCCGGTCCGTGCTCGGCGCGATGTTCACCGTGCCGAACGTGGAGTACGCCGACAAGGCCAACTGCAACATCGGGCCGGACGCCGGCCGCGCCTGTTACAGCGCGGGCCTGACGCGGACGACCCTGCCGAACGGCCTGACCGGCTGGGGCAAGACGGGCTCCCGCCCCGGCTACACCAGCGGGATGTTCGCCACCCGCGACCTCCGCCGCGTCCTCGTCTACTCGCTCAACCCCACGGGCAACAAGGACGGCTCGGAGCAGCCCTACGTCATGAAGATCGCCGCTGCCGCCTTCGACCCGTCACTCGACGCTCCCACCTCGGGCTGACCCTCAGCGGGGGCGGCGGGGGGCGGCGTCGCGTTCGCGGCGGACGGTGGGCTTGCGGCCCTTGATCGTGGTCCTGCGGAGGGCCTTGATGACGTCGTCCGCCGCGCCCTCGGGGATCTCGACGAGGGAGAACCGGTCGGCGATCTCGATGGTGCCGATGTCGCGCCCGGCCAGGCGGGACTCGCCGGCGATCGCGCCGACCAGGTCCTGCGGCCGGATGCCGGCGCTGCGGCCCGCTCCGACGAACAGCCGGGTCATGCCCTGCGCGGGACCGCGGCCGCGACGGTCACGGCGGCCGCCGTCCCGGCGTTCGCGGCCGTCACGGCCGTCGCGGCCTGGCTTGTAGGCGACCTCCGGGATCTCCTCCTCGTCGACCGTCGCCCCGCTGGAGTCGTACGCGAGCTTCACCGCGGCCAGCGCCACCTCCATGACGTCGAACTCCTCGGCGAGCGGCTCGACGATGGCGAGGAAGTGCTCCAGGTCGTCCTCGAGGAGGCTCTCGCGCAGCGCCGCGCGGGTCAGGTCGAACCGACGGGCCCGCAGGTCGGCGACGGTGGGGACCTTCTGCACGGTGATCCGCTGCTTCGTCTGGCGTTCGATCGCCTTGAGCATCCGGTGCTCGCGCGGCTCGGCGAGGGTGATCGCGACGCCCTCGCGGCCCGCGCGGCCGACCCGGCCGATGCGGTGCACGTACGACTCGGGCGCCGAGGGGACGTTGTAGTTCACGACGTGGGTGAGCTGCTCGATGTCGAGCCCGCGCGCGGCCACGTCGGTGGCGATGAGCAGCTCGGCGGTGCCGTTGCGCAGCCGGCTCATGACCCGGTCCCGCTGTTCCTGGCTCATCCCGCCGTGCAGCGCCTCGGCGCGGTAGCCGGAGCCGTTCAGGCTCTCGGTGAGCTGATCGACCTCCTCGCGCGTACGGCAGAAGACGATCGCGGCGGCGGGCGACTCGACGTCGAGGAGCCGGCCGAGGGCCGCGGGCTTGTGCGCGCGGGCCACGACGTACGCGTCCTGGCGCACCTTCGGCGCCTCGCCCGGCGCCGGCGCCTCCCGGCCCATCTGGATCCGGACCGGCTCGCGCAGGTAGCGCCCGGTGATGCCCTCGATGCGCGGCGGCAGCGTCGCCGAGAACAGCACGGTCTGACGGTCCTCCGGGGTCTCCTGGAGGATCGCCTCGATGTCCTCGGCGAAGCCCATGTCGAGCATCTCGTCGGCCTCGTCGAGCACGACGGCGCGGACGGTCTCCAGCTTGAGGGTGCCGCGGCCGATGTGGTCGAGGGCCCGGCCCGGCGTGGCCACCACGACGTCGACCCCGCGCTCGATCGACTTGATCTGCCATCCGATCGGCTGGCCGCCGTAGATCGGCAGCGCCCGCACGCCCATGCCCCGGCCGTACCGGTGGAACGCCTGGGAGACCTGGACGGCCAGCTCACGGGTCGGCACGAGGACGAGGGCCATCGGCCCGGCGCCCCGGCCGTCCTCGGGCATCCGCTGCAGGATCGGCAGCGCGAACGCCGCGGTCTTGCCGGTCCCCGTCGCGGCCTGGCCGACGAGGTCGCGGCCCTCCACCAGCGGCGGGATCGCCTCGCGCTGGATGGGGGTGGGCTCCTCGTAGCCCAGGCCGGACAGCGCGTTCAGCAGCTCCGGCCGCAACGGCAGGTCCGCGAAGGTCACGGCGCCGCCGTCGTCGGTCACACCGTCACCGGCCGTACCACCGTCGGTCACACCGTCACCGGTCGTACCACCGTCGGTCACACCGTCGGCGGCCGTGCCGCGGTCGGTCACACCGTCGCCCGTCGCGCCGCCGTCGGTCACGCCGTCGCCCGTCGCGCCGCCGTCGGTCACGCCGTCGCCCGTCGCGCCGCCGTCGGTCACGCCGTCGGACTCGTTGGGGGTCATCATCGACTGGTCCTTCCCAAAGCTCACCTCTACGCCTACACCGTCCCGGTCGGCGCCGTTCGACCGCACCCCGGGTTGGAGCGTTCCTGTAAGGACCGGGCCGATGGGACGAGCACGCAGGCGGGCACGGCCGGGCGGGGGTGAACGCTCGAGGTGGGCGGGTGCCGGGGCACGCCGGTCAGGGCTTTCGCCCCACGCCCGCGACCGACCAGATCATCTCGGGGTCGACGGCGGGTACGCCGGAGTCCGGACGCCAGGCCGGCACCTTGACGATACCGGGCTCGACGAGGTCGAGCCCCGCGAAGCAGGGTTCGACCTCGGCCAGGCTGCGGACGTTGCGCCGCCGACTGCCCCTGACGATCTGCTCGTCCTGGTAGAGCTCGGCGAGCTTCTCGGTGACCTGGGGCCGGGGGTCGGAGATGGCGTGGCTGATCGCCAGGTAACTGCCGGAGGCGATCCCCCGGCGGAACCCCTCGACGATGCGCACCGCGACGTCGTCCTCCGGGATGATGCTGAGCACGCCGACGAGCAGGATCCCGACCGGCTGCCGCAGGTCGATCAGCTCCGTCAGCCGCGGATGGGCGAGCAGCGCGTCGGGGTCGCGCATGTCGGCGCGGATGACCGCGGTCCCGGGCGAGCCGGCGAGCAGCGCCTGGGCGTGGTTGACGACGAGCGCGTCCTGGTCGGCGTACACGACCCGCGCCTCGGGGGCCGTGGCGTGCGCGACCTCGTGCACGCTGCCCCGGGTCGGCAGCCCGCAGCCGACGTCGACGAACTGCCGGATTCCGGCGGCCACCATGAAGCGCACCGCGCGGACGAGGAAGTTACGGGACTCCCGCGCCATGATCGGAAGCTCGGGCGCCAGAGCGAGGGCGCGTTCGGCGGCCGCCCGGTCGGCGGCGAAGTTGTCCTTTCCGCCGAGGATGTAGTCGATCATCCGGGCCTCGTTGGGCATGGTCGGGTCGAAGCCGGACGACCTCGAACCAGACTCCACCTTCGCCCCCTCACGGACCACCACAGGTCGAATGATCCCAGAAACCGACGCCTACCGCAGAACTACGTGACAACGCCTCAAAGCGGAGCATCCGGAAGATCTTCCGGCCGTACGATCGTCAGGTCGTCCTTCGTCGGCGCGCGGAGCTCCGCGACCCGCTGCGCCTGGTGCTCGGTCATCCGCTGGAACACCTGCCGGGCCGCGCGGCCGTTGCCGAAGCGCGCCCCGCGCGGGTAGCGCTCGAAGAACTCCAGCAGCCGGGCCAGGGTGTCCTCGGGCAGGTGGTAGTCGTGCTGCCGGGCCTGGTACTGCACGATGCGGACGAGCTCCTCGGACGAGTAGTCCTCGAAGGTCAGCGTACGGGTGAACCGCGACGCGAGACCGGGGTTGGAGTCGATGAACCGCTCCATGTCGCCGGGATAGCCCGCCGCGATGACCACCACCTCGTCGCGGTGGTCCTCCATCAGCTTGACCAGCGTGGCGATGGCCTCCTGCCCGAAGTCGTTGCTCTGCCCGTACGGCGCGAGGGCGTACGCCTCGTCGACGAACAGCACGCCGCCCAGCGCCCGCTTGAAGACCGCCTGCGTCTTCGGCGCGGTGTGGCCGACGTACTCCCCGACCAGGTCGCCGCGGTCGGTCTCGACCAGGTGCCCGCTGGACAGCAGCCCGAGGGCGGCGAGGATGCGCCCGTACAGCCGGGCGACGGTCGTCTTGCCGGTGCCGGGGTTGCCGGCGAAGACCAGGTGCCGCGACAGCGGCGGCGGCGACAGGCCGACCTCCTCGCGGCGCTTGACCATCTGCATCAGCTTGGCCAGCGAGGCGACCTCCTGCTTCACGCGGCTCAGGCCGACCAGCCGGTCGAGCTCGGCGAGCAGGTCCGCCAGGTCCTCCCTGCCGTCGCCCTCCGTGAGGGCGCCGCGGGCGGTGGCGTGCGCGGCTCCGGGGCGCGGGACGGCGCGCTGGCTGCGCTCGGCGGACGGGATCGCGCTCGTGGCGACATTGCCGGTCCGACAGTCCTGGAACACCGGCTCGGCGCCGTCCGCGACCGTGAGGTCCTCGCGGGTGTCGTGCACGAGGCAGCGGCGCACGGTGGGCGTGGCGTGCGCGCCGACGTACAGGGCGGGAAAGCCCGTCTCGGAGATGTCGCAGTCCTCGAGCACCCCGGCGGCCCCCTCGTTGAGGTACACGCCGTTCTTCCCGGACCGGGCGATCGTCACCGACCGGACGCGCGGCCGGGCACCCGTCCAGATCACCAGCGCGCTGCCCTCGGTGTCGCAGATCTCGGCGTCCTCGATCCACGCCTCGCTGCCCTCGTCGAGGAAGACCCCCGCCGACCCGGTCCCCGAGACCTTGCCGCCGCGGATCAGCACGCCGGTGTCGGGCCCGACCTCGATCCCGGTACGGGCCACGTCGGAGAACTCACAGTCGTCCAGGAGGGGCCGGTGCCGGGTGGTGATCTGGGCGCCCATCTCCACGTCGCTGATCCGGCACTCGCGCAGCACCGCGTCGGCGCCCTCGATCGACACCCCGGCGAGCCGCGCGCGTTCGATCCGGGTCCGCTCGGCGAACAGGTCGGCGCGCTCGTCGACCCGTACGCCGTGCTCGGGGGTCTCGCGGACGTGGCAGTCCTGCAGCGTGGCGCGGGCGCCACCGCCGAGGTGGACGGCCGTGAACGCCGTCCTCGCGATCTCGCACTCCCGCAGGGACACGACCGCGTCGCCCTTGCAGTGCACACCGTTGGCCCCGGACCGGGCGAACACCGACCGGCGTGCGCGCACCGCGCCCGCCCCGGTGACGACCAGCGCCGTCCCGGTGACGTCGACGGCGCGCACGTCCTCCAGGTCCAGCCGGCACGACCCCGTCGCGACGATCGCCACCGCGTCGGTCTCCCGGACCTGGCAGTCCTTCAGCCGGGCGGCGGCCTCCCCGCGTACGAGGACGCCCTCCGCCTTGGTGCGGACGATCTCGCAGCCCTCGAGCCGTACCCGGCGGTCCTCCAGCCCGGCCGAGGCGCCCTCGGCCTCGTCGCGGTGGGCCGCGGCCGGCGCCGGCTCCGCCGCCCCCGCGGAGTCCTCCAGGCGCACGCCCTGTGCTCCGGAGTCGTGCAGCTCGCATCCGCGCAGGGAGGCGTACGCGGCGCCGCCGATGACCAGCGCGGCGTTCCCCGACCTGCGGATCTTGCAGTCGGTGAAGATCCCGTGGGCGGCGCCGCCGAGCTGCAGGCCGGGGCCGCGCGTCCGGTCGACGACGGTGCGGACGCACTCCACCTGGGCGGTGCTGTCGAGCCGTACGCCCGCCCCGGCCACGGACCGCACGGTGCAGTCCGCGATGATCCCCTTGCTCGTGCCCGTCACGCGCACGCCCTGGCCGGCGTCGCGCAGGTCGCAGCCGCGCAGCGTGAAGGTCGCGTCGGTGAAGGTGATGCCGCCCCCGTTGATCTCACAGCGTTCGAGGACCGGCGCGCCGTCGCGGCCGAGCACGGCCACGTCCGCGGAGCCCGCCGCCTCCAGTGTCAGGTCGCGCACGGTCGCCGAGCAGTCGTGCAGGCTGAGCGCGGGCCCGTGCGGTGAGACGACGCGCACCGTGCCCGCCCCCTTCGCGGCGACGATCGTGACGTTCCGGTCGATGATCAGCGCCTCGTTGTAGACGCCGGGCTGGACGGAGACCACCGCGCCGTCGGCCGCGGCGCGCACGGCGGCGCCGATCGTACGGTGCCCGCCCCAGGCTCCGGGCGCGACGCGCTGCCAGCCCGCCTTGACACGGAACTCCTCACGATCCGTGTTCCCTGGCATACCCACGCGATCAAGCTTGCCAGGCTCACCTGCCACATGCGAGTGTCGCCGTCCCGCGTCCGGCTCCGGGACGGCGTGGCGCGGATCACGATCGGGCAACCGTCACCACGCGGCTCCGCCGAGTGAGATCATGCCTCATGTCCTACCGTGCGCGATGGTCCGGCTACCCCGGCCGGCCGGGCATGCCGGACCGGAGGACCGCCCTGCTGGCGGGCCTGGGTGCGGCCGCCACCGCGATCGGCGGCTGCGGCCTGACCGGCGCGGGAGGCCGCTACCGGAAGGGACCCCTGCCGATCGCGACCGGGGTGACGGACGGGGTCTACTACCGGTACGGCCGGCGGCTCGCCCGCCTCCTCGACGACCGCCTCCCGGGCGTGCGCGCCTCGGCGGACGTCACGACCGGCTCCCTGGACAATCTCCAGTGGCTGCGGTGGGGCGGCGACCGGCTCGCGTTCCTGGCGGCCGACGCCGCCGGCGCGGCGGCGTCCGAGCACGGCACGGCGACGCCCGATCCCGACGCGCCGATCCGGGCGCTGGCCCGCCTGTACGACGACTACCTCCACCTGGTGGTCCTGGAGTCGTCGAGCTTCCACACGATCGACGACCTGCGCGGCCGGCACGTCTCGGTCGGCGCGAAGGGGTCGGGCGTCGAGCTCGTCGCCCGGCGGGTGCTGACCGCCGCCGGGCTGACCGGGCACCTGACGCCGGTGCGGATGGGCCTGGACTACGCGCCCGCGGGGCTGCGGTCGGGCCTGATCGACGCGTTCTTCTGGTCCGGGGGCCTGCCGACCGCCGGGATCGCCGACCTGGCCGAGCGGATCCCCATCCGCCTCATCCCGCTGGGCGGGCTGGCGCCGCAGATCCGCAGCCAGTACGGGCCGTACTACCGCGCGGCGACGATCCCGAGCGGCACCTACGTGAACGTCGACGAGACCCAGACCCTGGCCCTGGCCAACTTCCTGGCCGTCCCGGCCTCGTTCGACGACGGGCTCGCCTACCGCGTGACCGAGATCCTCATCCGGGACCGGGACGCCCTCGCCGCGGCGGTGCCCTCGGCGGAGCTGCTGGACGTGCGCAGCGCGATCCAGACCGACCCGGTCCCCCTGCACCCGGGGGCGCTGCGGTACTACCGCTCGATCAGGCGGTGACGGCGGGGACGGCCATGGTCACGCACAGGCCCGCGCCGTCGGCGGCGGCGATCTCCAGCCGGCCGCCGCTCGCCTCCAGGAGCGTACGGGCGACCGACAGGCCCAGCCCGGAACCGTCGACGTTCTGGTGACCCGGGCTGCGCCAGAACCGGTCACCGATGCGGGCGAGCTCCTCCGGCGGCAGGCCGGAGCCCTCGTCGGTGACGCGGATCTCGACGTCGTCGCCGACCGCGGCCAGTTCGACGGTGACGGCCGATCCCTCCGGGGAGAACTTCAGCGCGTTGTCGATCACCGCGTCGAACGCGCTGCCCAGACCGGTGGGGTCGGCGGCGCCGAGCACCGGTCCCGTCCACCGGCGGCGCACCTCGATGGCCCGCCGGTCCGCGACGACCTGCCAGGCGGTGACGCGCTCGTCGACGAGGACGGCCAGGTCGATGGTCTCCACCGTGGCGCCGTGCTCCTCGGCGAGGGCGAGTTCGAGGAGGTCGTCCAGGACCCGCGTGAGGCGCTCGGCCTCGTGTCGCAGATCCTGGATCTCCTCCTCCGACCCGGGGGGCAGGGACAGCGCCAGGCCCTCCAGCCGCAGCATGACGGCGGACAGCGGATTGCGCAGCTGGTGCGACGCGTCGGCCACGAACGCGCGCTGGCGTTCCATCGTGGCCTCCACCTTCTGCACCATCTCGTTGAACGACGCGGTGAGGCGGCGCAGCTCCGGGGGGCCGGTCGCGGCCGGGACGCGCACGTCGAGCCGCCCCGTCGCGATCGTGTGGGTCACCGCGTCGAGCGCGCGGACCGGGCGCAGGATCCAGGTGGCGACCAGGTGGGCCAGCGCGAGGAAGAGCAGCACCGCGACGGCCTCCGCGGCGGCGAGCAGCGCCCAGTCCCGCGCGACGGCGGCCCGCATCCGGCCCGTCGGCGAGACCGTGACGACCGCGCCCACGACGTCGCCGTTCCGCGTCACCGGCGCGGCCACGACGAGCGGGCCGTCCTCCCACGGCCAGATGGTGCCGGTGTCGGCGCTGTGCCTGCCGGCGAACGCCTGGCGCAGCCCGGCCCGGACGGCGTCCGCGTCGTTGCCCGGATAGCCGGGCGTGTCGAGCAGGATCGAGCGCTGGCGGTCGACGACCGCCGCGGAGGTCCCGTAGACGTCGTGGTAGCGGGTGAGCTCCTCGCCGATCTCCGACGGCGACGTGCCGAGGGGTTCGCCGGCCACGATGGAGGCGAACCGCGACGTGTCGTCCAGCCGGTCCTGGAACAGCGCGTCCTGGTGCTGCCGGACGATGCTGGTGGCCAGCGGGACGCCGAGCGCGAGCAGGCTGCAGATGACCAGGGTGTTGAGGACGAGGATCAGGCGGGCGCGCACGGTCGGATCACGAATGCGGGGGCGCGGATCGCGGATGCGGGGGCGCGGGCTGCGGGCCGCCGTCCGCGGTGACGCAGTAGCCCACGCCGCGCACGGTCTGGATGGCGCCGGGCACCTTCAGCTTGGCGCGCAGCGAGGCGATGTGGACCTCCAGCGTCCGCTGGTTGCCCTGCCAGTTCGTGTGCCAGACCTCGCTGATCAACTGGTCGCGGGGGCAGACGACGCCGGGCCGCCGGGCGAGGACCGCCAGCAGGTCGAACTCCTTGCGGGTCAGGCTCGCCGGAACCCCGTCGACGCTGACCACCCGGCGCAGCCGGTCCAGGTGGATCCGCCCGGCGATCAGCTCGGCCGCGGCCGGTTCGGCGGGACGGGCGCCGTCGTGCCGCGCCGAGCGGCGGCTGACGACGTGGATGCGCGCGATCAGCTCCCCGACGTCGTACGGCTTCACGACGTAGTCGTCGGCGCCGAGGTGGAGGCCGTGGATCCGGGAGCGCACGTCCGACCGCGCGGTCACCATGATGATCGGGACGTCGCGGACCGCGCGGATGCGGCCGCACAGCTCGAACCCGTCGCTGTCGGGCAGGCCGAGGTCGAGCAGGATGACGTCCGGCTCGTTGACGAGGCGTTCGAGCGCCTCGGCGGCGGTGCAGGCCGGGTCGACCTCGAAGCCGTGCCGGCGGAGCACCGAGCACAGCGCCGCGGCGACGCGGACGTCATCCTCGACGACGAGTAGCCGCACCGTCGCTCCTTCCGTCAGGCGACCAACGCGATCTTTCGCCTCAATCGCACACCGTACCGGGCCGATCACACGAATGGGACCGGGCCCTCCCCGGCGCCGGAGGGGGAGGGCCCGGAGTACTCGGGGTCAGCCGACGGAGGCCAGGTCGGTCTCGCCGACCGCGGACTCCCCCGCGACCTCGCGGGACGGCCCGGCCCAGCCGCTGCGGACGCCCCAGGCGTAGAAGCCCAGTGACGTGACCGCGACGACCGCCATGTCCACGCCGTACGGGATGACGTCGTGGCCGCCGAACTTGGCGCTGCCGAGCGCGGACAGCAGCGCCATCCACGCGAGGTAGGCGACGAGCCAGATCCCGGCCCGCAGGTGCGGGCCCCACGCGGCGATCCCCTGCCGCCAGCCGTAGTAGGCGTAGATCGGCAGGCCGAGCGCCATGATCCCGATGACCTCGCCGGTCAGCGGCCACTTCGACCAGAACAGCAGCAGGGAGGCGAACATGAACCCGGCCGGTGCGACGACCTTCAGCGCGGGCGCGCGGGCGGGCCTCGGCAGGTCCGGGCAGGTGCGCCGCAGGACCATGGCGGAGACCGGCCCGGTCACGTACGAGATCACGGTGGCGACCGAGATGACCTCGGCGAGCGAGCCCCAGCCCCGGAAGGTGAACAGGAAGACGAAGGAGACCGCGAGGTTGAACCACATGGCCGGCTGCGGGATGCCGTACTTCGGGTGGACGTAACCCAGGATCTTCGGGAAGTAGCCGTTCTCCTTCATGCCCTGGATCATCCGCGCCGTGGACGCGGTGTAGGTCATGCCCGTGCCGGACGGGGAGACGAACGCGTCGGCGTACAGCGTCACGGCCAGCCAGTTGAGGTTCCAGGCCATCGCGAGGTCGGCGAACGGCGAGTTGAAGTCGATGCCGGACCAGCCGTGCCCGAGGAGGTGGCCGGGCACGGCGCCGATGAACGCCGTCTGCAGCCCGACGTACACGAGTGCCGCGACGACCAGCGCGCCGATCAGCGCGATCGGCACCGAGCGGCCGGGGTTGCGCGCCTCACCGGCCAGGTTGATCGGGCTCTGGAAGCCGTTGTAGGCGAAGACCACGCCGGAGGTCGCGATCGCGCTGAGCACCGCCGCCCAGCCGTACGGGGCGAAGCCGCCGTGGTGGACGAAGTTGCCGCCGTGGAAGCCGGAGGCGATCAGGCCGATGACCGTCAGCGCCGGGACGGTGAACTTCACGATCATGATGAAGTTGTTCGCCAGCGCGTACAGCCGGACGGTCCAGTAGTTGAGCAGGAAGTACACGACGACGAGGACGGCGGCGAGCGCCAGTCCCATCGGGTGGAGTTCCTTCCCGTCGTACAGTCCCTTGGCCCAGTGCCACTTCCACGAGCTCATGTACTGGATCGAGGCCTCGGCCTCGATGGGGATGACCGAGACGATCGCGATCCAGTTCGACCAGCCGCCCATGTAGCCGACGAGCGAGCCGTGGGAGTACTGGGCGTAGCGGACCATGCCGCCGGACTTGGGGAAGGTCGATCCCAGCTCCATGTACGACAGGCCGATGAGGATCATGATGCCCGCACCGATGATCCACGCGAAGAGGGCCGCCGGTCCGGCGACCTTCGCGGCCTTCCACGAGCCGAACAGCCAGCCCGAGCCGATGATCGAGCTGAGCCCGACCATCAACAGTGAGAAGGTCCCCAGTCGCCGCCGGTAGTCACCGGTCGACGCGGACCCGGACACGGATGACGCGGTCGCCATTGATCACTCCATCTCGTCGCGCGCTCGAAGCGGGGGGATGTCTCGCGCGATGCGGACGAGGATTCCCCCGCGCGGGGGCGCGACCCGAGACGTTTGAGCGAGATCTGAGGTTCCACGGCGACGGCGGCGCTCGGCCTGGGTCCGTCGACGGGCTCGGCCTGGGTCCGTCGAAGGGCTCGGCCTGGGTCCGTCGACGGGCTCGGCCGGTCAGCAGCCGATGCGCGACGAACCGACGGCCACGTCGTCGAACCAGAGGGTGTCCCGCGCGCCGCCGTAGCTCTCCCAGCCGAGGCGCAGGTCGACGGGGCGCGGGCGCCAGTTCGCCCGGCTCAGCCACTGGCGGTCGACGTCCGGCGTCGGGGTGCCGTCCAGGTGCAGGCCGGCGACCTCGGTTCCGTCCAGCCAGGTGCTCATGGTGCCGTTCGTCCCGTTGAGGGCGAACTCCACGCAGGACCACCGGTTCACGGGCAGCGGCACGCTCATCGCGACGCCCGTCGGGCTCTGCTCGGGCAGGGTCGCGTCGTCGGACTCGCGGTTCCACTGCAGCGCCTGGTTCTGGCCGCCGAGCCGCAGGTGCTTGTTCCCGTCCGCCGCGTCGGTCAGCGTCGTGAAGGCCACGTGACCGGCGGGCAGCGCCTGCGTGTGCCGGACGTAGTAGCGCACATAGATCACCGAGCCGGCCGCCGCCACGCCGGTCGTATTGACCGCGAACGCGTGGTCGCAGTACGTCGCGCCGCCGTCCACGCGGAGCGAGGTCGTGCCGCCGTGCGCCTGCGTGTGGTCGATCGCGACCGTTCCCGAGCCCTGGCAGTCGGGGTAGGACGGCTGCCAGGCCCCGGACGGCGTCGATCCGGTCTGGTTCTCGAAGCCGTCGCAGAAGGCCGCCTGCGCGCACGACGTCGGGGGCGTGGGAGTCGGCGTCGGGGTGGGGGTCGGCGTGGGAGTGGGAGTGCCGTCCCCCTCGCAGCTCGCGCCGTTCAGCGCGAAGTCGGCCGGGGCGGCGTTCTGGCCGCTGAACGTCCCCTGGAACCCGAAGCTCGTCGAGGCTCCGGTCGCCAGCGCGCCGTTGTACCCGCTGTCCCGGGCGGTGACGGCCTGCCCGGACTGGGTGACCTGGGCGTTCCACGCGGAGGTGACCTTCTGATCACCGGCGAACGTCCAGGTCAGCGTCCAGCTCGTGACCGGGGCCGCGTTGTTCGTGACGCTGACCTGGGCGGTGAAGCCACCGGTCCACTGGTCAAGGGTGTACGTCACCGCGCAGGGCGGCGCGGCCGACGCCGTCCCGGCGGAGGGCAGCACGAGCGAGACCACCAGGAGGATCGCTCCCACCACCGCCGAGGCGGCCCCGTACGGCCAGGTGGCGGGCCGGCGGAACACGGGTCGGGTCTTCGCTGGGCCGGGCATGGCTGCTCCTCACCGGGACGGCGCGTACGCGCCGAAGCGCGTACGCACCAGAGTGCGAGGACCTCAACCGCCCGGCAAGGATCTTCCACGTTCCTTTCACGCCGGACGGGTCAGCGCGTGGCCTTCCACCCGTGCACGCGCATGAGGGCGGCGGCGATGCGGGCGAACCGCTCGGGTTCGAGGATCGCGCCCTCCCGGCGGATGTCGTCCTCGTCGAGCGCGAACACGCGGTCCAGCCGCACGTACGACTCGCGGCCGTCCCGGTCCCAGGTTCCCGAGCCGAGTTCGAGCCAGTCGGGGTCGTCACCGTGGTCGCGGCTGGACAGCATCATCGCGAGCAGGCGGCGGCCGTGCCGGCCGACGACCAGCAGCGGCCGGTCCTTCCCTCGGGACGGGTCCTCCTCGTAGGGCACCCACGCCCACACGATCTCGCCGGGGTCCGCGAGGCCGTCGAGGTCCGGGGAGTACTCGAGGGTCGCCGCCCTCTCGGGGGTATAGATCTCGCGTACCGCGCCGTGCGCGGGCCGCGGGTCTTCGCCATGATCGAACATCCGGGCAGCTTATCCGCCCACCCGGCCGGGACTGCTCCGTCGTCTCCGGCTATCCGGTCGGCTCCGGCGGGGCCTCGCCGGAGCCGGCGGGGTCGGGGCGGTGACCGAGCCGAAGCCCACCGACCATCTGGGCGACGAACGCCTCGTCCTCGGGCCCGTCGCCGAGCAGCATCTTCATGAACGCGTGGTTGAAGCAGGCGCCGATCAGCAGCCGCGCGGCAGCCACGCAGTCCACGTCGGCCGCGATCCGCCCGAGTCCGCGCTCCCCCTCCAGGTAGTTCGCGACCTCGGCGTACGCCGCCTGGGGCCCCAGGCCGTGGCTCTGGAACACCTGCCGGAGCCGCACGATCTGGTCGGAACTGGCGAGGATCGACACCTTCGCCGCCAGGATCTCCCGGTAGAACCCGATCGTCGCCTGCCCGGCGGCGAAGAGGTTCTCGGCGACCTCGCCCCGGCCCACCCGCGCGCCCAGGTCCTTCATGACGCGCGCGAAGACGGGGAGGCGGTCCTGCAGGAGGGCGAGGTAGAGCGTCACCGCGGACGGGTCGGACCCGGGCGGGGCGGGCCGCAGGATGTCGGCGGCAGCCCCGAGCACCTGATGTCGTACGGCGTCGCCGTGTCCGCTCGCCGAGGGGGACCACGCCGATCGATCATCGGTTCCCATGACGCATAAGGATCTTGTGGGAAACCGGCCCCGTCAACGAAAACGCTCCAGAGATCAGTACCCGACGGTGAAACGTGTCCGGTGGTGGCGGGGATTCTCGGCCTCGTCGAGCAGTGCCACGGCGAGGTCCTCCATGGAGATCCGGGACTCCCCTCCGGCGTCGACGAGCAGTTCGTCGGCGCCCAGCCGGTACGCGCCGGTGCGCTCGCCCGGCTCCAGCAGCGCCGGCGGGCTCAGGTAGGCCCAGTCGACGCCGGTCGCGGCCCGGCAGGCCGCGAGCTGATCGGCGCAGGCCAGCGCGATGGGCCGCCACTCGGCGGGGAACCCCGGCTCCTCGACCACGGTGAGTCCTCCGGTGCCGGGCACGGTGAGGGTCGCGGCGCCGCCGACGACGAGCAGCCGGACGCCCGTCCCGGCGAGGCCCGCCAGCAGCGCCTTCGCGGCCGTGACGAGTTCGGGCTCGCCGCCGGGCGCGGGACGGGTCGCGGTGATCACGACGTCCTGGCCGGCGGCGAGGCGGGCCACGTCCTCGGCGCTCCGGGCGTCCGCCGTACGGACGCGGGCGCCCGCGGGCGGGTCGGCGAACCGGGCCGGGTCGCGTACGACGGCGGTGACCTCGTGGTCGCGGGACAGCGCCTCGGCGACGACGCGGCGCCCGACGGCCCCCGCCGCTCCGAGCACGGTGATGCGCATGGTCATGAACTCCTTCTCGCGGTGACGGCGGGTGGTGTGGATGGCGCCGGCGGTGCGGGTACGGCCTCGCGGCGCCGTCCGCCGGACCACTGGCCGGCGAGCGTGCCGCCGAAGGCCAGCGTCATGCCGAGCAGTTGCAGGGGCGTCAGGGCCTGGCCGAGCGCGGCCCAGCCGATGACCGCCGCGGACAGCGGGCTGAGCAGCGGAAGGAAGGCCACCGAGGTCGCGGGAAGACGGGACAGGCCGCGGAACCACACCCAGTACGCGGCGGCCGTGCCGACCGCCCCGAGGTAGAGGTAGCCGCCGACGGCACGCCCGTCGAGGGCGGGCGGCGGTCCCTCGACGAGGAGGGTCACCGGCACCAGCAGCAGCCCGCCGACGGTGAGCTGCCAGGCGGTGAGGCCCAGCGGGCCGACGCCCTCGGGGCGGCCCCAGCGCTTGGTGAGCACCGTGCCCGCGGCCATCGACGCCGCCCCGGCGAGCCCTGCCAGCACGCCGAGGACGTCCATCCGGGCGTCGGCGCGCAGGACGACGAGTCCGACCCCGGCGAGGCCGGTGAGGGCGGCCAGCAGCTTGCGGGCGGTGGGCCGCTCGGCCAGCAGCAGGGCCGCGAACGCCAGGGCGAACAGCGGGCCGACCGCGCCGAGCACCGCGGCGACGCCTCCGGGCAGCCGGTAGGCGGCCAGGAACAGCAGCGGGAAGAACGCCCCGATGTTGAGCACGCCGAGGACGGCCGCCCGCCACCACCAGGCCCCGCGCGGCAGCACGCGGGTGGCGGCGAGGAGGGCGAGGCCGGCCGGCAGCGCCCGCGTCATCGCGGTGAACATGGGCCGGCCGGGCGGCAGGAACTCGGTGGTCACGGCGTAGGTCGATCCCCACGTCAGGGGGGTGAGCGCGGTGAGGGCCAGATCGCGGACGCTCGACGGGGAGGAGGCGTCCCGCCGGGCCGTGAGAACGGCCATGTCGATCCCTCCAGATTGATAATCTCAACATTGAGATAACAGCACGCAAGGATGCTCAACGTCAAGTAGATGAACGTTGAGATTGTTTGCGTTGAGAGGAGTGCCCGGTGAGCGACGCGGTGGATCAGATCCTCGGCCAGTGGGCCCGTGAACGGCCCGACCTCGACGCGTGGCCGATGGGGATCATCGGCCGGATCAACCGGCTGTCAAGGCTCGTGGACCGGGAGCTGAAGGACTTCTTCGCCGGGCACGGGCTGGAGCACTGGGAGTTCGACGTGCTCGCCACCCTGCGCCGGTCGGGCCCGCCGTACGCGCTGACGGCGGGCGCGCTCAACCGCGCCGCGATGGTGACCTCCGGGGCGATCACCAACCGGATCGACCGGCTCGCGGCCAAGGGCCTCGTGGAGCGGGTTCCCGACGAGCAGGACCGCCGGTCCGTACGGGTCCGCCTGACCGAGCGGGGCCGGGCCCTGGTCGACGAGGTCGTCGGGCTCCACGTCGCGAACGAGGCCCGGCTGCTCGCCTCGCTGAGTCCGGACCGGAGGAGGGAGCTGGCCGATCTCCTGCGCGACCTGCTCGGCTCCTTCGGCGACACGTCGATCGAATGATCCGCCCACGGACGACGAGGGCGGCCCTGGCGGATCCGAGGGCGCCGGTCAGTCGACGGGGACCCAGGTGAACCGGCCGTCGGGGCGGCGTTCGGCGCGCCCGAAGACGACGTCGGCGAAGTGGCCGCCGTAGC
Source organism: Actinoallomurus rhizosphaericola (assembly GCF_024055675.1). Lineage (NCBI taxonomy): Bacteria > Bacillati > Actinomycetota > Actinomycetes > Streptosporangiales > Thermomonosporaceae > Actinoallomurus > Actinoallomurus rhizosphaericola. The sequence continues at coordinate 294,222 of NZ_JAMXMW010000004.1, read as the reverse complement.
CGATCGTGCCGGGGCGGCTCAGCTCTTCGACGAGGCGGCGGCGGTGCTCGGCGGACTCGGCGGGGTCGTGGTCGATCCCGCAGGACCACTCCGGGTGCGTCACCTGGACCGGCGCGTGCAGGGCGTCGCCGAACGCGATGAGCCGCCGGTCGCCGCCGGTGATGGTGTAAGTGGTGTGGCCGATGGTGTGTCCCGCCGCGAACGACGCCCGCACTCCGGGGAAGATCTCCTCGCCGTCCTCGGCCGGGTGGACGCGGGACGCGAAGGCGGCCAGGCGTTCCTCGGTCGCCCCGCCCTCGGCCGCCAGATCGCGCCGCTCCCACTCGGGCGCCGCGACGAAGTGGGTGGCGTGCGCGAACGGCGGTGCGCCGGTGCCGGGCGCGGCGCTCCAGGCCCAGCCCAGGTGGTCGGTGTGCAGGTGGGTGATGGCGACGGCCTCGATCCGGTGCGGCTCACGGCCCAGCCGGCGCAGGCCGTCCAGCAGCGCGCCGCCGTACACCCTCCCCAGGAACGGGTTGGCGGGGTCGTCGGGGTAGGACTCGGGCCCGAACCCGGTGTCGATGAGCAACGCCCGGTCTCCTCGCTCGACCAGCAGCCCGCCGATGCCCGCGACGAGGAGGCCGTCGTCGTCGAGGTGGTCGGGGTAGGCCGCCCAGTCGGCGGCGGTGGCGGCCGGCAGCCAGCCGTACGGCTTGAGCCGGACCACCCCGTCCGGGACGTAACTGATCGTGACGTCGCCCAGGGTGAGCGATCGAATCTGCGGCGCGCTGCTCAGCCGCGCGCGATCGAAGGCGGTCGTGGCCATGGTCCTGCCTCGTCCTCGGGAAGCGCCACCGGTCGGCGGCACGAAGCACAACGTAATCCTGACCCCCGAGGGCGCCGAACTCCGCGAACGCCTGCTCGCCCTGCTCTCCGAGGACTCTCCGCTGGCCCCTCTGTCCGCCGAGGAGCAGGACGCCCTGCAGCGCCTCATCGCCCGCGCCCTCATCCGCTGACCGCCATGCTGGGCGCCTCTCACGCCTTTGTATTGAGGGAAGAACGCCGGAATGCCGACCTCCCGAGGGTATCGACGGGGGGAGGTCGGCATTGGCGGTCTTGCCGCGCCGTGCAGTGCCCAGCACCGCTTTTGCTGCGGCGACCGGCGGCCCTGCTGGGTCCTACTCGGTCCGCAGCGCGGTGGCGGTCCGGGTCCGGGCCGCCCAGCCGGCCGGCAGCAGTGCCCCGAGCAGGGCGATCACGATCCCGCCGGCCAGCAGGGGGATGAGCAGCCCGGCGGTGTAGACGTGGGACACGCTCGGCGGCAGGTGCCGGCCGATCGCGTTCCCCATCGGGTTCAGCGTCGCCTTCTCCACCGCGACCCCGAGCGGCACCCCGATCAGCCCGGCGATCAGGCCGGTGAGTGTCACCGAGGTCAGAACCATCGCGATGGTCTGCTTGGGTGTCATCCCGAGGGCCTTGAAGATCCCCAGGTCATGAACCCGCTCCCTGGTGTCCTGCACCACGGTGGTCAGCACTCCGAGCGCGGCGACCGCGATCAGCATCAGCGTGAGCGTGGCCACCAGGGCGCCCATGGTGATCACCACGAGGTTGTTCCCGCCCGAGCTCGGCTGGACCGAGGCGTTCAGCGGGGTCAGCGCGGCGGCGGCCGAGGTGGACCAGTCCGATCCCTTGACGTTCGAGGCCAGCTCGACGTTGAACTGGTCGATGCGCGGAGTCAGACCGGCGGCGCTGAAAGTATCCGCGTCCGTCATGACCGTGTAGTCGCCCAAATTGGTGTCGAACTCGATGCCGACGACCTTCAGTGACGTTCGCTTGTTCCGCTGCATCACGGTGACGTTGTCACCGACGTGGATCCCCACTGTCGTGGCCAGCTTGTCGCCGACGACGGCCTCGCCGGGCGCCGAGTACCAGCGGCCCGACAGCAGCTCCAGGTTCGTCCAGGAGAAGTCGCCGCTGACCGTGAACACCTTCGTCGGTTCGCCGCCGGTCGGCGCGCCGACCATGGTCGCGCCGCTGTCGCCCCAGCCGAACGCGGCCTTCGTGCCCGGGGTCCTGGCGAGCGCGGCGGCCACCTTGGGGGCGTCCAGGTACTGGTGGCGCGGGTCGTTGGGGCCGTAGAGACCCCAGGGCTTGCCTACGTCGGCTGTGGGTATCACGTACGCCGACGCGTGGTTGAAGCCTGAGGTGGTGGCTTGCAGGTACTTGCTGAACCCGGCCTCCAGCCCCACCGCGAAGGTGAGGCTCACCGCGCCGAGCAGCACCGCCGCACCGACCAGTACGGCCCGGGCCGGCTTAGCGAAGGGCTGTGCCAGTCCCAGCGACATGGCCCGGGGCAGCGGCAGCCGCGAGGCCAGACGTTGCGCCGTCCGACCGCGCCCGGCCTTGGGAGCGCGGCCGACCAGCAGGGCCTGGACCGCCGGCATGCGGCCGGCCCGCAGTGCCGGGATCGAAGCCGTGACGCCGACGACCAGCAGGGTGCCCAGCGCCACCACGGCGCTGACCCACAACGGAATCGTGGCACTGGCCGCGCCGAACTGCTTGGTGGCCTCGTCCAGGATCGGCACGGCCAGGAGGTTGCCGAAGACCGTGCCGAGCACCACACCGAGTGTCGCCGGGATCACGGCCTGCGCGGTGTAGGCGCGGACCACCTGCGAGGGGGTGAAGCCCAACGACTTCAGAATCCCGATGCGCCGGATTCCCGCGGCCACGGCCCCGCTGACCACGATCGAGATGATCAGTACCGACAGGATCAGCCCGAAGATCCCGAAGGCGACCAGGAACGGCACGTAAGCCTTGGCGTTGCCGGTCACCTGCCATTCCGCGGTCAGGTACGACTGTCCGGCCTCGACCGTGCCGGGTGGCGCGGCGGCGGCCACCGCCCGCTTGTCGGTGGCGATGTCGGCGTTGGTCCCGGCCTTGGCGAACCGGTAAAGCATCTGTTTGTCGGGTTTGGCCCCTGCGGCGGTGAGCCGCGCGAAGCCGTCGGCGGTGGCGAAGGCGGTCGCGCTGTTGGTCACCGAGTCGGCGAAGCCGACGACCTTGAACGACGGCTTGCCCGGCAGGGAGGAGAACACCACCGAATCGCCGAAGCAGTCGATGGCATAGCGCTGCCACGGCAGGGCGATCTCGCCTGGGCCGGTCGGCCAGCGCCCCCGGGTCAGCGCCAACCGGTCCATCCCAGAGGTGCTGCCCAGGTCGGGCCGGGTGGTGACGGTGATCGGACCGTTGTCGTGACCGGCCCAAGCCTTCTTGGGGCAGTCGGTTCCGATGGTCGTGTCCAGGGCGGCGGCGATCGGGTACGGTCCGGCCGCCTCGGTGACGCCGGTGGCGTGGGCGGTGGCGGCGGCCTGCGCGGCCGTGACCTTCGAGCCGTCGAACTGGACCGCCAGGTGCGCCCCGTTCCGAGCACTGAAAGCGTGCTCGAACGGGGCCTGCACGACGGTCAGCAGGCCGAGGGAGAGTACTGATGACGTCACCGCGGCGAACGTCGTCAGGGCCATGACGAGGGACTGGACCCGACGCCGGCCCACGCCGGAGCGTACGACCTTGCCAAGGGCACTCACCGGCTCACCGCCGGCAGCAGGCGGGCCATGGCGTGGAATCCGACCTCGAAGAGGCGCCGGGGCAGCGGCGGCTTGCGCAGCTTCATTCGACCGCTCCCGCCGGACGGGTCAGCGACGAGTAGGCGGCCAGGCCGGCGCCCCTGCCGCTGTTGACGACGTCCCGCTCGACCGCTCCGTCCACCAACTCGATCGTGCGACGCGCGGTGCTCGCGGCCAGCTGCACGTCGTGGGTCACCAGCAGGATGGTCTGACCCTCGCTGTTCAGGTCCAGTAGCAGTTGGCGCACGTCGGCGGCCGAGCTCGAGTCGAGCGCGCCGGTGGGCTCGTCGGCCAGCAGCAGCGCCGGCTTGTTCATCAGGGCCCTGGCCACCGCCACCCGCTGCCGCTGCCCGCCGGACAGCCGCTGCGGGTAGGCGTTGGCATGCCGGTCGATGCCCAGCGAGCCGAGCAGCTCGATGGCCCGGCGCTTCGCTTCGCCCTTGCCCATCCCGGCCAACTGCGCCGGGACCATGACGTTGTCCAAGACGGTCAGGTCGTCGAGAAGGTTGAAGAACTGGAAGATCATGCCGATGGACGCCCGGCGGTACTTCGCCGAGCCGGCCTCACCGAGCTGGTCGACGCGCGTGCCGTTGACCGTCACGGTGCCGCTGGAGGGCTTGTCCAGACCGGCGATCAGGTTGAGCAGGGTGGACTTGCCGCTGCCGGAATGGCCGAGGATCGCCACGCATTCACCGGACGCCACGGACAAGGTCACACCGGCTAGCGCGGGTGGGCCGTCGTCGTATTTCTTTGTCGTATCGACAAGATCGATCAAGGGTGCATTCGTCATGGCCCTGAACCTAGGAACGGAACGCTGTCCGTCGCGTCGGCCGGGGGATGTCACCGTCCCCAGGCCATCGGCCCGGCGGTGTACACCGCGTACATCCCCGGGGTGACGCGCGGAGTCGACGCCGCTGAATACGATCCCCGTGTGGAAGGGCTTCTCCAGCGTCTCTCGACATCGAGACCCGTGATCTGGCTGATGTCATCACAGGCCGTGGTGCCGGCCACCACCTGCCTCTACGCGCTGGCGCTCTACAAGTCGATGGTTGCGCACTACGACGACCAGTACCAGTTCTCCAACCTCGGGGTCTTCCAGACGATGGGGCTGTGCGTCGTGCTCGCCCTTCCGGTTCTGCTGGTACGCCGTCTGCCGACGGTGGTCTTCGCGACGATCCTGGGCGAATCGGTCCTCGGCGACATCCTCGGCGCACGGCCCTCGATCGTGTTCTTCCTGATCATCGCCTTGGGCGGGTACCTCGCCGTCCGGCGCCCGAAGGCCGCCGCCGTCGGCTCCGTCGCGGCCGTCGCCGCCGCGTTCGTCAACGACATGCACGTCCCCGGGCAGTCCGTCGGTGACGCGGTCCAGTGGGCCGGGCAGTACCCGTTGTGGGTCACGGTCGCGTGGGTCTTCGGAAGGGTGAACCGCAAACGCCGTGAATACCTCGAAGCCCTGCGCGAGCAGACCGCGGCCCGCGCCATCGTGACCGAGCGGCTGCGGATCGCCCGCGAACTGCACGACAGCGTCGCGCACAGCATCGGGATCATCACTGTGCTGTCGGGAGCGGCGGCGCGGGTCGTGGACACCAAGCCCGAGCAGACGCGGCAGGCGCTGACCGGCATCGAGACCACCAGCCGCCAGACGCTGCTCGAGCTGCAGCGCATGCTCGGGGCGCTACGCCGCGCCGAGCCGGACGACGCCATGCCGCCGGCCGCTCCGCTGGCGCCGGCCGGCAGCCTGGCCGACGTCCCGCAGCTCGCCGAACGCACGGCCGACGCCGGGGTGCGGGTCCACGTGACCTGGCGGGGCGAGCAGCGTCCGCTGCCGCCGGAGATCGAACTGTCGGCGTTCCGGATCATCCAGGAGTCGGTGACGAACGTGGTGCGGCATTCCGGGGCGCGGACGTGCCGGGTCGCGGTCGGTTACGAGCCGACCGGAGTGACGATCGAGGTGGTGGACGACGGGGACGACGGTCTCGGCGGGCCGGGCCGTCCGAGGCACTCGGTGGCCGGCGGGAGCGGCTTCGGCCTGCTCGGCATGCACGAGCGAGTGACGTTGCTGTCCGGCCAGTTCAGCGCCGGCCGGCGTCCGGAGGGCGGATTCCGGGTGACGGCGAGCCTCCCGGCATGAGCGTACGGGTGCTGCTGGCCGATGACCAACCTTTGATGCTGGTCGGGCTCGCGATCCTGATCGGCGACACCGACGACCTGGAGGTGGTCGGCGAGGCCCACGACGGCCGCGAGGCGGTGCGCCTGGTGCGCGAGCTGCGGCCGGACGTCGTGGTGATGGACATCCGGATGCCGGGCATGGACGGGATCGAGGCGACCCGGCAGGCGACCGCCGAGCCGGACCCGCCCAAGGTGCTGGTGCTGACGACCTTCGACGACGACGAGTACGTCTACGGCGCACTGCGCGCCGGGGCCAGCGGATTCCTGCTCAAGAGCATGGCCCTTGACGCGATCCTGGACGCGATCCGCGTCGTGGCCGCCGGCGACGCGTTGATCGCACCGAGCGTGACCCGACGGCTGATCGCGGACTTCGCCGGAACGCCCGTCCCCGCGGCCCCCGACCACGCCGAGCCCGCCGCGGACTCAAGTCCCATCGCGGGGATCACCGACCGGGAGCGCGAGGTGCTGGCACTGGTCGGACAGGGACTGTCGAACACTGAGATAGCCGAGCGGCTGGTGATCAGCGCGGCGACGGCGAAGACCCATGTCGCGCGTCTGTTCGCCAAGCTCGAGGCTCGGGACCGTGTCCACCTGGCGATCATCGCCTTCGAGACCGGACTCGCCCCACGTAGACAGTAGGGCAGGATCAGAAGAACGGTCGGGACCACGAGTCCGCCGCGTTCCGGATGCGCCGGCACACCCCCTGGTCGCAGCGGGATTCGAGTCGAGGTCGTTCAGGTACGACACGCTCGGCCACCAGCAACTCGTCCCGCTCGGCCCGCACCTCGGCCAACCGCTTCACCAAATGCTCCGCAGAAGACGTTCAGCTCGGCATGACGACGGCGATCCGTTCCCCGCATCCGACATAGATGGTGAGTCTTCGATGGGGCGCCGGCCTGTCGGCCGGCGCCCCATCCGGAGAATCCGTCAGTGCCGGGCCTTCAGCTTGACGGTGACCTTCTTCGGGGCCTTGACGCGCTTCGCGGCGCTCTTCTTGGCCTTCGGCTGCGGGCGCAGGCCCGCGACGAGCCTCGACAGGGTCGACGGCGACGCCGTGGACCGTACGGCCGGGGTGTCCGCCGGGTTGATGCCGACGCCCAGGCTCATGACGCCGGTCAGGTTCATGGAGTTATTGGCCGAGCCGGCCGGCAGGCCCATCATCTGGTTGATCACGCCGTCGAGGATCGAGCCGGGACCGCAGCCCTTGGCGGCCGGCACCGCGATCTTGTTGTTGATCTGGACCGGGTACGGCGTCCAGCCGAGCGCCGGGTCACCGGCCCCACCCGGGACAAGGATCGTCGGGGTCAGGCTCGCGGTGATCGGGCCGATGACGCAGGACGTGCCGAGCAGCTGGTTGTTGAGGTGGACGTTCAGCTTCGCGGTCGCCTCGATGCCGCCCGGGCCGAGCTGGACGGTGATCGGCGCCGCCAGCGACTGCGTGATCGTGAGCTTGTTGACCGGCAGCAGCGCCGCCGGGGTCTTGCCCAGGATCGGGCCGACCAGCGGGAGCTGACCGATCAGGCCGCCGGGCACGTCGACGGGCTGCGACACGAGCTGGTCCCCCATCACCGGCGGGTTGAGGACGCTGCCCGGCCCGAGGGAGGAGATGTAGCCGGTGACGCGGATCGCGTTCGGCGGCAGGGTCAGGGCGAAGCTGCCGATCTTCACGCTGCCGCCGGAGGTGATCTGCGTCTGGCAGGCGTGGTTCTGCGGGCACTGCGCCTGGAACTTGGCGGCGACCTGGGGCATGCTGCCGTGCGCGAGCGCCGGGACGGCGGGGTGTGGCGCTCCGGTCGGCGGCGCGGCCGGGTCGAGACTGCCGACGGCGCCCCTGCCCGCCTCGGTGAACCAGAGCCTCTTGCCCGGACCGGACGCGATCCGCATCGGCGCGGACAGCGTGGCGGGCAGCGGGTACTCGGTCACGGTGCCGGAGCCGGGGTCGACGCTGCCGATGTTGCTGGCGGCGGCCTCGGTGAACCAGATCTGCTTGTCCGGGCCCACGGTGATGCCGATGGGCGCGGAGTCGGCGGTGTTCACCGGATACTCGTCGATGCCGCCGCTCGCCGGGTCGAGCCGGCCGATCATCCCGACGCCGGGTTCGGTGAACCACAGGGCGCCGTCCGGACCGGTGACGATCCCGCCGAGGGCCGGTGAGCCGCTGCCCGCGGACGGCGGGTTGTAGGAGGTGACCGCGCCGGTCGCCGGGTCGAGCCGGCCGATGGACCCGTCGGTGCCCGTGTACCAGACCGCGCCGTCCGGGCCGGCCGCGAGGCCGTACACGCTCGCGCCGGCGGTGGCGTACACGGTGACGGTGCCCGAGGAGGTGATCCGGCCGATCGCGGGCGACGCGCCTCCACCGAACCACATCGCGCCGCCGGGACCGGCGATGATGTCGGTCAGTCGCCCGCCCGCGAAGTTGACGTCGCCGGTCGTGGGGACCTCGAAGAGGGTGGTCTTCCCCGTCGCCGGGTCGACGTAGCCGACGCGCGGGACGTCGACGGAGGAGTCGGTGAACCACAGGCGGCCGCCCGGTCCGGCGGCCATCCCGTCGGCCGCGCCGTGGGTCTTGGCCGAGTTGGCGGGCAGGGCGTACTCCTTGACCTTGCCGGCCGAGTCCACCCTCCCCAGCCCGCCGGCGTTCTCGGCGAACCAGACGCTGCCGCTCGGGCCCGCGACCAGGCCCGCGGGGGCGACGTCGGGCACGGGCAGCCCGACCTCGGTCACGCCGGCGGCGGCACCGGCGGGCGAGGCCGGGCTGAGAGCGACCGCGCCGAGCAGGGCCGCCGACGCGACCATCCCCGCGCGCACACCACGATGGCGCATGCCATCGCCTCCTATGATCTTCATAGTGGGTCACTAGAAACCCACGGGTGTTTCACGTCAAGCCGATCGGTGCCGCCCGTCCGGTTCCGGTCACCGGCGCGGTACGGGGAGGCGCAGGGGCCGCCCGGAGGCGGCCCCTGCTCGTGCTTCGTCCCTCGGTCGCGTACGTCAGGTGATCGTGACCGTCGGGCTCGTGGTGTAGACGCCGGTCGCGGTGCCGGTCGGGCTGATCGTGCCGCAGGCCGCGTTGCCGGAGAACGGCACGCTCGCGCTGGTGAACGTGGCCTTGCCCGTCGAGTTGCTGTAGCTCGCCGTGATCGGCGCCGCGGCGGTCGGGGCGCCCGTCACCACGCAGCCGGGCAGCGTGGTCGTCGACACCGTCACGCCCGCCTTCGGGATCGTGATCTTGACCGACGTCGGGCTGGCGATGGCCAGCAGCGTCCAGCTGCCGTTCGTGTGATTCGCCGTGATCGTGGCCGTACCGCCGAAGTTGTCCGTGCAGCCGCTGAAGGTCGGGTCCGGGCTGATGTTGACCGGGCCGTAACCCGACGACGGGGTCGTGAACTTGATCGTCGAGCTGGTGCAGGTCACCGAGAAGGACAGGCCGGACAGGGTGCCGGCGAACTTCACGCTGGTGCTGGTGGCGGTGATCGCGGTGTTGGCCGGGCTGACGCCCGCCGCGTAGGCGATGCCGCCCATCATGGCGACCAGGGCGCCGGCCCCGGTGACGGTCGCGGCGAGCTTCGCCGTTCTGGAGATCATGTGCGTACCTCTCCTGAGGAGGCCGGGACCGACCTCGCCGGTCCCGGGTTCTGCGGGTGGTGGCGGGTTGTCGGGACAGTGGAACGGTGCGGTGCGAGGGGGTGACGCCCTCCTCTCTCCGGTCAGGAATGCGCCCCCGCGCCGACGCTGAGAATCGCGGGAAGGTCGAGGCTGTTGCCCGAGGCCGACGGCAGGCCCATGGTCGAGTTGATGACCCCGTCGAGAATTCCGCCGATGCCGCAGCCGTGTGCCTTGGGCACGGACAGGGTGTTGTCCTTGATCTCGACGTTCAGGGGCTGCCAGCCGAGCTGAGGGTCGTGCACCGAACCGCCGGACCGGTCCGCCGGGGCCAGGCTCGCGGTGATCGGCCCGATGACGCAGCCGCCGCCGAGCAACTGGTTGTTGAGCTGGATGTTCAGGGTGGCGGTGGCCTGCAGGCCACTGGGGCCGAACCCGACGGTCACCGGCCCGGCCAGCGACTGCGTGATCGTGAGCTTGTTGAACGGCAGCATCGCCGCCGGGGTCATGCCGAGGATCGGGCCGATGAGCGGCAGGGTGCCGATGATGCCCCCCGGCACCTCGACCGGGACGGACTCCAGTTCGGATCCGGTCAGCGGCGGCTGGAGGGTGGCCGTGCCGGTGCCCAGCGAGGTGACGTAGCCGGTGACGCGCAGCGCGCCGGGCGGCATCGTCTGGCTGAAGCCGCCGATCTTCACACTGCCGCCCGTCGTGATCTGGGTCTGGCAGATGATCGCCGTGGTGGGACAGCGACCCTGGAAGGACCCGGCGATCCGGGGACTCGAGCCGTCGGCGATCGGCGGGGCGGCGGCGTGCGGCGAGCCGGAGGGCGGCGCGGCGGGGTTCAGCCGGCCGATGGCGCCCGTGCCCGCCTCGGTGAACGACAGCACGGCCCCGGGCCCCTTGACGATCCGCATCGGGGCGGACAGGGCGTTCGGCAGCGGGTACTCGGAGATCTTCTTGGTCGCGGGGACGATCCTGCCGACGTTGCCGGCCGCGGCCTCGGTGAACCACACGTTGCCGTCCGGGCCGGCGGTGATGCCCTCCGGAGCGGAGTTCGCGGTCGGCACGGCGTACTCGGTGATGGCGCCGGTCGAGGGGACGATGCGGCCGATCTTGCCGACGCCGGGCTCGGTGAACCAGACCGCGCCGTCCGGGCCGGCCGCGATGCCGCCGGCCGCCGGGTTGCCCGAACCCGACGAATCGGGCGAGTAGGTCGTGACGTTCCCCGTGGCCGGGTCCAGCCGCCCGATCGACCCGCCATTCGTGTCGGTGAACCACAGCGCCTTGTCGGGGCCGGTCGTGATCGCGTACGGCGACAGGCCGACGGTGGCGTACGCGGTGACCGCGCCCGAGGAGGTGATCCGGCCGACCGCGCCGGCCGGGCCGCCGGCGAACCACATGGCGCCGTCCGGGCCGGCGGTGACGTCGGTGAGCTGACCGCCCGCGAAGCTCACGTCCCCGGTGGTCGGCACCTCGTACGCGGTCACCGCGCCGGTCGTGGGGTCGACCTTCCCCACGCGCGGCACGGCCGTGGACGCGTCGGTGAACCAGACCGTCCCGTCCGTCGCGGTCGCGGCGCCCTCCGGGACGGCCACCTCGTGCTGGGAGTTCGCCGGGACGGCGTACTCCTTAACGACGCCGAGGGCGTCGACCCGGCCGAGACCCTGCGCGTGCTCGGTGAACCACACGCTGCCGCCCGGTCCGGTCGTCAGGCCCAGCGGCGTACTGTCGGGGATGCTCGCCGAGAACTCGGTGACCGCGCCCGAGGCGGCCTGCGCGGGAACGCACGGGAGGGCCACTGCGAGGGCGGCCAGCAGGAGCGTTCCCGCTCTGGATCCACGATGGCGCATGCCACCGCCTCCTTGGGATTCATCCCCCGAGGACGATGTTCGGCTCGAAACTTGTCGGTAACAAACGAGCTTCCTGCAAATAGAAACCGTACGGTGTCTCATGTCAACCGCGGCCGGGGCAACGGCCGGATCCGGCCGTCGCCGAACCCGATCGGGCGCCCGGCGGCATTTACGCGCCCTTCGGCGAGCGGTAGACAGCCGGATGACGGTGCCACCGACGGGAGGTCACCCATGCGCGACGGAACCTCGGGCCTCGGGCACCCACGCGAGCCGCACCCGGACGACGCGGCGGGGCGGCGGGCCCGGTCGGCGGACGCGGAGGCCGCCGCGGCACGGCGGGCCGGCTTAACGGACGCCGGGGACACCGCGGCCGGACGCGCGCCGTCGGCGGAGCCGGCCGAGCCCGCAGAGTCCGCGCAGACGGCCGAGTCCACGCAGACCGCAACGTCGGTCTGGGCGGCAACACCGGCGGAGACCGCAACGTCGGCACAGACGGGAGAGTCGGCGCAGACGGCGCAGACGGCGCAGACGACGGAGAGCGACGACGCGGCCGCGCGGCGGGCCCGGTTGATGGACGCGCTCGTCACCGTGGTGGCCGAGCGCGGGTATCCGCGGACGACGGTCGAGGAGGTGGCGGCCAGGGCCGGGCTGCCCGCCGACGCCTTCCACGCCTGCTTCGGCGGCATCGAGGAGTGCTTCCTGGCCGCGTACGAGCGCGGGACCCGCCTCCTGCTGGCCCGGACGGAGGCCGCCTACCGGGCGGAGTCGTCGTGGCCCGCGGCGGTCCGCGCCGGGCTGCGGGCGGCCCTCGAACTCGCCGCCGCCGAACCCGCCTTCGCGCGGATGTGCGTGATCGACGCGAGCATGGCGGGCGCCCGGGCGCACCGGGCGCGGGTGGCGTTCCTGGCGAGGTTCCGCTCGTTCCTCGGCGGACCGGGCATCCCGCGGATCCCGGACGAGATCAGGAACGCCATCATCGGCGGGGTCTACACGATGGTCTACAACCACGTGGAGTGCGACCGGACCGCGGAGCTCCCCGAGCTGGCGGACCCGCTCACCGACTTCCTGCTGGCCTTCTACCGGGAGGGCGGGTCGCCCGCGTCCAACTCAGCCGCCGCCTCCTCGCGGCCGAGGGGCAGCAGCGCGAAGTAGACCAGGGACGGCAGCATCGCCGGCAGGCGGTCGCCCTCCCCCGCCTCCACCGCCCCGTAGACCGCTCCGTAGATCCCGCCGATGATCGCGTCGATGACGACCGTGGGCAGGGACGGAAGGTCGTACGCCGGGTCGGTGAAGAACTTCCGGAACCGCGCGAGGTGCTCGATCCGCGCCTTGCGCAGCCGGGGGCCGGCCGCGTTGACCTCCACGAGGGCGGCGCGGGCGAACAGGGGCTCGGCGGCGAGGATCTCCAGCATGACCCGCAGCCCGGCCCGGATGCCCTCCGGCCAGGAGTGCGCGCCGTGGTACGCGTGCGCCATGCGGTCGAGGAGGATGCCGGTGCCCCGCTGGTACGCCGCGAGGAAGCAGTCGTCCATCTCGGTGAAGTGGACGTAGAACGTCTTCTTGGTCACCCCGGCGGCCTCGGTGATCTTGCTGATCGTCGTGCGCGTGTAGCCGTGTTCGGCGACCACCTGGACGAAGCCGTCGATGAGCCGGTCCCGCTGGATGTCGGCGACGGTCTCCGGCGGCAGCCCGTGCCGCCCCGGTTTGATGGCCCGGCCGGGCTCCCGGGCGGAGCGGGATCCGGGGATGGCCGGCTCCGCGCCGGGCACCGCCGGGAGGGCCGGAGCCGTGCCGGTCGCCGGAGCCTGACCCGTCGCCGGAGCCGTGCCGGTCGCCGCCGAAGGGGCCGGAGCTGGACCGGTCGCCGCCGGCCGTTCGGACTGCCTCGCCATGGAATCCGCGCGTTCCTCCGTAGAACCGGGGAAGCCGGTCGTCACCTACCGTCCGGCTCACATTACTCGGGGGTCTCGACGGCGAAAGGCTACCTTCCGGGCCGAAGGAACGCACGAGGCATCGGTCCGCCCTGCTCGCGCGACGCGGTTTCGCGCCATTGTCACGTGAGCCGCATCCCATCGCGCGGCCGGAACGCCCCTGGCACGGTCGGGACGTCACCCACAGCCTGTCCGGCGCCGCATTCACCCGCTCGGGAAGGAGCTCGCCCGCCGGAGCGCCGAAACAATCCGATGACACGCTGGTAAAGCGCCCGTTGCACCGCCGCAATTCGGCTTCTATCGTGTGGGACACCGCGCGGTTTCCTCTTCCCCGTTCCGTCGAATGAACGTCGAAGCGCTTCGACTCTTATTCGACAGAGAGGTCATCGAATGAAAGCGGCACGATTCTCGGTGCCCGCGTTGGTCCTCACGCTGGTGTGCGCATTGTGGTCCGGCACGGCCCGGGCCGCGACCTGGTCGTCCTCCGACCAGTGGGCCACCTGGTCCAACGGCGGGTACACGCTGTACAACGACGTCTGGGGCAGCGGCGCCGGCCCGCAGACCATCTGGGCCAACTCCTACAGCAACTGGGGCGTCTGGGCGAACCACCCGAACACCGGCGGCGTGAAGTCCTACCCCAACGTCACGAGGTACGTCGGCAGGTCGCTGAGCTCGTTGAACTCGCTGAACAGCAGCTTCAACGTCACGGTCCCGGGCTCCGGGGCGTACGAGTCGGCGTACGACATCTGGTCGAGCGACAACGCGTACGAGATCATGTTGTGGATGAACAAGACGGGGGCCGTGGGACCGCTCGGCTCCTACCAGACGAGCGTGTCCGTCGGCGGGCACAACTGGAGCGTCTACAAGGGCAGTAACGGCTCCAACCAGGTGTTCTCGTTCGTACGGTCGGGCAATACCTCCTCCGGCAGCGTCGACATCCGCGCCGTGCTCAATTGGATCAAGAGCGCCGGATGGTTCGGCGACGTCACCGTCGGGAACGTGCAGTTCGGGTTCGAGATAACGTCCTCCAGCGGCGGCCTGAATTTCGCGACCAACAGTTACTCGGTCTCATTCGGCTGACGAAAGACGGACGGGTGAGGGCCGGTTCCGCGCTCGGCCCTCACCCGGCGACCGCCTGAGTGGTTTGGACCGATCTGTCCGGAGCACAGCAGCCTCATGCGGACGGAACCCCACCCCGACCACCCCGATTCCACCGTGCGACACCGCTGGCAGGCGCTGGCGGTGTGCCTCGTCGCGGCTTTCATGACCCTCCTCGACGTCAGCATCGTCAACGTCGCGCTGCCCTCCATCCGCGAGGGGCTGCACGCGTCACCGGACGGGCTGCAGTGGATCCTCAGCGGCTACGCCCTGACATTCGGCCTCGTCCTGGTCCCCGCCGGGCGGCTCGGCGACGCGCGCAGCCGCCGGGCGGTCTTCATGGCCGGCCTGGTCCTCTTCACGCTGACCAGCGCCGCCGCCGGCCTCGCGCAGAACATCGCCTGGCTCGTCGGCGCCCGGCTCGTCCAGGGCATCGCGGGCGGCATGCTGAATCCGCAGATCGCGGGGCTGATCCAGGTGATGTTCCGCGGGCCGGAGCGGGGACGGGCGTTCGGGAGCCTCGGCGCCACGATCGGCATCGCCACCGCCGCGGGCCCGATCCTCGGCGGTGCGATCATCGCGCTCGCCGGGCCGATGGAGGGCTGGCGGTGGGTCTTCTACGTCAACGTCCCGGTCGGCCTGATCGCGCTGCCGCTGGCCTGGCGGCTGCTGCCGGCGCCGAGCCGGACGCGGCGTGCGCAGAGCCTGGACCCGGTCGGCGTCGTGCTCCTGGGAGCCGGAGTGGTCGCCCTGCTCCTCCCGTTCGTCCAGGAGCAGCAGTGGCACGGCGAGCTCAAATGGCTGCTGGTGCCCGCCGCCGTCGTCCTGCTGGCGTCCTTCCTGTGGTGGGAGCGGCGGCACGACGAGCCGATGATCGACCTCGGTCTGTTCCGGCTCCGCTCGTACGCGCTGGGCTCGACGATCGCGCTGCTGTACTTCGCGGGCTTCACCGCCATCTTCTTCATCTTCACGCTGTACCTGCAGAACGGCCTGCACTACAGCGCGCTGAAGGCCGGCCTGGCGATCACGCCGTTCGCGGTGGGGTCGGGGGCCGCGGCCGCCGTCGGCGGCCGGGTCGTCTCGCGGTTCGGCCGGCCGCTCGTGGCGGCCGGCCTCGTACTCGTCGGGCTCGGGCTCGGGGGCGTGCTCCTCGCCGTGCACTTCGAGTCCGGCCGGCAGGTCGCCCTGGCCACCGCCCTCCCCTACCTCGTGGCGGGGATCGGCAGCGGCCTGGTGATCGCCCCGAACCAGACGATCACCCTGTCCGAGGTGCCGCCGGAGGGCGGCGGCAGCGCCGCGGGCGTCCTGCAGACCGGGCAGCGGATCGGCACCGCCGTCGGCATCGCGGCGGTCGGCTCCGTCTTCTTCGCCGCGGTGCGCGGTACGCACGGCGGCTGGGCCACGGCCTTCCAGCACGCGCTGTACGTCGTCCTGGCGTTCGTGGTCGCCGCGCTGCTCGCCGCCTTCGCCGACCTGCTGACGGGCCGCCGTACGGTCCACCATCCCGGCCGGCACGCGCGTCACCACGCGGACCGCCACCCGGTCGCGGGCGGTTAGCGGGGATGGTCCCGGGTAGGGCAGCGCGCATGGCGGAGATCTACCTCCGCGTGAACGGAAGAAAGCACGCCGTGAGCAGGGAAACCATGGAGTCGCCATGACCGAACGTGATCTGCCGGACCGGGGCCAGCCGGCGAACCCGGAGGAGGTCGTCCACCCCGATCCCCTGCCGGACGAGACGCCGGGCATCGAGGAGCCCGAGGCCGACTTCATCGAGCAGCGCCTCGACACCGGCCGCGAGGAGGGCGCCTCGGAGCGCCCACCCGTCGAGGAGCTCCCCGCCGACGCCAACGAGGCCGACGTGATCGAACAGCACATCACCGCCGGGGACGAACTGGACGAGGACTACTCCTGACCCGCACGTTTCGGATTCCCGACTCGGGTAGGGGTCGCGCGAGCAGGCGAAACGCGCACGCCGGGGTACGCCGGGTGAGGAGGTCGACATGCCTGAAGAACGGAACGAGCGCGAGGAGTCGGACCAGTTCGAGGAGTTCCTGGCCCGGTTCTTCGGGACGGGCGCGCCCCGGCGGCCCACCAACCGCGTCAACATCGCGCGCTTCATGACCGAGGGCGCCCGCGAACTCGTCCGCGACGCCGCCGTCAAGGCGGCCGAGTGGGGCGGTCCCGACCTGGACACCGACCACCTGCTGTGGGCGGCGACCCGCCAGGACGTGACCCGGCACCTGCTGGACCGCGCCGGCACCGATCCGGAGACGCTCGCCCGGCAGGCCGAGCGGCACGTACGGCGCGGCCCGGCCCGCGAGGACATCTCCGCGCGGCTGACCCCCTCCGCCAAGCGCGCGCTGCTGGACGCGCACCAGATCTCCCGCGCCCTGGACGCCTCCTACATCGGCCCGGAGCACATCCTGTTCGCGCTCGCGGCCAATCCCGAGTCGGCGGCCGGCCGTCTGCTCCTGGCCGCGCGGATCACACCGGAGGCCCTGCGGTCGGCGATCGGCAGCGTGCCCGGCGGCTCCACCGCCCACCCGCCGTCCGACACGCCCACTCTCGACCAGTACGGACGCGACCTGAGCGCGATGGCCGGCGAGGGCAAGGTCGATCCCGTCGTCGGCCGCGACGAGGAGATCGAGCAGACCATCGAGGTGCTGTCCCGGCGCACGAAGAACAACCCGGTCCTGATCGGTGACCCGGGTGTGGGCAAGACCGCGATCGTCGAGGGCATCGCCGAGCGGATCGTCGAGGGCGAGGTGCCGGAGATCCTGCGCGGCAAGCGCCTGATGCAGCTGGACCTGGCCGGGCTGGTCGCCGGAACCCGCTTCCGCGGCGACTTCGAGGAGCGGCTGAAGAAGGTCGTCGAGGAGATCAGCACGCACGCCGACGAGCTGCTCGTGTTCATCGACGAGATCCACACCATGGTGACGGCCGGAGGCGCCGAGGGCGGCATGAGCGCCGGGAACATGCTCAAACCCGCCCTGGCGCGCGGCGAACTGCACGTCATCGGCGCGACGACCGTGGACGAGTACCGCAAGAACATCGAGAAGGACGCCGCGCTCGAACGCCGCTTCCAGCCGATCCTCGTGCCGGAGCCGAGCCCCGAGGACTCCGTCGAGATCCTCTGCGGGCTGCGGGACCGCTACGAGGCGCACCACCAGGTGCGCTTCACCGACGAGGCGCTGGTCGCGGCGGTCGACCTGTCGAGCCGGTACCTCACCGACCGGTTCCTGCCGGACAAGGCGATCGACCTGATCGACCAGGCCGGCGCCCGCGTCCGGCTGCGCACCACGACGCCCGGCCGCAACGTACGGCGCCTGGAGGAGGAGCTGGACCACCGCCGGCGGGAGAAGGACCAGGCCGTCGCGGACGAGAAGTACGAGAAGGCCGCCGCCCTCCGCGACCAGATCGTCGAGCTGGAGGAGCGCGTCGCCGCCACGTCCGGCGAGGACGACGAGACCGCGACGGTGCCGGAGGTCACCGCCGAGGACATCGCCGAGGTCGTCTCGCGGATCACCGGGATCCCCGTCGCCCAGCTGACCGTCGAGGAGCGCGAACGCCTGCTCCGGCTCGAGGAGCACCTGCACGAGCGGGTCGTCGGGCAGGACGAGGCGGTGGCCGCGGTCGCCGAGGCGGTCCGCCGCTCCCGCGCGGGGCTCGGCGACCCGGACCGGCCCATCGGCAGCTTCCTGTTCCTCGGGCCGACCGGCGTCGGCAAGACCGAACTGGCCCGCGCGCTGGCCGAGGCCCTGTTCGGCAGCCAGGACCGGATGGTGCGGTTCGACATGAGCGAGTTCCAGGAGCGGCACACGGTCAGCCGGCTCACCGGCGCGCCGCCCGGCTACGTCGGTTACGAGGAGGCCGGTCAGCTCACCGAGGCCGTACGCCGCCGCCCGTACTCCGTCGTGCTCCTGGACGAGATCGAGAAGGCGCACCCGGACCTCTTCAACGTCCTGCTGCAGCTGCTCGACGACGGGCGCCTCACCGACGCCCAGGGCCGTACGGTCGACTTCCGCAACACGGTCGTCATCATGACCAGCAACCTCGGCTCCGACGTCATCGGCACCGGCGGGCTCGCGACCGGCTTCTCCGACGCGGGCGGTGGGGAGGACGCGTCGCTGCGCGAACGCGTCATGCGGCGGCTGCGCGAGGCGTTCCGCCCGGAGTTCCTGAACCGCGTCGACGAGATCATCGTCTTCCGCCGGCTCGACGCCGAGCAGCTGCGCCAGATCACGGACCTGCTGCTGGACGAGACCCGGCGCCGCCTGCGCGCGCAGAACCTGTCGATCGAGTTCACCAAGGAGGCGGTGGACTGGCTCGCGCGCCGGGGCCACCAGCCGGAGTTCGGCGCCCGGCCCCTGCGGCGGACGATCCAGCGCGAGGTCGACAACCGCCTGTCGAGCATGCTGCTGGGCGGCCGACTGGGCCCGGGCGACGACGTCCGGGTGACCGTCCACGACGACCGGCTCGAGTTCGCGGTGACGAACCCGAACGGCGACCACGCCACCATCGCAGCCCCGGCCCACCGGCAGGCCTGAGCCGCCGCCACGAGAAGCGGGCGGGCGGCCGTACCGCCGAGCCGGCGCCGGGCGGCCAGGCGATCGGCCCGGCCGGTCAGCCCGCCGTCGTGGCGGTCGCGTCGCAGGCCGCGGCCCGGTCCAGGAGGAGCGTGCGCTCCCGGTCGTTCCGGGTCAGCGACGCGGCGCGCTCGAACTCGGCGCGGGCCTCCGCGTTCCTTCCCAGCCGCGCCAGGAGGTCACCGCGCACGCTCGGCAGCAGGTGGTAGTCCTTCAGGGCCGGCTCGCCGGCGAGCCCGTCGACGATCCGCAGTCCCTGCTCCGGGCCGTACGCCATGGCGACCGCGACCGCGCGGTTCAGCTCGACGACGGGGGACGGCGTGACCGTCCCGAGCGCCTCGTAGAGGGTGGCGATCCGCGCCCAGTCCGTGTCCTCCGCGGTCGGCGCCTGGGCGTGGCAGGCGGCGATCGCGGCCTGCAGCATGTACGGGCCGATTCCGCCGCCGACCTCCTCGGCCCGCAGCAGCGCCGCGAACCCGCGGCGGATCAACAGGTGATCCCAGCGGGCGCGGTCCTGGTCGAGGAGCTGGATCGGCTCCCCGGACGGGCCCACGCGCGCGCGGAGGCGGGACGCCTGGATCTCCATCAGCGCGACCAGGCCGTGGACCTCCGGCTCCCCAGGCGTCAGCTCGGCGAGGACCCGGCCGAGCCGCAGGGCCTCCTGGCACAGCGCGGGCCGCGTCCAGTCGTCCCCGGCCGTCGCGGAGTACCCCTCGTTGAACACCAGGTAGAGGACTTCCAGGACGGAGGACAGGCGGGCGGCCCGTTCCGCCTCCGGAGGCACCTCGAACGGGACCTTCTTCTTGGCGAGGGTCCGTTTCGCCCGGACGATCCGCTGGGCGACGGTCGCCTCGGGAACGAGGAACGCGCGCGCGATCTCATCGGTCGTCAGCCCGCCCAGCAGCCGGAGGGTGAGCGCGACCCGCGCCTCCGTGGACAGCACCGGGTGGCATGAGATGAACATGAGGCGCAGCAGGTCGTCGCCCAGGTCCTCCCCCAGCGCGGCCTCCAGCTCCGCGTCGGTGGGGTCCTGGCGCGTCTCCAGGTCGCGGCCGATCTCCTGCTGCTTCTGCTCGAACCGCTTCTCCCGGCGGATCCGGTCGATCGCCCGGTGCTTGGCGGTGGCCATGAGCCAGGCGCCCGGGTTGTCCGGGACGCCGTCCTGCGGCCACTGTTCGAGGGCGGCGACGAGCGCGTCCTGCGCGAGCTCCTCGGCGACGCCGACGTCCCGCATCATCCGGGTGAGGCCGGCGATGATCCGCGCCGACTCCAGCCTCCAGATCGCGTCGATCGTCCGGTGCACATCGGGTGTCGTCACGGCCCGATCAGAGCACCGGTGTCACGCCGCGCGCAACCCGTCCGCGCCGCGGCTCGCCTCGGCTCGGCTCGGCGCTGCACGATTCGCGGACGCGGCCACCCTGCCGGTGCCGCAGGACCTGCGGGCGACCCCGTGCGGCGATGGGCGACCCAGGCGACACGCGCGGCCGGCCCGGATCGCCCCTCCGTAACTTCCCCCTGCCTTCGCTCTGGCCGGGGGTGAAGACCTCGCGGCGCGGGCGCCTCTCAGCGTGAGCCGAAGCGCTCAATCACGCCCGCTCTTCGGCTTCAGCGAGCGCATCGCGGTATTCCCGACTCCACTCGGCGTCCTGCTGATCCGCTGGGAGGGAGGCCAGGCCGGTCGCAAGATGCTCCGCTGCGTCCGGGAACTCACCGAGGGCCAGCAGCGCCAGACCAATGTTGACGTGCTGGAAGTCGGGCGTCAGCCAGTACGCCGTTCCCGGCGGCGAATGTCGGTTGGCCTGGTCCTCCAGTGCGGTCGCCTCGACGAGAAGACACCGAGCGGCCGCCTTCTCACCGAGTAGGGCATACCCCTGAGCCGCTTGGACAGCATCGCCCAGCCGTTGGGCCGGGTGCGCGCCGGGCGTGTGGTAAGCGGCAAGGAAGTGGCGGACGATCCCCCAGGGCCGGCCCTGCTGGCGGGCAAGGTAGCCCTTGAAGTTCGCGGCCTGCGCGGCAAGTGTGCCGTCTTCGATGTCGTCGGCCATCTCTTCGGCTTCGGTCAGCGTGTGGGCCGCTGCTGTGTCGTTGCGTAGCTCGGCGTGCAGCCATCCGCTGAACTGGACCCATTCGGCGGCGACAGGAGCAAGCGAGTCGCGAACCTCGCCGCGGGTTTCGCGCAGCAACTGCGTGACGGTACGGGTCTGGGTGAGCGTAGCCGGCAGGATCACGGAAGGGCCGAGCGTGTCATCGAGGCGGCGCTGCATGGCCAGGATGGTCGCGAGGGAATCGACGACGGTTAGATCGACCCGTACCGGACACTGGACGGCGAGCGCAAGACGTTCCTCATCGTCGGGGGTAAACGCACCATCCAGATCAACGCCGGGACTTCGCCAGATGGATGCTTCGGAGGTATCCGCCGTATGGTCACCAAAAAGGGCCTCTTCGGTCATCTCGAATACCGCAGCGTA
Organism: Actinoallomurus rhizosphaericola; assembly: GCF_024055675.1. Taxonomy (NCBI): domain Bacteria; kingdom Bacillati; phylum Actinomycetota; class Actinomycetes; order Streptosporangiales; family Thermomonosporaceae; genus Actinoallomurus; species Actinoallomurus rhizosphaericola. The sequence continues at coordinate 272,912 of NZ_JAMXMW010000004.1, read as the reverse complement.
AAGCATCCGGTAACGAGCTCGGGGCGGATGCTCGCCGGCTTCATGGCCGCGGATCGTCCGGCAAAGGTCTTTTAGTTTCGGCATCGAGCGGCGGTCGCGTTCGCTCGCGGCGTCGCGGAATGCCTCGGCAAGTGCGGCGATGGTCATAGTGCGCTTCAGGCGTTCGGAGCGCAGGCGCGCGCCGATGATTTTCGGGTCGGCTGACATGTTGGGTGCACCTCGGCCGAAATAGGGATTCTGGATGCGAGACGATTTTCTATCCCTCTCTGTCCCCCAGTATCACGCTGACAGCACCAAATCCGCAGGACTTCACTGGGAGTAACGCATTCGACACAGCACTGGGAGGTCCGGTGCACGCACGCACCACCCCTCCGCCGGCTGACATCGTCAGGACGGCGGCTGTACAACTCGCCCCCCTCGTCCGCCCGGGACTGAACGTCACAATCAGCTCGGACGGAATCGTCGAAATCAGAAACCCCCGCGACTCGCGGATGCAACAGTCCCTCGTCCTCCGCGAACACCAAAACGCTCTGTGGTGGCACTGGGTCTGGCCGGGGCCGACCCGCGACGACCCCCCGGAGTACGAGCCGATGGTCGGCGCAGACGACGTCGACGAGGCGGCCCGCCGCATCACGAACGTCCTCCACGTGGCCGAAGCAACCGAGGCCGGGCAATGATCCGGCGAGTCCTCGCGGCGCTCGCCTGGCTGTTCGACCGGCCCGCGCCACACCGTCCCGCGGTCGACGACACAGTGTTCGACATCCCGGCCTGCCCCGGCGACCCGAGCCCGCAGCAGCTCGTCGAGCTGCAGGGCCTGTGCTTGCAGTGGTTGGTGATGTGGTGCTGGTACCGGCGCGAGTACATGGCCATCGCCCGGTTCGACACCGCGACGCCGATCCTGTTCGACGCGCACCCACAGCGGCTGGTGTACGCATGCCGCACGGCCGAACTGGCGGTGGTGGTGTGAGCTACGACCAGAAGCTGACCGAGTTCCGGCAGATCCTCGCCGTGGTGGTCCCTGTCGGTTGCATCTGCCGCGCGCAGGAACTCGCCGAAGCGCGGGGAGAGCGTTCCCCGTGCGGCCCCGGCCGCCGAATCCGTTTGAGGCGACGGGCTCGGCGGTCACCAGAACGCCGCGGTCCCGAGCTTCATCGCGGGACGCCGGGGCCGCGGCCCAGGGCTCTCCGGTCGACCGGCCGGAGGAAACCGGGTACAGCAACGCTGTACCCCCGAGGCTCTAGGAGGAGCCGATGACCTTAACACTCGACGACAGGGCGGCCACCGCCATCCCGCCCCGGGAGCTCGTCTCCTCGGAACTGTTCGACCGGCTCGTCTCGCGCATCGTCACCGACGAGCAGATCGACCAGCCGACCGCCGAGCGCATCATGGCCCAGGCGCTCGGGTTCCTGAAGGCCTGCGCCCTCAACCCGGGCGCCGGCCTGTCGCCCTCCCCGAGGGTCGACATCGGCTGGCACACCTTCGTCCTCCACACGAAGGACTACGCCGAGTTCTGCCAGCGGGTCGCGGGACGGTTCATCCACCACGTCCCGACCGACGACCACAAGTGCGACAGCGCCTGCACGGGTGAAGTCCCGCCCGCCGAGGCCGGTCCGATCGCCAAGACGCTCGCCACGATGCGCGCCGCCGGCATCCCGATCGACGAGGAGCTGTGGCAGGTGCACTCGGCCGCCTGCTCACAGTGCCACGCCGGCTGCACCGACAGCCCGTGACATCCACTCCTCAGGCGACCCCAGGTCATATGCTCGGCGACCTGGGGTCGCCCCCTATCCAACGAGGAACGTTATGAGACACGAGTGGGACGCCCTGCCGGACGACGTCCGCAGCGCCGTCGAGCAGCAGTGCGGCGGGCAGGTCATCAAGGCCGAAATGCCCGAGCTGGGATGCAGCTCGGAGTTCTCCGCCACCCTCCACCTGGACGGCGGCAGGATCTTCTGCAAGGGCATCCGCGCAGACCATCCCGCCGCGTGGATGCACGGCAACGAGGCGGCCGTGAACCCCCTGCTGCCCGTCGGCCTGGCCCCGCGGCTGCTGTGGCAGCTGGCGGTCGACGGGTGGCTGATGCTCGGCTTCGAGCACGCGGCCGGACGGCACCCGGACCTGACCCCCTCCTCACCCGACCTGGCCGCCATCGCAGAGGCCATCACGGCGCTACGGCAGCTCACCCCATCCGCCGCGCCGAACCGCAGCCTCGCCGCGCGCTGGGCCCGCCTGCCGGTGTGGCGGCAGTACGCCCAGGACCCTCCGGCCGACCTGGATCCGTGGGAGGCCGAGCACCTGCCACGGCTCGTCGAACTGGAGGCGACGGCGCCCGAGCTTGTCGACGGAGACGCGCTGCTGCACACCGACCTGCAACCGGGGAACCTCCTCATCGAGGACGGCGCGGTCATGGTCATCGACTGGGCATGGGCATCACGGGGCGCGGCTTGGGTCGACCCGGCCTTCATGGTGATCCGCCTCATGGCGGCCGGCCACTCGCCCCAGAGCGCCGAGGTGTGGGCGTCGCAGATTCCGGCGTGGCGGGAGGCTCCGGCGGCCGCGGTGACGGCGTTCGCGGCCACGGTGCTGGGCCTATGGGGGCACAAGACGCGGTCGGCGGCGGCCCGCCCGCACTCGGCGAAGCTGACGGCCGTCGCCCGGAACTGGGCCCGCCACCGCCTTGAGGCGGCCTGACCACGAACACGCGAGACGCCCCGTCCCACCCCTCCAAGCGAGGTGGCCGGGGCCGGTCTCGATAGGGCGAAGGCCCCGGTGACGCGAGGTCAACGGGGCCACGTCGACGGGTTCGTCGAAGGACTACTGGCCGGGGCCGAAGACCTCGCGGATCTCGCCCTCGCCGTCGCCGACGATCTGCCAGAACCGCTTCGACAGCTCGATGGCCTCCTCCTTCGAGCGCACCTCGATCAGCGCGAAGCCGACGACCGCCTCCTTCGCCTCGGTGAAGGGCCCGTCGGTCACCGTGATCTTCCCGCCCTCGGACTTGATGTAGGTGCCCGCGGGGTTCAGGCCACCGGTCGCCAGCAGTACGCCCGCCCGGGTCATCTCGTCGATGAACTTGCCCATCTCGACCATGAGCTTCTCGTCCGGCGGGCCGCCCGCGGACTGACTGTCCTTGGTCATCATGAGGAACCGCATCGTCGTGTCTCCTTCGTCTCGAGGCGAGGGTCTTTCCCGGGCGGGCCGGATGAGCCGGTCGGCCCTTCTTGCCTCCGCCCACGCGTCGAACGGGGACCGGCCCGATCGACACGTCGGGCCGAGATTCTTCTACGGACCGCCCCGCGTCGTCTCGGGCGACCGCCGGGCGGCGCGCTGAGCAGGGGCGAAAGAAATCTCAGAAAAAATCCGGACGAGGTGTCGATCCGGCGGGTCGCCGTTCGACGTGTGAGCAGAGGCCGGGAAACGCCGCGGTCCGACTGAGAGGAAGACGCCATGGTCGCCACCCAGACCACCACCGCCCGCACGGCCACCGCCCGTACGGCCACCGCCCGTACGACCGGCGCTTCGCGCCCGGCCGACAGGCGCGCCGTGAACGTCGCCCTGTGGACGATCCAGATCCTGCTGGCGGCCTTCCTGCTGATCGCCTCGGCCGCGCCGAAGTTCGCGGGCCAGCGGGACGCGGTGGAGACGTTCGCCAAGATCGGCTGGGGTCAGTGGTTCCGGTACGTCACCGGTGCGGTCGAGGCCGCCGGCGGGATCGGCCTGCTGATCCCCCGGCTCGCCGCCTGGGCGGGGCTCGGTCTGATCGGCCTGATGATCGGCGCGATCATCACGCAGGTCTTCGTGCTGGTGCCCGCCTTCGCGGTGCTCCCGGCGGTGTTCGGCGTGCTGTTCGCGGTGATCGCCCGGGTGCGCATGCCGCAGGCCGTCTCCCCGGCCGTCCTGTTCAGGCGCTGAGATCACCGGCCCCGCGATTCCCGACGGCCGCCGGCCCCTCTGGGCGCCGGCGGCCGTCGGCTCGTCAGCGGGCCGGTCGGCCGTGCCCCTGCCGGGCGGCTTCGAACGACCGGCGGGCGCCGGACCGCATGACCCGCCGTTCGTCCTCGTCGATTCCGCCCCAGACGCCGTGTCCCTGCCCGGTCTCCAGCGCGTAACGCAGGCAGTCCTGGCGCACCGGGCACCGTCCGCAGACGGCCCGCGCCTCGGAGACCTGGACCGGAGTCAGCCTCCCGCTCCCGATCGGGAAGAAGAGCTCCGGATCCACCTTCTGGCATTCAGCGCGGTTCATCCACGAGACGTCGAAGAGCATGAGGAAAATCCCAACGGTGTGCTTGGGGCGTATCGGTACTTGGGGATGTAGCGGCGGTCGCGGCCGCCGCCTGACTGAGACCGCCCTACTGCCCGCCCGATTCGGGGTCATGCGTGTGATCACGAAGAGTAAGGCATCTGTAGCTGGAAGGTAAGTATCGGTTGCCGCCGCTCCGGCATGGGGAGGTACGGCCGAGGACGACTCGGCCGGAGGAGGACGAGTGGCGGACCGCGATGACCAGGGACGACGACCCGAACGGTGGCCGGTGCGGCGGCGTCCGCGGACGCGCTGGGCCGAGCAGGAACCGACCGTCGGCCAGGCCGACGCGGCGGTGATCGGCGCGGCGTTGAAGCGGGCGCGGGCGCGGCCGTCAGGGAACTGGTTCGCCGTCGCCCCGAGCGGTGACGTACGGGCGGACCGGCCGCTGGGACTCCGGGTCCTCGGCAGGGAGCTGGTCGCCTGGCGCGACCGGGCCGGAGCGGTGGTGGCCGGGCCCGGTGCCTGTCCGCACCTGGGCGCGCCGCTGGCGCGCGGCCGGATCGTCTGCGGCGACCTGGTCTGCCGGTGGCACGGACTGCGGCTGACCTCGGACGGCGGGACGGGCTGGCGGCCGCTGCCCTGCCATGACGACGGCGTCCTGACCTGGATCCGGCTCGACCAGGCCGGTGAGGAGCCATCGCCCCGGCCGGTGCTGCCCGGCCGGCCGCGGCCGGCGCGCAGCCTGCACGCGGTGATCCGGGCGGTGGGCGTGTGCGAGCCGGAGGACGTGGTCGCCAACCGGCTCGACCCGTGGCACGGCGCCTGGTTCCACCCGTACTCCTTCACTCGCCTGCGCGTGACGCGCGTCCCGCTCGACGGCGCCGGGGACACCGACGACCGGTTCCTGGTCGAGGTCACCTACCGCCTCGGCCCCCGGCTGGGCGTGCCGGTGCTGGCCGAGTTCACCTGCCCCGAGCCCCGGACGGTCGTGATGCGCATCGTCGAGGGCGAGGGCGCCGGCAGCGTGGTCGAGACGCACGCCACCCCGCTCGGGCCCGGCCGGGACGGCCGCCCGCGCACCGCGGTGATCGAGGCGACGATCGCCACCTCGGAGCGTCCCGGGTTCGCGGTCGCGCGGGCGGCGGCCCCGGTCGTACGGCCGCTGATGCGGCGTGCGGCGACCCGCCTGTGGCGCGACGACCTCGCCTACGCCGAACGCCGCTACGCCCTGCGCGCCGGAACCCTCTGACCGCGCACGGAACCTCGACGGACCGGGTCCGGTGCTCCCGTCGCCCGACCGGCCGGGTCCGGTGCCCGACCGGCGACCATGACGACGACGTGGCGACGATGCACGGTCAGTGGGCCGGCGCCAGGTCGGCGAGGCGGCGCAGCACGGCCAGGCGCCCGCGCAGCGGGACGGTGGTCAGCGGATGTCCCGCCAGGCCCCAGCGGGTCAGCAGCCGGTTGGCGGCGTGCCAGCCGGTGGTGGCCGCGCGTTCCATCAGCGCGACGGGCAGGTCGACGCGGACGCCGTCGCCGGCCAGGACCAGCCCCGCCACCGGCCCGTCCACGGTCGGCCGCCGCGTGAACGTGCCGGGCGCGAACAGCGGGCAGTCCCGCCGCCACTCGGTCAGGTCGCCGACGATCGAGGCCTCTCCGGTCTCCGGATAGACCTCGTGCAGGCGGCGCAGGAGACGCGCGGAGGCCGGGCCCCGCGCCCCCGTCACCGCGTACGCGTGCAGTTCGACGACCGACCCGCCGGTGGAGCGGGCCCAGGACGCGGCCTCCTCGTCGTAGCGGTTCAGCACGCTGACGTTGTCCAGCGGCGGGAGGCCGCCCGTGGCCAGGAACGCCGGGCGGTCCGCCGCGACGGGCCGGTCCAGCCACAGGCGGCGCACCAGGTACGGCGGCGCGGTCTCCTGGGCGGCGACGCGACGCCGCCACTCCGGGTCGCCGAGCCCGGGGGACGCGGCGACGAGGTCGCGCAGGCCCGGGACGTCCAGGGCCAGCACGACCGCGTCGGCGGGGCGGCCGCCGTACGAGGTCTGCACGGTGAACCCGCCCGGCCGGGGCCGGACGGCGTCGACCGCGGTGCCGGTGCGCACGTCCGCGCCCAGGTCCGCCAGGTGACGGCCGGCCGCCGCCCACAGGTCCCCCAGCGGACGGCGCGGCACGTCGAACAGCAGGCCCTCGGCCGAGCCGAGGAAGTACAGGTGGAACATGACCGCCAGTTCGGCGGCGGACAGCCGGTCCGGCGGCGCGAAGAAGCTGCGCGAGAACACGTCGAACGCCAGGTGCCGGGCGGCGGCCGGGAAGCGCAGCCGGGTCAGGAACTCGGCGGCGTCCAGGTGGTCGAGCCGCCGGTAGGTGCCGGGAACGGTGACGTTCATGAGCGGGAGGGCCGCGCGGGCGTTCAGGCGCAGCAGGTCCCGCGCCGTGAAGGTGGGGCTGCGCAGGGCGAAGGCGAGGGCGTTCCACGGCGGGACGGCGGGCAGGCCGCGGAACGTGTCGGTGCGCCCCGCCGCGTCGATGAGGGGGTAGTCCGGCAGCGCCCTCAGCCGGTCGAGGTCCGGATCGGTCCGGCGCAGCAGGGCGCGGAGGTTGTAGTACTGCCGGAAGAACGCGTGGAAGCCCCGGCTCATCCCCACCCGGTCGCCGCCGGGCAGCGTCGCGGTCCAGCCGCCCGCCCGCCCGCCGAGATGGTCCTCGCGCTCGTACAGTTCGACGGCGACGCCGCGTTCGGCGAGTGCGGTCGCGGCGGTGAGACCGGCGATCCCGCCGCCGACGACGACGGCGCGGGGCCGCTCGGCGAGCGCGTCGGCGTGCGGGCGCCCGGGCGGCGGCGGGTGACGCACCCGCCTGCGATCCCGGCTCATGTGCTCGTCGATCTCACACGCTCCGCTCTCTCGCGCCGTTCGCTCCCGGGGCCTCCGCGCGGAAGGTGTGGACGATGCCGCGCTGCCAGCCGCCGGCCGTTCGGGTCCGGACGCCGGTGAAGCCCGCGCGGCGGAGCCGGCCGGCGAGCGCCTCCGGGGAGTCGAAGTCCAGCGCGCTGCGCCACAGGTAGCGGTACAGGCCGGCGTCCCCCGTCAGCAGCCGCCCCGCCGGGATGATCACACCCCAGCAGACGGCGTGCCACACGAGCCGCGCGACCGGCCCGTCGCGCAGCGCGTAGTCGTGGACGACGAGGACGCCGCCGGGGCGCAGCAGCGACCGCAGCGCCGCCGGCGCCGCGTCGCGGGCGGGGAGGTTGCGGAGGAGGTAGGCGGCGAAGACGCCGTCGAACGGCCCGCCGAGGTCTTCGGCGGACAGGTCCTGGACGAGGCCCTCGACGAACCGCACGGTGGCGGGCCACGGTTTGGCGCGGGCCCGGGCGAGCATCCCCGCCGACGCGTCGACGCCGACGATCTGGGCGCGTGGGGCCGTGGCGACCAGCGCGGCGGTGGAGGCCCCGGTGCCGCAGCCCGCGTCGAGCAGCCGCGCCCCCGCGCCACCCGCGGGCAGCGCGAACGCCCGGGCGGCGCGACGCAGGTCCGCGTGGTAGCCGGGGTTCGCGCCGACGAGCCGGTCGTACGCCGCCGCGTGCCGGTCGAACGCGGCGGGGACCTCGTCCCGGAGCAGCCGCCCGCCGCTCATCGATCCGCCGTCGCATCCGGCCGCTGCCGCTCCCAGGCGAGGAGAGTGGCGGTGACCAGCGCGAACCCGAACAGGAAGTCCTCGACGGGGATGTCGAACGGGAAGCGCAGCCCGGTGATCCCGCGCGGGTCGTACACGACGACGGGCGACGGCAGCCGTGTCAGCCGGCCGTCGACGACGACCTGGAAGCCGAAGACGATCAGCATGGTCAGCCAGTACGCCGGGCGGCGGAACAGCCCGGTGCGCAGCCACCAGCGTTCGAGGGCGACGACGGCGGCCACCGACAGCAGGGCCGGGACCGTGTACCCCACCCCGGTCATGAGACCTCCTTCGTCGGCCTCATGACCAAGGTGCTGTGCCTCTTGACTCCCTCGCTTCGCTCGGTCATCGACGCCGCTCCGTTCGCGCCCGGACCGGCGCCCGCAGGAGCATGCGCCGTACGGTCTCCAGGGTCAGCACCGAGCAGACGGGCACTACGAGGAAGAACAGGGCCTCCTCCAGCGGCACCGACAGCGGCAATCGGACGCCGACCAGGTAGCGCCGGTCGTACCACCAGACGCCGGCCGCGATCGCGACCGCGTCCCAGGCGAGGAAGACGGCCGCCACGGGCAGCACGGCGCGTGCCAGCCGGGCCGGGCGCCGGTACACCCGGCTGCCGGACAGCTCCAGGGGCAGCGTGACCGCCAGGCAGCCGACCAGGAGAAGCAGATAGCGCAGATGATCCACCTCACCGCCTCCGGGCGGGAGGCGTGTGCACCGCCCGCGTCCACAGGGTGCGGCCGAACGCCGACCCGGCCAGGGCCAGCCGCCGGCCGGTTCCGACGCTGACCCGGCCGGCGAAGACGTTGTGACCGCGGTCCTCGATCCGGTCGAGGATCCGGGAGTACAGCGCGTACGCGGTGGCGATGCAGGGCCGCGACGCCGGGTCCAGCAGGGCGATCCCCGGCCGGGCCAGCCGGTAGATCGCCCGGGTGCGGCCGATCTGGTCCGCCAGCGCCCGCCGCACCCGCGGGTCGACGCGGCCGGTCCGCCGGCACCAGGCGAGCAGGTCACGGTCGACGCCGTAGGCCGCGAGTTCGTCGGCGGGCAGGTACACCCGGCCCCGGTCGAGGTCCTCCCCGACGTCGCGCAGGAAGTTGGTCAGCTGGAACGCCCGCCCGAGGGCCGTGGCGTGCGGCACGGCCTCCGCCGGATCGCCGACCGTGCCGAGCACGGGCAGCATCTGCAGGCCGATGACCTCGGCCGATCCGTACATGTAGTCGCGCAGGGCCGCACGGGTCGGGTAGCCGGTGACGGCGAGGTCCATCCGCATCGAGCGCAGGAACGCGGTGAACAGCGCGCCGGCGATGCCGTACCGGCCCGCGGTGTCCACGACGGCGGCCAGGACCGGGTGGTCGCTGCGGCCGGTCCGCAGGCCCGCGGTGAGGGCGGCGGCGACGTCGTCGAGCAGCGCGGCGACCCGGTCGGGTCCGTGCCCCGGAGCGGGCTCGTCGACCAGGTCGTCGGTGTGCCGGGCGAAGCCGTACAGGGCGTGGACCGCCGGTCGCCGGGACGGCGGGAGCAGCCGCGTCGCCAGGAAGTACGTCCGGCCGTGCCGGGCGTTGAGCGCCCGGCACCGGCGGTACGAGGCCCGCAGGAGCGGATCGGTGATCCCGGCGGCGTCCAGTTCGCGGCGCGCCAGCGCCGCCTCCCGCGCCTCCCGGTGTTCGGCCCGCCCCGTCATCGCGCGCCGTTCGCGGGGACGAGCCGGCCTCCCGGGTCCGCGACGAGTCCGCGCCGCCCCCGTGGAACGCCGGTGATGCGATCGGCCGCGAGCCGTCCGGACATCAGGGCCGACGGGATGCCCACGCCGGGCACGGTGCCGCAGCCGGCCAGCACGGCGTTCTCCGCCGAGCGTGGGACGTTGCCGGGCCGGAACGGCCCGGTCTGCCGGAACGTGTGCGACAGGCTGAAGGGCGTGCCCGCGACCAGGCCCAGCCGGTCCCAGTCGGCCGGGGTGACCAGGTGGAGCGTCTCCACGGTGCTCGGCGCGAAGCCGAGCCGGCCCGCCACGACGTCGAGCATCCGGCGCGCGTACGCGGGACCGGAACTGTCCCAGTCGGCGGGCCGGGCGGTGAGGTTCGGAACGGGGGCGAGGAGCGACAGGAGCTGCCGCCCGGGCGGGGCGAGGGAGCGGTCGGTCGCGGTCGGCCGGGTCAGCAGGAGCGAGGGATCGCGCATCAGCCGGCCGGAGAGCACCAGGTCGTCGAATACACCGTCCCACGCCTGCCCGAACAGGAGATTGTGGTGCAGGGTCCCCGTCCACACGCTGGGCGCGGACAGGTGCAGGACGACCGCCGAGGGCGCCGACCGCAACGCCCAGACGCGGCGCGGGGAGCAGCCCAGCAGGCGGTACGCCACCGCGAGCTCACAGCTGATCACGACCGCGTCGCATTCGATCCGGTCCCCTTCCTCGGTGCGGACCGCGACGACGCGGCGGCCCCGGCGCTCCAGGGACGCGACGGTCGTGGCGTAGCGGAAGGTGACGCCGGCGTCCGCGGCCGCGCCCGCCAGGGCGTCCGGCAGCGCGCGCATCCCGCCGTACGGGAAGTAGACCCCGCCGATCGTGTCCATGTAGGCGATCACGGCGTAGAGCGCGAGCGCGTTGCGGGGCGCGACACCGGCGTACAGCGCCTGGAAGGTGAAGACGCGCTGCAGCCGCTCGTCGTGGACGAACCGGCGGACCGCGCGCTCCCAGGGGCCGAACCCGCCCAGGAGCGTCAACTGCGCCAGCTTCGGCCCCAGCAACCCGAGCGGCGAGTCGACATTGGCGCCGATGAACCGCTCGAACTCCACCTCGTACAGCCGGAGCAGCCAGCGCCGGAGCCGCCGGTAGCCGGCCGCCTCCTTCGGCCCCGCGAAGACGCGGATCTCCTCGGCCATCGCCTCCGCGTCGGGGCGGACGTCGAGGACGCTCCCGTCGACGAAGTGGGCCCGATAGGCGGGGTCCAGCCGGATCATCCGCAGTCGGTCCTCCATCGACGCGCCGACCGCCGCGAAGGTGTCCTCGACGACGCCGGGCATGGTCAGCACCGTCGGGCCGGTGTCCAGGAGGTGGCCCGCGACGTCGCGGCGGCCGGCCCGGCCGCCGGGCACCGCGTGACGTTCGACGACGGTCACCTCACGGCCGCGTCCCGCCAGGTGCAGCGCGGCGGACAGACCTGCGAGCCCGGCACCGATCACTACGATCCGGTCGGTGCTCCCCGCGACGGTGCGCATGCCCCTCGGGTACCCGCGCAGCCGCCTCCCAAGCACCTCCAGCCTCCCATCACCGCAGGTCAGGCCGGTAATGCGGGGATTGACGCGGAAAGTCCCCGCGCACCGCGCCGCCCGGATCCCGGCCGGCGAGGGCCGGCCTCAGCCGCCCCCGACGAGAGCCGGCCTCAGCCGGTCTTGGCGAGGGCCTGTTCGAGGTCCGCCCACAGGTCGTCGGGGTGCTCGACGCCGACGGCGACCCGGATCGTGCCGGCGCCGAAGCCGGCCGCCCGCAGCTGCTCGTCGCCGAGCATCCGGTGGGAGGTGCTCGCCGGGTGCAGGACGTAGGTCTTCACCCCGCCGAACGACGGCGTGAGGGCCGCCAGGCGTACCGCTCCGGCGAAGGCCGCGCCGGCCTCGCGTCCCCCGGTCAGGTCGAAGGCCAGCACGCCGCCCTGGCCGTCGGGCATCAGCCGGACCGCGACCTCGTGGTCCGGGTGGTCCGGCAGGCCCGGGTAGCGGACGGACGCCACCGCGGGATGGCCCGCCAGCCGGGTCGCCAGGTCGAGGGCGTTGTCGCAGTGCCGCCGCATCCGCAGGGCCAGGGTCTGCATTCCCCGTACGGTGAGCCAGGACGCGAACGGGTCGGCGGAGGCGCCGAGCTCGGCCGCGTAGTGCCAGACCTTGCGGTGCAGTTCCTCGGTGGCGAACACCGCGACGCCGCCGAGCACGTCCGAGTGGCCGCCGAGGTACTTGGTGGCCGAGTGGACCACGACGTCCGCGCCGTAGGAGATCGGGCGGCACAGGATCGGGCTCGCGAAGGTGTTGTCGACCACGCTGAGCACCCCGGCCTCCTTCGCCACGGCGATCAGCGCGGGCAGGTCGACGACCTGGGTGGTCGGGTTGGCGATCGTCTCCAGGTAGAGCACGCGGGTGTTCGGGCGCAGCGCGGCGCGGACCTCCTCGGGGTCGGTGCCGGAGACGTACGTCACCTCGACGCCCCATCGCCCGGCGAGGTCGTCGAGCATCCCGATCGTGGCGCCGTAGAGGCAGCCCTGGGCGACGACGTGATCGCCGGAGCTCAGCACCGCGAGCAGCACCGCATTGATGGCGCCCATCCCGGAGGCCGCGGCGAGCCCCGCGACCCCGCCCTCGAGGTCGGCCACCGCCTCCTCCAGCACCCGGACGGTCGGGTTGCCGAGCCGGCTGTAGAAGAACGCGCCGTCGGGACCTCCGAACGCCTCGGCCATCACGTCGGCGTCGTCGAAGGCGAACAGGTGCCCCTGGTAGATCGGCACCCCGACCGGGCGGCTGCCGGTCACCTCGACGACGGGCGGGTGGACGGTCCGGGTCTCGGCGTGCGGTTTGTCCTGCGGTGAGGTCATGCGTCCCATCTTCGGCCCCGAACCGCCCGATGGCCAAAACGTCGCTCCGCAGGTTATTTGTCGTCTGTGGACGACAAATATGCTGGGCCTGTTTCCCGACCGAGGACGTCCATGGACATCGCGCAGCAGCCTCTGCCCGCCTACTACCGCCTGAAGCGGCGCCTTCTCGCCGACATCGAGAGCGGTCACTACGGCACGGACGGCAGGCTGCCCACCGAGCACGCCCTGTGCGCGGAGTACGGCCTGAGCCGTACACCGGTGGCGCGGGCGCTGTCGGAGCTGGCGGCCGAGGGGGTCGTCGTGCGGCACCGGCGCCGTGGCACGTTCGTGAACCCGGAGTGGATGCGCGCGCTGCGCGCGGCCCCGGAGGTGTCGGTGATGACCTGCGACCAGGCGTGGGAGGACCAGCTGCGGGAGGCGGCCGGCAACGACCTGCGGCTGTCGATCACGTCGGCGCCGCTGAGCGAGTTGCGGACGATGTTCCGCCGGGCGATCGCCGAGGGACGGGGCCCGGACCTGGCGCTGGTCGACTCCGTCTGGGTGGCGGAGTTCGCCGAGTCCCACATGCTCACGCCGATCGGCGAGCTGGACCCCGAGTGGGTCGCGGCCGAGCACGACGCCGACTTCCTGCCGCCGTTCGCCGACGCGTACCGCCTGGCCGGCGACGGCATCGTGGCCGTCCAGGCCCAGGCGGACGTCACCGGCCTGTGGTACCGCCGGAAGGCCCTGGACGCCGTGGGCGCCGCCCCGCCCGGCACCTGGCGTGAGCTGCGCGCCCTGGGCCGTGCGCTCGCGGGCGGCCTCCCCCGCGACCGGCACGCCCTGGTGATGCCCGGCGGCCCGGCCGCGACGGAGACGGCGACGTACGCGCTGGTCGGCCTGCTGGCCGCGAACGGCGCGACGATCTTCACCGCCGACGCGGTGACGCTCGACTCCCCCGCCGCCGTGGAGACGCTGCGGTTCCTGCGCCGGCTCGTCGACGACGGGGTCCTGCCGGCCGAGGTGGTGACCTACGACCGGCACCGGGCGGCCCGGCTGCTGGCGGCCGGGCGCGCGGACCTGTTCGTCGGCGCGAGCTACCACGCCGAGCTGATCGCCGCCGAGACCGGCACCGCGCTGCCCGAGGTGGGCGAGCGGTTCGGGTTCGTCCCGCTGCCCGCGGGCCCGCACGGGCCGCCGGCGATCCTGTGCGGCGGGATGGTCTACTGCATCCCCCGCCAGGCCCGGAACCCTCAGCTGGCGATGCGGCTGCTGCGCGCGGCGACGGCTCCGAAGCGCCTGGCGGACCTGTGCGCGGAGACCGGCCAGCTCCCGCCACGCCGCAGCGTGCTCGACGCCATGGCGCCGGTCTCGCCGTTCCACGCCCAGACGGCGGCGCTGCTGGAGCAGGCGGTCGTACGGCCGTCGGCGCCGGTGTACGCCCTGGTCTCCGCGCAGCTCCAGACGCTGCTGGAAGGCGTGCTGACCCGGCGGTGGAGCCCGGCGGCGGGCGTCGCCCTGGCCGCCGACCGGATCAGCGCGATCACCGGCCTCCCCGTCGTCCGCGCCTGACCGCCGATCCACACGCGCCCGACCGGCCGACGTAACGCGTTCGTAACCCATTCGCCCGCCCCTCTTGACGTGGAACGCTCCAGCTTTCACATTTGCCACAGCACAGTGGCAAATCCCTCTGGAGGGAGCGCACATGCGGCGGAAGTCAGCCCTCGTGATGACGGCGGTCATGGTCGCGGCGACGGCGAGCGCCTGCGGCGGCGGGTCCTCGGACAGCAAAACGATCAAGGTCGCGTACCAGAAGTTCGGCAACTTCATCGGCGCCGACGAGCTGTTCAAGAAGATCAAGCCCGTCTTCGAACAGCAGAATCCCGGCCTCAAGCTCAAGCTCATCCCGATCGAGGCGGATGAGAACTCCTACTACACCAAGCTCAACCTCATGCGGCGGTCCCCCAAGACCGCCCCGGACGTCGCCTACGAGGACACCTTCTTCGTGAACTCCGACGCCGAGGCGCGCTTCCTGAGGCCGCTCGACGACGACCTGAAGTCCTGGCCGGACTGGTCGCAGTTCGTCGACGCCGCCAAGGCCGCGGGCCGGGCGGCGGACGGCCACACGTACGGCATCCCCATGGGCACCGACACCCGCGGCCTCTGGTACAACAAGCAGATCTTCGCCAAGGCCGGGCTCCCGGCGAACTGGCAGCCGAAGACCTGGAACGACATCCTCGCCGCCGCCCGGCAGATCAAGGCCAGGGTCCCCGGCGTGATCCCGCTCAACGTCTACGCGGGCAAGGGCGTCGGCGAGGCGTCCTCCATGCAGGGCTTCGAGATGCTGCTGTACGGCACCGGCGACAGGCTGTACGACGACCAGACCAAGAAGTGGGTCGTGCCGAGCAGGGGCATGGGCGCCGCCTTCGACTTCCTCAAGACGGTCTTCTCCTCCGGGCTCGGCCCCACGCAGCAGCAGGCGCTCGACCCGCACTGGAGCGACAACGTCGGCGGGCAGGAGCTGCCGAAGGGCAAGCTCGCCATCGCCCTCGACGGCTCGTGGCTGCCGCAGGCGTGGATCCCCGGCGGAGCGAACGCCTGGCCGCAGTGGTCCAGCGTCCTCGGCACCGCGGCCATGCCCACCCAGAACGGCCAGGCGCCCGGCAAGGTGTCGTTGTCCGGCGGCTGGCTGCTGTCGGTCGGCGCCCGCACCAAGAACCCCTCGGCCGCCTGGAAGCTCGTGCAGCTCGCCATGAACAAGGAGAACTCCCTCTTCTTCTACATCAAGGCGACGCAGGTGTCGGTGCGCAATGACGTCGCCGCGGACCCGAAGTACCTCGAGGGCAACCCGACCCAGCGGTTCTGGACCGACCTGGTGTCCGTCACGCAGTACCGGCCCGCGTACAGCGTCTACCCGCAGATCTCCAACCAGCTGCAGGCCGCCAGCGAGGCCGTCGTGACCGGCCAGTCCTCGCCCCAGTCCGCGATGAACGACTTCGCCGGCCAGGTCAAGCAGATCGCCGGGCCGGACAAGGTGGAGGCGAAGTCCTGATGCGCCGTACGCGCTCCCGCACCGAGGGGACGCCCTGATGGTCGCCGTGGACCTGCCCGAGCGCGCCGTCACCCGCCGCCCGCCCGCCCGGCGCGGGCGGCGGGCCGCCGGGCGGGTGCTGCCGCTGGTGCCCGCCTTCGGCCTGCTCGCGCTGTTCTTCGTCGGGCCGATCCTGTGGTGCGTCTACGCGTCGTTCACCGACATCGCGCTGACCGGCGCCGGCGCCAGCAGCCCGCACCTGGTCGGGCTGCGCAACTACCGGGAGATGTTCGCCGATCCGGCGTTCGCCAAGTCCCTGTGGCTCACGGTCGTCTTCGTCCTCGGCTCGGCCGTCATCGGGCAGAACATCGGCGGCCTCGCACTCGCCCTGCTCATGAACGGCCGGCACCGGATCGTCCGCGCCGTGGTGGGCGGCATCGTGGTGGGCGCGTGGGTGCTGCCGGAGCTGGTCGCGGGGTTCATGTGGTACGCGTTCCTGTCCGACCACGGCACGTTCAACGCCATCCTGCGCGCGGTCGGCCTGCACGGGGGGAGCTGGCTGTTCAGCGATCCCCTGGCGGCGGTGACGATCGCGAACGTGTGGCGCGGCACGGCGTTCTCGATGCTCGTCTACTCGGCCGCGCTGTCGAACGTGCCGGACGAGCTGATCGAGGCCGCCGCGGTGGACGGCGCGTCCGGCTGGGCGCGGCTGCGGCACATCACACTGCCGCTGATCCGGCGGTCCATGCTGACCAACCTGATGACGATCACGCTGCAGACGCTCGCGGTGTTCACGCTGATCTTCGTCATGACGGGCGGCGGACCCGGGACCAAGAGCCAGACCTTGCCGATCTTCATGTACCAGCAGGCCTTCAAGTTCTACCACCTGGGCTACGGCGCCGCGCTGGCGATCGTGCTGCTGGCCGTGGGCGCCGTGTTCTCGCTGGTGTACCTGCGGGCCATGCGGAAGGAGGTGTGAGGTGGCGCTCGCCTCTCCCACCGCACCCCGGCGGCGTACGGCCGCGGTCGCCGCCTACGTCGTGCTGGCCATCGTGGCGCTGGCGTTCCTCGCGCCGTTCGGCTGGCTGTTCCTGGCCTCGATCTCCACCACTCCGACGACGGACACGTCCATCCCCGACGCGCCGACGCTGCGCAACTTCGTCGACGTCCTCACCGGGGACAACCTGCACTCGCTGGCCAACAGCCTCGTGCTGTCGCTGGGCTCGGCCGTGCTCACCCTGCTGCTCGCCGCGCCGGCCGCGTACCCGCTGTCGCGCTACGGCCGCAGGTTCGGCCGGCCGATCCTGCTGGGCCTGCTGTTCGCGACCGGGCTGCCGGTCACGGCGATCATGGTCCCGGTGTACGGGCTGTTCGTCCAGCTCGACCTGCTCGACTCGATTCCCGCCACCGTCCTGTTCCTCACCGCCACCGGTTTGCCGATGGCGATCTGGATGATGAAGAACTTCATGGACGAGGTGCCGATCTCCCTGGAGGAGGCGGCCTGGGTGGACGGGGCGAACGGCCTGCGGGCCCTGGTGCGGATCGTGTTGCCGCTCATGGTCCCGGGCACGACCGTGGTGTTCACGTTCACCTTCACGCTGACCTGGGGGAACTTCTTCGTCCCGTTCATCCTGCTGATCGATCCGGGCAAGCAGCCCGCCTCGGTCGCCATCTACCAGTACTTCGGTCTCAACGGCATGGCCTCGTACGGCCTGCTGGCCGCGTTCTCGATCCTGTACTCACTGCCCGTCGTCCTGCTCTACACCGTCGCCCAGCGCACCCTGGGCAACGCGTTCGCGATGCAGGGCGCCGTCAAGGGCTGAGCCGGAGGAAAGCCTTCATGCGCATCGCCGCCATCGAGCCGACCGACCTGTTCGCCGGCTCGACGTCGCATCCCCGCCAGATCGTCCGTGTGACGCTGACCGGGGCCGACTCCCCCCTGACCGAGATCCGGGTCTCGCTCACCGGCCCGGCCGTGAGCACCCCCGAGCCCACCGTCGTCACCCGCCTGGACCCCGGCGAGACCGTGGTCGCCGAGGTCGGCGTACGCCTCGCCGAGCCCGTCACCGAGGGCGCCGTCCGCCGCGTCACCGCCGTCGCCGAGACCTCGGGCCCGGACCGCGCGACGCTCGACGGCGAGATCGTCGCCGCCGTCACCGGCTGGACCATGTGGATGGTCTCCCACTTCCACTACGACCCGGTCTGGTGGAACACCCAGGCCGGGTTCACCGAGACCTGGTACGACCTGCCCGCCGCCGAGGAACGCCGGCCGACGTTCGTCAGGACCGCGCTGGACCTGGTCCGCGCCCACCTGGACGCGGCCCGGCGCGACGAGGACTACAAGTTCGTGCTGGCCGAGGTCGACTACCTCAAGCCGTACTGGGACGTGTACCCGGAGGACCGCGCGGACCTGCGGAGGTTCCTGGCCGAGGACCGGATCGAGATCGTCGGCGGCAACTACAACGAGCCGAACACCAACCTCACCCACCCCGAATCCACCATCCGCAACGCCGTGTACGGCATCGGTCACCAGCGCGACGTCGTCGGCGGCGACCCGCGCTCGGCGTGGATGCTCGACGTGTTCGGGCACGACCCGGCCTATCCGGGGCTGATGGCCGACGCCGGGCTCACCTCCACCGCCTGGGCGCGCGGCCCGTTCCACATGTGGGGCCCGAACCGCCACGTCGGCGACAACGAGCGCATGCAGTTCCCCGCCGAGTTCGAGTGGATCTCCCCGAGCGGCCGGGGCCTGCTGACCGCGTACATGGCCAACCACTACAGCGCCGGCTGGGTCATGGAGGAGCAGGCCCGCACGCTGGAGGAGGCCACGGACCTGGCGTACACGCAGTTCGGCGAGCTGCGCCCGGTCGCGGCCACCCGCAACGTCCTGCTGCCGGTCGGCGGCGACCACGTGATCCCCTCCCGGTGGAGCACCGAGGTGCACCGGGACTGGAACAAGCGTTACGTCTGGCCGCGCTTCGTCGTCGGACTGCCCAAGGAGTTCTTCGCCGCCGTCCGCGCGGAGCTCGGCGAACGCCGCGCCGTGCCGGTGCCGCAGACCCGCGACATGAACCCGGTCTACACCGGCAAGGACGTCTCCTACATCGACACCAAGCAGGCGCAGCGGGCCGCCGAGGTCGCGGTCCTCGACGCCGAACGCCTCGCCACGCTCGCCGCGCTCACCGGCGCGACCTACCCGGCCGAGGCCGTGGACAAGGCCTGGCGGCTGCTCGCGTACGGCGCCCACCACGACGCGATCACCGGCAGCGAGTCCGACCAGGTGTACGTCGACCTGCTCGGCGGCTGGCGCGAAGCGTACGAACTGGGCGACACCGTCCGCGCCGCCGCCCTCGACCACCTCGCCGCGCGGGCCGACACGACGGGCCCGGGCCGCCCGGTGATCGTGGCGAACACCCTGTCCTGGGCCCGCGACGGCATCACGACCGTGCGGCTGACCTTCGACGAGCCGCGCCCCGGGCTGCGCCTCGTCGACGACGCGGGCGAGCCGGTCCCCTGTCTCGCCGAGGGCGTACGGACCGCGGAGGGCGGCGGCGTCGAGGAGGTCACGCTGACCTTCCTCGCCCGCGCGGTGCCCTCGCTCGGCTACCGGATCTACCACGTCGTCGACGCCGGCGACCTGCCCGCGGGCTGGGCGCCGGCCGAGGGCGCCGAGGCGCGGAACGCCGCGTTCGCGGTGACCGCCGACCCGGAACGGGGCGGCGCCCTGACCTCGATCCGCGATCTGCGGACGGGCGACGAGCTGATCCGGCCGGGCGGGCTGGGCGGCGAGCTCTACCTTCAGGAGGAGCACCCGACCCACCCGACCTGGGGCGAGGGCCCCTGGCACCTGCTGCCGGCGGGTCCCGGCCACGGCACCGGCGCGCGTCCCGCGTCCGTACGGGTCGAGGAGTGCCCGATCGGCCGCCGGATCGTCACCGAGACGACCCTGGACGGGTTGACGATCACCGGTGAGGTCCTGCTGTGGGACGGCGTCGACCGGGTCGACTTCCGCACCCACGTCGGCGGCTCGATCGGCCGGGACCACCTGCTGCGCGTGGGCTTCGACCTGGACGTCCCCGGCGGCCGCCCCGTCGCCGAGGTGGGCTTCGCCGCGATCGGCCGGCCGTTCGGCTTCCCGGACGCCGACACCGCCGAGAGCCTGTGGACGCTGGACAACCCGGCGCACACCTGGACCGCGCTCAGCGCGACCGTGCGGATCGCGCTGACCGGCGACGACGGTTCCCGGGAGGAGCACGCGGTCGGCGTCGCCGAGGTGATCGGCACCGACGAGGGCGCGCCCGCGCGTACGGTCCTGGCCGCGCTGGCCGCGCAGGGCGTGACCGCGACGTTCGGCCGCCCGGACGGCCCACGGTACGGCGCGCTCGACGTCGACTCGAACCTCCCCGACGCGCGGATCGTCCTCGGTGGCCCGGACGAGAACGCCTTCGCCGCCGAGGTCCTCTCCGCCGCGGACCCGGCGTACGCGGCGGCACTGGCCGAGCACGGCCGGGTGTTCGTGCCCGCCGCCCGCCCCCTCGCCGAGGTGTGGGTCCCGGACACCGACGTGCGCGGGGCACGCGACCTGCCCGTGCTGATCGTCGCCGGCGACGTCGCGGACCTGTGCGACGACCTCGGCGACGCGACCATCGACGTACGGCGCCCCGCCGGAACGGCCGGGAGCGACGCGCCGTACGCCGGCCGGTCGGTCGCGCTGCTGAACGCCGGCCTGCCCGGCACGGTCACCACGCCGGACGGCCGGGTGTACCTCAACCTGATGCGCGCCTGCAGCACCTGGCCGAGCGGCGTGTGGATCGACGGCCCGCTGCGCACGGCCCCCGACGGGTCCAGCCTGTCCTGGCAGCACTGGAACCACACCTTCGCCTACTCCCTGACCGCGGGAGCGGGCGACTGGCGGGCCGCCGGGTTCGTCCGCGCCGGGCAGGAGTACAACCACGCCGTCCTGACCCGGCCCGCCACCGCCCATCCCGGCGCGCCCGCTCCCCGCGACGGCCTGGTGACGGTCGAGCCGGACAACGTCCTGCTGTCCGCGCTCAAACCGGCCGGCAACCCCCTCGCCGCCGCCCGCCCGGACCACGCCGGCCCCGCCGACGGCGTCACGGTCCGCGTCTACGAGTCGGCCGGCCGCCCGGTCACGGCCCGGATCGGCCTCTTCACCGGCATCACGGACGCCCACCGCACCGACCTGCTGGAGTCCGGCGAAGAGACAGCGCCGGTGAGCGGCGCGGCGCCGGTGGACAGGGCGACGCCCTTGGATGCGACGGGGCCCGTGGGCGGGGTGGCCGAGATTCCGCTGGGCGCCGCCGACGTCGCCACGGCCCGCCTGCGCCCGGCGTCCGGCGCCGGCGGGCCGGCGCCGCTGGGCCCGGACACCGAACCGGTCCAGCCGGTGTTCGGCCGCTACTGGCTGCACAACAAGGGCCCCGCCCCCTTGGGCAACCTCCCCACGGCCGTGCACCTGTCCCCTCAGCGGATCGCCCTCACCGGTCCCGAGCGGATCCGCCTCACCGTGGCCGCCTCGGGCCGGGAGGCGACGGGACACGTCGAACTCGACGTGCCGGAGGGGCTCACCGTCACCGGCCCGGCACCGGACTACCGGCTCGCGCCCGGCGAGTTCGCCGAGTACGAGCTGACCGTCGACGCGCCGGGAGCCGCCGCGGGCACCTACTTCGTGGCCGCCCGCATCCACGACGACCTGGGCCAGATCATCGAGGACGTCGTCACGGTCCAGGTGGGCGCCGCTCCAGCCGGGGACCCGCTGCACGTGGAGCTTTCGTCCCCGCCCCGGCTCCGGCCGGGCGACGACGGCGAGATCACCGTGCGGCTGCGCAGCTCCGCCGCCGCTCCGATCCGCGGCGAGGCCCAGCTGATCAGCCCGTACGGCACGTGGGGCCCGGCGTCCGACGTCCTGATCACTCCGTGGACGGCGGGCTTCGAGGTCGCGCCGGGCGCCGAGACGGTGGTCCCGTTCCGCCTCCACGCGGCCCGGACGGCGAGACCGGGAGCCTGGTGGGCATTGGTCCGCGTGACGTACTTCGGCCGCCTCACCTACACGGAAACGGTCGCGGTGGAGGTCACCGGCTGATCTGCGCCGAGGGTTCTCGTGGTCCTCACCACGAGAACCCTCGGCGCTCACGCGCGACGCGGCCGCCTCCCGCAGCCGTCGTCCGGGACGGCCGGATCCGGCCGGGTGCAAACCAGGGCGAGGGCGCCGGCGTCACACCAGCGACCCGCAATCACCACCCCGCCCTTGAGGAACGCCCTTGCTCAGCAGCCGCACCATCGCCCGCCTGGCCGTCATCGGCGGGATCGCCGCCGGCTCGGCCCTGCCCCTCGCCATGACCGCCGACGCGAGCACCAAGGTCACCCGGCACGTCACGGTCCGGATCTCCACCCAGGACCAGACGATCAAGCACGGCAAGTGCTACCTGACCGACAGCCCGAACCTGCGGATCCTGGTCAAGGCGAACGGCCGCCTGGTCCGGTCGGTGTCCATGCACGTCACCCCGGCCCGCGGCAACTGGTGTCCGAAGTCCTTCTCCTACACCGCGCCGAAGAAGGCGACGATCAAGCTCTACCAGCGCACGTCCGGCGGCGGCTGGACGTTCACCTCGCGTCTCTACCGGTGCGGCACTCACCCGCGCCAGACCCTCTTCGCCTGCTACCTCGACCGCTGACCTCCGAACGCGCCGCCATGGCGGGCGACTCCGCCCGGAACAGCCCGCCGTGGTGGCCGGTCCGGAAACCGCCGGTCGTCAGTCGGCGGAGCCGGGTTCGGTGAGTTTGCGCTGCATCTTGGCCTTCACGGGCTCGGACATGACCCGGGAGGCGGTGGTCTGGACCTTGTTGCGCAGGGAGCCTCCGACCACCTCGGCCTTGCCGGCCATGAGCGCCTCGAAGCCCTGGCGGGCCACATCCGCCGGGTCGTCCTTGTTCTCCATCGCGCCGAGCCTGGTGTCCTCCATCTCCGCTCGCTCGAAGAACTCCGTGTCGGTCGGGCCCGGCATGAGCGTCGTTACGGTCACGCCGGTGTCGCCGAGTTCCTCACGGATGGCTCCCCCGAAGGAGCGCAGGAACGCCTTCGACGCCGCGTACGTCGCCTGGAACGGGCCGGGTCCGACCGCGGCGATCGACGAGGTGAGCAGGATGCGGCCCGCTCCCCGTTCCAGCATGGCGGGCAGCACCCGCCGGGTCAGGTGGACGGCGGAGGTGACGTTGAGGTTCACCAGGCGGAGTTCGTCGGCCAGGTCGTTCTCGGCGAACGGCCCGGAGACGCCGACGCCCGCGTTGACGGCCAGGGCTTCGGGCGTACGGCCGGTGGCGCGGATCGCGTCGTACAGCTCCTCCACGCCGTCGTAGGTGGCGAGGTCCACGCGGACGGCGGTCACGGCGGCGCCGGTGCCTTCGAGCTCGCGCGCCGCCGCGTCGAGCTCGGCGTCCTCGGCGGCGATGAGCACGTCAAAGCCATTGCGGGCGAACCGGTCGGCGAGTTCGCGGCCGATGCCGCTGGACGCGCCGGTCACGACCGCCAGCGGCCGAGTCGGTTCGGTCATCATGAGATCCTTTCCGCGCTGCGGCGACGGACGTCGAAACGCAGATCGAAGGGGTTGAGCGTGCGCGGCAGCGGCCGGTCGGGCGTGAGCGGCCGCCGGGACGCCAGGCGATGGTCGTGGTCGTCGAGCAGGACGGCCAGGAAGGTGCCCGCGACCAGCTCGACGAGGTTGCGTCCCGGGCACTCGACCGGCCCGCCGCTGAACGGGACGACCGACCAGTTCTCCTTCGCCGTGCCGTCGAGCCAGATCTCCGGGACGAAGCGGTCGGCGAAGGGCAGGGTCTCCTCGTCGCGCTGGACGAACGCGGTGAGGATGGCCAGCGCGGTTCCCGCGGGCAGCGTCGTGCCGCCCCAGTCGGTCTCGGTCGTGGTGTCGCGCAGGATGGCCAGGGTCGTGGGCCACAGCCGTACGGACTCCTCGACGCAGGCGCGCAGGTAGGGCAGGTCCTGCGGCCGGGACAGGTCCCGGCCGTCGAGCTCGGCGCGGGCCCGCGCCGCCTGCTCGGGATGGCCCGCCAGCACGGCCAGGGCCCGGAAGACCGCCATGCCGGCGGCTTCGAAGGCGAACAGCCACTGGGGGACCTGGTCGGCGGGTTCCGTGCGGGGCGTCGTGGGCGTGCCGCCGACGAGCGCGGCGAGGCTGCCGGGTTCCTCCCGCCGCAGGTGCTCGCGCAGCCGGTGCTGGAAGCGCTCGCGTACGGTCCGGCGGCCGGGGTGGAAGGAGGACCAGTTGGCGTCCATGCGCAGGCGGGTCAGCAGGTCGGTGAGCTCGGAGTCGTCGCGGGCCGCGTCGCCCAGGACGATCCGGCGCACCAGCCGCCACCAGGTCCGCCGGAACGCGTCCCACGTGAGGGCCCCGTCGGCGTCGGCGGCGGCCAGCAGGTCTCCGGCCTCCTCATGGATCTTTCTCGTGATCGCGTCGGCCATGCGGTGCACGGGGCGGGCCGTGTCCAGGACCGCCTCGTTGAACCGGCGGCGGTCGGCGCGGTCCGCCCCGGTGGAGATCAGGACGCCGTGCGGCTGGAAGCGTGCCAGCGCCGCGCGCTTCTCCCGGTTCGCGGCGGCGAACGGCTCCGGGGACCCGGTGAGGATCCGGCGGACGTCGCCGGCCGAGAGGACCAGGGCGATCAAGCGTCCGGGGATCCGCAGCAGCAGGGGCCCGGGGCCGTACCGGGCGCGCATCCGCCGCAGCAACCGGGCGGCCCTGCGGTCGGCGTCGAGCGCGTCGGCCATCGCCACGATCCTCGGCCGCCGGGCGAGCACTCCGCGCGCGATGGTCGGCGCCAGCACGACGGCCCCGATCCGCAGGGTGTCGAGTACGGACGCGCGGCGTGGTGGGGCCTGCGCACGCGGCGGGCTCTGCGTCGTCGTCATGCGTCCTCCTTCACTCCTCGCCCCGACGCCATGTCCCGCTGACGCGGCGATAAACCCCAGGTGCCGCGCACAATGCGATCAACACCCGAAGATCACCCGATTTGACGAAACCGTTGCGTTCGGCCGGAGTTGCCGTTGTTACAGCGGGCAAATCGCGAATTAGGACTTGATTAGCCCCGAAAGAAAAGGTGGTGTCACATGTCCACGCGTCCCATGGCCGGCATGGAGGAACATCCCGACATAGCCGCACTCCGCGCGCGTTACGACCGTGTGGCCGAGACGACGTCCGCCCACACGCTCGACGGCCTGACCTTCCTGAGCGGCCTGTACCTGGCCATCTCACCGTGGGTCGTCGGCTTCCACGCGCGTACGACGTCGCTCACCATCAACGACCTCATCACCGGCATCGCGATCTCGCTGCTGGCGCTCGCGTTCGCGTCGGCGTACGGGCGCACGCACGGCCTCGCCTGGCTCGTGCCGCTGCTCGGCATCTGGACGATCATCGCGCCGTGGGTGGTCCGCGGGGCCCGCCCCTCGACGGGGAACATCGTCAGCAACGTGGTCACCGGCGCCCTGATCACTCTGTTCGGGCTGGGCGCGGTCGGGATCGGGATGATGACCAAGAAGCAGCGGGGAGAGATGCAGGGAGGCATGCCCGGCAGGCCGACCTCGCGTCGCGGAATGATCTGAGCGAGCCCGTCCGTCCCGTACGGGACCACGGGGGAAGAGAGGCCCGACGATGCCTGAGTCAGGCCACCCGATCAAAGGCGAGCACAAGTACGAACAGCATGTGACCTCGCCCGAGCAACACGAGGAACGCCCCGGGAAGAGCCTGGTGACCACCGACCACGAGGTGATCCGCCACTGGGCCGAGGAACGGGGCGCCCATCCGGCGACGCCGCCCGGGAGCGAGTACGAGGGCAGGCCGGGGCGCCTGCTGCTCGACTTCCCCGGCTACGGAGGACAGGACCTGGAGAGCATCTCCTGGGACGACTGGTTCGCGACGTTCGACGAGCGCGGGCTGAACTTCATCTACCAGGAGCACCGGGCGGACGGCTCACCGAGCAACTTCTTCCGGCTGGAGAACCCCGACGACGACTCCTGACCCGCCGCCGGTCAGGGCTCTTTTCGCCAGACCAGGACCGCGGAGATCGGGTGGTTACGGTAGCGCTCCCACTTCGGCTTCACGGCGAGCCAGCGATCGTCGATGACGCCCTCGCGCATCTCGACGAGACGCCAGCCGGACGCGACGCCGGCCATGACGTGGTCGCTCAGCAGGTGGACGTGCGTCGAGATGGCGATCGGCTCGCCCGACCTGCTCGTGAAGTGGGTCGGCATCCCGAACGCCATGATGAAGTGCGGGTGGAAGGCCACGATCACGCACAGCGCGCCCGGCTCCGCCAGCCGCCACGCCTCGGCGTAGAACGGCTCCAGGTCGGCCAGGTGCTCGTCGATGAGCGACGCGATGACCAGGTCGTACGTGCCGCCGTCGAGCCCGGTGGCCGTCACGTCGGCCTCGAACAGCCGGTCGTGGCCGCCCTTCGACCGCGCGACCGCGAGCATCTCCGGGGTGAGGTCCACCCCGTCGATGGCGGTCACGCCGTGCCGCCGCAGCCAGGCGGCCGTCCGGCCGGTGCCGCAGCCCAGATCCACGGCGCGCCGCACGGATCCCCAGGCGGGCTCGGTGAGCCGGTCGAGCAGCGCGAGGTCCATGACGTCCTCGACCGTCTCCTCGTACGTGCTCACCCACTGCCCGTAGCCGGTCCGTACGTCCACCATCCGGTAACCGCGGGTGTCGAAGTCGGCGAACCGCACCATGGGGCCAGTATTCATGATCATCGAGCCGGTCCGTCAATCGCCCGGGTGATGGCGGACTCCACGGCGGCGACGCGGTCGGCGAGGAGACCCAGTGCGCCCACGGCGCGGGTCATCGGGTCGTCCTCGGCGCCGCCGAGGGCCTGCGCGCGCCGGTAGGCGGCCTTGACCGCCGCCCAGCGCTCGGCCCGCTCGGCGGTGAGCGTGCCGCGCAGTTCGGCCAGCTTGAGCAGGTTCTCCTCGGCGCCGGAGGCCAGGGTCTGGGCCTCGCCGAGGTAGTGGTCATCGATGACGGCCTCCAGCTCGGCCTCGTTCATCACGGGCACGATCCGCTCGGCGAGCCGGTTCATGTTCCGGTACGAGCCCTGAAGCCGGAACGGCGGCTCGGTGCGGGAGGCGTCCGCCTGGGCGGCCGAGGCGATGTAGGCGCGGTTGGCGGCCAGCACGACCTCCCGCACCCGCAGCATCCGGCGCAGCACCGCGGTGATCTGCTCGACCTCCGGGCCGGAGTACGGGTGCGCGAGCCGGTCCGGGGACACGGTCGTGTCGCCCTGCGCGAGCCGTACGAACAGCTCGACGTCGGCCCGGTCGCGGGTGGACAGCGGCGCGAGCACGGGGTTGGAGGTGAGGGCGTTCTCCAGGTAGCTGAGCGCGAACAGGTCCTCCCGGCCGGACAGCACGTCGCCGAGGTTCCACACGTCGGCGCGGTTGGCCAGCATGTCGGGGATGCGGAACCGCTGCCCGGACTCGGTGTAGGGGTTGCCGGCCATGCAGACCGCGAACCGCTTGCCGCGCAGGTCGTACGTGCGGGTCCGGCCGTCCCAGACGCCCTCGATGCGGCGCTGCGCGTCGCACAGCGAGATGAACTTCTGCAGCAGCTCCGGCGAGGTGTGCTGGATGTCGTCGAGGTACAGCAGCACGTTGTTGCCCATCTCCAGGGCGAAGTTGATCTTCTCGACCTCCTGGCGGGAGGTCGCGTCGGGCGCGTCCGCCGGGTCGAGGGAGGTGACCGACGGACCGAGCGCCGGGCCGTTGACCTTGACGAACATCAGGCCGAGGCGGCCCGCGACGTACTCCATCAGCGTCGTCTTGCCGTAGCCCGGCGGGGAGATGAGCAGCAGCAGGCCCATCTGGTCGGTGCGCTTGGCGTCGCCGGCGGCGCCGAGCTGCTTGGCGAGGTCGTCGCCGATGAGCGGCAGGTACACCTCGTCCAGCAGCCGGTTGCGGACGAAGGAACTGAGCACCCGCGGCCGGTACTCCTCCAGCCGCAGCCGCTCGCGTTCGGCGGCGACCAGCTCGCCGCGCAGGCGCTGGTACGCGCGGTAGGCGGGCACGCGTTCGGCGCGGAACCGCCGGGTCCGGGCGACGCTCTCGTCCAGCCGCAGCTCCAGGCGGCGGCCGCTGATCCGGGGGTGCGCCCCGAGCAGCCCCTCGACGGTCGCGGTCAGCGGGGCGGCCGTGTCGTAACGGCCGAGCGGGCCGCACAGCTCGATCGCGACCGCCTCGGCGAGGTCGTCGGCCGGGCCGCCGGTGGTCGCGAGGTACGAGCCGAGCCACGCCTCGATGAGCTGGTGCCGGGCGGCCAGGTCGTCCTCCGCCAGGGCCGCCAGGTCGTCGCGGTACCCCGGTGAGCCGCCGAGCGCGGTACGGAAGCCGTCGAGCAGCGACCGCGCCCCGGCCCCGGTGACGAAGCCCGCGGGCTCGGCGGCGAGCTCCTCGAACAGGTACTCCCCGATCAGCTCTCCCGTGTCCTCGGGCGGCAGAATCCGGGTGGCCGCGCCGGGCCCGTGCAGGCCGTTGCCAGTGAGGAAGGCGAGCGCGGCGGCGGTCAGCTCGGCGCGCAGCGCCCCCGCCGCCGGGGACTCGCCGAACGCCGCGCGGGCGCGGGCCAGCGACGCGGCCCGGGTCGTCCACGACCGGCGCGACGCCACGCCCGCGCCGTGCGCCCAGAACAGCTGGGCGGCGGCGCGGGCGGCCGGCGGGTAGCGCAGCAGGCCGGCCTCGGCGCGCAGCCGCAGCAGCGCCTCCAGGATCAGCGCGGCGTCGTGGTCGTGCACGCCGCGCTCGTACCCCTCGTCGTAGCGGGCCTCGGCGGCGGTACGGACGAGGGCGGGCAGCCCGCCGTCCTCGGCCGCGCGGCGCAGGACGTCGGCGGGCGTCCCGGCGATGATCTCAGCCGCGAGGTACTCGGCGCGGTAGACCTCGGGCGTCTCGGAGACGAGCGTCTGCTCCCAGTACGGCCGGGTCGCCGCGAACGCCGGGTCGCGGACCGGCGACCGGTAGTCCGTCCCGGTGACGGCGTAGGCCATGCCGCCCTCGTGCGGGACGAGGGTCAGGTCGATCGGCTGGGTGTTGACCGCGAACCGGTGCGCGCCGAGCCGGATGCTCTCGCCGCCGTCCTCGTACAGGTCCTCGCGGTCGCGCAGCGCCCGGCCCGCCTCCTGGCGGGCGGTCTTGAGCAGGCCGTCGAGCTCCTCGGCGCGTACGGCGTCCCCGGCGGCGCGCAGCTGCCCGACGACGGAGCGGACCTTGTCCACCATCGGGTCGGCGGCGAAGTAGGCGTTGATCTCGTCGAGCGAGCCGAGCGCGGCGGCCCGGCGGCGTACGCCGGTCAGGATGCGGGTCGCGGACTCGGCCAGCCGGTCGGCGCGGCGGGCGCGTTCGTCGAGGAGCGTCTGCTTGCGCGCGGAGAACGCCTCGTAGACCTCCTCGCGCTTGGCGGTCAGCTCGGCGACGAAGTCGTCGAACTCTGCGAACCGCGACTCGAGGGTCTCCAGCTGGAGCATGACGCGGCCGAGCTGGTCGTCGCAGGCGTCGGGCGTGTCGGCCATCGCGAGCGCGCCGGTGACGGCCTGCCCGAGCAGCGCGAACTCGGCCGCGTACGCCGCGCGGCCCTCGGCGTCCAGGAGCTCGCGGCGGCGGGCGTCGAGGGTCGCCTGTGCCCGGTTGATCCCGGCCAGCACCTCCCCGACCCGTTCCAGGATCGAGGTGCGCACGGTCGCGTCGCCGATGTCGAGGGTGCCGACGACGTCGGTGACGACCTCCAGACCCTCGTACTGCCCGGCGAGCCGCTCGCGGATCGGGACGGCCTCGGCCGTGGTGGTGATCTCCTCGATCACGCCGAGCAGCCGGTCGATCTCCTCGTGGTAGGCGGTGAACGCCTCGGACTCGCGCAGGAACTCGACGGCGCGCCGCCCGGTCGAGGCCAGTTCCCCGCTCAGCCGCTCGGCCAGCTCGTCGATCTTCGCCAGGTCGGCGTACCGCATGTCGCGGAGCGTGACGAGGCGGCCCTGCGCCCGGCGCAGCCCGGTCAGCCGGGCCACCCAGCCGTCGGCGCTGTCGGGTGAGTCGCCGCGGGTGAGCCGGATCAGCGTGGTGATCTTCTCGTCGGTCTCGGCGAGCGCGGCGGCGGCCTGGGCGGTGAGCCGCTGGACGGTCTCGAACTCCTCCAGGACCTGCCCGGCCGTCGCCCGTACGTCGGCGAGCGGGACGCGCAGATCGCCGAGCTCCGGATCGGCGAGCCAGTGGTACGTGTCGAAGGCGCGCTCGCACCCGGCGATCAGCGCCTCGAACACCCCGGCCGACGGGGTCGTCTCCTCGACCATGCGGGCCACCGACAGGCAGTCGGAGATGCCCCGGACCAGGTCGGCGTTGCCGACCCGCTCCAGCGGCCCGGTCCCGGCGGGCTGCGCCGCCGCGTACACGTCCGACAGGTACGGCGTCTGCCACACCTGCATCGCGTGCACGCGCGTCGGCTCGCCGGAGTCGGCGCGGAAGACGACGAGCGTGCCGTCGTCGAACAGCGAGTAGCCGTGGCAGGAGATCGGGGTGGCGACCTCCTTGCGGATCACGTTGTACGGCAGCAGGAGGTACCGGCCGGCCTCGCGGGCATGGAAGACGTACAGGACGTCCTCACCGTTGGTCGAGCGGATCATCCGCTCGTACTCCAGCCCGTCGACGTCCGTGTCGAACGTCTTGGCCGCGCCGGTCACCAGGTAGTAGCCGCCGGGGAAGATGACGCCGTGGTCCTCCGGCAGCCGCCGGCAGGCCTGCCCGATGCCGTCGAGACGCACGACCGTCTTCGTACGGGTGTTGAAGACGAGGTGGCGCCGGGCCTCCTCCTTGTACGGGCGGATCCGCAGGAGGATCAGCGCGCCGACGCGGGCGTACTCGACCTCGGCGTCGGCCAGGCTCTGCAGCGGCTCGTCGACCGGCTCGCGGTAGATGCCCTCGCCGGTCTCGGTGTTGTTCTCGATCTTGACGGTGAGGTCGCCGCCGACCGTCTCGACGAAGACCTCGTCCTCGATCGAGATGTGCGGGTGACGGCCGAGGACGTGGTCGTCCCGGGTCGTCTCCACCCACGCGAAGTCGTACGGCGGCGGGAAGACGTGGTCCTGCTCCCCCAGGTTGTCCTCGTACACCGCGGTGCCGTCGGTGCCGACCGTCCAGCGCAGCACCCGGTTGTCGTGCTCGGCGGCCAGGCCGGTCTGGAAGACCGCCAGCAGCTTCGCGTCGACGCGCCGCAGCTGCAGCAGCCGGGTGTCGCGGTAGTAGCGGTACAGCTCGCCGAAGTCGCGCTCGAAGCGCGGCTCGCGCAGCAGCCCCTCCGGACCCTCGGTGGCCTCGAACCGGAACGCGTCGCCGTCCCGGACGAACCGGTACAGGGCGAACACGTCGCCGACGGCCGTCTCCGGCCGCAGCCCGATGAACACGTTGAAGCCGAACAGCATCAGCCCGCCGACCGCGGCGATGTCGCGCGGCACGCAGTTGTGCTCCGTACGGATCCGCTCGGTGCCGACCAGCCGCAGCTCCGTGCCGCCGAACACCTCCAGCCGCCGGGCGTTCAGCGCCTCGGCCCGCCGGACCAGCTCCTTGGCCTGCTCGCCGAGCCGGGCGCGGAGCACCTCGTAGGTGCCCGCGTCCAGGCTCGGCCCGGCAGGCGTCTCCCCGCCCTCGGTCACGTGGTTCCCAGGTTCCTACTGCTCGATTTCGATGGTCGCGCTCGCCTTCTCACTCGCTTCGCGGGCGGCTCGTACCTCACCGCCCACTCCGCTCGCTCGGCGGCTCACTGCTCGATCACGGCCATGTTGGAGATCGCGGCGTCGGCGACGCCGAGGCGCTCGGCGTGGTCGAGCAGCTCGCGGGCCTTGGCGCCCTCGGCGCCGCCGGCCTTGATCCGCTGCATGAGCAGCGCCGACAGGGTGAGGTTCTTGAGGTCGTCGGTCTTGATCGAGCCGACGAGCCGGGCGAGGTCGTCGGGCAGGCTGCGCGAGCCGTTCAGCCACGGGCCGGCGAGCCCCTGGGCCACCTCGGAGTGCTCGACGAACCCGTCGACGCTCTTGCCGACGCTGATCGCGCCGACGATCTTGTCGAAGAAGGCGCCGTCTCCGCCGACGATGTCGATGTCGGCCTTCTCCAGGCCGG
This sequence comes from Actinoallomurus rhizosphaericola, assembly GCF_024055675.1. Lineage (NCBI taxonomy): Bacteria > Bacillati > Actinomycetota > Actinomycetes > Streptosporangiales > Thermomonosporaceae > Actinoallomurus > Actinoallomurus rhizosphaericola. The sequence continues at coordinate 241,221 of NZ_JAMXMW010000004.1, read as the reverse complement.
CGGCGAGGACCGTCGCCTGGGCCTCGGCGACCTCGCGCTGCACGTCGAGACCGGCGAGCCGGATCTCCTTCTCGGCCTGCAGCCGCAGGCGGTACTCCTCGTGCCCGCGGGTGGCGTCGTCCATCGCGGCCATCCCGGCGGCCTTGTCGGTGAGGCCCTCCGCCTCGGCCTTGAGCTTCTCGCGGATCCCGTCCGCGTCGGCGAGGGCCTGCTCGCGGTTGGCGACGGCCGCCGCGCGGCCGGCCTTCTCGATCGCCTCGGCCTCGGCCAGGGCCTTCTCCCGGTTGACGGCGGCCTCGGCGCGGCCGACCTTCTCGATCGCCTCCGCGTCGCGCTCGCGGACCTGGACCTCGGCCAGGCCTTCCGCGGCGGCTTCGGCCTGGATGCCCTCGGCGAGCCGGATCTTGGCCTGAGCGTCGAGCTCGGAGGTCTTCTGCCGCGCCTCGGCCAGCAGCAGTTCCTCGCGGGCCTTGAACTTGGCGGCCTCCTCGGCGGCCTCGGCGGCCTTGATGCCCTTGACCAGGTTCTCCTGCGCCTCGGCCTCGGCCTGGATGATCACGGCCTGGCGGGTGCGCTCGGCCTCCTCGACGACCCGGAGCTTCTTGATGCCCTCTTCCTGCTCGGCGACGGTCTTCTCGACCGCGATCCGCTCGCGGACGACCTCGGCGATCTCCCGCTTCTCCGCCTCGACCTCCTTGTCCTTGGCGATGCGGGACAGCTCGGTCTCCCGTTCGCGGGCGATCACCTCGAGCATGCGGTCCTTCTCGATCCGCTCGTTCTCGACGGCGATGACGCGTTCCCTGTTCTTCTCCGCGACGGCGACCTCGCGGTTGCGGTTCTCCTGCTGGACGCCCAGTTGCTCGTCGGTGCGCAGGTGCGCCATCTGCGAGGTCAGCCGCTCCTCGGCCTGGACCTTGGCGATCTCGGCCTCCTCGCGGGCCCGTACGGTCTCGATCTCCCGCTTCTTCTTGACCTCCGCCTCGGCCTGGCGGCGTTCGAGCTCGAGGATGGCCTCCCGCGCGTCGACGTTCTGGCGGGTGATCTCCTTCTCCTCGTTGCGCTGGTACTCGTTCGTGCGCACGTGCTCCAGGGCGGTCAGCTCGGTGATCTTCCGGATGCCCTGGGCGTCGAGGATGTTGGTGGGGTTGAGGCTCTCCAGCGGCGTCTGCTCGAGGTGGTCGATGGCCGCGTCCTCGAGGTGGTAGCCGTTCAGGTCGGTGCCGATGAGCGCCACGATCTGGTCGCGGAACTCGTGCCGGTGCGTGTACAGGTCCACGAAGTCCAGCTGCTTGCCGACCGTCTTCAGCGCCTCGGAGAACTTCGCGTTGAAGAGCGTCTGCAGCGTCTCCTCGTGGCTGGCCCGCTGGGTGCCGATCGCCTGCGCGACCTGGATGACGTCCTCGACGGTCTTGTTGACCCGGACGAAGAAAGTGATCTTGATGTCGGCGCGGATGTTGTCACGGCAGATCAGGCCGTCCCGGCCGCTGCGCTCGATCTCGATGGTCTTCACCGAGATGTCCATCACCTCGGCCTTGTGCAGCACGGGCAGCACGATCGCCCCGGTGAACGTGACGTCCACCTTCTTGATCTTGGAGATGATGAGGACGCGGCCCTGCTCGACCTTGCGGAACAGCCGGCTGAACAGGTACCAGGTGCCCAGAGCGACGATCAAGATCGCGGCGACGAGCACGGCGATCGCGATGCCGATGGAGTCCATCAGTGGTCCTTCTCGCGGGGGAATTCAGTTGATTCGACGGTGCGGATCGAGCTCGGCGTCATACGGCATCACCCAGAAGAACTCGCCGTCGGCGTCGTAGTCGAAGATCAATGCGGTACTGCCTGCTTTGAGGATCTCCTCGCCCGGCTGGTTCCCGTGCTGGCGAACCTGAATTACGGCGGCCGAGCCATCGGCGGCGCGCACCTCCGCCTGGCCGAACGTCAGGTCGACCCGGCTGGTGCGGATGACGCACATCCGGCCCACGAAGTCGCGCCGCGAGGGCAGCACCTCTTCGGGGAGCATGTAGCGCAGCGGCCGCATCAGCAGCCTGGTGACCAGGAAGGACGCGACGAGCGCGGCGGCCAGCACGCCGATCGCCGGTCCGGTCCCGGTGTGGTGGTCGCGGCGCAGCAGCACGGTCCCGGCCACGCCGGCGAACCACGCGAGCACCGCGAACAGCGACAGCGCCACCGCCGTGACGATGGTCGCGGCCGCGTCGAGCAGCCCGATGACGACCAGCAGCCAATAGGCGAGGACGACGGCCAGGAGGGCGCCGAAAACGACGGCCGGAAAGGCGAGCGCCGCGTGGGTGAATTCGGTCACCGGCGCCTCCCCGCGGGCATGGCCCTATCGACGTTGCCGACCAGGCTTCCCGGCGCACCATAAGCGGTCGAATACCGCTTATGCGGCGAAATACGTTCGCCGCGCAAAGCACCGTACCGCATCTCCCTCCGGTGGATGCGTGGCATAGGACACACAAGCCCTCCCCGTTACCCGTCCGGGCGGTCGGTCGGCGGGTCGGTCGCAGGAATGGCCGGGTGGCTGATGGAGTATTCGCCGACGGGCCGACCTGGGGGATCGGGGGTGGCGTGTGGTGCACGCCTTGTCGGGGGCGGAGTTCGGTGTGCGCCTGGCGGTGGGGCTGGGGTGTGGAGCCCTGATCGGCGCGGAACGGCAGTGGCGGGCCCGGATGGCCGGGTTGCGCACCAACGCGCTGGTCGCCGTTGGATCCACCCTGTTCGTGCTGTACTCGGTCGCCGTCGGTGATGCCGGCAGCCCGACCCGGGTCGCTTCCTATGTCGTGTCCGGTATCGGCTTCCTCGGTGGTGGGGTGATCCTGCGGGACGGATTCAACGTCCGTGGCCTGAACACGGCGGCGACGTTGTGGTGCTCGGCCGCCGTGGGGGTGCTGGCCGCCGCCGGGTGCCCCGGGTTCGCCGCGATCGCCACCGTCACGATCCTGGCCGTGCACACTCTGGGGCGGCCGCTCGGCCGATTGATCGACCATGACGTCCCGGGCGAGGAGGAGGACCTGCGCCCCTATCAGCTGCACGTGACCTGCAGCGCCACCGCCGAGATCCACATCCGGGCATTGCTGGTCCAGCACACCACCGGCGACCAGGTCATCCTGTGCGGCCTGCACACCCGGCGCCTCGAAGCGGCACCCGGCCAGACCCCCGCGGACGAGGCCGCGACGGTGCAACTGTCGGCCGACGTACGCGCCCCCGGAGACGCGCCGGCCCGGCTCGAACAACTCATCGCCCGGCTGTCCCTGGAGCCGGGCATCCAGGGGGTGCACTGGCACACCGTCGACGATCCGGCGGCCGGGCTGGCGTAAGGGCACCGGACGAAACCACCGTCAGCGGCGTCGCCGGTTGGTGCGGATGGCCGCGATGACGGCCGCGATGATCACGGTGGCCAGGATGCCGAGGCCGATGGTGGCGGCCTGGTGACTGTAGTGCGGGAAGTGAGCGACCACGGCCCGGGCGACGGAGCGCGCGGTGACGGCCGGCGTGGCGAGCCGGACCTCGACGGCCGCCGCCGCGATCGCCGCCGTCGGGAGGGCCATGACCTCATCGTCACGCCGCCTCCGTATAGGCAGGGTTATCGCTGGGCTAACGATGTATGGGGCAGGTTGTCGCACTTGCGGGTGGCGACTTACGCTTTGGGCAAGCAGGCACCTCGTTAGGTGAGGCGTCTGTCCGGATACAGGCCGCTGACCCCACGACGTCGAGAGACGCCCAGGGTCAGGACACCTCTCCCCGGCTTAAGGGGACAGGCCAAGTGGCTTCCCTCGATGGGAGGGATACGCCGGGCAGTGCCAAAGCTCTTACGAGACGCGGAGGGGTGCGGAGCGTGGCCCGACGGGCGGCACCCTGTCATGGACGCGGCGGCGTGTGGACGCACGCTGCCTGGACCGGGCGGAGGTGAGGACATGTCCGGCAGTAGTCCGGGGCGAGATCAGCCCCTTCACGGCGTGTCCCGCATTCGTTCCGGTGCGCGGTAGCGCTTCCCGATCGGGCATGGCCGCCAGGCGGGAAGCGGCTGACGCGCGCCCTTGATGGTCCCGGAACGGGACCATGGGGGGAGTCGTTCGTCATGGTCGAACAGGAACCGGCCCTCGCCGGTCGCCGGCCCGTCGGATCCGAGGGCCGGTGATGGGGCGCCAGGGTCTCCTCGCGGCGGTGCCACGGGCGGTACGGCAGCGCTACGGGCAGCGCAACGGCCGCCTGACCCGGACGCGTTCGGTGCGCCAGGCGCTGATCCCGCTGGCCGGGCTGGTGGGCCGGCCGGTGGTCAACCAGGCCGGCCAGCAGATCGGCCGGCTGGTCGATCTGGTCGCCCGCTGGAACGGCCGCGAGACGTATCCGGCGGTGACGGGCCTGGTCGTCCAGGTCGGCCGGCGCCGCTCGTGGGTGCCGTACGAGGTCGTGGATCGAGTGGAGCCGCAGGCCGTCACGTTGCGCAGCGCACGTCTCGACCTGCGGGAGTTCGAGGAACGCCCCGGTGAGGTCGCCTTGGCGACCCACGTACTGGACCACCAGCTCGTCGACATCGAGGGCGTACGGGTGGTGCGCCCGTCCGACCTGTACCTGACACCGGTCGAGGGCCGGTTGCGGCTGGTGGGCATGGACACCGGGCTCGGCGCTCTGGCACGCCGCCTGGGCCCCGCCCGCTGGCGCAGGCGTGCCGTCCCGGAGCAGGTGATCGACTGGTCGGACGTGCAGGCGTTCGGCAGACCGGCGGGCCGGGGCGGAGCCCGGCTGGCGGCCCCCCGCGCGGAACTCCGCCGCCTGCACCCCGCCGAACTGGCCGACCTCCTGGAGGACCTGGGCCGCCCCGAGCGCCGTGAACTGCTCGACCTGGTCGGCCCCGACCACGCCGCCGACGCCCTGGAGGAGATGCGCCCCGACCAGCTGGAAGAACTGCTGACCGAGGCCGATCCCGGCCAGGCCGCCGGGTTGGTGGCCCGGATGGAGCCCGACGAGGCCGCGGACGCCCTCCGCGACCTGGACGCCGAGCGGCGCTCGCTCCTGCTCGCCCGGCTCCCCGAGCAGACCAGGTCGGCGGTGCGCGACCTGCTCGCCCGGCAGGAGGACTGCGCGGGCGGGTTGATGACCACGACGATGATCCGGGTGCGGCCCGAGCAGACCGTCGCACAGGTCCGTGACCTGCTGGCGGCCGAAGGCGTGCACATCGCCGACATCGACGCCGTCGCGGTGGTCGACGAGAACGGCCGCCTGCTGGACGACGTCATCCTCGGCGAGCTGCTGCTCGCCGATCCGGGGACCACGCTGGGAGAGCTGGTCGGCCCGCCCTGGCCGATCACCCTCCGGCCCGAGGCGGGCCCGGCCGAGGTCGCGACCCGGCTCGCCGAGTCACGCCGCCTGTCGGTGCTGGTCGTCGACGAGGAGGAACGCCCCCTCGGGCGGATCCTGGCCGATGACGTGGTCGACATGCTGCTGCCCGAACGGGGCCGCTTCCACTTCCCCCGGGTGCTGTCATGACCGCCCGGCACACCGCACCCTCCGCAAGCGGCCCCGGCCTCCACACGCCCGCCGGCCGGGCCGCCCCGACCGGGGGGAACCGGCCCCGCAGGAGCCCGCGGCGGATGCTGATCACCGCGCTGGCGTTCGCCGGGCCCGGGCTGATCGCCGCGAACGCCGGCAACGACGCCGGCGGGATCGCCACCTACGCCTCGGCCGGCGCGCAGTTCGGCTACCGCACCCTGTTCGTCATGCTGCTGGTCACGGTCGGCCTCGTGGTCGTGCAGGAGATGTGCGCCCGGCTCGGCGCCTACACCGGCGAAGGGCTGGGCTCGCTGATCCGCGAGCAGTTCTCCATCCGGGTCACCGCGTTCGCGCTCGTGGCGTTCCTGGCCGCCAACGTCGGCCTGGTCGTCTCCGAGTTCGCCGGCATCGCCGCCGCCTTGGACCTGGTCGGCGTCGGCCGGTACGTCTCAATCCCGATCGCCGCCGTGGTGATCTGGGCCCTGGTGGTCTTCGGCTCCTACCGCTACGCCGAACGACTGTTCCTGATCCTGTCGCTGGCGTTCTTGTCCTACCCGATCGCCGCCGCCCTGGCCCATCCCGAGCTCGGGAAGGCCGCGAGCCAGACGATCTGGCCGCACCTGCTCGGCACCAAGGCCTTCCTGCTGCTGACGGTCGCCCTGATCGGCACCACCATCACCCCGTACATGCAGTTCTATGTCGCCGGAGCCGTCGCCGACAAAGGGATCGGCCCCGCCGACTACCGGGCCGAACGCATCGACACCGTCGGTGGCGCGATCTTCGCCGACCTGATCAGCATGTTCATCATCATCGCGACCGCCGCCGCCATCCACACCCGCGCCCCACTGGACACCGCCGCCCAGGCCGCACACGCGCTGGCGCCGGTCGCCGGCCGCTTCGCCGAGCAGCTGTTCGCCCTCGGCCTGCTCGGCGCCTCCGCGCTGGCCGCCGCCGTCGTCCCGCTGTCGACCGCCTACGCCATCAGCGAGGCCGCCGGGGTCGAACGCAGCGTCGGCCGCCGATTCCGCGAAGCGCCCCTGTTCCTCGGCCTGTTCACCGCCCAGATCTTCATCGGCGCCGCCATCGCCCTCATCCCCGGGAACCTCATCCGCCTGCTGATCAACGCCCAGCTCCTGAACGGCATCATCACCCCGATCCTGCTCACCTACGTCCTGGTCCTCGCGGGCCGCAAGCGGCTGCTCGGAGACGCCGCCAACGGACCCGTCTACCACCTCATCGCCACGATCTGCGTCGCCGTGGTGGCGATCATGGCGGCGACCGCGCTGATCATCACCGTGCTCGGCTGGTTCGGCATCGCATGACCCGGGAGAGCGCCTCGGCCTGAAGGCGCGTGACATAGGACACAGAGGGTCTTCTCCGTCGCCGCGATTACTGGCTGGCTGTACAGTCAACATCCTTCCCCACGAGAGGAGCCGCGCATGGCCGCGCGTGACTGGGCCGTCAAGAAGGCCGCGTCGAAGATCCTTGGCCCCGATGAGAGGCTCGCCGCCAGCTGCATGGCGAACCTGCCGGGCACCCTGAAACGCGAGGGCTACTACGCCGCGCTGCAGAACGTCGTCGGCATCCGCTTCGTCGACGTCGCCGCCGACGGCGGGCTGCCCCCGAAGATGAACATCGCGGTGACCGACCGGAGACTCCTGCTGTTCGAGCAGTCGATGCTCGGCCGGGCGAAGGACCTGGTCGCGGAGGTCCCCCTGCAGCAGATCGCCGGCGCCCGGGTCACCGAGTCCGGCCGGGCGCAGATCTCGGTCAAGGTCCACAACTTCGTGATCACCTTCGCCGGCGGCACGGACCTCGCGCTCGAGTCGGCCGACAAGGGCGGCGTCACGAACCTGGTCGGCGCGATCAACGGACGGGTACGGCACTGACCGGCGCACCGGGAGGCGGCAGGCGGCGGGACAATGGTGTGTCCGTCATCGATGCCCGGGGGTCCGCTTGTCGCCACGTTCGGCCCGCGCCAACCAGGAGCTGCGCGAGCAGTCCCGTCGCCGGATCCTGGAGGCGGCCCTGACGTTGTTCGCCGAGCGCGGGTACGAAGGCGCCACGATCTCCCAGATCGCCGAGCGCGCGGGCGTCGCCCGGGGCCTTGTGTCGTACTACTTCCCGGCGAAGGAGGAGCTGCTCCACGAGCTGCTCGGCCAGGCGCTCGACGGGCTCCTCGCGGGCACCGACCCGGCCGACGGGGAGGTCACCGCGGACCAGCGGCTCGCCGGTGTGATCGACCGCACCCTGACGATGGCGCGGGAGACGCTCGGAGTGCAGCGGCTCGTGCTCTGCCTGATGCTCCAGCCCGCGAGCCGCGAGATCTTCGTCAAGGTGGAGTCGGCGAAGGCGGATGTCATCGAGCGGTTCGAGGACCGCCTCCGGCAGATCTTCGCCGACCGCGGCGCCGAGGACCCGGCCCTCGAAGAGGTGATGTTCCGCAGCGTCCTGGAGGGCGTGATCTTCAAGATGGCGGTCTATCCGGGGACCTACCCGCTGGCGGCGGTCCGCCACCGGCTCTTCACGATGTACGGGCTGCCGGCCGGCGACCCGCCGACCGAGCCGGTCGGACGCCTTCGCGCGCACTGAAGCCCCCGGACATCGGGCCGTTCGCGAGGTCGGTCCGATGTGCGCCGCGAGACCCCGATGAGTTCCGCGCGGCCGGGCGGTCAGCACAGGATGTCCCATCCGTCCCGACGAGAGGACTCCCCGACATGGCGACCTTCGTCCTGATCCCCGGCGCGGGGTGCGACTCGTGGTACTGGCAGCCGCTCATGGCCGAGTTGCGCGGGCGCGGCCACGACGCCGTGAACGTGGAGCTGCCCGCCGAGGACGACGCGGCCGGGCTCGCCGACTACGCCGACGCCGTGGTCGAGCAGATCGGCGACCGCACCGGCCTGATCGTGGTGGCGCACTCGTTCGGCGGCTTCACCGCGCCACTCGTCTGCGAGCGCGTGCCGGTCGATCTCCTGGTGATGCTCACGGCGATGGTCCCCTCCCCCGGCGAGGCCCCCGGCGACTGGTGGACCGCCACCGGGCACGCCCAGGCGATGCGCGAGGCGGCCGGACACCACGGGCCCCCGGAGGAGGACCACGGCTTCGACCCGGTCTACTACCACGACGTTCCGGCGCATCTGGTCGCCGAGATGCGCGAGCATCCGCGCGGCCAGTCGGAGACGCCGGGGAAAGAGCCATGGCCACTGCCCGCGTGGCCGCGCGTGCCGACGGAATTCCTGCTCTGCCGGGGCGACCGTCTGTTCCCCGCCGCATTCATGCGCCGGGTCGTGAAAGAGCGCCTCGGCATCGTCCCCGACGAGATCGACGGCGGCCACATGGTCATGCTCAGCCGCCCCGGCGAGCTGGCGGACCGCCTGGTCGACTACCTGCGACACGACCGGCCGGCGACCGGAAATGGTAGCGAGATGTAATTCCGGAAGCCTTTTATTAATTGCCGATTTGTGGTATGCTAGGGAAAAGCACATATATGGTTCCGTCTCGTGGATAATGACGGAAAGCCCAGCCAGACCGCACTCATGGCCGCGGCGGCACGCGCGGCCCATCTCATCGTCGACGACGAGCCGCGGATCTTCGCCGACACCCTCGCGTACACACTTCTCGGAGACGAGGCCGAGAACCTCGTCCGCTACCACCGTCTCCACGGCGACCACCCCATCCTCGCCGAGGCGAGATCGATGGCGACGGTACGGAGCCGGTACACCGAGGACCGCCTCGCCGAGGCCGAGGCCCGCGGCGTTACGCAGTACGTCATCCTGGGCGCCGGCCTCGACACGTTCGCGTACCGCTCCGGCACGGGCGGCCTTCGCGTCTTCGAGGTCGACCACCCCGGCACCCAGGAGTGGAAGCGCGAGCGGCTGGAGGAGTCGGACCTCGCCCTTCCCGGCACGGTGACGTTCGTCCCCGTCGACTTCGAGACCGCGGTCCTGTCCGAGGCGCTCGCCGAGGCGGGATTCGACCCGTCCCGGCCCGCCTTCGTCAGCTGGCTCGGCGTGACGATGTACCTGACCCGGGAGGCCATCGCCGGCACGCTGGCCGAGATCGGCCGCTTCGCCCCGGGTACGGAGATCGTGACCGACTCCATGCTCCCCGCCGGACTGCGGGACGCCGAGGGCCAGGCGTACGCCGAGGCGGTCTCCTCGGTGGCCGCCGAGCGCGGGGAGCCGTGGCTGAGCCTCTTCGCCCCCGAGGACCTGTCCGCGCTGCTGGAAGAGCACGGCTTCGGCCTCGTCGGGCACGCACGCCCGTCCGACGCGATCGACGCCGGGCTGTGGAAGCGGACCGACTCCATCCGCCCTTCGGGCCTGAGCCTCCTGACCCACGCGACCGTCCTCGTACGGGCGCGCTGATCTTTCATGGAATGAGCCCTCGTCGGCGGCGGACCGCCGACGAGGGCTCGGCCGCCCGGACTCTCCGGGCGAGGAGTCGATCCCGCGACTACGGCATGGCCGTCAGGGCGGGCACGAGCGCGGTCCCCTTCGGGACGCCCCATCCGGTCGTCAGGTCATAGCCGGTCGTCGTCGGGTAACCGGCGGTCGGGACACCCCACATCTGGTTGTCCACGATGTCGCCCGCCGACTTGGACACCGTGCCGTCGACCCCGACGTCACTGCCGTCGAAGCCCTTGGGAGCGTCGCCGTAGTGCTGGGGGACGATGTCGGTGTAGGCGGTCGAGCCGAGCCCCGAGTAGAGGATCGGGTCGAGGAACCCGATCGGCTGCTTGCCCGCCGAACCACGAGCGGCGTTCACCAGTGCCACCAGGGCCGCGGTCTGCGGGCTCGCCGCCGAGGTGCCGCCGTAGATGGTCCAGCAGCCAGTGGAGTTGCCGCAGTTGTAGTCCGGGTACGCGGAGATGTACACCTCCACGCCGCCGTTGACCGCGGCGTTCCACGAGGTGTCGGGGACGAGCCGGTGGTCGCCGTAGCCGGTGGCGACGTTCTTCTGCCAGTCCGGCCGCGCGTAGACGCTGCTGGCGCCGCCGCCGGTGCCGATCGGCCCGAACGACTCGTTCCACGCCGCCTCGGAATTCCCGCCGTCGGTCCACTTCCAGTAGTCCGGGTTGCGGGCCCCGGTGGAGGTACGCGGCGCGTTGTCGGACGGGTCCCAGGTCCAGCCGTACTGCAACTGGGTGCCGCCGACCGACACGACGTACGGGGAACTGGCCGGCCAGCCGACGGTCGGCTGCGGGTAGGTCGCGCCCTCGTGCTGCTGCTTCGCCGCGCCCGAGGTGCCGTCGTCACCGGACGACGCGAAGAAGTTGTCGTGCTTGGCCAGGCCCTTCTTGAAGACCTCGTCGAACTTGGCGGTCTGCGTGGCCGCCGCGCCCCCGAAGGTCTCCTCGGTGACCCCGAACGACATGGAGAACACCGTGCCGGCCGGTTCCGCGTCGACCTCGTCGGAGATCGCCTTGAACAGGTTCGGGAAGCCCTGCACGCCCAACGTCTCCGCCGGCGGAACCGCCACCAGGACGATGTGCGCCTCGGGAGCCACCGCGTACGCCCACTCGATGTCGAGCGTCGCCTCCCCGGACCAGCCGGCCGCGCCGGAACTGCCGGACAGACCCTGTCCGTTCGCATCTTTGTACTGCGGGTCGCCCTGGGGGAACTTCTGGGTGAAGTCCGGGTTCGGCAGGTCGGGGAAGAACGCGTCGTGGAAGCGCTGCAGGTCGGCCGCGGCGGTCGGGCTGCCGTACGCGTCGACGAGGACGATCGTCTGACCCTGCCCGCGGTTGGGCACCGTCTTCCCGCCGACGGAGATCGACGGGATACCGCTGACGCCGTACGCCGAACGGATCTGCTGCGGGGTGTAGCAGTGGTAGTACGAGACGTTTCCGCCGTCGGGCAGCGTGCACGCCGTGGAGGCCTGCTTGGTCGTGGTGACCAGGTCAGGAGTCATGGGCACGTGCACCGCCTGCGGCACCATGCCGCCGCCGGCCTGTGCCGCGACGTCGACCGCCGGTGCGAATGCGGACGCCACCAGCGCCCCCGCACCGGCAACCGCCGCGGCTACGGAACGTATGCGCACGAATTCACCTCATCAATCTTGCTTGCCGGTGGGTCGCCGGAACCTCACCGCTGCGGCAAGCAGCGGTAATTGTGCTGGTATACGCCCTAATGCGCCAGAAGTTACGAGTGCTAATGAAATTCCGATTTGGTAACGTTTTCCGTGGTGAATGGGTGACATTACGTGACTTAACGGCGTTGAACTGGGCGTTCTCCGAGCGAAACGCGGCACGGCGTCCGCCGAGCAGGCGTTCGATCGCCCCTGGGAGGATGGTCAGGTGCGTGCCCGGCCCATCTCACCGTCCCTCCTGGTCGAAGAACTCGCCGACCGGATCGCGACCCTCCCCGAAGCGTCGTGGGCGCGGGTCGCGATCGACGGTGCGCCACCTGCCCGGCCGGGAGACCTCGCGGACGCACTGGTGGACCCCCTCCGGCTGCGCGGCCGCGACGTCCTGCGCGTCTCGGCCGGCGACTTCCTCCGACCGGCCTCGCTCCGTTTTGAGTACGGCCGGGAGGACCCGGACGCCTTCTACACGGACTGGCTCGACGAGGGCGGCCTGGTCCGCGAGGTGCTCGGCCCGCTCGACCCCGGCGGCTCCGGCCGGGTGCTGCCCACCCTCTGGGACAGCGCCGTCGACCGGGCCACCCGCGCCTCGTACGTGACGCTGGCGCCGGGCGGCGTGCTCCTGCTCGACGGCGCGCTCCTCCTCGGCCGGGGCCTGCCGCTGGACCACGCGGTCCACCTGTCGATGTCCCGAGCGGCACTGGCCCGCCGCACCGGACCGGACGAGAAATGGACCCTGCCCGCGTACGAGCGGTACGAGGACGAGACCCGGCCGGCGCTGATCGCCGACGTCGTCGTCCGCGTCGACGACCCGAGACACCCGGCCCTCATAGAACAGCCCTGACCCGAGGGCCGGCGGCCATCACGCCGAGGTGAGGCCGGCGACGATGACCGTGGTCAGCCGGGTCAGATAGGCGTCGTCGACCGGTCCCCCGATCAGCAGCAGGCGCCCCAGCAGCGGCGAGATCAGCAGGTCGAGGCCGAGTTCGCGGTCGATGTCGGCGGGCAGTTCGCCGCGTTCGATCCCCCGGCTCAGCACGGTGGCGGCAGCGGCGCGGCGTGGTCCGGCCACCGTCTCGCGGAGCGCGGCACCGAGTTCGGGACTGCGCGTGGTCTCGGCCGCCATGTCCAGCGCGATCCGCTTGATCCGCGGATCAGCGACCTGCGCGACGATCACATCGAGGAAGCCGCGCACATCGCCGGCCAAAGACCCGGAATCCGGCACCTCCGGTACGTTCCGGCGCACCGCCGTATCGAGCAGGTCGAGCAGCATGGCCTGCTTGGACGGCCAGCGGCGGTACACGGCGGCCTTGCCGACACCGGCCCGCCGGGCCACCGCGTCGACGGACATGCGCGCGTATCCGGTCTCGGCCAGCTCGTCGAACAGCGCGGTGGTGATCGCACTGGTGACGGACTCCTGGAGGACGGCGGCGCCGGCCGGCTCGCGCTTGCGTGGCATGCCGCACAGTATAGACAGGACGGAACGGTTGCGTTCCATCGATCGCCGTGTCTACTCTTCGTCATGGAACGACGGAACGGCCCCGTTCCGGCGTAGGCGAAGGAGCCCGTCATGAACATTCACCCGCTGCGCATCGGCCGCACCAAGGTCCCGTTCGGCCAGTTCTACGGTGGCCTGGAGGGGTTCTCCCTCGGCGAGTTCGCCGCCGACAAGGATCACTTCATCTGGGTGCCGATCCATGCCTACCTGCTTGAGCACCCGACCGTCGGCCCGGTTCTGGTGGACACCGGGATCAGCCCGGCACAGGCCGCGCACGCCGACTACTACCGCGGTTCGATCATGGAGCACGTGATGGACGCGGACGAGTACGACCTGCCGGACGAGGAGACCATGCCGGCCCGACTCGCGCGGCTCGGCTACCGCCCGGAGGACATCCGCGCCGTGTTCATCACGCATTTCCACGAGGACCACGTCGGCGCGCTCAACCTGTTCGCGCACGCTCCGGTGTACCTGGGCGCGGCCGAGTACGCGGCGCGCGACGACAAGGTGCTCGGCCTCGTGCCGCTGGCCTACCCGCCGTCGATCGCGGCGATCACCGACTGGCGCTCGCTCGAGTTCACCGGCCCGGCCATCGGCGGCTTCACCGGTTCGGCGGACGTGTTCGGCGACGGCAGTGTCATCGCGCTGCCCACCCCGGGGCACAGCCCCGGCAGCACCAGCGTGCTGGTCGACCACCGGTTCCTCCTGACCGGCGACGCGATGTACACCATCCGGCATCTCGCGGTCGACCAGGTGCGCGCCATCCAGCTCGGCGGCGAGACCCGCTATGTCGACTCGATCCGCCGCGTCCAGTGGCTGCGCCGGGAACTCCCGGAACTGCTCATCCTGACCTCGCACGACCACACCGAATACGGCGAGCGGTTGATCGCCGGCCTGGCCACCGGCGACCTGTCCGACGCGGACCTCGCCTGGGCCAAGTCCTACGAACGGGCCACCTTCGACGAACTCGCCAACATCAACCCGGCCCGGTTGCCCCGCTTCGTCTCCGCGGCGGACGGCGGCCCGGTCGGACGCGCTGAGTGATCAACGCCGTGCAGGGGCGCCGACGCGGGATCGGAGATGATGCTCAACCCGGATGACGAGTTAATGGGGGACATATGAAATACCACGAGTAACGATCCTTCGCGCCGCACGGGTTGTCGTTGATGACCCCCCGAAACAGCACTTCATTCTGCTTATCCTGCCTGCACTGACCAGCGAGAACGTCAGGCCAACGGCACGCAGAGCATCCCAGAAGGGCAGAATGATGCGCACATCCCCCAGCCCCACGCTCATCACCCTCGGCCGTCTGGTGCGGCGTTACCGAGACGCGGGAAGCATCCTCCAGGCCGACCTCGCCAAAAGGCTCGGATATTCGGATGGATGGCTGAGCAACGTCGAAACCGGACAGCTACGTCCTCGGCGCGAACAGGTCGCCGCCATCGAGCAGGCACTGGAGGTTCCGCCCGGCGTGCTCTTGGAGGTCTTCAACATGCTGGAGGGAGAGAGCCTGCCGGGCTGGATGCGCGACTGGCTCGCCGAAGAGCGCCGCTCGTCGGCGCTCCGGGCGTTCGAGCTGGCCGTCGTCCCCGGCCTGCTGCAAACGCCCGACTACGCCCGTACGGTCCTCGACGGCGACGAGGCCGCCGTCACCGCCCGCCTCGACCGCCAGGCCATTCTCAAAAGCGAAAACCCACCTACACTCAGGTGTGTACTGGACGAAACGGTCCTCACTCGCGGCTTCGGCGATGCGGCGGTGATGCGTGATCAACTAGAGCACCTGGTCAATTCCGTGTCCCCTCGGCTCGCAGTCCAGATCGTCCCCTCCGGCGTACGCTATGAAGGCCTTGCGGGCGCATTCACGATCGCCACCGTCAACGGCAGCGACGTTGCCTACATCGACACCGCCGTTCGCGGTCTGGTCACGAGCAACCCGGAAGACATCGCATGCCTGATCGACGTCTGGGAGTCGATCCGGACATTCACCCTGTCCCAGCGCGAATCGATCGAGCTCATCAAGAAGGTGGCGGAGGAACGATGGACTTGAACAACGTCGAGTGGCGCAAGTCGCGGCGCAGTAGCACCAACGGCGGGAACTGCGTCGAGGTCTGCGTCGTGGACGACGCTAGACGCTGAGGCCGGCTCCACCGCCGACGGTGATGTTCTCGCCGGTCACGTAACCGGCCGCGTCGGAGGCGAGGAAGGCCACGACCGCGGCGACCTCTTCGCCGGCGCCGAGCCTGCCCAGGGGGACCCGCGCGGCCGTGGCCTTGAGGGTCTCCTCCAGCGCTTCGGGCGGGAGTCCGTGCTTGGCCCAGATCGGGGTCTCGATCGGGCCGGGGCTGACGGCGTTGACCCGGATTCGCCGGGGTGCCAGCTCGACGGCGAGGGACGGGACGAGGGCCAGGAGGGCTCCCCTGGTGGCGGCGGTGACGGACCCGCCGGCGATGCCCCGCGTCACGCCGATCCCGACGGTGAAGATGATGGAACCCCCGTCGTTGAGCAGCGGGAGGGCCTTCTGCAGGGTGAAGAACTGGCCCTTGAAGTTGACGTCGACCATGTCGTCGAACGTGGCCTCGTCGAACGCCCCGATCGGCAGGCCCCGTACGATCCCGGCGTTGAGGAACAGCACGTCGAGCGTGCCGAAGCGCTCCCGGACCTGGTCCACGACGTGATCGGTGTCGGCGAGCGACCGGGCGTCGGCGCGCAGCACGACGATCCCGTCGGGGAGTGACTTCTCGGCTGCGGCGATGGTGTCGGGGTTCTGCCCGGTGACCACCACCTGATAGCCGCGCGAATGCAGCAGTTCGGCGGTGGCCCTGCCGATTCCGCTGGTTCCGCCGGTGATCAGAGCTGTAGGTGCGGACATGGTGCACTCCATTCCGGGACAAGGATTGAGGAGCGGCCCGATACGGCACCGTGCCGGTGCGCGGCCGCGGACTCCACCTTCGGGCCACGGAGTACACCGGGTCCAATGAATGTTCCGCATCCGGCAATACGCTTCGCGTAACACCCGACGTCACGGCATACGGGCCTAAGCTCCCCGTATGACCGACTCGCCACCGCCTCCGATGAATCTCGACCTGCGGCTGGTGCAGTGCTTCACGGTTCTGGCCGAGCACCGGCACTTCGGTCGCGCCGCCGCCGTCCTCCACACCACCCAGCCGTCGCTCAGCCGGCAGATCAGCCGTCTCGAACAGCAGCTGGGCGTCCGCCTGCTGGATCGCACCCCGCGAGGCAGCGAACTGACCGAGGCCGGGGAGACCTTCCTCCCCCTCGCGAAGACGCTCCTGCGCTCCGCCGCCCAGGTGGTGACGCGCACCCGGGCCGCCGCCCGGCCGGACCGGATCACCATCGGCTACACGACGAACCTCATCGTCACTCCGGCTGTACGCGAACTGCGTCACCGGCACCCGGACGCCGACGTGCGGACCGCGCACGTGAACTGGAACGAACCCCGCGAGGCGCTCCTCGATCACCGCGTGGACGCGGTCGTGACGCGGCTGCCGTTCGCCACCGACCGGCTGCGCGTCACGGTCCTCTACGACGAACCCCGCGTCCTCGTCGTGCCCCTCGACCACCGCCTGGCGGGCAAGGAGTCCGTGACCCTCGACGACATCGCCGACGAACCTCTGCCACGGGTGTCCGACCCGGACTGGAACGCCTTCTGGCGCATCGATCCCCGGCCCGGCGGAGCCCCGGCCCCCGACGGTCCTCTCATCGAGGCCGTCGAGGACAAGGCCGAACTCGTCGCCGACGGGCAGGCCGTCGCGATCATCCCGGACGGAGAGCACGTCCGCCGGCTGCGGCCCGACCTCACCACGATCCCCCTGGAGGGCGTCGAGCCCAGCCAGGTCGTGCTGGCCACCCGCGCCGACGACCGCGGCCGCCTCGTGGCGGCGTTCCGCAAGATCGCCGAAGCCCACCTCAGCGGCACCGGCCGGTGAGCCGTCAGGCGGCGGACGGGACCGAGCGGGCCGACGGCATGCGGCTGCGGAGCAGGATGCCCACCCGGGTGATGATCACGAGGGTCAGCGTGAAGAACAGGATCGAGTCCGCGAAGGCGGCCACGCTGATGTGGTGGTCGATCAGGAACCGCCCCAGGTCGCGGGCGAACCAGTGCTGGCATCCGTAGATGAGCAACTGACGCAGAACCGTGATCGCGGTCCAGACGGCCACGTACGCCCAGCCGGCGTCGTACCAGCCCTGACCCGACTCGTCGACGCTCACCCTCAGCAACGCGCACGCCAGCGCTCCCAGCACGATCCCGCCCCCGATGGAGGCGGCCTCCAGTGCCAGGCCGCCACCGGCCGTGTCGAACTTCGGCAGGAAGAACGGCACGATCACCGCGGTGAGCAGCAACGGCCTCAGGACGGCGAACATGGTGATCCGGTTATGACCCCAGTCCTTGATCAGCACAGCGGCGAAGATCACCAGGTTGACGATTGTGATGGCGGACAACGGACACTCCCACTCTGCCGGTCATGGAGGCCCACCGTAGGAAGGGACCCGGGTGGAGGTCGTCCGTCTCGCGGGTGGAGATCCGGGTGGAAGAGCGGGTCGGCCGGGCACGATAATCGGCTCGCCGCTGGCGGAAGGGGGCCGGATGTCGATCCGCGTGGGCGGGCAGTGGCCCGCGCGTGCCGCGATGCTGGCCGGGCTCGCGTTCATGCTCTGGGGCGAGACCACGCACAAGGGGGCCGCCGGACTGCACGGGGCGCATCTCCGCATCTCCGTCGCCCTGGCCGTGTCGTCCGCCGCCTGGCTCGGCTGGGCGGTGCTCGGGCCGCGCGGGCATTCGCCCGCGCTGCGCGCGATGATCGCCGCCACGGGACTGGCCGGAAGCGTGCTCCTCGTCCTGCACCCACAGCCCGCGGTGTACTGGTTCACGTTCTGGGCCTGCGTCGACGCCGCCACCATGTTCCCCCGCCGTGAGGGCGTCGCGCTGGCCGGTGGTTGCTGCGGGGTGCTCGTGACCGGGTACGCGCTGGGGTGCGGTGACGCGCTGGCGACGTTCGCCGCCGTGACCTTCGTCGCCTACCTCGTGGGCCGCAATCGCCGGCTCCACGTCGACCGGGCCGAGCAGGCGCGCCTCCTGGCCGCGCAGACCCGGCAAGCCGGGGAGGAACGGGCGCGCGCCGCCGTCCTCGCCGAACGCGGCCGCATCGCGCGGGAGCTGCACGACGTCCTCGGTCACTCGCTCAGCGCCCTGGCGCTCCGGTTGGAAGCCGCCGACGCGGTCCTGGAGCTCACCGGTGACCATGAGGAGGCCCGGCGGCACGTCGGCCGCGCCCGGGCACTGGCCCGGTCCGGTCAGGAGGAGGCGATCGCCGCCGTCCGGACGCTGCGGGAGGGCGAGGTCGACCTCCCCGAGATGATCAATGGCCTCGTCGAGACGTTCCGCCAGGACACGGGCGCATCGGTTCGGTGCGTCCTCTCGGGGACCGCGCGCCCGCTGCCGGCGGAACCCGCCCTCGCGGTCTACCGCGCCGTACAGGAGGCCCTCACCAACGCCGGCAAGCACGCTCCCGGCGCCGACGTCGAGGTCCGCGTCGACTACGTACGCGACGAGTTGACCGTCGAGGTGACCAACGGCCCGGGGCTGGTTCCGGCCGCCGCAGCGCCGGGCGGCGGCTACGGCCTCACCGCCATGCGCGAGCGGGTACGGCTGGCGGGCGGCACGGTGACCAGCGGGTCGACCGAGGCGGGATGGCGGGTACGCGCCCGGATCGGCCTGTGAGCGACCCCGTCATCCGCGTCGTCGTCGCCGACGACCAGGCCGCCGTACGGGAGGGGCTGGTCGCCCTCCTCGGCCTGCTGCCGGATATCGAGGTGGTCGCCGAGGCCGAGGACGGCCGCGCGGCGATCGCGGCGGTCGCCGCGCATCGGCCGGACGTCGTGCTCATGGACCTGCGGATGCCCGGGCTCGGTGGAGAAGGCGCCACGGAGCGGATCGTCGCGGATCATCCGGAGGTCGCCGTCGTCATCCTCACGTCGTACGCCGACGACGAGTCGGTCCTGGCCGCGCTCGCCGCCGGCGCCCGCGGGTTCCTGACGAAGAACGCGGGACGCCAGGAGATCCGGCAGGCCGTCACCGCCGCGGCCGCGGGCCTGGCCTCGGTGGATCCGGCCGTGCAGGCACGGCTGGTCGCCGCCGCGCGACTCGGCCGGGTGCCCGACCGTACGCGGATTCCGGACGGCCTCACCGCCCGGGAGGCGGAGGTGCTCACGCTGATCGCCGCGGGGCTGGCCAACGGAGAGATCGCCGCTCGGCTGTACGTCGAGATGGCGACGGTGAAGTCGCATATCAACCGGGCGTTCGCCAAGGCGGGCATCACGAGCCGGAGCCAGGTCGCCGCCTACGCCGCTCGCCATGGCCTGACCCGCTGATTCTTACCTTTTGCCCGGTGCATACGCGTTGACCTGCGGGTATGGGGAGGCGGGCGGACGGAGCAGGAGAACGTCATGGCGAAAGAGAAGAAGAAGCTGCACAAGGGCGACCACGTCTCCTGGCGCAGTCACGGCGGTGAGGCCCGCGGCGAGGTCGAAGAGGAGATCACCGAACGGACCGAGGCCGCCGGCCGTACGGTCGCCGCGTCGCCGGACGAACCGCAGTACCAGGTCCGCAGCGAGAAGTCCGGCGGCAGGGCCGTGCACAAGCCCGACGCGCTGGAGAAGGAGGACTGACCCCGTGGCGGGCGAGGACGACGAGGAGATCCGGAGCCTGTTCGACGAACTGGTCAACCTCAAGCCCGCCGAGCTGGAACGCTGGCTCGGCAGTGAGGAGTCGAAGGCGGCCGGGCAGCATTCGGGCGGCGGTGAGTCCACCGGCCACGAGTCGGGCCGCCGGATCGTCGCACTGCTGCGTACGAAGAAGGGCGACCTGTCCGAGGACGACTACGCGCACATGCGCAAGGTCGTCGGCTACATCCGCCGCCACCTGGCGCAGCGCCCCGACGGCGACATCCGCGAGACCCGCTGGCGGTACTCCCTGATGAACTGGGGTCACGACCCGCTCAAGGACTGAGGAGCCCGGTCACCGGCCAAGGGCGTCGTGCAGCTGGACGCGGGAGGTCGCGCCCAGTTTGGCGTAGATCCGCGCCAGGTGGGCGCCCACCGTACGGTGCGAGATGTAGAGGCGTTTGCCGATCTCCCTGTTGGTCAGGCCTTCGGCGGCCATCTGCGCGATCTGGAGCTCCTGCGCGGTGAGGAGGTCGCTGGTGGCGGCCTGGCGTTCGCTGCTCCGCTCACCGGCGGCGCGGAGCTCACGGCGGGCCCGCTCCCCCCACGGCGACGTGCCGAGCGCGTCGAAGGTGTCCCGGGCCGCGCGGAGGTGCTGTCTGGACTCCACGGCGCGCCGTTGCCTGCGGAGCCATTCGCCGTAGGCCAGCTCCGTGCGCGCCCGTATGAAGGGCCGCCGGGTCAGGTCCGCGGCGAGTGCCGTCCGAAAGAGGCCCTCGGCCTCGTCCTGGCCCGCCAGCACCGCGCGGGCCATCCGCAGGCCGTCGTGCAGGGACGGCGAGGTCGTGGTCTTCGCGGCCGCCTCCATCTGGGTGATCACGCCGGCCACGTCGCCGGGACGCTCACTGCGGAGGGCCGCGTCGGCGATGTCGGCGACCGTGTGGCAGCTCAGGGCGAGCTGGTGCGAGGGGTCGGTGATGTCGTGCATGCGCAGGAGCCGGGTGAGCGCCTGCGGGTAGTCGCCCGCGCCCAGTGCGGCGAGGGCGCGCGCGTGCTGCGCGGTGGCGAGGACGTTCCGTGCGCCGACCGGCGTGCCGAGTCGCTCGGCCTCGGCCGCCAGCTCGTCGGCCTGGTCGAAGTGGCCGCGCAGTGCCTCGATCTTCGCCTGCGTGGCGAGGATGAGGCCGAGCAGGAACGGCTGACCGGTCTCCCGGGCGAGCCTGCCCGCCTCCTCGGCGGCGGGCAGGGCCACCCCGAGGTCGGCGAGCTGCGCCGCAGCCCACGCCTGCGCCGCGAGCGCGCGGGCCAGGAGTTGCAGACGACCCTGCTCACGCAGGCCGGCCAGCGACGCGGCGGACTGCGTGATCGCCACGTCGAAGGTGCCGACGAGCACCGCGACGCTGCCCACGAGCCGCACGGTCGGCGAGTCGAGGCCGGATCGGGCGAGCAGCCGCTCCGAGCGCTCGATGACGACCGCGCCCCGGGCGATGGGGGCCGCGTAGCCGAGGATGGCGAGCAGCCGGGCGTCCAGCGGGTCGAGCGGCAGCCGCTCGGCCACGTCGACGATCCGGTCTCTGGCCGCCATGCCCGGCTCGCTCCAGAAGCAGCGCAGCGCGGCGCTCCAGAGGATCCGGACCGCCAGATCGATGTCCCCATCCGCGGCGACGGACTCGGCGAGGTCGGCGAGCGCCGAGGCGTCCATGCTCCCCTCCCGGAGTCCGTCGTCGAATGCGGCCCTGATCCAGGCCAGGCGTGCACGCCGCTGCCTCGACGGCTCGATCTCTCCCGCCTCGGAGAGGAGCCGGTCGACGATCTCCGGACGGCCGAGCTCGACCGCACCGTCCGCGGCGCGCAGGAGCCGGTCGGCCCGCCGCTCCGGATCCGGGCTCAGCCGCGCGGCCCGCTCGAGGGCGGCGACGACCGCGGCGCCGCTGCCACGGCGCTGCGCCCGGACCGCGACCGCCTCGAGGGCGGCCGCGATGTCCTCGTCCGGCCGGTCGCTCGCAGCCGCCAGGTGCCATGTTCTCCGGTCGGGCTGATCGGCCAGTGCTCCGGCCAGTGCCCGGTGCACGTCGCGGCGCCGGGCGGCACCGGCCGCTTGGTGGACGGCCGAGCGGATGAGCGGATGATGGAACGCCACGCGGCTCTCGTCCGGAGTGAGGAGGCGGGCATCGACGGCCGGCCTGAGGTCGGCGGCCGTGACGGGCCGGCCCGTGAGCCCGCGGGTGGCCGTCAGCGTCTCGTTCAGATCCGCGCTGTCGTTGAGCGCGGCGACCTCCAGTACGGCCCTCGTGACCGCCGGGAGCGCGGCGAACCGCCGCGTGAAGGCGCTCTCCAGCCTGGCCGTGAGCGGCAGCCACGGGCTCGCGAGGATGGCGGCGCCGTCGGTGCCGTGGACCGCGGCGGGCAGCTCGATCAGTGCCAGAGGGTTCCCCGCCGCCTCGGCGAGCAGCCGGCGGCGCGCCGAGGCGGGCAGGTCCGCCGCGCCGACGTCGAGCAGTGCGGCGGCGTCCTCCGCGGACAGCGGCGGGATGAGCAGGTCCGGCAGCCCGGCCTCGTCCAGCCGCGTCGCCGTGCCGGGGCGGGTCGCGGCGAGCAGCAGGATCGGTTCCGACTCCAGCCGCCGTCCGAGGAACGCGATCACGTCGGCGGTGGACGGGTCGAGCCAGTGCGCGTCCTCCGCGACGATCAGGACCGGTGCGGCCTCGGCTATCTCGGCGAGCAGGTTCAGCACGGCGAGGGCGACGAGATAGCCCTCGGGCACGACCGCCTCGGTCATTCCCAGTGCCGCCCGCAGCGCCTCCCGCTGTCCGGGCGGCAGCACCCCGATGCGGTCCCGTACCGGCCACAAGAGCTGGTGCAGCCCGGCGTAGGGCAGATGGGCCTCGGACTCCACACCGGTCGTGCCCAGGACACGCAGGCCGGACGCGTGCGCGAACGCCGCGGCCTCCTGGAGCAGGGCCGACTTCCCGATGCCGGGCTCACCGCGGAGCAGCAGGGCCGCACCGGCCTGACGTACCTCGCTCACCAGGCCGTGCAGCCGGCTGATCTCCTCGCTCCGTCCGATGAGTCCCACATTCCACAGGCTAACGACCGGCCTTCGCCCGTCCTGCCCTGCCTTGACCTGCCCCGACGCCGACCGGCGCCGTCGGCGGACCGCGCCGCGATGGTCACATGACCGATGCCTCCCGGCCCCCACCGCCCGTAGCGTCGGTGCCATGGCCGTCACCTACCAGTCATCGGACACGAGGGAAGGAACCCGTCGCTTCCGCGAAGCGGGGACGCTGTACGGGCGCGACGCCGAACTCCGGCTGATCGCGGAGGTGACGTCTCGCGGTCTGGCCGGCGCGGGCGGTGCCCTGCTCGTGCGCGGAGAGGCCGGGATCGGCAAGACCGCCTTGCTCGGCGCGGCCCGGGAGGCCGCCGTCGGGCGGGGCTGCCGCGCCCTGTCGGCGGTCGGCGTGCAGTCGGAGGCGTCGATCCCCTTCGCCGGGCTGCATCAGCTGCTCAGGCCGGTCCTCGACCGCGCCTCGGCCTTGATCCCCCGGCAGCGGCAGGCGCTGTCGGCGGCGTTCGGGATGGCCGAGGGCGTCGCACCGGAGATGTTCTCGGTCGGCCTGGCGTCACTGGAACTGATCAGCGGCCTGGCCGATGACTCGCCCGTCATCCTGGTGATCGACGACGTCCAGTGGATCGACCGGCCGAGCGGTGAGGTCCTGGCCTTCATCGCGAACCGCCTGGGCGCCGAGCGGGTGGTCATGGCGCTCGCGGTCCGTGAGGGGCATGACACCGTACTGAACGACGCGGGCCTGCCCGAACTGCCGCTGACGAAGCTCGATGACGACGCGGCGACCGCGCTTCTCGCCGCGCGCGCACCGGAACTCGGCGAGGCCGTCCGCGACCGCGTCCTGGCCGAGGCGGCCGGCAACCCGCTGGCGCTGGTCGAGCTTCCCGCGGCACTGAGCGGGGACGGTGCCCGGCAGGCACTGACGCCGTGGCTGCCGACCACCCGCCGCCTGGAGCGGACGTTCCTCCCCCGCGTCTCGGGGCTGCCGGACCCGACCCGGAGCATCCTGCTGATCGCCGCCGCCGACGACCAGAGTGACCTCACCGAGATCTTCAGCGCCGTGGAGCTCCTGGACGGCACGGCGCCCTCGGTCGACGTCCTGGAACCCGCCGTCCAGGCCGGGTTGATCGAGCTCGACGGGCGTGAGGTGCGCTTCCGGCACCCCGTCATCCGCTCGGCCATCTACCGGGCGGCCCTCCCGTCGAGACGCCTGGCCGCGCACGCCGCGCTGGCGAGAGCGCTGAAGAACTCCCAGGAACGCCGGGCCTGGCACCGGGCGGCCGCCAGCCCCGGTCCGGACGACGGCGTGGCCCTCGATCTCGAGGCGGCCGCCCTCCGGGCCCTCGACCGGGGGGCTCCGCGCGCCGCGGCCGAAACCCTGCGCCGGGCGGCGATGCTGAGCGACCCGGGCGGGGACCGGGGTCGTCTCCTGCTGCGTGCGGCGGAGATCGACTTCGAGCTCGGCGACGCCGTCGCCGCACGCCGGCAACTGGCCGAGGCGAAGTCCTCGAAGCTCGAAGAAGGAGAGCGGCTCCGCCTCACCCTGTGGATGGAGGCCCTCAATGAGGAGAGCTGGTACACCCCACAGCGGGTACGGGTCTTCGCCGACGTGGCGGACCGGTTGGCCGGTGCCGACAGCGACGGCGCCACGCTCGCGCTCAGAGCCCTGTGGCCGCTGTCCGTCGGCTGCTGGTACGGCGATCCGGCGCAGGAGACCCGTGACCTCGTCGTCAGGACGGCGCGGCGCCTCCAGCGGAGCGACGCCGACCCCATGGTCCTGTCCATCGCCGCCTGCGCGGACCCGGTCAAGGAAGCGGCGCGGGTCATCCGCAAGGTCTCCCGGATCGCGCCGGAGTTCACGGGCGACCCCGCCGAGCAGCATGCGCTGGGGGCCTCGCTGACCGCCATCTGGGCCTTCGACCTGTCGTGGCCGTTCCTGTGCGCGTCCGTCGACGGTCTCCGGCGGCAGGGGCGCCTCGGCCTGCTCGGCGAAGCCCTCGCCTCTCAGGCGTGGGCGGCGATCCATCTCGGCAAGCACCGGCTGGCGGCGACGGCGGCCGATGAGGCCGGCCGGCTGTCCCGCGACACCGGCCGATCCCGCTGGGCGCTGGTGGCCGACCTGGCCACGGCCACGCTGGCCGGTGAGCGCGGTGACCACGACACCGCGAACGAACTCATCCGGAGGACGGAGGCGGAACTGCTCTCGGTCGGCGCCCAGTCCATCCTGGGCTTCGCCCAGTTCGCCCGAGGACGGTGCGCCCTCGTCGGCAACCAGCACGGCGACGCGTTCGAGCAGCTGGCCCGGGTACTCGACCCGTCCGACATCGCCTACCACCCGTTCGTGGGCTACCTGGGGATCGCTGACCTGATCGAGGCGGCGACCCTCACCGGCCGCCGCGACGAAGCGGAACACCACCTCGCACGGCTCGACGCCCTGGCCGAGCAGACGACCTCGCCGTACCTACGGGCCATGGCCGCCTACGCCCACCCCCTGGTCGCCGACGACGACACGGCCGAGCCTCTCTACCAGCGGGCCCTCCACACCCGGCTGAAGAGCTGGCCGTTCCACCGGGCGCGGCTCCTGCTGGCGTACGGCCGGTGGCTGAGGCGCCGGCGCCGCCTCATCGAGTCGCGTGCCCCGCTGCGGGCGGCCATGGAGAGCTTCGATGCCCTCGGCATCAGGGCGTTCGGGGAGGACGCGCGCGCCGAGCTTCGCGCCGCGGGCGAGGCCGTCACCCGGTCCACGCCCGACACCCTGGACAGGCTCACCCCGCAGGAACTGCAGATAGCCAGACTCGCCGCGAGCGGGCTGACCAACCGCGAGATCGGGGCGCGGCTGTTCCTCTCGCACCGGACCGTCGGCTTCCACCTCTACCGGGTCTTCCCGAAGCTCGGCATCACCTCCCGCGCCCAGCTGCGCACGGCCGATCTCGGCGGTGACTAGGGCGGTCACGGGCGGCGGGCGTTCTCCCCCGTCGAAAGGGCCGGGAACAGCCGGGAGGCGTTGCGGGTCGTCAGCGCCCGCCAGGTGGTGCCGGGCGGCTGCTCGGCCTCGTCGATGGATGCGACCTGGGCGGCCGCGCCGACGGCCGGAGTCCAGCAGTAGTCACTGCCGTAGAGGACCCGCCGGCTGCCGAACGCATCGACCAGCGCGGGGATCTGCCGGGGGAACGGCGTGCCGGCCATGTCCCACCAGAGTCCCGCGAGCTGCTCCTGGACGGTCGGGGCGTCGCCCGGGCCGCCCCGGAAGACGGTGCGGAAGAGTTCCATGCGGTCGGCGAGCAGCGGCAGGCTGCCGCCGCCGTGAGTGAAGATCCATCGAATGTCCGGATGACGGGCGAGGACTCCGCTGAACACCAGGTCGGCGGCGGCGCGGGCGGAGTCGAAGATGAACTCCATCATCGGACGGGGCCGCCCCGCGGACAGTGCCTCGCCGCAGCACGGCGACGTGGGGTGCACGAACACCACCGCGCGGCGGCGGTTGAGCTCGGCCCAGAGCGGCTCGTACTCCGGGGCGCCCAGGTACCTTCCTCCGGCGCTGGTCACGACGGCCACGCCCCAGCTGGAGAGCTCGTCGAGGGCGCGCGAGGCCTCGGCCAGGGCTCCCTCGACGTCCGGCAGGGGCAGGGAGGCGAAGTGCCCGAACCGTCCCGGGTGTTCACGCGCCACGCCGGCGCCGGCGTCGTTGACCTCCCGGCACAGCGCACGAGCGGCCCGGTCGTCACCGAAGTGAGTGCCGGGCGATGAGATCGACAGAATCGATGTGGCCACGCCCCACTCGTCCATCAGCTCCAGGTGGGTTCCGGCGTCCCAGCGCGGCCATCCCGGCATGCCGTCGGGCAGCAGATGCCCGGCCGCCTTGGCGGCGGCCACGTACTCGTCCGTCACGAAATGGGCGTGCACATCGACAAGACCCTCGATGTAGGGCTGTTCACTCACGGGTGGTCCGTCCTTCCTCGATCATCGGTCGCGGCGCGGGGCCCGCCCCCACCGGCCCCGCGCCGCCATCGGCCAAGCGGTCAGCGGGTGGCGAAGCCGCCGTTGAGGAACACGGTCTGGCCGTTCAGCCACCGTCCGTCGGTGAGCAGGAAGCGCACCCACGGAACGACGTCCTCGACCTTCGTAAGCCGGCCCAACGGCGTCTGAGCCCTCGAGAACTCATCTTCACCGGGCGCGGCCGCGTCCCAGAAGAACGACGTGTCCATGGGGCCGGGGGCCAGGTTGTTCACCGAGACCCGGCGGCCCGTCAGCTCCTTGGACAGCGCCCGGGTGAAGTGCTCCACCGGGGCCTTGCTGCCGGCGTACACGGAGTACCGGCCGGTGTAGGCGGCCAGCAACGACGACACGAGGTTCACGATTCTGCCGCCGTCCTCGATCCGCTTGGCGGTCTCGGCCATGACGAAGAACGCGGCCTTGGAATTGATGGCGAAATGGGCGTCGTATTCCTCTTCGGTGACCTCGGTCATCGGGGCGCCTTTCGCGAGCCCCGCCGTGTTCACCGTGGCGTACAGCGCGCCGTAGCGATCGACCACCGAATCGACGACGCGGCGGATCTCGGCCACCGCGGTCAGGTCGGCCTCGATCGCGAACGCGTTCCCACCCGCCGCGACGCACGCGGCCACCGTGTCCTCGGCGAGGCCTTTGTCGGAGCGGCTGTGGTAGTGGACGGCGACGCTCGCCCCGGCGGCGGCGAGGTCACGTGAGATCGCACCACCGAGATTCTTCGCTCCACCCGTGACCAGGACGGCCTTTCCGTTCAAAGCATGCTCGGGCATCGAATGTGTCCTTCCCTGTCGCTTGGAGACGTCGGCCATCGTCGTCAGGCCGTCGCCGGGCCGTCTTCTGTCACCTGACCTGCTCGGCGCCACGTCACCGCCCTCGGTGCCCGCACCGGTGACCGGCCCAGTCACCTGACGGAAGAAGGCCGGGAGCCGCTCCGAACACGATGAGCGCGTTCCAACGAGAGGAAGGCGACCCATGGTCGATCAGCGGAATGGGAACCCGGCCGGTGACCGGGTGGCGGTCGTGACCGGAGGCTCCGGTGGCATAGGCCAGGCGATCTGCCGGCGTCTCGCCGACGACGGATGCGCCGTCGTGATCAACTACGCGGGGCGGCCGGCCGAGGCGGAGGGGCTGGCCAAGACGATCACCGATCGTGGCGGCCGGGCCATCGCCGTACGCGCCGACGTCGCGGACGAGAACGACGTCGCGGCGCTGTTCGAGGCGGCCGAGTCCGCCTTCGGCGGTGTCGACGTCGTGATCAACACGGCCGGCATCATGCTGCTCTCGCCGTTGGCCGAGCTCGACCTGGCGGTGCTGGACCGCATGCACCGCATCAACATCCGCGGCACCTTCGTCGTCGGCCGGGAGGCGGCCCGCAGGGTCCGGTCCGGCGGCGCGATCATCAATCTCTCCACGTCGATCGTCAAGATCGCCCTGCCCACCTACGGGGCCTACGCCGCCAGCAAGGGCGCGGTGGACGCGCTGACGCTGATCCTGGCCAAGGAGCTGCGCGGCCGGGACATCACCGTCAACGCGGTGGCGCCCGGGCCGACCGCCACTCCTTTGTTCCTCGACGGAAAGAGCCAGGAGTCGATCGACCGCCTGGCTCAGATGGCGCCCCTCGAACGCCTCGGTGTCCCCGCCGACATCGCCGAGGTCGTCGCGTTCCTGGCCGGACCGGCCCGCTGGGTCAACGGCCAGATCCTCTACGCCAACGGCGGCGTCATCTGACACAGCCGCCACACCGCGGTCACGACCCCATCGAACGCAACAACATCGGTACTCCACCAGAGGAGCAGGCACAATGCCGTCCAAGAAGATCATCATCGTCAGCGGGGCGTCCAGCGGCTTCGGCGCCATGACCGTACGGGGCCTCGCCGACGCCGGGCACGTCGTCTACGCCGGCATGCGCGACATCACCGGCCGCAACACCGCCGCGGCCCGCGACGCCTCCGAATACGCCCAGACCCACTCGGTGGAGCTGCGCCCCATCGAGATGGACGTGTCCCGCCAGGACTCCGTCGACGCCGCGGTCGACGCCGTCATCGCCGAGCACGGCCGGATCGACGTCGTCGTGCACAACGCCGGGCACATGGTCCTGGGCCCGCTCGAGGCGTTCACGCCCGAACAGCTGGCGAGCGTCTACGACACGAACGCCGTCTCCACACAGCGGCTCAACCGGGCGGCGCTGCCTCACCTGCGCGGCCGGCGGGACGGGCTGGTGGTCTGGGTCGGTTCCAGCAGCACCAGGGGCGGCACTCCGCCGTACCTCGGCCCGTACTTCGCGGCCAAGGCGGCCGAAGACTCCCTCGCCGTCTCGTACGCGGCCGAGCTCGCCCGATTCGGCATCGACACCGTCATCATCGTCCCCGGCTCGTTCACCACCGGCACGAACCACTTCGCCAACGCGGGTCACCCGGCCGGTACGGAGGTGGCGGAAGCCTACGAGGACGTCTACGGCGACCTGATGGGCCAGGTCGCCGAGAAGCTCGCCGAGCTGGCGCCCGCCGACGCCGACCCGGCGGAGGTGGCCCGAGCCATCGTCCGGGTGGTCGACACCCCCAAGGGCCGGCGGCCGTTCCGGGTGCACATCGACCCGGCCGACGACGGCGCCGAAACCGTCAACCGCGTCGGCGACCTGGTCCGGCGCGATTTCTACCGGCGGGTCGAGCTGGAAGACCTGCTCGGCCCGGCGCTGCCCACGGACTGACCGAGAAGCCACGACCAGCGAAGGACCATCTCATGTCCCATCACCTCGACACGCCGCTGGCGGCGCAGAACGGCCAGTTGTTCATCGACGACCTGTACGTGTTCCCCGGGCAGCGCAGCACGGTGTTCGTCATGGACGTCAACTCCGACATCACCGGCGTCTACGCGCAGCCGGGCTTCCACCCGGAGGCGCGGTACGAGTTCAAGGTGCACTTCGACGGCGCCGCCTTCGAGGACCTGACCTACCGGATCTCGTTCGGCGAGCCCGGCCCGGACGGACGGCGGACGCTGCAGGCGCACGTGCTGACCGGCGCCGACGCGCGGGAGGACGAGGCGGCCGGGGACCTGGTGCTGGAGGGCCGCACCGGAGAACCGGTCGCCGGAGGCGGCGTACGGGTCTGGGCCGGACGCGCCACCGACCCGTTCTACATCGACCTGTCGCTGCTGGCCATCGTGAACGGCGCGGTGGCGAAGGGAACCGCGGCCGACCTCTCGGCGTGGCGGCCCGACGCCGCGCAGAACAGCTTCGCCGGCACCACGGTGGAGTCGATCGTGCTGGAGGTGCCGCACTCCCACCCGCTCCTGCGTCCGGGCGCCAGGACCGGCGTGTGGTGCGCCACCAAACTCGCCACCGACGCGGGCGGCTGGCGGCAGGTCAACCGCGCCGGTCACCCGATGATGTGGCCGATCTTCTGGCCCGACGACACCGACTTCTCCAACCCCGCCAACACGAGACACCCGTCGCAGGACCTCGCCGCCGCCGGCGGGCACATCGCCGGCCTGGTCGCCGCCGTCGCCGGGGCCACCGGCATCTCCGACGACCCCGGCGGCTACGGCGAGACCGTGGCCCGCGCGCTGTTCCCCGACGTCCTGCCCTACGTGGTCGGCACACCCGCGACGTTCGGCTTCGCCACCCGCAACGGACGGGCACTGGCCGACAACGCGCCCGAGGTCATGCTGTCCCTCGTCACCGGCACCGCCGTGCTCTCGGGCCTCACGCCGGCCGTCGCGAGCGAGCGGCGCAGCGGCACATTCCCCTACGTAATTCCGGCCTGACCATCTCCCCGAAAGAATGGCAGGGTGACGCGCTCGGTGACCGCGTCACCCTGCCATTCCAATGGTGGCGCAGGTGGGATTCGAACCCACGATCTCTGGCTTATGAGACCAGCGGGGACGGCCGAACTCCCCCACTGCGCTCCGTATCCGACGTGCCGCCCCAGGGATTCGAACCCTGAACCTCCCGGTCCTGAACCGGACGCCTCTGCCGTTGGGCCAGAGCGGCGTGAATGACGAACGTGAAGAAGCGCCCCGCCGGAAAAGGCGGCCTCTTTCCGATCACCTTCAGTGTGAAGAAGCCCGACCATCGCGGCAACGCATTTTCTCGGCCGCCCCTATGACGACGCGCGCGGAGGCCGCTCACCCGCCCAGGGAGGGTCCGGGCAACCTAAAGCAGGCTTGACCTGCGTCGACTTGCGATCTTTCGAACATCAGTTCGAAGATGGCCTCATGCACGACGCCCGGCCGCTCGACCACTACCCGTCCGGATCCCATCGGATCGAGGCCCGCGACGCCTGGGTCTGGATCCGCCACAAGGGCGCCTGGCGCAAGGGCGCGATCCACTGCTGGTACGTCCATGGCGACACCTGGATGGCGTGGATGCAGCACGAGGATCCCACCCCCGACGTCCCGTGGTCGGCGTGGGGGCTCTACCTGTACGACGGGGTGACGATCCGCCGGCGCCACACACCGGCGGCGATCGCCCGCGTCGAGGTCCCGGCGGGCCCCGACGGACCCGACCGCATCACCGCCCGCCTCCGCGACACCGGCTACACCGTCGAGCCCCGGCACCATCTCGCGGGCGGCGGCAGGACTCTGCTCATCGGATGAGGCATCCATCTTTACGCCCTCCAGGCGGAGTGCGCCACGGGCGTACGCATCCGCGGCCTGCGAGGACTGCCGCTTCACGCTGCAGGGCTGGCGCCGGCCCGCGGCGTCCACGTGGGCAGCCAGGAGCAACGGACCACCGCGGATCGCACCAGGGAAAATAAGCAGCCAACTGCACAGCTAGCTGTACAGTTGGCTGTTGTCTTGCTACGCTGGACGCATGAGCGAGCAGCCGAAGCCGCGCCAAGATGCCTCACGGGTCGCCGGAGAGCTCCGCGTCACCCTCGGGCAGTTGGTCCGCCGACTTCGTGAACAGGCGGCGGGTAGCGACCTGACCAAGTCGCAGATGTCGGCACTGTTGCGCATCGAGCGCGAGGGGACCGCGACGTCGTCGTCCCTTGCCGAGGCTGAAGGCATGCGCCCCCAGTCGATGGCCAAGATCGTCCGCGTTTTGGAGGGAGCCGGCTTGATCAGCGGCTCGCCCGATCCGAAGGATGGGCGTAAGACTCTACTCAGCCTCACTCCGGCCGCGCAGGAGCAATTCCGCATTGGACGGAGCGCCAGAGAGGACTGGCTGACGAGTGCGATCGACGCCAGCCTCTCCGATGACGAGATCGCGCAACTCGCCTCTGCCGTGAAGCTGCTGAGGCGCCTGGCTCAGTCGCCCTGACCTGCCTGCCGCTGTGCAGCGGCACGGATAGCACCGCAGATACACGCATGCAGCGGATGCGGTTCCCGCCCCCGGTCATTCATCGAACGAAACGAAGGATTTAGCATGCCCATTACCACGATCGACCCGCGGACCGCTCTCATCGTCGTCGACCTCCAGCAGGGCATCGTGACGACCCCGCTGGCTCATCCGGTCGACGATGTCATCCAGCGCTCGACAGCCTTGCTGAAGGAGTTCCGCAGCCGGGGCTTGCCCATCGTGCTGGTCAACGTCGCAGGATCCCCGGCCGGCCGCACCGACGCCGGCGGCCCGCACACTCACACGTTCCCGGCGGGCTGGACGGACCTGATCCCCGAGTTGGAGCGGCAAGACGACGACCTCGTCGTCACCAAGTATGCGCGCAGCGCATTCACCGGCACCGGCCTGGCCGAACGGCTGCGCGAACTCAACGTGACCCAAGTGGTGATCACCGGGATCGCCACCAGCAGCGGCGTCGAGTCCACAGCCCGGGACGCGCACGAGCAGGGCTTCCACGTCACCCTTCCCCTGGACGCCATGACCGACTCCGCCCTGGACCGGCACGAGCACAGTGTGGCGCAGATCTTCCCGCGCATCGCCGAGACCGGCACTACCGCGGACGTCCTGAGCGTCCTGGCACTACGTTCATGACCACCCCCACGACTGAAACACCTGCCGCCGCCGCTACCTCCACGGCTTTCGGATGGCGCTTCGCCGGTCCGCTACTGCTGGGCTCGACGCTCAACCCGATCAACAGCTCGATGATCGCGACTGGCCTGGTCGGGATCGGCCTGGGCTTCCATAAAGGCCCAGGCACCACGGCGTCCCTGATCTCCGTGCTCTACCTCTGCAGCGCGGTGATGCAACCCACCATGGGCAAGCTGGCCACCGTCTTCGGCGCACGACGTGTTTTCATCACCGGACTGCTCATCCTCGTACTCGCCGGCATCACCGGAGCGGCCGCCCCGGCCTTCGGCTTCCTGCTGCTGTCCCGGGCCCTGATCGGCATCGGCACCTCCGCGGCCTACCCGACAGCCATGGCCCTGGTCCGAAAGCGGGCGGACGAGACGAAGGCAGGGGTGCCCAGCCGAGTCCTGGGCAACTTCTCCATTGCCTCCCAGGTCACCACTGTGATCGGCCTGCCGCTCGGCGGCCTGCTGGCTGGGATCTACGGCTGGCGCGCGATCTTCTTCGTCAACGTCCCCCTCGCCCTGCTCACCCTTGCTCTGACCCTCACAGGCGTCGCCAGCGACAAGCCATCGGCCCGCGAGGGCCGCGAGCCTTTGGTGACGATGATCGACCTACCGGGCATCGTGCTGTTCGCAGGGACCATCATCAGTACGCTGCTCTTCCTCTCCCACGTGAAGACTCCTGACTGGTGGGAACTGGCCGCAGCGCTTGTCCTCGGCACCGTCCTGGTCATCTGGGAACGACGCGCCGGCCGTCCCCTGGTCGACGTGCGAATGCTCGGGCGCAACCGGCCGCTGCTGCGCACCTACCTGCGCCAGGCCGTGGTCTCGCTCGGCATTTATACCGCTATGTACGGCACGAGTCAGTGGATGGAGCAGGCCGCCCACTACAGCTCGTCCCAGGTGGGTCTGATCATGCTGCCACTGTCGGCCGCCAGTATCGTCATCGCACGCGTCGTCTCGACACGCGGTTGGGTGCGCCGCCCGCTCGTCATGACCGGAATCTGCATGCTGCTCACCGGTGCGACCATGCTCCAGATCACCCACAGTTCGCCGGTGCTACTGCTGATCGGCATGTCGTTGCTGTTCGGACTTGCCAACGGCTTCAGCGGCTTCGCCAACCAGGCCACCCTCTACGTACAGGCTCCAGCAGAGGAAGTTGCCATCGCCTCGGGGCTCTATCGCACCTTCGCCTACTTCGGGGCGATCTTCTCCTCCAGCCTCATCGGCATTGCCTTCGGGACCAAGGCCGGCGACGGCGGCCTGCACACCATCGCCTGGGTCACCCTCGGCATCGGCATGGTCAGCCTGCTACTGACCACCCTCGACAAGAAGATCCCCGCGAAAGTGAACTAACTCGACGGGGATGATTCTCCCGACGACGGCACACTCGTGCGCGGCACCAGCCGTACTAAGTCAGTCGTGCAGCTGTCCCGTTTGGTAGGCGAGACAGGGGTACAACGCGGGTCATGCCGAACGATCCGGTCAGGAGGGCGCGGGGCGGCGTACGGGCGTGGTGGAGGCCGGGATGCCGCTGTTGATAGGTACCTCCGGGTGGCAGTACAAGCACTGGCGCGACGTCCTCTACCCGACCGGGATGCCGCAGCGCGTCTGGCTGGAGCGGTACACCGAGTGCTTCGACACGGTGGAGAACAACAACGCCTTCTACCGGTTGCCCAGCCGTGAGGTCTTCGCCGGGTGGCGGGAGCGCACGCCGCCGGACTTCGTGATGGCGGTCAAGGCCAGCCGCTACCTGACCCACATCAAGCGCCTCAAGGACCCGGAAGAGCCGGTGGACCGGCTGATGAACGCCGCCGGCGGCCTGGGCGACAAGCTCGGCCCGGTCCTGGTCCAGCTCCCGCCGACCCTGCAGGTCGAGGTCGAACGCCTGGAACGATGCCTGCGCCGCTTCCCTGCCGGGGTCCGGGTCGCGGTCGAGCCCCGGCATCCGTCCTGGTGGACCGACGAGGTGCGCGAGCTGCTGATCCGGCACGGGGCCGCGCTGTGCTGGGCCGACCGGCTCGGCCGGCCGCTGACGCCCCTGTGGCGGACCGCCGACTGGGGCTACCTGCGGCTGCACGAGGGCGCGGCGACGCCCTGGCCGGAGTACGGCGACCAGGCGCTGCGCTCCTGGGTGCGGCGGCTCGCCGAGACCTGGGACGACGCTCAGGACGTCTACGTCTACTTCAACAACGATCCGGGCGGCGCGGCCGTACGGGACGCCGGGCGGTTCGCCGAGTTCGCCCGCGCGGCCGGTCGCGGCGTGACCCGGACGCCCGTCCTGTCCGCGCGCTGACGCTCCGCCGCCCCACCATCGGCGCGGGCGCGCCTCACCAGGTGACGGGCAGTGCGGACACGCCGCCGGTGAGGCGGTCGACGCGGCGCGGCAGCCGGTCGATCGGCACGGCCAGGCGCAGGCCGGGGAACCGCTGGAACAGCGAGCCGAAGACCGCCCGCAGCTCGACGCGCGCGAGGTTCGCGCCCAGGCAGTACCGGATGGCGTAGCCGAAGCCGAGGTGCGGCTGCGGGTCGCGGCCGATGTCGAAGCGTTCCGGATCGGTGAAGACGGTCTCGTCGCGGTTGGCGGCCGCGGTCATGACCACGCAGAGCTCGCCCGCCCTGATCCGTACACCGTCGACCTCCACGTCCTCGCGGGCGTACCGGGCGAGGCCGTGGTCGTTCGGCACGGCGACGCGCATGATCTCCTCGACGGTCGCGGGGACCACCGCCGGATCACGCCGCAGCTCCGCGAGCTGGCCCGGGTTGGCGAGCAGGAGCAGAACGCCGTGGTCGATGCGGTTGACCGTGGTCTCGTGCCCGGCGAACAGCAGCCCGCCCGCGATGGTCGCGACCTCCTCGGGAGGCAGGTCGGCCTGGGCCAGGTCGGAGTAGACGTCCTCGCCCGGGTCGTCCCGCTTGGCCTTGACGATGCCGTGGGAGTACTCCTCCATGGCCGTACGGGCGGCGGCGGACCGGTCCGGGTCGGTGAGGTCGGTCATGTCATCCGCGAGCGCCCGGAAGTGGTCGCGGTCGGCGAGGGGGACGCCGAGGAGCTCACAGATCACCTGGATGGGCAGCGGGACCGACAGCGCCGCGTGCAGATCGGCCGGCGGGCCGTGCTCCTCCATCCGGTCGAGCAGGCCGTCGACCAGTTCCTGGACGTGCCCGGACAGCGCCCGCATCCGGCGCGCGGAGAACGCCGGGGCGAGGAGCCGGCGCATGCGGTCGTGCACGTCCTTCTCGGTGGCGAACTCCCCGGTCGGCCCGCCGGTGAGGGCGGAGTTGGAGAGCCGTGGGGCATGGTCGGGGTCGGGGTGGGAACGGCCGAAGCGCTGATCGGCGAGGATCGCCCTGGCCGGTTCGTACCCGGTCACGAGCCACGCTTCGTCACCGGTCCGCGTGCGGATGCGCGTGATCGGCTCCTCGGCGCGCAACGCGGCGTACGTCCCGGAGATCCCTAGCATGTCGGTGCGCTCGAACGGCAGTCGCGGCAGGTCGGCCATGAGGCGACGTTCCCTTCCCCGAGGTCCCAGTCAACCTCCACGCTTTCACCCGTAATGTCGATCGTCAATGCACCCTAAGTGGCGAAAGTCGGAATTGTTGGTTGTGGCTCCCGCCCCTGCCGGTCAAGGCGTCCAGGCCGGGTCGCGACCGGCGAGACCGAGTGCCCGGTCGAGCAACGGAGCCGCCTCCGGGACCGGCACCTCCGAGCCGAACGCACCGTACTGCCGGGCCATCCCGGCCATCCCGGACACCTGGTCGAACAGCGTCCGCGCCAGTTCGTCATCGAGCGGGACCTGCCGGCCGGTCGCCACGGCGAGGTCCCAGGCGTGCAGCAGGAGCTCCGCGAACAGCATCCCGCCGACCAGCCGAGCGGGCATCCTCATCGCGGCGAAGAGGCCGGTCTCGCCCTCCCAGGCGTCCGGCTCGGACCAGGCCGCGGCGGCCGCCCGCACGCTCACGGCGTACCGGCCGGCCCAGTCGGGTTCGGCGGTGAAGTCGTGCTCCTCCGCCGGGGACTCGGGCGGCGGCGCCTTGCGCGCGGCCGCCTCGAAGCGGAACCCCGTCCAGTAGATCAGATGGTTCAGCAGGGCGCGGACGTCGAACTCGGGGCAGGGGGTCGGCAGGTCCAGCCGGCCGGGGCCGATCCCCTGGACGACCGCGATCGGCACTTCCGCGGCGCGTGTCATGAGCGGGTGCAGGTCCATCGATGTCCCCTTGGTGATGTCTTCGTGAGCCGTCCGGTGGCAGGGCACACCGTAAGCCGGGCGGGCCCGGCGGTCTTGAAGAAATGCGACACTGAGCCGCATGGCCGACGCCGTTCCCGACAGCCTGCGGGCCGTCCTGAACCGCGCGGCGGCGCTCGAACGCTTCCAGGTCACCCACCGGCCGCCCGCGGCGGATCTCACCTGGCTCGCCGACCACCACTGGATCCTGCACTGGGATCTCGGCGAAGGGGATTCTCACCGGCAGCGGGTCCTCACCCACCCGTCGGTGCACATGACCTTCATCAGCGACGGTCAGGCGCGGGTGGTCGGCGGGACCTCATCCGCTCCAGGGCGCCGGCGAGACCCGACCCGCTCGCCCTCGAGGCATCCGCCGTCGTGGACCGCATCGCCGCCGATCCGATGCTGACCAGGGTCGACAGGCTGGCCACGGCGGCCGGAGTCGGGACGCGCCGCCTGCAGCGCCTCTTCGCCGACTACGTCGGGGTCGGTCCCAAGTGGGTGATCCGCCGGTACCGGATGCAGGACGCCGCGGACCGGGCGGCCGGTGGCACGGACATCGACTGGGCCGCCCTGGCCGCGGATCTG
Source organism: Actinoallomurus rhizosphaericola (assembly GCF_024055675.1). Lineage (NCBI taxonomy): Bacteria > Bacillati > Actinomycetota > Actinomycetes > Streptosporangiales > Thermomonosporaceae > Actinoallomurus > Actinoallomurus rhizosphaericola. Next base: position 203,597 of record NZ_JAMXMW010000004.1, on the reverse strand, counting down.
GGCTACGCCGACCAGGCGCACTTCACCCGCGACTTCACCGCGACGATCGGCATGTCCCCGGCCAGGTACGCGCGGTCGTGCGCCCGGTGACCCCACGGTCGCCGGCCGGCCGGAGATGCGGCCGGCGGCCGGACCGGCGCGGGCGGCCCGACCGGCGTCCGACCGTCGCGAGCGGGCGGACGGCGGGCGACCGTCTCAGCGCGTGGACGCCGTGACCGGCTTGTGACTCTTTCACATAGCATTCAGAGGACGACGACGCCCGGCAGAAGGACTTTTCCCAAGTGAGCTCCGCTACTGAACCCCTGCGCGCGCTGCTGCTGGAGAGCATTCACTCCGACGCTGTCGCCTCGCTGGAGAAGAACGGCTACGCCGTCGAGCTGCTGGATCGCGCCCTCGACGAGGACGAGCTGGTCGCCCGCATCCCCGGCGTACACCTGCTCGGTATCCGGTCGAAGACGACGATCACCGACGCGGTGCTCGCGGCCGCGTCCGATCTGCTGGCGGTCGGCGCGTTCTGCATCGGGACCAACCAGATCGACCTGTCCGCCGCCGCTCAGCGCGGCGTCGCGGTCTTCAACGCGCCGTTCTCCAACACGCGCAGCGTCGTCGAGCTGGTGATCGCCGAGATCATCGCGCTGACCCGGCGGCTCACGGAGAAGAACTCGGCGCTGCACGCCGGCGTCTGGGACAAGTCGGCCGAGGGCGCCCACGAGGTCCGGGGCCGGCGGCTCGGCATCGTGGGCTACGGCAACATCGGCAGCCAACTGTCGGTGCTGGCCGAGAACCTCGGCATGAGCGTGTTCTTCTACGACACGGCCGACAAGCTCGCGCTGGGCAACGCCCGCCGGTGCGCCAGCATGGAGGAGCTGCTGTCGGTCTCCGACGTCGTGACCCTGCACGTCGACGGCCGGCCCGGCAACAGCGGCCTGTTCGGCGAGGCGGAGTTCGCCCGGATGCGCCCCGGCAGCCTGTTCCTGAACCTCTCCCGCGGGTTCGTCGTCGACCACGGCGCGCTGCGGCGCCACATCGAGTCGGGTCACCTGGCCGGCGCGGCGATCGACGTCTTCCCGCACGAGCCCAAGGGCCGCGGCGACGAGTTCGTCTCGGAGCTGCGCGGGCTGCCCAACGTCATCATCACGCCGCACATCGGCGGTTCGACGGAGGAGGCGCAGCAGGACATCGGCCAGTTCGTCTCCGGCAAGCTGCAGGACTTCGTGGCCACGGGCAACACCGCGCTCAGCGTGAACCTCCCGGCCGTGTCGCTGCCCGCCCCGGTCACCGGGCACCGCCTGACGCACCTGCACCGCAACACCCCGGGCGTGCTGGCCACGATCAACGGCATCCTCGCCGACCACGAGGTGAACATCGAGGGCCAGCTCCTCGGCACGCGCGGTGAGATCGGCTACGTGATCACCGACATCGGCACCCAGTACACCACCGACGTGCTGGAGAAGCTCCGCGCGCTGCCGAACACCGTCCGGCTGCGCCTGCTGTCCTGACCGCGCGCGTTCACGCGATGTTGAGCTCCGGCTCGGCCGCGATCTCCGCCTGCTCGGCCGCGACGGCCGCCTCGACCTCGCGGCTGGACACGGCGATCCGCACGGCGAAGAAGTAGACGGCGAGGGAGAACACCGCGACCGTCAGGACGTCGATCCAGTCGGGCAGCACCTTGCTTCCGCCGTAGCGGCCCAGGAACCCGATGAGGATCATGCCGCCGAGCCACGGCCAGACCCACATGGCCGCGGTCCAGTTCAGCGGCGAGCGTTCGGCCTGAGGAGTCCTCGCCCGGGTCACCGCGAAGATCACCAGGCCGAGCAGGATGGCGAGCCCGAGCTTCCACTCCGCCTGGAAGCTCGACCAGTAGATGATCAGGTTCGCGCAGATGAAGGCGACGGGCGCCAGCACGCGGTGCGCCGGGAGGCGGTACGGGCGGTTCCGTTCCGGATCGCGTAGCCGCAGGGCGCGCAGCGCGATCGGCCCGTACGCGTACATGATCGCGGTCGCCGAGGTGACGAGGCCGACCAGGGAGTGCCAGCTGGGGAACGGCAGGAACGCGATCTCCCCGACGACGAAGGCGATGATGACCGAGACGATCGGCACCCCCTTCGGGCTCACCTTCGCCACCGCGGCCGGCACCGACTTCTCCCGGCCCAGCGCGTACGAGAGGCGGGACGACGCGGCGACGTACACGAGGCCGGTCCCGGCCGGTGAGATCACGGCGTCGGCGTAGAGCAGTCCGGCCAGCCAGGCGGCGCCGGCCCCGACGGCGAGCGTGGCGTACGGGCCGAAGTCGCCCTTGCCCACCGGGTTCGCCCAGCCGTGCGCGATGTGGGCGGGGTTGAGCGCGCCGATGAACGCGACCTCCAGCAGGATGTAGACGAGGGTGCCGATCGCGGTGGCCGTGATCACCGCGCGCGAGACGTCCTGCTGCGGCTTCCTGGCCTCCCCCGCCAGCTGGATCGCCTGCTCGAACCCCTGCAGGGCGAACACGACGCCCGCCGGCAGCGCGGCGAACACGCCGTGCGCCCCGAAGGGCATGAATCCGCCGCCGGCCCTGAAGTTGGACGCGTGGAAGGTCAGCAGCAGGAGGACCACCACGGTGAGCAGCGGGATCGCCGTCTTCCAGATCACGGCGATCCCGTTGGAGTGGGCGAGGAGTTTGACGCCGACGATGTTGATGAGCGTGAAGAGCAGCATGAAGACCGTCGCCACCAGCAGGCCGACGCCGGTCAGCGTCCCGTCGGCGTGGAGCATCGTGATGTGGTGCCTCACCCACCCGATGTGGTCGCAGTAGGACAGCATCGCCTCGACCTCGATCGGGGCGATCGTGACCGCCTGCACCCAGGCCATCCAGCCGGCGGTGAAGCCGACCAGCGGGCCGAACGCGAAACTCGGGAACCGCGCGGTGCCTCCGGCGATGGGATAGGCCGCGCCGAGCTCGGCGTGCACCAGGGCCAGGATGACCAGCATCACGGCGGCGAGGATCCAGGACACCAGTGATGCGGGGCCGGCGATCGTCGCGGCCGTGAGCGCGCCGAGCAGCCAGCCGGAGCCGATGATCGATCCGAGCGAGACGAACATCAGTCCCCAGAAACCGACGTCCCGCCGTAGGCGTCGTCCCGAATCGACGGATCCGGTGGTGCTGGGCGCCATGAAACCCCCTTCGAGGGTGCTAGCGGACGAACCAGTGGCTATCTGGCGCTAATCGACGTTATGGACAGGCCGTAATACACGTCAACGCCGGAGGCAGGCTAATTCGATCGCACCTTGAACGCAATGAGCGGCCAGCACGCGGGTATACCCGAAGAGCCCTTTGAGACCTCCGTAATCCAAGTGATCGGCGGTTTCGGAGTGACTGCTGTTTCGATTGATAATCCGAGGAACAGCAGCGTTTCGCGCTATTGAGGGAATAAGGCTTTCATCCGGAAAAGCGGCGAGGTGCGGGCGAGAGAATCGGCCTCTCACCCGCACCTCCCCGGGGCTGTCACGTGCCACGAGAGTGTCAGTAGAAGTGCCACGAGAGCCTCAGTGACCTGGGTCACTCGGTCTTCGGGTCCAGTAGCAGGGTGTCGTGGAGATTGACCGGGATGTTCAGGCTGAAGGCGACCTCGGGGGTCAGCTTGATCTGTGTCGGCTGGCCGTGGGCGTCGATGTGGCAGGTGATGTAGCTGGCGGCGACGGCGGCGTCGAGGAGTTCTGGGTTGCTGGTCAGGATGTCTTTGATGCGTTGGTGGTCTCGGTGGCCGGCGCGGTAGGCGATGAAGGCCATCCCGGTCGCGGGGCCTTGCTGCTGGTTGAGGACCTGCTGGAGCCGGGTGCGGATGTCTGGGAGGAGGAGGTCGGGCTGCACGGCGAGTTGCAGGACGTTGCCTTCGTCGGCGGTGAGGCGAAGAACCGGGTGCTCATGGAGTAGCGCGGCGAGGTGGCCGGCGGCGGTCTGGGCGCGTTCGAGCGGCCAGTGCAGCACGTGCGCGATCTGGTCCACTCGCACGGGGTGGGCGAGGGCCAGGACCAGGACGGCGTGCACACGATCGGCGTCGTCGAGTGAGTCTGCCGAGTTGGCTGCGGGTTCGGCCTGGGGCGTTTGGTCCAGCCACCCGGGCCAGGGCAGGTCGAGCCGCCTGGCCAGGGCCCGGACGGCCCGCAGCGGTAGGTCGTCGAGGTCGGCGCCGCTGGCGAGGCGGCGGATCCGGTGGACGGGCAGCCCGAGTAGATCGGCGAGTTGCTCGCTGGTCATGCCGTGGTCGCGGGCCCGGCGCAGGAGCCAGGTTCCCAGCGGGTCGGGTCGCGTCATGTCCATACGGGGGTGCTCAGGTCGAGGGTGTAGGCGTCGCCGACCAGGTTGCGCAGGACCAGGCGGCGCTGCCGCATCCAGAGGGTGCCGTGCCCGGCGGGCGGCTCGACGCGGTCGACGGGGAGGTCGCCGGCGGCCGTGGTGGCGGTCAGGGCACGGTCGGCCAGGGTGCGGACGTCGTCGTGCGGTGGGGTGAGGTCGAAGAACGGGTCGCCGGGGTGGCGGGGGCCCTGCATCTGGCGGAAGGCGAGGTGGGCGGCGATTGCGAGCCGGGCGTGGGCGGGGACGGGAAGGTACTCGCCGTTGATCTTGATGCCGGTTGCGGTGCTGGTGACGTCGTCCATGGTGAGCGTGCTGGGGTGCCAGTACCGTTCGTCGCCGCGGTGGTCGAAGGGGAACAACAGGAACAGGGTCGCGGCGGCGGCCGGGGCGGTGGCGGTGGCGGCCCGGTTGATGGCCGCGACCGCGGTGGGGGTGAGGCGGTGGCCCAGGCCGGGGTCGCCGGGCCAGGTCTGGTGGTGGAGGAGGAGCCCGTCGCGCAGGAAGGCCGCTTGGGTGGCGCGGAGCCGGACCAGGGCTTCGCCGTCGGAGGCGCACCGGTAGAGGCGGGCGGCCAGGTGGATGCTGAGCGCAAGCGCGAGCCGGTCGGGTGCCTGGCCGGCCTCGCCGGCCTTTCGGTGGTTGCGCAGCCAGGTGCGGGCGGCCTGGAAGGTCTTGAGCCAGAGCTGGTCGACGCGGGCGGCGGTGTTGCGGTCCAGGGTGCGGATGCAGCTGGCTCGGAAGGTCAAGAAGTTGTCGGCGGGCAGGTCATCGGGGATCGGCTCACCGATCGCCTTGGCCCTGGTTGCGGCCGGTGGGCGGGACCGTATCCGGTCGAGTTCGCGCGGGTCGGCGGTGGTGACCTGGCTGTCGGTGTCGCGGCCGAAGGCGGTGACGACCGAGCTGGTGGCGGTGCGGGAGGCGTCGATCAGCCACAGTCGGGTTCGGTGTGGGCGGGGTGGGCCGAGCAGTGCGCGCAGGTAGGGCGCGAACTCGGCCGGCATGGTGTGGGCGCGGTCGATGACCAGGTGCGCCAGACGGTAGCCGGTGACCCATGCTTTGGCTTGGTCCCAGGGGCGTTGCGGGGACGACAGCCGGGCGGGCAGGTGCTTGCCGAGCCCCTCCAGGACGCAAAAGAGGAAACGGCCCAGGCCCGGTCATCGCTGCGGTCGGGATCAGGCAGCAGCTCGGCCAGCTCCAGCTCGTCCAGATCGGTGGGTTCGAGCGCCACGGCGATGTTCCTTCCCCGAGATCGTGCCGGTGATGATCGTGCCAGACGCAGGGCCAGGCGCGCGGCCAAATGCCCCAGGACCGACACTCACTGCGCTGATCAAGTAGACCGGTGATCAGGGCTGATGCCGTCGTCGATGCTCGCGTCGAGGTCGCCGTTGTCGACGAGAGCGGGAAGTGACGTGAGCGGCGCAGGATAGGCGTCGTTTCCCCCGGCGTCCCCCGTCCTTGCTTACCGGAGCCAAGGGCGGGGGATCTCCCATGTCGGGCGCGATCAGCGCCGGCGAACGACGAGGGGCTGGTCGACCACGCCGACCCGGCCGTCCGGGTCCGAGAGGGTGCCGTGGGTGAGGCCGATACCGTCGTCGGCCAGCTCGGTCCGGCAGTCCATGTGCACCCATTCGCCGTCGGAGTGGCGCAGCAGCCGAGCAGTGACGGCCATGCCACTCGTCCGGATCCTGCGGAACCGGCGGCGGGACCTGTTCGGTCTCCACCGGGGGAGTCGGGCCGGTCGCGATGTGCCAGGCGCGGGCGGTCACCGCCGCCCGGCCGTCGACGATCGATTGCGCCTCGGTGAGACGGACCTGCCGGCCGGGCCGCCGCGGGGCTTGAGCGACAACCACTCGGTCAGCGGCGTTAGCGAGCCGTCGAACGCGGAGTTACGCAGACCGGAGTGACCTGGCCTGTCACCGACCCACCCCCAGCCTCAATCCGACGACGGCGACCGACACGCACGTCTCCACACCGTTCTTGTCCGGTCTGCTGTGGCTAGACTTTTGCCAGTCAATTGGCCCGAGCTCTTCAGGTAGGGCCCCGGCATTCTGCCAACCGGCCGCAGAGAAACTAGGACCGCCGTTGCCAGAATCGTACTGTTGGGGGGCATAGCCCTGGGTGACAAAGACGGGATAGTTGCTGCGGATGGGTCGGAACTGCGGGTCAAACTCGACAGATTGGAACAGTTCTCCTTCGTAGAGCGGGCGGTGACTGACTCGCCCCCACTGCGCGTCGACCCAGTAGACCGTGCCTTGGTAGTTCAAGCCAACGACGGCATGCGCGGTCGCGGCGACGAACTGCTCGCGAGCGGCCCCTGAGGGCCGGAAGAAGACCAGGGCAGAGGACCCGTGACCATGCGCGCGCAAATGACCGGCTATCGCCTCCCACGCTTCGTTGGCCCCTACCCGCCGACCCGCAGTGTCTTCGGGTGCGCGAAGCTGAGCGCCGAGCCACGTGCTGGTCCAGAGGATCCCATCCGTCTCCGTCACGGGCGCCCCGTCTTGGCCGACGGAGACGGGTGCGGCCACCGTCGGCCTTCCCGCCCAGCTCTCCAGCACACTTCGCGCCACATCGACGCAATTGGCTCTGTAGCCGACGTTCGTCAGATTACCGTTGATTGCCTGTATCCAGTCGCTGGACCCCGAAGCAGTGAAGAACGTGTTATGGATTTCGCGTCGGTTCAGCCATCGTATCCCTCCAGCCATGGAGTACGCGGTGCTACGCGGATCGGGGAACTGGCGGAACGCACCACGGCCGTCTCGTGGAAAAACGCGCTCCAGCCGCTCCTGAACTCCCTCCTCGGGGTAGCCCAACTGACCGGGCGTATACCCGTACTGACGGGCCAAAGCCAGCGGCGGCCAAGGCACCGGAACCGGGACCTCGGCCTCGGCGGCGGTATCCAATCTAGACGAACGACGCTGGCGTCTTGGTGCCCCGATGCGGGGGTTGGCCGGGTCGAGCATGGCCCGGGCGGCTGAATCTGACTCCCGTGTGGTGGCCCAGTCCGGAATGATCACCTGGCGGTGGGGGTCGATGGACAGGACGCGGGAGTTGATGGGCGGGCCGAGCACGGTGGCCAGCAAGGTGGCCGACTCGGCGAGCCGGCCGGCCGGTGCGGCGGCGGTGTCCAGGGGGTCGATGGTGGTGGCCTGGCCCGGTTGGGCGGGGTTGATGAGAACCACGCCGTCCTCGGTATGGACGAAGGCAGCGACGTGGCGCAGATCGAGGGCGTCACCGGACCCGGACTGTTCGTTGACCACGACCATGGTGGTGCCCGGCTCACTGGTGCCTAGGGCGATGATAAGGGTCCGCCAGTCATCGAGGCGCCCCCACGCCGCGGCCGGCTGGCCAAGACCACGCCGGGCATCGTCGCCCGCCTCGATCAGACCGTCATCACGGGTGAGCCCGCTGGTGATCCCACCCACGACCTGGCGGGCAGCGCCGGTGGTGAACGAGGGGCCGTAGAAGGCGCCGATGATGTGTTCGATCACCGCGAGGCAGTACTGGCCCATCTCCGGTCCCGGAACCGGCCCCGCAGAACCCGCCTCCGAACGCATCGCGGCCACACCCGCCGCGGTGCCATCACCGACCACCCGCTCCAACTGTTGCAACGACACCCGTACCTGGCCCCTGCCCGCGCCATCCACCGCCGCCTCCCCAGCGGATCGTGCCGTGGCGGGCGTGGAGGCCTCTGCCGCGGTGGCCCTGCCGGTATCGCCGCGGTCCAGATGACCGCCACCGCCACCGGTGCCGCTGCGGCTGCTCGAAGCCCACTCGCCGCCGTCTTCGTCGCGGGCGATGTCAGGGGCCGGCCGACGGGGGCCCGTGGCGGCCGGCGGACCGGTCCATGACGCCGACGCCTCGTGCAGTCGGGCTCGAAGGGCCGGATCGGCGGTGTCCTCGAGCGTCCGGCGTAGCCCGCGGACCACCGCGTCGGATACGTCGTCGACCCTGTTGACCTGAAAGTCATACCCGGACTCGGACCCCGTCTGCGCCCCCGCCGGCCGGTGGACGAACCATCGAAACCCGTCCCGGTTTTCTATCGCGTAGCCGGGGCCGAGTTGGGTGAGGAGCTCGTTATCTCCCACTCCGCGGAAGGAGGGGTGGAAGTCATCGATCATGAACCGGACGACGCCTATTCCCGGATTGGCTCTCTGGAGTCTGTCCTGCAGTCTTCGCAGGTCCGATTCGTTTGCGGCGCGAGCATCAGCGGCGCTGGGCGGCTGGAGGGTGCGGGCCGCAGCAGGGCCCGTAAAAGCGGAGGGCCCGGTATTGCCCGTCGGCCGCTGTGTCTGCGTCCCCGCCGGCCGGTGGACGAACCACATCTCCGTGTCCCGGTTTTCCGTTGCGTAGCCGGGGCCGAGTTGGGCGAGGATCTCAGCGTCTGAGCCAGAGCGGACGCTGGGGTAATCGGATACGAGCCTGCCCCGGTCGATGCCGCCCGTCCGCTGGATGTCTTCCCGTAGCCTTCGCAGGTCCGACTCGTATGCGGCGCCTTCCCACGTCAGGCCGTCGTCGAAACTCCCCATCCATGGCATTCCGACGTGGGGGTCGGTGGGGTCGGTCAGGGCCTGAGCGGTTGATTCCGATGCCGGGGTGGCCTGGCCGAGTGGGTGGATTACCTGGCCGCCAGGGTTCTGGAAGTACGCGCGGGCATCGATCAGCGGCAGCCCGTCTCGTGTACCGAGGCCGTCTGGTGCACTGAGCCAGTCGGTCACGTTCTGGGTGCCGATGACGCTGGTGTAGCCCTCGCTTCGGTTTTGGTCGGGGTTGATCAGGACCAGGCCCTGGTCGTTGGTGTTGATCAGGGCGATGCCGTGGCCGAGCCGGTTGGGGCGGCCGAGCCGGATGTAGGCGCGCGCGCCGGCCCCGGCCTTGGTCAAAGAAGCGACCACATCCGCCCACGCGGTGACGCGTGGCCACCGCAGGGCCGAGGCCATGTCCGGGAGCGGTCGTGCCGGGGACCAGCGGTGCGACAGGCCGGTGAGCAGCGTCCAGCAGTACCGGCTGCCCCACTCCGGTCCGGGCACCGGGCCCGGACCGTCGAGCCGGTCCTTCTCGGCTTTCTTGGCCGATTTCGCGGCCGCGCCGGCATCGTGTTCGACCTGCTCCGCCGACAACACGCCACCGGCCGCGGGCAGGTGAACCACCGCGCCACCGGCCGCATCACGCGCTCGACCCGATGCCGGCCCGTGAACCGTCCGATCCGCGGAAATCCCAGCCGGGACGGCGCCGGTATGCGTGGCGGCGCGCGGCCGGCTATGGCGGCCCGCACCCGCTTTACCCCGCCAATCGTTCACCTGTGATGCAGACACCGATCCAACGGCAGTCGTGCGACCACGGGCATCGCCACTAGAAACCGTGCTGCCGGTACGGCCGACGCTAATGACCTGTTCCCAGGCCAGACCGGTAGCTTCCCGAGCCGTGGACCGCCCCGGCGAGCCGGTCGCGGGCCACAAAACCGTCGCCCCCGCGCGTTCGCCGGTGCCCTGCGTGATCGTCCCATCCGACTTCCACCGGGTCGCCGGGCTGGCCTGGACACACGCCCCCGTACTACGACTCGACGTGCACCACCGGGCTTGCCGCATACCCAACCCCTCAAGCATCAACACCGTTCAGCGAGACCAGCACACACCAGGCTAAAGCCGATTGCCCCACCCCGACGGTATATGAGCGACGGTCTGGTCCCTTGCCATCACTGGCAGACCTTCACCGACCGCCGTCCCGGCACCGCATGGATCAACGCCATGGCCGACGGCGCCCGCCGCTGGGCCGACCACCGAGGCCTCACCGTCACCCGATGAACGGGCAAGATCTGCGGACCAACTTCACCTACGTGCCTTACATGGCTGACAGGCCACCAAGCCACTGACCTGCGGTTTCACTCAACTACCCCAGATAAATGCCGTCGTCGTCGCCGGTCCTGGCGCTGCACCGGCACGGGCCCAGGCCCACTCGGTGGCTGGCCGGGCCCGCCGCGCAGCGCTGTGGGCATGTGATCGGTGATCCCAGCACGTCGTACAGCAGCGTGTCCAGCAGGTCTGGCTGTGGCCGCTCACCTGGTCCGCGCATTCGGCTTCGTGCCCTCCTGCCGCTAGCGATCTGCTCCGCAGGGGTATTTCCGCTGGTGGGTAGGGTGGGAAACCGGGGTGTGACCGGCATAAGACCGTGCCCGCCCAACTCCCACGTCGCACGGCCACCGGCCACGCCCTTACGCGCGTACCGCAAGCGATCGTCCGGGCAATCGTGGACGCCCATGACAGCCGCTGGGGGAAGGTCATGGAGGTCTTGCGCGAAGTCGCCTGGCTCCTACGCCGGCGCCGAGGCGGTGGCGGGCCGACGCCGGCGTCGCCTGGCGTCCGTCGCGGTGAGCCGGACCGCCGGCGGGCAGCTGGCCCAGCAGCTGCGGGCGCTGCCGGGCCACTACGCCGACCGGCTGCCCGCCCGTACGACGCGGCGCGTCGAACAGGCCGCGGCCGCCGGGGAATGGGAAGACGCCGTCGAGCAGGCGATCACCGGCTTGGCCTCGCGGGCGGCACCGGTGAGTACGGCCGAACGCGACCAGCTCACCGAGCTCGCCGACGAGCTCGGCCTGTCAGGGGCGCGTACGGCGGACCTGCGCACCGGCGAGATGCCCAGCCCCGACGCCGGTGAGGTGGCGGGGCCGTGGTCGACGTAGCGTCCAGGTCAGGGACGTGACCGATCGGGTACGGCCGCCCAGCTAAGGTCACGCGCGGTCTCGGTCACGTCCCGCCGGGGCTGTTACCCCTCGCGCAGGTCGGTGAGGATCCCATCCAGCATGCGAGTTGCGCGCCGACCAACTGCCCGGCCTCGGTGGCTTCGTAACAGATGGACAGCGGCGGGCCGGGGAAGGTGCGGTGGCCACCCCGGCCGCCGGATCGAGCGGGCGAGCCTCACTGACATTCACCTGTCGCCAGCCACTGACGTTTACCTGTCGGACCCCACTGACAGCTAGCTGTCACTCAACCCGCTACTGACGCTCTCGCGGCAGACCCACTGACACCCTGCGGCACTACCCACTGACGCTCTCATGGCACTTGGCAGGGGCGTCAGCGGATCTTCTTGGGGCGGTAGGCGTGGTACTGGCTGCCGCTGCTCAGCCCGTAGGTGAGTACGCGGTGGTCGGTCCCGTAGCCGCCATGCTGCTCGTACGCCCAGTAGGACTTCTTAGTCTTGCTGTTGACCCAGCGCTCGAAGATGACGACGTGCCGGGTGTGGTTGTTCCCGGTCGCGTCGATCACCAGGTCGCCCGTCTGCAGCGACGCCATGCTGATGCGCGTCGAGTAGGTCTTGGACGCCAGGCCCACCGTGTTGGGGCCGGGCTTCGACAGCGCGAGCGCCATCGAGGCGTACCCGGAGCAGTCGGTGCGGTACCCGCCGTGCGTCCGGTAGCCGGCATGGCGACCGAGAACCGAAGCGCGGGGCACGGGGGATCCGTGACGTGAGCCCGACTCGACGGCTGCGCCCATTGCCCGACGATCTTCCCGCGGCGACCCGGAGTCTCTGCGGGAGTCGCGCGCGCTGAAGGACGGGTCCGGGTACGACCTCCGCGCGCGCACTCGCCCGGCGAAGAACCGGGCGACCGGCTCGGCGCGGTGGTGTCCCGGCCGTCCGGGCCCCCGAGGCGTCGCCGGCTCGTCCACGCCGGGATCACGGTCGGCTGTTCGCTCGTCGAAGCTGCTCCCCGGCTACCTGATCATCAACGCGATCGGCGAGGCCGGCACCCGGCAGGTCGCGATCTTCGAAAGGTGGGCGAACACCGCGCACACGGCCTACTGGGCGGACCAGCGGCGTCGCGGATACGGACGGACCACCTCGTCCTCCGGTATCCCCTCGCCGCCCACCGGCCCTACCGGCCGCTGAACATCCACGAACAGCCCGGGAGCACACCCGCCCCGTGAGCTCGGGGGGCCCGACCGTGGACGACGTGCGGCGCGGTCCTGAGACAATTCAACGTATGGGTCTGATCACGACCGTCGGCGTCGCCCTGCATCCCGAGCGCAACTGCAGGGGGGTCATCGACACCATCACCGGCTGGGCACGCGACCGGAAGGCGCAGGTCCTCGGCCTGCCCGGAGAGGTCGCCCGCATCGACGGCGACGTCGAGCCGGTCGAGCCCGACGCCCTGGCCGACCGCGCCGACCTGATCGTCAGCCTCGGCGGTGACGGCACGATGCTGCGCGCCATGCGGCTGAGCTACCCGCGCCGTACCCCGGTCCTCGGCGTCAACCTCGGTCGCCTCGGCTTCCTCGCCGAGATCGACGTCCCGGACCTGAGCGCGGCGCTGTGCGCGATCGACGAGCACCGCTTCACCGTGGAGCCCCGGACCGGGCTCCGGGCGACCGCCGACGGCTTCGACGCGCTCGCGTTCAACGACATCGACCTGGCCCGCGTGCCCGGGGACGGGATCCCCGTGGTGGAGCTCTGGGTCGAGGGCAACCCCTTCGTCCGGTACGCCGCCGACGCCGTCGTCGTCGCGACGCCCACCGGCTCCACGGCCTACAACTTCTCCGCCGGAGGCCCGATCGTCTCCCCGAGCGCCGAGGGGCTGCTCGTCACGCCGGTCGCGCCCCACTCCGCCTTCAACCGCGCGCTGTTCCTGTCTCCGCAGGAGAAGCTCGCGCTGCGGATCCTGCCGACCAGCGGCGCCGTCGCCGTCGAGGCAGACGGCGTGCTCATCGGCCGGCTCTCCCCCGGTGACGTCCTCGAACTGACGGCGCTGCCCGGTGCCGCCGGCGTCGTACGGCTCGGGCAGACGACCTTCTACCAGCGCGCGCAGCGGCGCCTGCGCCTCATGGGCTCGGCCGAGGCGGACGGCGACTGATCCTCACCCGCCCGGCCCTCAGGCGGTCGGGACGGTGAGCCGTCCGGTCCGCAGCAGCCCGGTCGCCATCGCGGACGCCTCGCGCACCTGGGTGGTCAGCCACTCCCGCCGCCGCCCGAACCGGGCGGCCGGGGCCGAGACGGTGAAGGCGCCGGCCGGGTGGCCGGTCTCATCGAAGTACGGAGCGGCCACGCAGCAGACTCCCGGGCTGAACTCCTCCAGATCGAGGGCGTACCGCCGGCGGCGGATGTCCGCCAGCTCGGTGAGGAGCGCGTCATGATCGACGATCGTCTGTGGCGTGACCGGCGTCAGGTCCACCCCGTCGAACAGGGCCGTCACGTGGTCGCCCGGCAGGAAGGCCAGCACCGCCTTCGAACCCGCTCGTGCGTGCATGAGCTCGCTGTACCCCACGTCCAGAGCGGCGGGCCGGACGGCGTTCGGGCCGGAGAGATAGTGCTGGAGGACCAGGCTGCCGTGGTACCAGCCGGAGACGTACGACGTCTCCCGGGTCTTGGCGTGCAGGCGGGTGAGGATCACGGAGAGTTCGGGCGACGGGCCTGAGCGGCGCCGCAGGTGCCGGCCCAGTGTCGCGGCGCGCGGGCCGACGTCGTAGCGCCCGCCGGGCAGGCGGACCAGGTGCCCGCTCTCCAGCAGTGTGCGCAGCAGGTGGTAGCAGGTCCCGGGCTTCAGCCCGAGGGTGCGGCTCAGCACCTTGGCGGTGGCGGTGCCGTCGGCGGTCGCCACCGCCTCGAGCAGGACCAGTCCCCGCTCGAGGGTGCGCAGCGTCGTACGAGCGGGCTCCTCGGCCGGCGGCCCGCCGGCACCGTCTTCGCGTTCCGGCATGATTCCTCCCCCGAGCGTTCTGGGCCGTCGCCCGACCAGCATGAGGCCGAATTTCGACTTTGTGAAATCCGGGGCGCCGAGGCGGAGGCTCGCCGGTCCGCCGGGCCTAGCGTCGTCATCCGGAACGACATGACAGGAGCATTCATGACCCGTCGCTGGAGCCCGGACGGCCTCGCGCCGCCGATCGGCCAGTACAGTCACCTGGCCGCCGTACCGGCCGGCCATGAGCTGGTGTTCGTCTCGGGCCAGGTCGGGGTGGCCGAAGACGGGACCCTCGCCGGTCCCGACGCCCGGTCCCAGACCCGCCAGGCGTTCGCGAACATCGGGCGGCTGCTCGACTCGCTCGGCGCCGGGCCCGAACACCTGGTGAAGCTGCTGACGTTCGTGGCGGGGACCGAGCACCTCGACGGGAGCCGTATCGCCCGGGAAGAGGTGTTCGCGGCCTGGTACCCGGAGGGCGACTGGCCCGCCCACTCGCTCATGGTCGTCGCCGCGCTCGCCCGGCCGGACCTGACGGTCGAGGTCGAGGCCGTCGTGGCGCTCCCCCCGCGCTGACGTCGGCCGTCGTGGCGCTCCCCCGGCGCTGACGGTCCGGCCTCGCCCGAGGACACCGCCCGGGCCCCCGGCCGAGCGGCTCCTGGGGCCATCGCGCGCGGCCTCGGCGGGAGGTCAGCGCGGCGGGGCCCACTCGGGCGTCCAGAGGCGCGCCCCGTCGCGGTCGCGCAGCCTCCGCAGGAAGGACAGCACGCCGGGAGTGCCCATGCCCCAGCTGCCGCTCGCCCCTTCGAGGGTGTTGTCGGGGAAGACGGGGTGTTCGAGGTCGCCGCCGCTGCGGGTCAGCATGAGCTCGACGACGCGCTCGGCGCCTCGCCAGAACTCCTCCTCCCCGGTCGCCAGCGCGACGTCGATGAGCATGTCGCCGATGCCGGCCAGCCCGCAGCACTGCGAGACCACCCACGCCTGGGGCGCGATCCCCAGGCAGGCGCGGGCGCCCGCCCTGGCGGTCTCGAGGTACCACTCGTCGTCGTAGACCCGCGCGGCGCGCACCAGCGCGGTGACGATTCCGGAGAGTCCCTGGCACCAGGAGGCGCCCATCGGCCGGGCCGCGGGTTCGCGCAGCACGCGGGCGAGCGTCGCGGCCTCGCCGGCGAGCGCGTCGAGCCGTCGCCGGGCCGCCTCACCGGCCGCCGTGTCCCCGGTGGCCCGGTGGTAGGCGAGCAGGAACGCGGCGATGCCCGCCTCGCCGTGGGCGAAGCCGGACTCGGTGGCCACGCCGGTGCCGGGCTGGGCCGGGGCCGCCGCGTCCTGCGTATCGCGGACCTCGCCGGCCAGCAACCGCCGCGCGCATTCGGCGGCGACGGCCAGGTGCCCCGGCCGAGGATCCAGGTCCGCGAGGAGCAGGTGACCGGCGCCGACGCCGGCCACCCCGTGTACGTAGTCGCCGCGTTCGGCGTCGCCGAGCTCGATCGGATCGCCGACCGGGACGTCCGCGCCCAGCATCCGCCGTGCCGCGCTCAGGAACAGCTCGGTCCCGGTACGGCCGAAGAACAGCGCCGAAGGCAGCCGCGTCGGCGGGATCATCCGGGCGGTCCAGCGGGCCAGCTCCCCCGCCACGTCCTCGGTGGCGGCGTGGTGCAGCAGCTCCATCCCGAGGCCGGCCGATCCGCCGTACACGTGCGTCACCGGGGGCGAGGACCGCCGTGGGTCCGCCGGGCCCGCCATCGTCCTCTCGGCGAAGCGGACGCACTCGTCCCTCGTGTGCGCGATCACCGCGTCGAGCAGGTCGGGGGTGAACCGCGGTGGTGCGGTCCGCGTCCCGCCGGCGGTCACGTGTCCCGTACGGTGCCGTCCATCCCGGAGGTCGGCCGCCGCGGCGGTGCGCTCGGCGGGGTCGAGGCTGAGCAGCCGGGGGATCAGGCCGCGCACCCCGGTCGTGATCCCCGGGAACAGCGCCGCCAGGGTCATCAGGGTGCGTTCGAGGTTGCGCGCCGGGTCGGGGTCGACGCCGATCGGGTGCATTCCCGTGGCCGCGAAGAACAGCACGCCGCCGAGGGCGAAGTAGTCGTCCGCCGGTTCGGACGGGCGGCCGGTGTGCTGGTCCGGCACGCTGTAGCCCGGCGTCCAGCCGGGGATCTGGAACCCGTCGTACCTGCTGTTGCCGAAGTCGACGAGCGTGCAGCGCAGATCGTCGTCCAGCACGACGTTCTTCGGCGACAGGTCGCGTACGACGACGCCGCGGGCGTGCGCGGCGTCGAGGAGGCCGATCAGCTGCGTGGCGAGGGCGGCCAGGTCGCGGCCCGTACCGGGCGGATCGTCGGCGAAGAGGCCGTGCTCGTTCACGAAGCGGTTGAGGTCGCGGCTCCCCTCCTCGGTGATGACGAGGTACTCGTCCTCGCCGTGCCGGAAGTGGTCGATCAGGCCGGGTACGCCGTCGATGCCCTCGAGCGCCTGCAGGATCCGGCGTTCGTTGCGGATCTGCAGCCGCAGGTCCATGCCGTCGGCGTTCTCCCCGACGTACGCGCGGGCCTCTTTGATCACCACGCGGCGTCCCGAGGCGGTGTCCTCGGCGCGGTAGACGTTGCCGCGCGCGCCACGGACGACGCCGGAGGTCAGCCGGTACCGGCCGCCGAGCGTCGGCGCGCCCTCGGCGGACCCGTCCTCCGGCGTACCGCCGCCGGACACCGCCGAGCCGTCCGGCACCGCAGAGCGATCCGACGCCACCGAGCCGTCCGGCGCGGCGGAGTCCGGCGTCGGCTGCCGGAACGGGTCGGACGCCCAGGGCGGGCAGCGGAACTCCGGCCCGGCCGCCCCGGGGAGGAACTCCCCGTCGGGACCGATCAACACGAGTTCGTAGTCGCCGTTCTCATCGACGCGGTACTGCGGAACGAACGGCCCGTACCGGTAGTAGACGGGCGCGCTGCGGTGCACCCGGCGGTCGCTGGGCACCCGGGGCCCGGCGTATCCGGCGAGCGCCGCCGCGAGCACCCGCCCGACCTTGACGACGCGGTCCTGCGGCGGGTACACGGTCACGGCCTTGCCGACCGCGCCGGGATCGGTGTCGCCGGAGTTCAGTTCACGCAGCACGGCGGTGGATCGCGCCACCTTGAAGTCGCAGTCGAGGTGGAACAGCAGCGGCAGGACCCGGTCGAGCGTCGCCACGAGGGTGCCGGGACGCGCGGACACGTGGAGTTTCCAGCCCTGCGCGGGCAGGTCGAGGCCGGGCCGGTGCACGCTGACCCAGGTGTCATCGACATGGACTTCGCGGCCCTCACGCTCCGCTATTTCGGCGACCCTTTCCGCCATGTCCTCTGTGCGATCTGAAACAGCCGCGTCCATAGAGTTCCTCCACGCGAGCACTCGATCCGCATTTCCCGCGATATGTCAGCGAGAAAGGCCATCGGGGCCATGCCGATGGCCTTTCTCTCACCACGCGGCCGGGAGCGCTCCGTCCCGGCGTACGTGGTCGGCGCCGGACCGGGCGAGGGTCCGGGGCCGCCGTCGCTCAGACGGTCACTTGATGGACGGGCAGCAGGGGAACGTGCTGCATACGGTGCGCTTGCAGGTGTTGACGCAGGCCTGCGGGCCGTGCAGCAGCTCCATAAGCTCGCCTTCGAAGTCGATGACGAGGTCGTCGGCCTCGAGCACACCTGCGTCGCGGGGTTCGAGCGTGAGTGCGGGCATAACGGACTCCTTCCTCGGCCGGCGCCTCGTGGGCGGGCCGCAGCGGATGTGCGGGGCACGACCGTCCTGGTGTGGAATGCGCCCCGGGTTCATCGAATGCCAAAGACGTGAGCGCTTGAAACGGCGTCTTCGCCATGATCAACCTCCAGCATTATGAGTTCGATCTTGGAAGCTGTCCAGGTGGCGATGACGAATATTGACGCCGTTGATTTCTCCCGAGAAACAGGCATAATGACCGGGCCGTTATTTTCTACCGTCTCGATAGGAATAGCGAAGATTATTTACATCGCCGGAACGGTCGTCTAGCGTGAGGAGCCATGATCACTTTGGGTCGCGCCCGGTGAGACTCCGGCGGAGGAACCGGCCCGCGGCTCCCGCCGCCGACCAGTCGGGTCTCGCGCTGCGCTACTGGGAGATCCACGACGACCGGTTCATGTCCGCCGGCCTGATCACGATGGCGCGCAGGCTGCCCGCCCTGACCGGCGCCGCCCTACGCCTGGCGTGGCAGGCCGACCGGCGCGACACGCTCGCCGCGCTCGGCCTGAACGTCGTCGCCGGAGCCTTCACCGCGTTCGGGCTCCTGGCGACGACCGGCGTCCTGGAGTCGTTGTTCGCCGGCGGCCCCAGCGCCGCCCGGGTGCGCGCCGCACTGCCGGCGCTGCTCCTCGTCGCCGCCGCGACCGCGGTCCGCGCCGGGCTGCTGGCCGCCGCCGGCTGGGCACAGCTACGGCTCAAGCCGCGCGTGGAGCGGCTGGCCGAGACGCGCCTGTTCCGGCTCACGACGCGAGTCGAGCTGAGCGCCTTCGACGACGACGAGTTCCACAACGCGATGCAGCGGGCGCGGGACAGCGGCGTGCCCGACTCGGTGACCGTCGTCGAGATGACGGTGAACGTCCTCACCGGCGCGGTCGGCGTCGTCGCCGCCGCCGCGACCCTCGGCGTGCTGCACCCGGTCCTCATGCCACTGCTGCTGATCACCGCCCTGCCGGACGGGTGGGCGGCGCTGCGCGCCGCCCGCATGCGCTACCTGGCCTTCCGCAGGATGTCCCGGGCACGGCGCCGCAAGTACATGCTCTCGGACCTGATGGCCGAACGGCCGCCCGCCGCCGAGGTGCGCGCGTTCGGCCTGCGCTCCTTCCTGCTCGGGGAGTACGACCGGATCGCCGACGCGGAACAGCGGGTCGAGCTCGACGTCGCCCGGCAGCAGACCGCCACCAGGGTCGCCGGCGACCTGCTCACCGGCGCCACCACCGGCCTGGTCTACGCGGCGCTCGGCGGGCTCCTCGCCGCGGGGATCATCCCGCTCGCCGTCACGGGAACGGCCGTGCTCGCCATCCGGGCCGGCCAGTCCTCCCTCGCCGCCCTCATGCAGTCCCTGAACAAGCTGTACGAGGCGGGTCTGTACTTCGGCGACTACCTGGACTTCTGCGCGATGGCCCGTGAGCGCGTCCCCGCCCGGCACGCCCGCACGGCCCCGGACTCCTTCGGCCGCATCACCGCCGAGCGGCTGACCTTCACGTATCCGGGCGCGGAGACCCCCGCCCTGCGCGACGTCGACCTGACGATCCGCCGCGGCCAGGTGATCGCGCTCGTCGGGGAGAACGGCTCCGGCAAGACGACGCTCGCCAAGCTCCTCGCCGGCCTGTACGCGCCCGACTCCGGCACGGTCCGGTGGGACGACACCGAGATCTCCGCGATCGACGGCGACACGCTGCGCGAGCGCATCGCGGTGATCGCCCAGGACCACACGCGGTGGCCGCTCACCGTACGGGACAACATCCTCATGGGCCGGGCGGCGGAGGAGGACCGGCTGGCCGAGGCCACCCGGGCGGCCGGCGCCGACCAGGTCGTCGACCGGCTGCCCCAGGGGTACGACACGCTGCTCGACCGCAGGTTCGAAGGCGGTCACGAGCTGTCCGGCGGCCAGTGGCAGCGGATCGCGACGGCGCGGGGCTTCTACCGCGACGCGCCCTTGATGATCTTCGATGAGCCCACCTCCGCGCTGGACGCGCGCGCCGAGCACGCCCTGTTCGAGCGCATCCGCGACCACGCGCAGGACCGTACGGTCGTCCTGATCACGCATCGCCTCGCGAGCGTCCGCTACGCCGACCACATCTACGTCCTGGACGCCGGACGGGTCACCGAGCACGGCACGCACGCCGAGCTCATGCGCGCCGAGGGGCTGTACGCCCAGCTGTACGAACTGCAGGCCGCCGCCTACCGCGCCACCCCGGACCTGCAACCAGGCTGACCACCACCGCCGCCCTGCGCCGCCCCGGCGCGGAGCGGCGCTGCGGATATCCTCGCCGTGTGGTGGCGACGCAGACCGGTGGCGGTTCGATCGACAAGGCGCTCACGGTGCTGGAGGCACTGGCCGAGCACAGCCGGGTGACCGACATCGCGGCCGGCACCGGGCTTCCCAAGTCGACCGTGCACCGCATCCTGCAGTCCCTCGTCGGCTGGGGGTTCGCCCGCACCGACGGCCGTGGCGGCTACCTCCCCGGTCCGCGCATCCTCACCCTGGCGGGCAAGGTGATGAGCCGGTTCGACCCGGCGCAGCACGCCGACTCGGCCCTGCAGGCGCTGCGCGACCGTACGGGCTTCACCGTGCACTTCGCGATCCGCAGCGGCGACGAGGCCGTCTACGTCCGCAAGCTCGAGGGGCTACGGCCGTACCGGATGGGGTCGCGGGTCGGCATGAGCCTGCGCCTGCACTCCACCTCGATCGGCAAGGCGATCCTCGCGCAACTGTCCGACGATGAGGTCACCGCGATCGCGTCGCGAACCGGGCTGGAGCCGCGCACCGAGCGCACGATCACAGAGGTCGACGCGCTCATCGCGCACCTGGCCGAGGTCCGCCGTCACGGTCACGCCGTCGACGACGAGGAGAACGAGCGCGGCATCCGCTGCGTGGGCGCGCCGGTGTTCGACCACACCGGCGCGGTGATGGGCGGCATCTCGGTGTCCGGGCTCGCGTTCGAGGTCGGCGTGGACGACGCGCCGCTGTTCGCCGCGGTGATGGCCGCGGCACGGGACGTCTCGCTGGCCATGGGCGCTCCGCCCGAGCGCGTGCCCGCACCCACGCCCGCCTGACCGCGCACCCGCGACCGCCTGACCGCGCACCCGCGACCGCCTGACCGCGTACCTGCCGACCCCACCGGCCGGACCGCGCACCCACACCCGGACCCGCGCCGGCCCGACCGCGCGCTCGACCGACCCGCCGACCCCGCCGACCCGGCCGGCCCGCTCCTGCGGCAGGGGTTCAGCCGGTCATGAGCAGGCGCTCGATCTCCTCGGCCGTGGCGACCCGGCCGGTGCCGCCCTGCCCGCCGAGACAGATCGAGGCCGCCGCCGCGCCGCCGCGTACGGCCTCCACGAGAGACGCCCCGCGCGCGAGCCGCGCGGTGAGCGCGCCGGCGAAGGCGTCTCCCGCGCCGGTCGCGTCGACGATCTCCGCAGCCGGTACGGCGGGCAGCCGCCGCCGGTCCGCTCCGCTCGCGAGGTGGACGCCGTCGGCTCCGCAGGTGACCGCGACGGCGGCCGCGCCCAGGTCGAGGCACGCGGCGGCGGCCGCTTCCGGGTCGATGGTGTCCAGCAGGGCGGACGTGTCGGCGGGGCAGGACGGCAGGACCAGCGCGGCCCGAGGCGCGATCTTCGCCAGGACCGCGCGGGCGTCGCCCGGCGTGGTGAGGCGGCCCCGGAAGTTGGGGTCGTACACGACCTTGCCGCGGGCCTTCTCGGCCGCGTGCACCACGGCGGCGGCGCAGGAGTCCGACAGCGCGGCGGTGATGCCGCTCAGCAGCACGGCCCCGGCCTCGGCGACCGGCGCGCGGTCGACGTCGGCCGGGCCGAGCCGGGACGCGGCGCTGCCCGCGCGCAGGTAGGCGAAGGCGCGGGTGCCCAGGGGGTCGGCGCCGACGACGTACGCCCCGGTGTGGCCCGGCCCGCGCCACATCCAGCGGGTGTCGACGCCGTGCCCGGCGGCGAAGGCGACGAGCCGGTCGCCGAACTCGTCCTCGCCGGTACGCGTCACGAGGGCGACGTGGGCCCCGGCGGCCGCGGCGGCGACGGCCGCGTTGAGCGCGTCGCCGGAGAAGGAGAGCCGGAAGGTCTCCGCGCTGGTCAGCGGGTCGGCCGCCGAGAACTCGACGAGCGGCTCGCCGATGACCACGACGTCGGGGGCGCCGCCGGTCACTTCGCCGCCCCGAGCAGTTCGCGGACGGCCTTGGCCGGGTCGGGCGCCTTGACCAGGTCCGAGCCGACGCCGACGGCGTACGCGCCCGCGTCCAGGTAGGCCGGGACGTCGGTCAGCGCGATCCCGCCGGTGGGCACGATCCGCGCGCCCGGCAGCACCGCCAGGACCGAGCGGAGGTACGCCGGGCCGCCGACGTGCGCCGGGAACAGCTTGGCGATGCCGCGCCCGGCGGCGGCCGCGACCTCACCGGGCGTGAACCCGCCTTCGAGGAACACTGTCCCGGTCTCGGCGGCGACGGCGCGGACGGCCTCGGCGGGGTAGGGGCTGACCAGGAAGTCCGCGCCCGTGTCCAGGGCGCGGCGGGCGTCTTCGGCCGTCGTGACCGTGCCGGCGCCGAGAACCGCCGCCGGGTGGGCCCGGCGCAGGCCGGCCAGAGCATCGGCCCAGCCGGGGGTGGTCGCGGTCAGCTCGATGACGGTGAGCCCGGCGGCCAGCAGCGTCTCGGCCGCCCGTACGGCTCCGTCGGCGTCCGGCGTCCTGAGCACCGGAACGACTCGGCTCGCGCCGATCGCCCGTTCGATCCCCGCTTGATCCATTCGCCGGAGCCTTTCTGTTCTGTCTGACGGGACGGCGTTCTATAAGACGGATGATAAATGAAGAGACACCGCGGGGGACGGCGATTAGGGTCTCGGCCGTTGACCTACCCCCGGGACCGCTCATGACCGAGATCCTGCTGGCGGGCGTCGTCGGCTCGACCGCGTACGGCCTGGCCACCGCCGGCTCCGACATCGACCGGCTCGGCGTCTTCGCCGCGCCGACCGACACCCTGCTCGGGCTGCGCACGCCGCGTGAGTCGATCGTCACCACCGCACCCGACCGGACGCTGCACGAGGCCCGGAAGTGGTGCGCCCTCGCGCTCGGCGGCAACCCGACCGTCATGGAGCTGGTCTGGCTGCCCGACGACCTGTACGAGACGCGGACCACATTCGGCGACGAGCTGATCGGCATCCGCGCGGCGTTCCTGTCGGCGAAGCGGGTCCGGCACGCCTACCTCGGCTACGCGGACCGGCAGTTCCGCAAGCTGGAGAACCGCGGGGAGGGCGCCGTCGCCGCCGGCGACCGCCGTCGTACGGCCAAGCACGCCCGGCACCTGGCCCGGCTCGTCCACCAGGGCCGGGAGCTGTACGCCACCGGGCGGCTGCGCGTCCGCCTCGACGACCCGGACTGGTACCACCGCTTCGGCGACCGCGTCGCCGCCGGCGATCTGGCTGCCGCCCGGCGGCTGCTCACCGAGGCCGAGGCCGACTTCGACCGGATCCGCACGCCGCTGCCGGACCGCCCCGACGAGGCCCCCGTCGAGGCGTGGCTGCGGGCGGTCCGCGCCGCGCACTACACGCCCCGGCCGGCCCCGTGAGTCCGGCCGGCCCCGTGAGTCAGCGGACGGGGCCGGCCGGCAGGCGTTCGATCGCGATGGCGGCCGCGTCGTCCTCCAGATGACCCCCGACATGATCGAGGAGGTCCTTCTGGAGCAGCGCGACGAGGGTCACGGGATCCTCGCCCGCCCACCTGCGGAGGCGTTCGGTGAGCGCGTAGAACGTCCCCGTCCGGTCGCGGCCCTCGACGATGCCGTCGGTGTAGAGCAGCAGGATGTCGCCGGCCTCGAAGGCGAACGTCGCGGGCAGGTGGTCCGCGGCGGCGAGTTCGCCCAGCCCCAGTGGTGTCCCCGGCAGTTCCGGCCCCAAGGTCAGGATCCGGTCTCCGCGCACCAGCAGCGGCGGTGGATGGCCACAGTCGACCACGTGGACGACCGGTTCGGTGTCGGGAATCTCGATGATCGCCGCGGTGACGAAGCACTCCGCGACGTCGGAGTCCGCCTCGGAGAGTTCGGCCAGGTTCCGGCAGACGCTGTCCTCCAGGTGCTTCGCGAGACCCGGAAGACTCGAGTGACGGTGCGACGCCTCACGGAAGGCGCACAGGAGCACCGCCGCGTCGCTGACCGAGGCCAGTCCCTTCCCCCGCACGTCGCCGATGATCAGGCGGGTACCGCCGACCGTACGCGCGGCGGCGTACAGGTCGCCCCCGATCCGTGCCTCGGCGGCGGCGGCGAGGTACATCGACGCGATCCGCAACGGGCCGATCCGGGGCGGCAGCGGGCGCAGGATGACGCGTTGCGCGACCTCCGACACCGACCGGACCTCGCTGAGCTGCCGCTCGTGGCGCTCGCGCAGATAGCAGAACGCCACCACGAACGCCGAGACCACCAGCAACGTGATGATCTGCACCTGATGGTTCATCGTGCCGATACCGCCGTGCAGGAAGGCGATCACCACCTGCGCCACCACCGCGAGGACACCGATCGCCCCGGTCATCACCGGACCGCCGAACGACGCGGTGAGCGCGGGCGCCACGACCAGGAGCGGCCCCAGATGGACGTAGTTCGGCGTCAGGATGTCCACCACGCTGATCAACATGATGAGCGCGACCGGAATCGCCACCATGGCCTGACCCGGCCGCCATGACGCGAGAACCTGGCGCATGTGTCCACCGCGCCGCACCGTTCCACCGTACCCCGGCGGGCCCGGCGCCAGGTCTGCCGTCCGAGCCCGCGTCAGGTCCGATCGACCGGGCTTCGGACCCGGTCAGAGGCGGGTCCGGCGGCCCGGGCGCAGGCGTTCGAGGCGCCACCAGGCGACGATGACGAACACCAGCCCGAGACCGGCCAGCACCCCCATGTCCGTGCCCCAGGTGGTCACGTCGGGGTGCCAGAGCCGGTCCTCGATCGGCTTGTGCGCCAGGTGCGCGAGGTCGACGGTCGACGCCGCCGCGCCCAGGCCCCAGCGCGACGGCGTGATCCAGGCGACCTGCTCCAGGCCCGCCTTGCCCTGCAGCGGCATGAGGGCGCCGCAGAGGATCACCTGGGCCAGGGACAGCAGCACCAGCAGCGGCATCGTCTTCTCCGACGTGCTGACCGCCGCCGACACCACCAGGCCCATCGCCATCGACACGACCGCCAGCCCGGCCATGGCCAGGATGAGCTCCGGGTACGGCGAGGTGAACGCGCCGTGCGCCGGCATCGGGCGGAACGCCAGGCCGATGAGGACGAGCAGCACCGCCTGCACCCCGGTGATCAGGCCGAGGATGAGGATCTTCGACAGCAGGTAGATCCCGGCGGACAGCCCCGCCGCCCGCTCCCGCCGGTAGATCGGGCGTTCCTTGACGAGTTCGCGCACGGAGTTGGCGGCCCCGACGAAGCACGCGCCGATGACGAGGGTCAGGAGCACCGACGCCGCGTCGTCGTTCTCGCCGGGATCGGTCAGCCCGTGCGGCGCCGGCATCGCCCGGATGAGCAGCCCGACGACCAGGGGCAGCACCGCCAGCACGGCCAGGTAGCTGCGGTCCGAGCCGATGACCGCGGTGTAGCGGCGGCAGAGCGTGCCGAGCTGGGAGATCCGGCCCTGCCGCCGGGGCGGCGGGGCCGGCTGCGGCGGCTCCGGGCGGTGCACCTCGGCGTCGCCGTCCAGGCCCGACAGGACGTAGCGGGTGTACAGCGGCGCCATCCGGAACTCGGCGGCCCAGTCGCGGTCGGGCTCCCGGTCGAACGCCTGGAAGACCTCGGCCCAGCTCGCCTTGCCGAAGAAGCCCAGGCCCTCCGCCGGCGGACCGTAGTAGGCCACCCGGCCGCCGGGGACGAGGACGAGCAGGCGGTCGCAGGTGTCGAGGTTCGCGACGCTGTGCGTGACCACGACGATCGTCCGGCCGTCGTGGGCCAGGTCGCGCATCATCTCCATGACCGACTTGTCCAGCCCCGGGTCCAGGCCGGACGTGGGCTCGTCGAGGAACAGCAGCGACGGCTTGGTCAGCAGCTCCAGCGCGACGCTCACCCGCTTGCGCTGGCCGCCGGACAGCGCGTCGATCCGCGTCTCCGCGTGCGGGGTCAGGCCGAGCTCCTCGATCACCTCGTCGACCCGGCGGTTCCGCTCCGCCGCGACCGTGTCCCCGGGGAACCTCAGCTCCGCCGCGTACCGCAGGGCCCGGCGGGTGGCCAGCTGGGTGTGCAGGATGTCCTCCTGCGGGACGAGGCCGATCCGGTGCCGCAGCTCCGCGTAGTGGCGGTACAGGTCACGGTTGTCGTATCGGACACCGCCCTCGGTCGCCGGGCGGGTTCCGGTCACCGCGCCCAGCAGGGTCGACTTGCCGGCGCCGCTGGGGCCGATCACTCCCACCAGGCAGCGCTCGGGGATGGGGAAGCTGACGTGGTCGAGCAGGACCTTCCCCTTGGCGGTCCGTACGGTGAGATCGTGGGCGACCAGCGACACGTCGCCGGTGTCGATGAACTCCCGGAGTTCGTCGCCGACGAGCCGAAAAGTGGCCCGTCCGATCCCGACGATGTCACTTTCGGTGAGCGGCGCCGAGGTGATCCTTTTTCCGTTGACGAATGTCCCATTGTGGCCGCCGAGATCAACGATCTCGTGTCGGCCGTCGGCCCTTTTCCGCAACTCGGCGTGATGGCGGGAAACGATCAAATCCGAGAGGACGATGTCATTGTCCGGAGCACGGCCGATCCGCAGCGGGCGGGACGGGACGTGAATGACGGAGGTCGGCGCGCGGTCCACGCCGATGCGCGAGTCGAGCGCCGGCGGAACCGAACAGGCCACCTGCGGGCCGCTGTCGGCGTTGCCGAGCCGGAAGACGATCTCGCCCTCGATGCCGGCGCGCCGGACCCGCCGCGAGCCGGCGAACGTACCGTTCGTACTGCCTAAGTCCTCCAGGAGCCAGCCCTTGTCGTCGGTACGGAGGACGGCGTGCCGCCAGGACACGCGGGGATCGATGATCGGGACGTCGGCCGCCGGATCACGGCCGACGGAGTACGGACCCCCGGGCTGCAGTCTGCGGACGGCCTCCTTGGTCCGCACGACGAGAGCCGGCGGGGCCATCGACGAGACAAAGCCCTCGGCCGCCATATCTCGGCAGTGTAGATCGGAAGTCATGAAACGCCCATGACTTCACCATCACTTCGACGTCAAACTATTGACGACCGCCCCGCCGTGGAATTTGCTGAGGGCCATGGCGACCCCCACCATCGTCTAATGAGCGCGCACGAAAGCGAATGGACCCGCCCGGACGGCCTCCCGCCGCGCCGCCCGGGCGGCCTGCGCCGGAAACGACGCCGCCCGCGGCCATTGATCATCGTATTGATCATTCTTCTCGTGCTGCTGGGTCTCCTGGTGGGCCTCGACCGGTTCGCCGCCGCGTACGCCGAGAGCCGCATCGCCGGCGAGGTCCAGAAGCAGGGCTTCGGCGCCCGGCCCGACGTCACGATCGACGGCTTCCCCTTCGTGACCCAGGTCCTGAACCGTCACTTCCCGCACGCCCACATGACCGCGCACAACGTACGGGAGGGGCCGGTCACCCTCAGCCTCGTCCAGGGGGACGTGCGCGACGTGCGCGTGGACTCCGGATTCGCCAAGGGCACCCTCGGCAGGGTGGACGGCACCGCGACCATCGGGTTCGGCGAGCTGGCCAAGGCCGCCGACCAGCCCGGCGTGCGGTTCACGGCCGACGGCCCCGACAAGGTGAAGGGGGACGTCGACCTCGGCATCGGGTCCGGGACGGTGGTCTGGCAGGTGACCAAGGTCGGCCGGGACCGGATCCGCGTCCACCCGCTGTCGGCCGAGGGGTTCCCGCTGTCCGACCTGGACGAGGACCTCGACTTCACGGTGCCGGTCGGCGGACTGCCGCTCGGCCTGACGTTCCAGAGCCTGTCCGTCACGAAGAAGGGCGTCGCGCTGCACATCTCCGGCGCGCACATCGCCTTCGGCTGAGCCGCGCCGAGGCCACCCGCCGGTCGAGACTCACGCGCCGGTCGAGGCGCGGGCGCGGGCGGCGCGGGCGTACTGGTCGTCGAAGCGGCGCGGGAACGGCAGCATCCGGTGCCGCTCCGGCCACCGGGCGAGCTGGCGGACCGCGTTGCAGCCCGCCGCGGTGACGACCCGGTCCGCCCGGGCGAACAGCGGCCACGCCGGGTAGGCGTCATGGTGCGCGACCCCCGGCGGCAGGACGTCCGGGCGGCTCGGCGACACCAGCGTGAACCCCGGTCGCGTGCCCTCGATTGCCGCGACGTCCAGCGCGTACGCGACGAGTTCCGCGACCTCGGCGGGCGGCCCGGAGTGCACGATCAGCCATCCGCCGGGCGCGACGGCGACGGCGGGCTCCGGCTCGGGCGGGTCGGCCAGCGTCAGCGGCGCGACGGCGGACGACACCGCCTCCAGGTACGCGCGGTGCTCCCCGCCGACCGGCTCGACCAGCCGGGTCTCGGCGAACTCGAGAGGGTCGGCGGCGAGCAGCGGCCGGTAGGCGTCCCAGCGCAGCAGGCGGGCGAGGTGGACGACGCGGGTGCCCGGCGGGACGACGGCGGCGCTCAGCTCGCCGGACAACCCGGCGGGGAACGCGTCGACGACGAACTCGCGCGGCCGCAGGCCGGCCAGGGTCGCCCCGATCCAGCGCGCGAGCCCGTCCCGGTCCAGCCCGGCGGGCGCGGACAGCACCCGGTGGCCGGCCACGACCCGCGGGTCACCGGCGAACGGCGAACCGGTCAGGATCGTCACCGGCTCGCCGGCCACTCCCCGCGTGTGCAGGTAGGCCCGGATGCGGGTGAGGTGCCCGAGCCCCCCGCCCTGCGCGTAGCAGACGATCAACTCTGGCCCGCCAGCGCGGCGGCCAGGACGGCCCGCAGGTCCGGCGGCACCTCGCGGCACAGCAGGACCGCCAGGCCGGGGCTCGGCGCGGCGCCGGAGCGGGCGACCGTCGCGCCGTCCGCGGTCTCGACCTTCGCGCCCTGTTCCTCCGGCCGGACGTCGCCGACCTCCGTCTGCCCCTGCTTCACCTTAATCCGGCCGTCCGCCTCGCGCCGGAACTCGTACCGCGTGTCGGACTCGCCGCGCCGGATCCGCACCTGACCGGCCGCCACCTTGGCGCGCCACAGCGTACGTCCGGCGGTGTCCTTCAGCTTGACCCCGTCGGCGGCGGACTTGGCCACGGCCACCACCCGGCCGCCCTCGGCGTACCGGCCGTCCGTGCCGGTGATGGTGACCGGTGCGCCGCCGAGCCTGCTGGTGATCCGGGTCGTGGCGCCGGCGGTGTCGACGGTCAGGAGCGGGCCGCCCGCCGCGGTGGTGACGCGCAGGTAGGCCGGTGCGGCGGACGCGGTGGTCGGCGCCGGCGGGGCGGTCTCGCGCTCGCCGCTCCCGCCGTTCCCGCCGCCGGAGCAGCCGGCGAGCAGCAGCGCCGTCGCCGTCAGCGCCGCGGGGCTCCGCATCGTACGGTTCACGTCGGTGTCCCCTCGGTCTCCGTCAGTACGGCCAGGTAGCCGACCGTCTCCGCCTCCGGGGTGAAGTCCCGGCGCACGCGTTCACGCGCCGCCGCGCCCCGCTTGGCCAGCTCCTCGTCCGTCGCGCGGGCCGCGCGGTCGACGGCGGCGCGGCAGCCGTGCGGGTCGCCCGCGCGGAACGTGAAGCCGATCTCCTCGTCGGCCAGGTCGGCCAGGCCCCCGGCGTCGGAGGCGAGCAGCGGCAGCCCGAGCGCGGCCGCCTCCAGCGCGACGTTCGGCAGCCCGTCGTAGAACGAGGGCAGCGCGACCAGGTCGCAGGACGCGTACACGCCCGGCAGCTCGTACCGGTCCAGGAACGGCATCCGCGTGTGCGGCACGCCGGCCAGCCGCGCCTCCATGCCCTCCTCGACCTCGCCGACGAGGAGCAGGTGGAACGCCTGCGCGTGCCCGGAGGCGGCCAGCGCGTCGAGCAGGAAACCGACGCCCTTCTTGTTCTTGAGCTGCCCGATCAGGCCGAGCACGCGCCGTCCGGGCTCGACGTGGGCCGCCCGCCACTCCCGCGCGCGGGCCCGCTCGGAGGGCAGCACCTCCCAGTTCGCGGTGTCGATGCCGTTGGCCACCCAGGCCACGGTGGCGCCGGGGACGAGCGCGGACACCAGCGGGCCGTGCGACCGGGCGACGACGCAGACGCGGGCGGAGGCGCGCAGCGCCGTCAGCAGCGCCTCGCGGCGGCGCAGCGAGAACACCCCGGTGTCGAAGTCGTTGCCGCGCAGCAGCGTGATCAGCGGCGCGCCGAGCCAGGCCGCCAGCACCGGCGCACCGAGCATGCCGTACGTGCCGCCGAACGCGACGACGTGGGTGTACTCCTCACCGGCCAGCTCGGTCCACAGGCGGCGCAGCGCGTGCTCGGGGTTGTCCTCCAGCGGGACGACGAGGAGCCGGCCGCCGGCCTCGCGGTCCACCTTCCACGGCCGCGGCCGGTGGCTCAGGTGCGCGACGTCGATCTCGACGCCCGCCGCGCGCAGGCCGCGGACGATGCGGTCGCACGACTCCGCCATTCCGCCGCGGCTCGGCGGGTAGTGCTCGGTGATCCACAGGACGCGCATCAACTGTCGACCCAGTCGTTCCCGTCGTCGCCGTCGAAGCCGTCGCCGTCGTATCCGCCCACGTCGAAACCGTCGCCGCCGTCGAACTGGCCCCGGTCGTAGGAGTCGAACCGTGAGTACCAGACCGCGTCGTTGTACATGCCGGAGCTCTGTTCGTAGTAGCGGCGGCGGTAGCCGCGCGCCCATCCGGGGTGGAAGGGGTCCGTGTAGGCCTGCGCGGCGGCGCACTCGGGGCACAGCCCCTGCGGGTCGACGTGCCGGGCACAGACGGCCCGGCCGCAGCGGCACACGGTGACCGACGGCCGGCCGCACCGGCCGAGCACGAAGAAGCCGGTCGTCACGGCGCAGGGGTTCACGCGGTCCTCCTCGCCGTCGCCGCGGGCGGCGTCCACCGGAACGGCTCGGTCGCCACCGCCAGGACCCACTGCAGCTGGTCCTGCTCGGTGGGCGCCGGGCCGAGCTTCGTCGTCGCGCTGATCACCGTCCGCTTGCCGGGCTTGACCCGTACGGCGAGGGTCCGCGGCGGCGGGGTGTCCGGCCGCCGTACGTCCTGGCCGGGCTGCAGGGTGCGGCGGGCCGTGATCCGCTGGACGGCCTTGCTCTTGGTCTTGTGCTTGTGCTTGCCGCGCGGGTTCACCTTGTGGATCTTCCGGTAGCGGACCCGGTCGGTGACGGTCAGCTCCAGGACGCTGCCGTCCCGCAGCTCGGCCCGCACCGCGAGCCAGGGGTCCAGCGCGAACCACTCGGTGATGCTGCGGATCGGCTTGCGGACCGGGAGCTGCCGGGTCGGCCCGGCCTTCTCCGGCACCTGGGGGCCGCGCAGGTCGGCGGTGATGCCGATGGCGCCGCCCGGCGCGACGTCCTCGCACAGCACCCTGATCAGCGGGACCACTACGGCGACCGTCCGGTCCGGCAGGCGCCACTTGCGCCGCTTCACCGTCTCGGCGTGCCGGGCGAGGCTGGCCACCACGGCGTCCCACTCCGCCGGCGGGAGCGTGACGGACGCGGTGCGCTGCCAGACGAGCCCCTGGTGCACCGGATGGAATCGCTCGATCGCCGCCCGTGTCTTCCGCCAGAACATGGCCGGACAATATCAATCGGTCATCGCCCGAGATAAGCCTCAAATGACACTCTCCGCCTCCACCGTTCGGGTCAGCGGCGCACGACAGGAGGCGTCAGGCGGGAGGCTCGAGAGAGTCGTACACCTGCGACAGCCGGGAACGGGACGCCGGCCAGGTGAAGTCCTCCCGGATCCGATGCCGTCCGCGTTCTCCCATCGCGCGGGCGGCGTCGGGGTACTCCAGCAGGACGCGGAGCACGCGGGCCAGCTCGCCGGGCCGGTCCGGGGCCACCAGCCGGCCGTGCTCCCCGTCCGTCATGATCTCCCGGACGGCGGGCAGATCGGAGGCGACCACCGGAACTCCCGCGGCCATCGACTCCAGGATCTTCAGCGGCGCGCAGCCCTGGTCGAGGTTGCGGGCGCAGGCGGTCAGCGGCGCGACCGAGATCGCGGCGCCCGCCAGCCAGCCCGCCACCTCCGGGTGCGGGAGCGTGAACCGCCAGAGGAGCCGGTCCGCGACGCCGGCGCGCTCGGCGAGGCGCCGCAGCGGGCGGGCCCGGCGTTCCGGCACCGACGAGCAGATGACGAGCCGCAGGTCGGTCAGGTCCGCGAGCCGGGCGAACGCCCGCAGCAGCACGTCGACGCCCTGCCACGGCTGCAGCGCCCCGACATAGATGAGGTAGCGGTCCGGAGCGTCGTCCGGGCGGGGCGCGGCGGCGGGCACGTCCGCGCCGTTCGGCACCAGGTGGATCTTCGTCTCGGGGACGCCGCGGCGGGCCAGCGCCCCGGCGATGACCCGCGAGGGCACCACGACCGCGTCGGCGCCCTCCAGGCAGAGCCGCTCCAGGTCCGCGATCTTCGCCAGAGTGGCGGGGGTGACCGACGGGCGGGTGTGCGCGAGCTCGACGGACGGCAGCCCGTTGACCTCGTACACCACGCGGTGACGCCGGCCGGGGAGGGTGACCACGGGCAGCGCGCTCCACGGATCGCGGACGTGGCAGATCCGCAGGGTCTCGCGGTGCGGCTCGACGTGCGCGGCCACCCAGCGGGAGTACGCCTCGGCGCGGTCCAGGAAGTTGGGGATCTGCGCGCCGAAGCGCGCGATCTCGATGCCGCCGGCCTCCCGCTGGTAGCGCGGCAGCGGCCCGCCGCCGAGCACGCCGAGCAGCCCGCCGTCGAACCGGGCGAACAGCTCGGCCGCCATGTGCCCGATGTGCACGGCCGATCCCTTGCTCGACGGGAAACGGTCGAAGGCGAAGTAGGCGGCGCGCACGGCCGCCGGTGTTTCCGAACTCATCCCGCCCGCTCCATGCGCTCGAGGCGCCGCGGCGCGTACGCCCACCGGCCTCCGGGGCTCATCGCGGCCGCTCCGTACGCTCGCGGTGCCACCGGACCTGGTCGGCCAGGCCCTCGGCCAGCCCGATCCGCGCGGACCAGCCGAGGAGACGCCCGGCCCTCGTCGTGTCCGCCCACGTACGGGGCGCGTCGCCGGCCGCCGGGGCGTACGCGCGCACCCGCGGCCGTACGCCCAGCAGGCCGGCGAGCAGGTCGATCGCGTCCCGGACCGTGGCCGGCTCGGGATGGCCGACGTTGAGCACGGTGCCCGGCGGCAGGTCGGCGCCGGCCGCGGCCAGGGTCGCGGCCGTGACGTCGGCGACGTGGGTGAAGGCGCGCGACTGGCGGCCGTCCCCGAAGACCGGCAGCGGCCGGTCGCGCCGGGCCGCCTCGACGAACCGGTGGAAGGCCATGTCGGGGCGCTGGCGCGGGCCGTAGACCGAGAAGTAGCGCAGGGTCACCGCCGGCAGCCCCTCCTCCGCCGCCTGTGCGGCGAGGCGCTCGACGGCGACCTTGCTCCGCGCGTACGGGCTGGCGGGACGCGGCGGATCGTCCTCACGCTGCGGGCGGGCCCCGGCGGAGCCGTACACCGAGGAGCTCGACGCGACGACCACGCGCGGGCGGCGGCCGGGCGGAGCGCCCAGGCAGGCGGCGAGCAGCCGCCGCGTGGCGGTGACGTTGTCGCGCTCGGTGGCCGCCTCGCCGGCGCCCCAGGAACTGCGCACCCCGGGCCGGCCGGCCAGGTGGACGACCACGTCCGCGTCGGCGAGCTTGGTCAGGTCGTCGGCCGCCAGGTCGGTCTCGACGAGGGTGACGCCGGCCCGGTCGGCGAGCGCCGCCCACGTGGCCCGCGCGGCGTCCGGTGCGGCGGACCGGCAGAGCGCGTCGACGGCGAGCACCTCATGGCCAGCCCCGGCGAACGCCTCCGCCACATGGCCGCCGATGAACCCGGCCGCTCCCGTCACCACCACCCGCACGTGCGCACCTTAGTGGACCGTGGTCGCCTGAGATGCGGTCCATTGTCCGATCCGCCGGATCAGCTGGGGGGTCGCGGCGCTCTCGGCATGCCCGTACCCGGACTCGATCCACAGCTCGCGCGGGTCACGGGCCGCGGTGTAGAGCTGTTCGGCGTGCTCGACCGGCAGGAAGGGGTCCCGGTCGCCGTGGACGACGAGGAGCGGCGTCGGCGCGATGCGCCCCGCGACCTCGTGCGGCGCGGCGGGCACCGTCGCCCACGAACCACCGGCGATCCGCGTCCGCTTGACGAGGCGTGCGGCCAGGCGGCCCGACCGGCGCTCGATCGCCCAGTGCACGCGGCGCATCGGCTTGGTGTCGCGGTAGTACCAGCGGGCCGGCGCGCTCACCGCGGCGACCGCGTCGACGCCGCCGAGCAGGGCCGCGTGCCGGACGACGACGGCGCCGCCCATCGAGAAGCCGACGAGCCCGACGTGCCGGTACCCGAGGTGGCGGGCGTGGCGGACGGCCGCGTCGACGTCGAGGATCTCCCGGTCGCCGACCGTGGACCGGCCGCCGGACCGCCCGTGGCCACGGAAGTCGATCGCGATGACGCCACCGGTCTCGCCGAGCACCCTGGCGATCCGCCGCGTCGTCGGCTGCCGCCACCCGCCGGTGAACCCGTGCGCGAGGACCAGGCACAGGCCGTCCGGTCCGGGGAGGTGACCGGCGTCGATGCGGACGCCGTCCATGGCATGCAGGATCAGGGGCTGAACGTTCACGTCGTTCATCGTGCCCGCCCCGACCGGCTCCCCATGCCGCCGCCCCACCGGAAGGTGGCCGGGGCCGGCGCGGAGTCCCGAATGATGTGGCCGGCCCCCATCACGGTGACGCGTCGGCTCTGGGTGCCGTTTCATCCGGTGCTGCCGCCCATCCTGATCGCAGCATGGGTCAGCGCTTGATGTAGTCGACGAGCTGCTCGCGCTCGGTCTCCAGCTCGGCGATCGTGCTCTTGACCACGTCACCGATGCTGACGATCCCCACGAGACGGCCGTCGCGGACGACCGGGAGATGACGGATGCGGTGCTCCGTCATCGTGACGCGCAGTCCGTCCACGGCGTCGCCGGGCGCGCAGGTGCGCACGTGCGTCGTCATGATCTCCGACACCGGCGCGTCCAGCAGGGCCGCGCCCCGCTCTCCCAGGCGCCGGACGATGTCACGCTCCGAGACGATGCCGTCGATCGTCGAACCGTCCGCGGACACCACGACCGCACCGATGTTGCGGTCCGCGAGCAGTCGCAGGAGATGCCGCACGCTCGCGTCCGGGGCGATGGTCGCGACGTCAGCACCCTTGGCGCGAAGGACTTCCGAGATTCGCATCCGCCGACCTCCCGATTGGTGGCGACCGGGACTCACTACGCCAAGCATCCTCCGTCCGCGGGAGAACGTCACGGGCTTCGGGAAACCGAGCCGGCGCCGTCGGCCGGTCCGGGAGATCCGCTGCCGTCCGGCCGGACGGGACGGCGGCCGGTCAGATGCGCGAAGACGATCGTGTTGTCCTTGTAGCTGTGGCCGTCGAAGTCGCCTCCGCAGGTGATCAGCCGGAGCCCGGCGAACCTCAGGGGGCCGTAGACGCGCTGCGTCGGGAAGTGTTTCTTGGACGCCCGCTCGACCGAGTCGACGGCGAACATCGCGACCGTGTCGTCCGCGCGGGTGACCTCGATCTTGTCACCGGGGTGCAGCCGGGCGAGCCCGTAGAACACGGCCGGGCCCTTCTTCGTGTCGACGTGGCCGACGAGTACGGCGGGACCGCGCTCCCCCGGTGTGGGGCTCTTGTCGTACCACCCCGCCAACTGGGCCCGGGACAACGGCGGTACCGCGAGCGAGCCGTCGCGCTCGAGGCCGAGACGGAGCAGGCGCGAGTGGATCCCGACGCGCGGGATGTCCACTCGCAGCGGGATGGAGCCGCCGAGGGCCGCCCCCGCCGAGGGGGCGGCCGCCGCGCCTGGCCGGGCCGCGCGCGGATCCGGCCGTGGCGGCCCGTGGTGCCGGCACGCGCCGAACCACAGGACCACCGCGCCGGCCGCGATCAACCCGGCGGCCGCCCCGCCGTGGAGACGGCCGCCGTGTGACCGTGCTGATCGGCTACGAACGGACACCGGTCCGGATCCGCCGGCGAGCGAGAAGCGTCGTACCGCCCAGCAGCAGGGTGAGCCCGGCGAGGCCCAGCGGCACGCTGGATCCCTGAGCACCACCGAAGCCGGTCCGTACGGGGCCGGAAGGGACCATGCCGACACCGGCCGGGCGGCCGGGCGCGCCCATGGCCCGGGCGCGGATCTTCTTCACGGTCTCCCGGTGCTGCCCGAAGCCTCCTCCGCCGCCCGGGGCGCCGCCGATGACGCTCCCACCGGCGGTTCCGTTGCCGCCGCCACCGCCGCCGTCACCGTCGTCACCGAAGGCCGCCCAAGGCGCGATGCCGCCGCCGTTGTTGTTGTTACCGCCAAAGCAGCCGCCCGCGACACACGGGTCGAGGCCGTCGCCACCGCGGCCATCGCCGTCGTCGTCATCGTCCCCGCCGCGGACCAGGCCCGGGGCGTGCACACCGGCGGGACGCAACGCCTGGTGGGCTCCCGGGTAGACGGCAACGTGCTGCGCCCGGTGGTGCAGCCCCGCGCTCGCGTCACTGTGGACGGCCGCCGCCAGAGCGGGTGAAGCCAGCCCGATCGTCAGTGCGGCCGCTGAAGCGGTTGTCAGGGTCAGGTTACGGACCCTCATAAGTACCCCCTTGAAGTCAGCGGCAGCCTGGACCGCTCCCTGGCTGCCGGCATCGCCACCGCTCCCCTCATTCCCCCATCACCGACACCGCGATCTAATTCTCTCCGCTCTTGATGAAATGATTACGGTGCGGAACGGACACTTAGCGACATCCCCCGCGCCGCCATTCCCAATCAGTGGTGCATCGGTCGACATAGCCCCCATTACGCAGGTTTCTCCACACGACAGATGGACGAGCCCGCCGCCCCCATCTCTCGGATCACACTCCGCATGACCTGGGACGATGCCGTCACCACCACGGCGGAATTCCCGAAATGTAACGCTTATCCATGAAGCCGAAGGAAGCCGCCTCTGGTAATCACCGACCGGCTCACCACGGCACCGCGAAGCCCCTTTCAGGCCACAGGAGATGACACATCGCCGCCGATATCCGGTTACCGGAAGAACGCCCTGAATATGCGGAGATCACCGCAGCGACGCGAGCCCCGCACGGGCGGCCGCGATCGCGTTGGCCAGGCTGCGCTGCTCACTGGCGGACCGGT
Organism: Actinoallomurus rhizosphaericola; assembly: GCF_024055675.1. NCBI lineage: Bacteria > Bacillati > Actinomycetota > Actinomycetes > Streptosporangiales > Thermomonosporaceae > Actinoallomurus > Actinoallomurus rhizosphaericola. Next base: position 166,598 of record NZ_JAMXMW010000004.1, on the reverse strand, counting down.
CCCCGGCGGCCGGCTGCTCCTCGGTGTACTGCACCCGCAGGATGACGTTGCGGTACCGCACGGTGGCCTCCCCGACCGCGATCCTGACGTCCCGGTCGACCCAGTACCGCTCGAACGCCGCGTCGCCGAGGCCGCCGATCCGGCGCAGCGTGCTCGTGTCGGCCGTCCGGTCCTTCTCCGCCTGCCGCCACTGCGCCTCGTACGACCAGACGGTCATGCCCGTGGCCTGGTCGTGCATGTACTTGGGCAGGAACGCCCGCGCGTCGACCTGGACGGCGCGGTAGCGGCTCCCGTCGGTCATCGAGTACTTGCAGACGCCCGCCGTCTCCGCGCCCATCTTGTCGATCTTCGGAGCGGCCGTCGGCACCAGCCGCCGTACCGTGTCGGCGGGCAGGATCGAGCACGCCTGCGGCAGCGCGGCGAGAACGGCCGGTCGCACCGCCGTCGGCGGCGCGTCGGCCGCACGGGAACCGGTCGGGGCGGGACGGGACCGCGGCGGTGCGCTCGCCGGCCGGGCTCCCCCGCGGCCGAACACGAAGACGGCCGCCGCGGCGACGCCCAGCGCCACCACGACGAACGCGGCGACCACGACGCCCTGCGTACGCGGCCGGCGGCTCTTGGCCCTCGGCGCCTCCGGGGGCGAGTAGACCCGGTGGAACGGTTCCGGCAGCCGCGGCAGTCCCAATCCTTCTCCCCACTCGTGTTCCCCGGGAGTCCCGGGGTGCCGGCTCGATGCGACCGTAACCGTCGGATCCGCCCCCAAACCAGACTCGTACGCGCCTGGCACGCGTGACACCATGCCGCTCCTCGCCTCCTCCGGCCGCCGGGGCCCGGCCGCCGCTCCTCCGGGACGGGTTCACCCGATTGTCGGTCGCCGGCGTCAGAATGGAATGTGCTGTTGAGCGAGATCACCGAGACCTCACAGGCCGTCGCCGCGACGTCCGGGCGGCGCGCCAAGATCGAGCTGCTCGCCGCCTGCCTGCGGGACGCCGAGCCGGAGGAGACGGCGATCGCCGTGGCGTACCTCTCCGGTGAGCTGCCACAACGCCAGATCGGCGTCGGCTGGGCGGCCCTGCGCGACCTGCCGCCCGCGGCGGCGCAGACGGCCCTCACCGTCGACGAGGTGGATGCCGCGTTCACCGCGATCGGCGCCGTCTCCGGTAAGGGTTCCGTCACCGTTCGGCGACAACTGGTGGGGGAATTGTTCGCCCGGGCGACCGCCGCCGAGCAGAGTTTCCTCCTCCGCCTGCTGTCCGGAGACCTCCGCCAGGGTGCCCTCGACGGCGTGATGGCCGACGCCATCGCCGTCGCGGCAGACGTGCCGGCGGCCGAGGTGCGCCGCGCCGTGATGTTCCGCGGTTCGCTCGGCGCGGTGGCCACCGCGGCGCTGTCCGAAGGGCGTGACGGCGTGCGCGCGTTCGGGCTGGAGGTCGGGCGCCCGGTCAAGCCGATGCTCGCCGCGAGCGCGCCGTCCGTCGAGGCGGCGCTGGAGAAGGTGAGTCCCGCGGCCGTCGAGTGGAAGCTCGACGGCATCCGACTCCAGGCGCACGTGTCCGGAGGCGAGGTGCGCCTGTTCACCCGCACCCTCGACGAGATCACCGGCCGGCTGCCGGAGATCGTCACCGCGCTCGGCGCGCTGCCCGTGGACACGGCCGTCCTCGACGGGGAGCTGATCGCGCTGCGCGACGACGGCCGGCCCCACCCCTTCCAGGTCACCTCCGCCCGCGTCGCCAGCCACGGCGTGCGACCGGGCGGTGGGCAGGACGTGCCGCTGTCGGTGTTCCTGTTCGACGTGCTGCACCTCGACGGCGGGGACCTGATCGACCTGCCGGGCGCCGAGCGCAACGAGGCGCTGGTCCGGGTCGTCCCCGAGGCCCTGCGCATGCCACGGGTCGTCACCGCCTCGGTCGACGACGCCCGCGCGTTCTTCGACGACGCCCTCGCGCACGGTCACGAGGGAGTGCTGGTCAAGTCCCTGGACACGCCCTACACCGCCGGCCGGCGCGGCGCCGGGTGGATCAAGGTCAAGCCCCGTCACACGCTCGACCTGGTCGTCCTGGCCGTCGAGTGGGGGAACGGACGCCGCCGGGGCAAGCTGTCCAACCTGCACCTCGGGGCCCGCGACCCGGAGACCGGCGGGTTCGTGATGCTGGGCAAGACGTTCAAGGGCCTGACCGACGAGATGCTCGCCTGGCAGACCGAGCGCCTGCTCGCGCTGGAGACGCACCGCGACGACCACACCGTGTACGTACGGCCCGAGCTCGTCGTCGAGATCGCCTTCGACGGCGTCCAGCGCAGCCCGCGCTATCCCGGCGGGCTGGCGCTGCGGTTCGCGCGGGTCCTCCGGTACCGCCCGGACAAGACCGCCGCCGAGGCCGACACCTTCGCCAGCGTGCGCGCCGTCGCCGCCCTCACCTAGGGCCCTAGGGCGTGTCTGACAAAGCGATCACTGGCTCGGCGGCGGTTCGGTTGAATGATCGGCGTGGTGAGGCGCGGCGAGCTGACTGATTCGGCGTGGGCGCAGATCGAGCCGTTGTTGCCGCAGGTCGATGGTCGTGGCCGGCGGTAACGGGATCACCGGCAGGTGATCAACGGGATCTTGTGGCGGTTGCGGACCGGTGCGCCGTGGCGGGACATCCCCGAACGCTACGGGCCCTTGCAGACCTGTTATGAGCGCTACAAACGCTGGGACGAGGACGGCGCCTGGGCCCGGCTGCTATAGCAGATGTAGGTCAAAGACGACGCCGTCGGCAACATCGAGTGGACCTTCGGCATCGATTCCTCCATCGCCCGCGCTCACCAGCACGCCGCTGGAGCACGGAAAAAGGGGGAGCCAGGCGGGGACGATCGGACAGGCTGAGACGCAAACCGGGCAGGTTTCGTCGATCTTCCACCACAGGTCTTCGGCGAGCTTGTTCGTCGCCGTTCGCTTGCCGCAGATGGGCGGCCTTGGTCCGTTGCCGCCGGGTGTGGTCATGGCGAGTCATCGCCTTCTGAAAGCAGGCGGGCCAATTGCTCCTCCATGGTGGTGTCGCCGGTGGCGATCACGGTGTCGCACCAGTCCACGGCGGCTCGCACGCGCCGATGATTGTCTTCGATGGCCCGGCGCGCCCGGTGGGTGAGCTCGGCCACCCGCAGTTCGGGGACCAGGTCTTGCACGCCAACGTAGAAAGCGACGCCCAGGCCCAACAGCTGCAGCACCTGCCGGGAGACGATGATGTCATCGGCCAGTGGCTCACGCAGCGGGTGCGGCTGGCTCCGTGGTGCTTCCCGGCCCATCCCGCCGCTGGGCACAGGCAGGGCTCAAGGCTGTCGGCTCGGCTTCCACCGAGCACGATCAAGGTGATGTAGGCGACGCGTTCGGCAGATCCGCCAGTAGCGAGCGGCGAGCGGAGTCGACGTGTTCCTCAGCCTTTCGTGCCAAGGTCCGTACGTCGCCATCGCGCAAAAGGGCTGCCAGTTCCCGATGTTCTTCGACGACCCGGGCGCGGTAGTGGTCATAGCCGGACTCGACCCGGCGTAGCTGGAACAGATGGATCTGAGATCGGATGGCGTGCCACGCCGTAGTGAGGCGCCCGTTGCCGGCGGCCGCATAGATCTGGTCGTGAAACGCGATGTCCAGTGCCACCAGGCGACGGCTGTCGGCGGTGGCACGGGATTCAGTGTCCATTGCGTCGACGAGGCGGTCGAGCTCGGCGAAGTCGGCGGCGCCGGCCGACCGCCGCGCGGTCGTCGCGGCGAGGCGGTCGAGCGCGGCGCGCAGGGCGTAGACCTCCTCGACGTCTTCAGTTCGCACCTCGATGACGGTGGTCGCCCGGTGCCAGCCTGTGCGGATGAGGCCTTCGTGTTCCAGCTCGGCGAGGCCCTGACGGACCGAGCCGCGGCTGATGCCGAGGTGCGTTGCGAGTTCAACCTCCCGCAGCGGCGCTCCAGGCGGGAAATGGCCGGCGAGGATCGCCTCGCGGACCAGGTCGGCTGCCTCGTCGGCGAGCCCTCGGCGGGCGGCTTTCGGTAGAGCGGCCTTCGACAGAGGGGACACCATGTTCAGATGTTGACATCCGAGCGTCGATCAGGCAAGTCGCAGGTTCGCGCAATGTCGAATGTTGACATCTGAACATCTTCTGGTGAAGGTGGACAGGCTTACCCGCCCGTCCCCTCACGAGAGGAGGGACGCCCATGTCCTCCCGTCCCGCTGTGCACCTGGCCATCCCGGTCGACGACCTTGGCGCCGCCCGCACCTTCTACGGAGACGTCCTGAACCTGCCGGAAGGACGGTCCACCGACCACTGGGTCGACTGGGACCTGCACGGCCACCAGTTGGTGACCCACCTCGTTCCCACCGCACCTACTCTGGCCGGCGTCAGCGCAGTGGAACAGCACACCGTGCCCATCCCGCACTTCGGCCTGCTGCTGACCGAGGAGCGCTTCCACACCACCGCCGACCGGCTACGGACAGCCGGTGTGCACTTCGACATCGAGCCACACTGCCGATTCCCCGGCCAACCAGCGGAGCAATGGACCATGTTCTTCCGCGACCCTGCCGGCAATGCTCTGGAGTTCAAAGCATTCCGCGACGAGTCGATGGTGTTCGCGCGATGAGGGGTGTCCTGGTGACCGGCGCCTCCCGGGGCATCGGCCGGGCCATCGCAATGGCGTTCGCCGCAGGCGGTGACCGAGTAGCGGTGCAGTACGCCAGCCGACGTACAGACGCCGAAGAAACGCTGCGGCAGCTGCCCGGCACTGGGCACACGCTGATCGAAGGTGATCTCGGTGATCCTGGTACCGGCGAACGGATCGTGGCGGAGGCCGTGACGGCGCTCGGCAGCATCGACGTCCTGGTCAACAACGCCGCCGTGGCACCGGCGGCCAGCACACACCACCCGGTCGCCGATGTCCCACTGCACACCTGGCAGCAGATCTGGCGACGCATGCTGGACGTCAACGTGCTGGGCACGGCCGATGTGACCTGGGCGGTGGCCCGACACCTCATCGACCGCGGCACCGGCGGGAGCATCGTGAACGTCGGATCACGCGGCGCGTTCCGCGGCGAACCCGACTTTCCCGCCTACGGAGCGAGCAAGGCCGCGCTGCACGCCTTCGGGCAGTCGATGGCTGTCGCGCTAGCGCCACACGGCATCGCCGTCACGTCGGTGGCCCCGGGATTCGTCGCCACCGAACGCCAGTCCACCAAACTCACCGGCCCCGACGGGGATCTGGTCCGTAGCCAGAGCCCGTTCGGCCGGGTCGGCACCCCCGAGGAAATTGCCGCCACCGTGTGCTTCCTCGCGTCGCCGGCCGCAGCCTGGGCGTCGGGCACCATCGTCGACCTCAACGGCGCCTCGTACCTACGCACCTGAAGGGCCACCCGCATGCCTCCCATCGCCCTGGCTATCCGTCATCTCGGCTTCGAGGACCTCGGGCTGCTCCATCCGTTGCTGCGCGACCGGGGCTACGACGTGCGCTATCTCGACGTCACCGCCGAAGGCATCGATTCCGACGCGGTCACCGGCGCCGATCTGCTCGTCGTGCTCGGAGGTCCGGTCGGTGCCAACGACACCGACCGCTACCCGGTCCTGCACGACGAACTCACCGCACTGCGGGCACGGCTCACCACGCGGAGACCCACGATGGGAATCTGTCTCGGGGCCCAGCTTCTCGCCCGCGCGCTTGGGGCCGCAGTCGCTCCCGGCCCAGCCACAGAGATCGGATACGCCCCCCTTGCCCTCACACCCGAAGGCATGACTTCAGTCCTGCGTCACCTCGCCGATGTTCCCGTCCTGCACTGGCACAACGACTGTTTCGAACTGCCCGCCGGCGCCCGCCACCTCGCGTCCACCACGCGATGTCCGCACCAGGCGTTCGCCGTCGGAGCCCATATCCTCGGGCTCCAATTCCACCTGGAAACCGATCACCGTGACATCGAACACTGGCTCGTGGGCCACGCCGAGGCTCTCCTCGCCGCGGACATCGATCCGCGCACGCTGCGGCGTGACGCAGCCGCAGTCGGCCCCAAGCTGAGCCGGCAGGCTGCGGACGTCGTCACTGAGTGGCTGGACGAGGCCGGCTGCTGAGCACAACCCTCCGCACGTGCTGCCGCCGATAGGAATCTTCACCAAGTAACCAGCGGAGGCGTCCTTCCAGTGTTCAGCAGGTCGGTGGTTACGTGGACGTGGACACGGTTCAGCGGCAGGAGCAGTTCCGCGGGTATGTCGCGGAGCGAGGCGGCGTCCTGCCTCGTGCGGCCATGTTGATCGCGGATGACCGGGGCGAGGCCGAGGATCTGTTCCGGTCCGCGTTGGCGAAGACTTACTGCACGCGCACATGGGGAGAGTGATGATGGCCAGGCACACCGCGCGTACTCCGGCTACGCCAGGGGTCCTGACTGATCCACTGCGCAACCGGGGGGTGGGGTTCACGCATGCGGAGCGGGACGAGCTGGGCCTGACCGGGCGCCTGCCGTCCGCGGTGCTGACGCTGGAGCAGCAGGCGCAGCGCGCGTACCAGCAGCTGCAGGCTCAGGACGGTGACCTAGGCAAGAACGTGTATCTGGAGCAGCTGCACGACCGCAACGAGACTCTGTACTACAAGGTGCTCACCGATCACCTGGTGGAGTTGTTGCCGGTCGTGTACGACCCCACGGTGGGCGAGGCGATCGAGAAGTACTCCCATGAGTACCGCCGCCCGCGCGGCGTGTTCTTGTCCATCGACCGGCCCGAGGACATCGAGAAGGCCTTCGCCACGCTCGAACTCGGGCCCGAGGACGTGGACCTGATCGTGTGCAGTGACGCGGAGCAGATCCTGGGCATCGGCGACTGGGGGGTGGGCGGCATTCAGATTGCGGTCGGCAAGCTGGCGGTCTACTCTGCGGCAGCCGGCATCGACCCGGCCCGCGTCATCCCCGTGTCACTGGATGTGGGAACCGACCGTGAGGCGTTGCTGAAGGATCCGTTGTACCTGGGTAACCGGCACCCCAGGGTCCGGGGCGCCGACTACGACGCGTTCATCGAGACGTACCTGCGGACGGCTTCGGCGATGTTCCCGCGTGCGCTGCTGCATTTCGAGGACTTCGGCCCCAGCAATGCCCGGCGGATCCTGGAGACCTACGGCGGCTACCGGATCTTCAATGACGACATGCAGGGCACCGGTGCGATCACCCTGGCCGCAGCCCTGTCGGCCATCAAGGTCAGCGATGTGCCGATGCGAGAGCAGAAGGTGGTGGTCTTCGGTGCGGGCACCGCCGGGGTGGGCATCGCCGACCAACTGCGCGATGCCATGGTTCGTGACGGTAGGAGTCGCCGGCAGGCCACGGCCCGGGTCTGGCTGATCGACAAGCCGGGCCTGCTTACCCGCGGCACAAGTGACCTGCGTGACTTCCAGCAGTCCTACGCGCGCGATCCGTCGGAGGTCGCCGACTGGAGGAAGGACGACGGCGGGATTTCGCTGCTGGAAACCGTCAAGCAGGTCAAGCCGACGATCCTGCTGGGCACCTCCACCGTGCACGGGGCGTTCACCCGCGAGGTCGTCGAGGCCATGGCCGAAGGCACCGAGCGTCCGATCATCCTCCCGCTGTCCAACCCGACCTCGCGTATCGAGGCCATGCCGGCCGACGTCATCGCCTGGTCGAAGGGCAAGGCCCTGGTCGCCGTCGGCATCCCCGTCCCACCCGTCGAGCACGACGGGGTGACCTACGAGATCGCGCAGGCCAACAACGCGCTGCTGTATCCCGGGCTGGGTCTGGGGACGATCGTTTCCGGCGCATCGAGGGTGACCGATGGGATGCTGCTCGCAGCTGCCCGGGCGGTGGCCGACCAGGTCGACGTCAGCGCACCGGGCGCCTCCCTGCTGCCGCCGGTGGAGAACCTGCGCAACTCCTCCGCGATCACCGCGGCGGCGGTGGTCGAAACGGCGGTCAGCGAGGGCGTCGCCACCAGCGAGCCGGCCGATCCCGGCCAAGCCGTCCGCCAGGCCATGTGGGCGCCCGTCTACGGCACGACGGCATGACCGCGCGGCAGTCGGGCGCGGGCAAGGACGAGGACACCCCGGAGGTTCTCGACGTGCCCATTGGTCTGGATGCGACCGGAACCCGGCGGGAGACGGACTCGATGGGCGCGATCGACGTACCGGCGGACCGGTACTGGGGTGCCCAGACACAGCGGTCCCTGATCCACTTCTCCATCGGGGACGACCGGATGCCCAAAGCGGTCTACCACGCCTACGGCTACGTCAAGAAGGCGGCCGCGATCCTCAACGGGCGGGCCGGGCGGTTGGCTGCTTGGAAGGCCGACCTGATCGAAAAGGTCGCTGACGAGGTCATCGCGGGCAAGCTCGACGACCACTTCCCGCTGTATGTGTGGCAGACCGGGTCCGGGACGCAGTCCAACATGAACACCAACGAGGTGATCAGCAACCGAGCGATCCAGCTGGTCGGCGGCGAGCTGGGCAGCAAGTCCCCGATCCACCCCAACGATCACGTCAACATGGGGCAGTCCTCCAACGACACCTTCCCCACCGCCATGCACGTCGCGGCGGTCAAGGCGGTCCACGAGCACCTGCTGCCCAGCGTGCAGGCGCTTCAGCGGGCGATCGAGGTCAAGGCGGAGCAGTGGCGCGACGTGGTGAAGATCGGCCGCACCCATCTGGCGCCGCCCAGGGCGCAGGCATCGACGCGTTCGGAGTCGCTCTCGACGTCACCTCCGACGACAGCGTGGCCTGCAACCGCTCCACGGCTTCCTCGCGTCGGGCGTCGTCACGGCGCATGGCTGGGTTGGCGATGAGGTCGAAGTCCTCGGCGCTGATAGAGCCGGAGTCCAGTGCGGCCTCACGTAGGGTGGTGCCCTCCTCGTCGGCCTTGCCGCGATGGCCGAGGCTTTGTCGTAGCCGATGACTGGGGAGAGGGCGGTGACCAGCATGAGGGACCGGTCGACATAGGAGTCGATTTGGTCGCGGTGGAGCTGGGCGCCCTCGATGCAGTGGGTCTCGGACATCGACGCCGATACCGGTGCGCCACACCTATTTGACCAGCACTCAGGCATGCCTCTGGTCGGCGCCGTGCCCACCAACGGGTGACCGCATTAGCACCCCCTCGCCACCGGACTCTGCGGATGTCAACGGGGAACCAACCAGAGCTATATCGTCACCAACCTGTGTGGACAGAACACCTAGCCGTACGAGGTGACGCTGGGGGTGTTGGGCGGCCCTACCGGTCGGAGTGATCTTGCGCTCCGTGTCCAGTCTGGGCGTGCTGCGCGGATGCTCGTGTTGGCCAGGCGGAATGTCGCGGGCGACGACTCGCCCGCGACGGTTCGGGACTCCGCGTGGCGGGGTCAGAACTGGTTCTCGCCGCCGTTGACGTGCAGGGTGGTGCCGAGCATGAAGCTGCTGTCCGCGGAGGCGAGGAAGGCCACCGCGGCGGCGACCTCTTCCGGGCGCCCCCTGCGGCCGATCGGCACTCCCGCCGCGAGTTCCGCCTTGACGGCGGCCGCGTTCTCCTCGCCGATGGCAATGTCGACTCCGGGGGTGTCGATCGCTCCCGGCGCGACCGTGTTGACCCGGATGCCCCTGCCCTTCAACTCGTTGGCCCAGGTCCGCGCGAGGGACCGGATCGCGGCCTTCGACGCCGCGTACAGGCCGAAGGCCTCCCGGCCGTCGTCGGCGCGAATGGAGTCGTTAAAGATCACCGAGGCGCCGTCGTTGAGCAGCGGCAGCGCCTTCTGCACGGTGAGCAGTGTGCCCCGGACGTTGATGCCGAAGATCTGGTCGAACTGTTCCCCGGTGGCCTGCGCCAACGGTGCGAGCGTGGCCATGCCCGCGTTGGCGAAGAGCACGTCCAGGCCCCGGCCGCGGTCACGGATCGCGTCGTACAGCCGGTCCAGGTCGGTCGGCTCCGATATGTCGCCCGGCACCGCGGTGACCGCAGAACCGATCGACTCAACTGCCCTGTCAAGCGCCTCCTTGCGCCGGCCGGTGATGAACACGTGGGCGCCCTCGGACGCCAGCCGCGCGGCGGTGGCCAGGCCGATTCCTGTGCTCCCGCCGGTGACGACGGCGGTCTTGCCTTCCAGCTGTCCCATTGCTTGAACTCCCGAGACTTAGATACCGATCGGTGCGGAATGGAACCCTAGCACTTCTGCACCGATCGGTATCAAGGCCGTAGGATGGGGCCGTGGAGATCACCCGGAAAGCGCCGATCGGCCGGCCGAGAGGCTTCGACGCCGACGAGGCCCTGGAGCGGGCGATGATGGTCTTTTGGGAGCAGGGCTATGAAGGCGCCAGCCTGACCGACCTGACCCGCGCCATGGGCATCACCCGCAAGAGCATGTACGCGGCCTTCGGCAACAAAGAGGAGCTGTTCCGCAAGGCCCTGGAGCGCTACACCGAAGGTCCCGCCGCCTATGCGGCCCGCGCACTGGAGAAGCCGAGCGCCCGGGAGGTGGCCACGGCGTTCCTCGCCGGCTCGGTCAGCGCGACCACCCGCCCCGGCTGCCCCGCCGGGTGCCTGGGCGTGCAGGGCTCGCTGGCCGCCGGCGACTCCGGACGGGCGGCCCAGGGCGCCCTGATCGCCTGGCGCGACGACGGCCGTGCTCGCCTCCGCCACCGGTTCCAGCAGGCCGTCGACGAGGGTGATCTGCCCCCCGGTGCGGACCCGGAACTGCTCGCCCGATACGTCATGACCGTGGCGAACGGCATCGCCGTCCAGGCTGCCGGCGGCGCCACCCGCTCCGAACTCCAGCAGGTGGCCGACGCGGCGCTGCGGAACTGGCCACCCGTCTGACGGTAGGTGCCCATGGGAGCGTGTCGCGCCACCCGAAGCGAAGAACTGCACCCACATCAGCGACATCGCCAGCCATCAAGCCCTCCGCTTGGACAATGAAGTCAGTCGCCGCAGGTCGCAGAACCGCTCTCGGCTAACTTCGCTGTCCAGGGCACACCGGGTGACCTCGAGGTTCGTCAGGACGAGCAGGGCCCGCAGGAGCGTGGTGGCGTGCCGGATGTGCAGGCGCAGCTTGGTGAGGATCCTCCAGTTCTTCAGGTGGGCGAAGGCGTGTTCGCATACCGCGCGGACGGACGCGATCAGCTTGTTGACCTGCTTCTTCGCCGACGCGAGCGGTTTGGTGCGGGCAGGCCGCCACCCTGGAACGGCTGCGCATGGACCGGATCCTCGAAGAAGCCCTCGCCTGCGGCGGCGACCCGCTCCACCTCGCCTCGGTCTTCAGCCTCGACACCAAAACCGCCATCCGCTACGCCGAGAACGCCAAAGCCCTCCTGGCCACCACCGCGGAACAGCATGCTGCTCAGACCACACCGTCAGAAAACCACTCGGCCGACGGCCCTGCCGGCGCCTAGCCTGCCGCCATGGACACCGGCAGTGGAAGCGATCTGGTCCGAGCTGGCTACAACGCCTTGTCCCACCACTACCGCGGCGACGACGATCCAACGGAACAGTACGACGCCTGGCTGACCGACCTGCGAACTCGTCTGCCCGAACACGCAGACGTCCTCGACATCGGATGCGGATGCGGCATCCCGGTCGCCCGATTCCTCAGCATGGCCGGGCACCGGGTGACCGGCGTGGACATCAGCGACGTCCAGATCGAGCGCGCCCGTCGCCTCGTCCCGGACGCCACCTTCATCCGAGCGGACGCCACACAGCTACGTTTCCCGAACGGCTCCTTCGACGCGGTGGTCTGTCTCTACGCCCTCATCCACATGCCGCTCGACCAACAGCCGCACCTTCTCCGGCGCATCGCCCAATGGCTACGACCCGGCGGATGGCTCCTGGCGACCGTCGGCCAAGACGCCTGGACCGGCGCCGAGGACAACTGGCTCGGCGGCCCCGCCACCATGTGGTGGAGCCAGACCGACGCGGCCACCTACCGCTCATGGCTCCAACAGGCCGGCCTGCAGATCACCGACCAGGACTTCATCGCCGAAGGCGACAGCGGCCACGCACTCTTCTGGGCACGCCGACCCTCCGGTTCAACCGAACCCAAGGGACAGAATCGCCCATAGAGCCTGAAGACCCATGGGTTCATCGTGAGAACCCTTCAGTTCACTCGAACTCTGGGGAATCATCGGCAAAGGGGTCGGGATCGAGAGCAAGCCCCGGGCAAGATCTGCGGATCACCTTTACCTACGTGCCTTACATGGCTGATAGGCCACCAAGCCGCTGACCTGCAGGTTTACTCGACTACCCCAGATAACCGTGGTGGTCACCGACCGGCCCAGCCGCGCCAAGATCGCGGTCAGCCCTGGGCATACACCTAGGGCGTGTCTGGCAATTCGCGGACCAGAGGATCAGGCTGGCCAGGAACACGCCAGAGCGGTAGCGGCTGGCGAGCTTGTCGAAGCGGGTGGCGATCGCGCGGAACAGCGGATGCGCCGGGCCGAGTATCCCTTATCGGCCAGCAGCACATCCGGAGTCGTGCGCGGGTGCCCAACGCAGTGGCGGGGCACGCGCACCTAGGCCATGACCTGTTCGAAGACGACCGAGTCGTTGACGTTGCCGGCGGTGATGAACGCCGTCATCGGCAGGCCGCGTCCTTCGACCACCAGGTGCATCTTGGTGGTCAGACCGCCGCGCGAGCGGCCCAGCGCTTGGGCGGCCTGCCCGGTTTGGTGATCAGTCTGCCTGATCGTCCCGGTCAGGGTCCCCCTTTTTCCGCGCTCCAGCGGCGTGCTGGTGAGCGCGGGCGATGGAGGAATCGATGCTGAAGGTCCACTCCAGGTCGCCGACGGCGTCGTCTTTGACCTGGACGGCCTCCAGCAGTCGGGCCCAGGTGCCGTCCTCGTCCCAGCGTTTGTACCGCTCGTAACAGCTCACCACAACGCACCACAACGGTCATTCAACCCAACCACTGCGCGCCGTCGCCGCCCTCCCCTGAGGTCCTAGGGGCGCCTGCGGCGGTCGAGGCGGCGCCGGGGGCCGACGGTCCGCTCGTGGGCGATCAGGTCGTGGCGGCCCGCGATGAACTCCTGCACCCAGATCTTCGCCCGGATCAGCGGGCGGCGGATGCGCTGCTCGCGGCGGAGCGCCCGCCGGAACTTCCGCGTGCCCGGCCGGTATCTCCAGCGGGCCCACGGCGAGCCCGGCCGGGCCAGCCGGAACGCGCTGAAGACGAGCACGACCGGTAGGAACAGCCCGAGCAGCCCGGTCCAGATCTTGCCCTTGAAGAGGGTGACGATGGCCAGGGCCAGGTTGACGAGGATGTTGGCGAGGACGACGAGGAAGACCCCGAGGGAGACGGTCGCGTCCGCGCGCAGGTCGTGGACGTCGCTGAGCCAGAGCGGGCGTACGCCGACCAGGATCAGGCCGGTGATCGCGACCGCGATGAACACCGCGTCGACGGAGGCGCGCCCCTCCTCCATCCAGTAGACGTCGCGCAGGTGCAGGATGAGCGCGAACTCGTCGAGGACGAGCGCGGCCCCCACTCCGAACACCGAGGCCGCGAGGGCGTACCACTCCGTGTAGGCGTCCGGAATGCAGAACCCCGCCACCCCGCCGATCAGCATCAGCACGACGCCGAACACCACGTGGTGGATGTGCAGCTCACCGACCTCGACGTTCTTGAACCACCAGCGCACCTTGGCGCGGATCAGCCGCACGTTGATGCGCACGACGACGAACGTGACGATGAACGCCACGAAGAAGCAGAACAATGGCAGCCGTCCGCTCTGGACGACACGCTCGGTGAACAGTCCCTCCACCTTGGCCCCCGACGTCATACGTCCTCATCATGACCCATTCCGGTCTGTGATAACGCTGGGCGTCGGGGGTCACTGCCGGCTCGCGGGCCGGCAGAGATCGTCAGCCGTTCAGGCGTACCGGATTGACCAGATCCGCGTAGATCAGCAGAGCGCCCATCGTGATGATCACCGCGGCCATCGCGTACGTGAGCGGCAGCGCCTTGGCGACGTCGACGTGGCCGGGGTCGGGCCTGCGGGTCATCCGGGCGATGCCCTTCTTCACCGCCTCCCACAGCGCGCCGGCGATGTGACCGCCGTCCAGCGGCAGCAGCGGTACGAGGTTGAACATGCCGACCGCGAAGTTGACCGTGCCGAGCATCATCAGGAAGAACGCGAGCTTGTCGAGTCCCGGCTCCTTCGAGGCGGCGATCTCCCCGCCGATCCGGCTGGCGCCGACGACGCCGATCGGGCCGTTCGGGTCGCGCTTCTTGTCGCTGAAGGCGGCGTTCCAGACGCCGACCATCTTCTTCGGCATGTCGATCAGCGAGGAGAAGGTGTGCGTGGTGAGGTCGCCCATGGTGCTGACGACCACGCCCGGTCCCTGACGCTCCCGCGCGCTCATCGGGCTGATTCCGAGGAACCCGACGTTCTCGGTCTTGTCCGGGTCGGTGAGCGACGGCATCTGGTTGGTGACGACCGGAACGCTCAGCGGGACGTCCTGGCCGCCGCGGCGGACGACGACCGGGACCGTGCGCCCGCCGGACCCCCGGATGAGCTTCTGCAACTCCGTGTACGCGTGGATCCGGTGGCCCTCGTAGGAGACGATCCGGTCGCCGGGGCGCAGCCCCGCCCGTACGGCGGGGGTCGCCGGGTCGCCGGGCCGGCAGTCACGGCCCGCCTGCGCGGCCGGGATGGTGCACTTGGTCACCGAGGCGATCACCGGCTGCAGGGTCGAGACGCCGATCCCCATGACGACCACGCTGATGAACACGAACGCCAGCAGGATGTTCATGAACGGCCCGGCGAACATGATGATGACCTTCTGCCACCACTTCTTGCGGTAGAAGACGCGGTCCTCGTCGCCCGGTCCGACCTCTTCCAGGGCGGCGCCGCGCGCCGACTCGATCAGCCCCTGGAACGGGCCGGTGGACGACTGGCGGACCGTTCCGGGCGCGTCGCCCCGGCGCGGCGGCAGCATCCCGATCATCCGGATGTAGCCGCCGAGGGGGATCCACTTGACGCCGTACTCGGTCTCGCCCTTGCGCCGCGACCACAGGGTGGGCCCGAAGCCGACCATGAACTGCGGCACGCGGACGCCGAAGAGCTTGGCGAAGGACATGTGGCCCAGTTCGTGCAGGGCGATCGAGGCGAGCAGCCCGAGGAAGAAGACGACGATGCCCACCACGAAAAGCACGCTCATTGCCCGCACACGCTCCTCACCCGTCGCACCGCGGGCGCCCACCGGGCGCCGCGGTCAGGCCGCTCCGTTCGCCGTGTCGCGCACACGCTCACCGAAGGCCTCCGAGATCTCGACCGGTCAAGCGTATGCCGAAAACCCGCCCGTGAGGGCCGCTCCGGCACTCCCGCGCCGTCGATCGGCGGCCCCGTGTGCTGCTAGCCTGGCCGTGCCGATGATCCCGCGCGGGAGAGCGACCTCGCCGCCAGCGAGGTACGCCGAAGGAGCAACCCCTCCCCGGAACCTCTCAGGCCACACGAACCGTGCGGACCAGGCGACCTCTGGAAAGCGGAGCGACGCTCCCGCCGAAGGTGCAAGCCCCCGACCTGGGGGTGAAGCTCTCAGGCACCGATGACAGAGGGGGAGGGCACCGCCACCGGATTCCGCGTGCCAATGGGAGGATGGGATTCCCGGCCGCCCGCGTGATAGGAGCCTGCCCCGATGTCCACGCCGGACGCCAAGAGAACGCCACTCCACGAGGTCCACGCCGAGCTCGGCGCCATGATCACCGAGTTCGCCGGGTACCTCATGCCGCTGCGTTACGGCAGCGAGAGCGCCGAGCACCAGGCCGTCCGCACCAGCGCGGGCCTGTTCGACCTGTCCCACATGGGAGAGATCTTCGTGACCGGCCCGCAGGCCGGAGCGGCCCTCGACCACGCGCTGATCGGGCACCTGTCCATGCTCGGTGTCGGCAGGGCGCGCTACACGATGATCGTGAACTCGGCCGGGGGGGTGCTGGACGACCTGATCGTGTACCGGCTCGCCCCGGAGACCTACATGGTCGTCGCGAACGCCGCCAACGCCGCGACGGTGCGCGCCGAGCTGACCGAACGCTCGGAGGGGTTCGAGAAGGCCACCGTCGACGACCGGTCCGCCGCGTACGCGCTGATCGCCGTGCAGGGTCCCAAGGCCCAGGCCATCCTGGCGAAGCTCACCGACGCCGCGCTCGCCGACCTGAAGTACTACGCGATCCTGCCGGGCAAGGTCGCCGGAATCGACGCGCTGATCGCCCGCACCGGTTACACCGGCGAGGACGGCTTCGAGCTGTTCGTCGGGGCCGGTGACGCCGTCGCCGTCTGGAACGCCGTCGCGGAGGCCGGCGGCGACGACCTGCGGCCCGCCGGGCTGTCCGCGCGGGACACGCTGCGGCTGGAGGCGGGCATGCCGCTGTACGGCAATGAGCTGACCGCCGAGACGACGCCGTACGACGCCGGCCTCGGCCGTACCGTCAAGCTCGACAAGCCCGGTGACTTCGTCGGCCGCGCCGCGCTGGCCGCCCTCGCCGACACGCCGCCGGGCCGCACGCTCGTGGGCCTCGTCGGGCGGGGGCGTCGCGTCCCACGCCACGGGTACGACGTGGTGACGCCGGACGGCACGCCCTGCGGGGTCGTGACCAGTGGCGCGCCGTCCCCGACGCTGGGCAGGCCCATCGCCATGGCCTACATCGACGCGGGTCACGCCGACGACACCGACCTCGCGGTGGACATCCGCGGTAAACACGAGCCGGTCGACAAGGTCGCGCTGCCGTTCTACAGGAGGACTTCGTGAGCACCGTTCCCGAGACGCTGTACTACACCCAGGAGCACGAGTGGGTCACCGAGCCGTCGGACGGCGTCGTGACCGTCGGCATCACGGCCCACGCGGCCGACGCGCTGGGTGACATCGTGTACGTGTCGCTGCCCCAGGAGGGCGCGTCCGTTGAGGCCGGCGAGCCGTGTGGCGAGGCCGAGTCGACCAAGTCGGTGAGCGACGTCTTCTCGCCCGTCACCGGTGAGGTCGTCGCGGTGAACACCGCCGTGGAGGAGGACCCGGCCGCGATCAACTCCGACCCGTACGGGGAGGGGTGGCTGTTCCGGGTACGTACGGATGATGACCCGGCCGACCTGCTCGACGCGCAGGCCTACTCGAAACTGATCGAGGAGGCGTGATGAACCTCTCCAACCTGCCCTTGTCCGAGATCGACCCGGACGTCGCGGCCGCGATAGCGGACGAGCTGCGACGGCAGCAGTCGACTCTGGAGATGATCGCCTCGGAGAACTTCGCGCCCGTCGGCGTCCTGCAGGCGCAGGGCTCGGTGATGACGAACAAGTACGCCGAGGGCTACCCGGGACGGCGCTACTACGGCGGATGTGAGTACGTCGACGTCACCGAGCAGCTGGCGATCGACCGGGCCAAGGCGCTCTTCGGCGCCGAGCACGCCAACGTGCAGCCGCACTCGGGCGCCCAGGCGAACATCGCGGTGTACTTCGCGCTGCTGGAGCCGGGGGACACGATCCTCGGCCTGGATCTCGCGCACGGCGGGCACCTCACCCACGGCATGCGGATCAACTACTCCGGCAAGATGTTCAACGTGGCGGCCTACCACGTGGGCCCCGACGGTCTCGTGGACATGGACGAGGTCGCCCGGCTGGCGCACGAGTACCGGCCGAAGATGATCATCGCCGGCTGGTCCGCGTACCCGCGGCAGCTCGACTTCGCGGCGTTCCGCCAGGTCGCCGACGAGACCGGCGCGCTGCTGATGGTGGACATGGCCCACTTCGCGGGCCTGGTCGCCGCGGGCCTGCACCCCTCGCCGGTGCCGTACGCCGACGTCGTGACGTCCACGACGCACAAGACGCTGTGCGGTCCGCGCGGTGGTCTCATCCTCTGCCGCGAGGAGTACGCCAAGAAGATCAACTCGGCGGTGTTCCCCGGCACGCAGGGCGGGCCGCTGGAGCACGTCATCGCCGCCAAGGCGGTGGCCCTGAAGATCGCCGCATCGGAGGAGTTCGCCGAGCGGCAGGCCCGGACGATCGAGGGCGCCAGGATCCTCGCGGACCGGCTGCTGCGCGAGGACGCCGCCAAGGCCGGGGTCAAGGTGCTGACCGGCGGCACCGACGTCCACCTCGTCCTCGTCGACCTGGTCGACTCGGAGATCACCGGACGGGACGCCGAGGACCGCCTGCACGACATCGGCATCACGGTCAACCGCAACGCCGTGCCGAACGACCCGCGGCCGCCGATGGTGACGTCCGGCCTGCGGATCGGCACGCCCGCCCTCGCCACGCGCGGATTCGGGGCCGACGACTTCGCCGAGGTCGCCGACATCATCGCGCTGGCGCTGCAGCCGTCGTTCGACTCCGCGGCGCTGTCCGCCCGGGTCCGCGACCTGGCGGACAAGCACCCGCTCTACCCCAGCCTGTGACGGATGAGAGACGATGACGATCGCTCCTGAGGGCCGGAAGCTGCTGCGTGTCGAGGCCAGGAACGCCGCGACACCGATCGAGCGCAAACCGCCCTGGATCAAGACCCGGCTGTCGATGGGCCCGCAATACCGCGAACTCACCGACCTGGTCCGCACCGAAGGCCTGCACACCGTCTGCCAGGAAGCCGGCTGCCCCAACATCTACGAATGCTGGGAAGACCGCGAAGCCACCTTCCTCATCGGCGGCGACCAATGCACCCGCCGCTGCGACTTCTGCCAGATCGACACCGGCAAACCCGCCGCCTACGACCCCGACGAACCCCGCCGCGTCGCCGACTCCGTGGCCACCATGGGCCTGCGCTACGCCACCGTCACCGGCGTCGCCCGCGACGACCTGCCCGACGGCGGCGCCTGGCTGTACGCCGAAACCGTCCGCCAGATCCACACCGCCATCCCCGGCTGCGGCGTCGAACTGCTCATCCCCGACTTCAACAACGTCCCCCACCTGCTCGCCGAGGTCTTCTCCGCACACCCCGAAGTCCTGGCCCACAACCTCGAAACCGTCCCCCGCATCTTCAAACGCATCCGCCCCGGCTTCCGCTACGAACGCTCCCTCGCCGTCCTCACCGCCGCCCGCCAAGCCGGACTCGTCACCAAGTCCAACCTCATCCTCGGCATGGGCGAAACCCGCGACGAGATCACCGAAGCCATGCAGGACCTGCACCAGGCCGGATGCGAACTGCTCACCATCACCCAGTACCTACGCCCCTCCCCCCGCCACCACCCCGTCGAACGCTGGGTCAAACCCGAAGAATTCGTCGAACTACAGGCCGAAGCCGAGGCCATCGGCTTCGCCGGAGTCATGTCCGGGCCCCTGGTCCGCTCCAGCTACCGCGCCGGACGCCTCTACCAGCAGGCCATCACCGCCCGCCAGGCCGACTGACCCACCATGGCGATCAGCGTCTTCGACCTGTTCAAGATCGGCATCGGCCCGTCCAGCTCGCACACGGGCGGGCCGATGGCGGCGGCCCACCGGTTCGCCCGCGGTCTGCGGCACGACGGCCTCCTGGAGAAGACCGCCTCCGTGCACGTGATCCTGTACGGATCGCTCGGCCTGACCGGCAAGGGGCACGGCAGCGACAAGGCGGTCATCCTCGGCCTCGAGGGCGACAAGCCCGAGCTCGTGGACGTCGAGACGGCCGACGAGCGGGTCGCCCGGGTACGCGAGCACGGCGTCCTGCGCGTGTTCGGCGAGCAGGAGGTGCCGTTCGTCGTCGGCGAGCACCTCGTGTTCGAGCGCAAGGAGTCGCTCCCGCGCCACCCCAACGGCATGCGGTTCACCGCCCGCGACGCCGAGGGAGCCGAGCTGCGGGAGAAGGTCTACTACTCGGTCGGCGGCGGCTTCGTCGTCGACGAGGACGCCACCGGCGCCGACCGGATCAAGCCCGACGACACGGTCGTGCCCCACCCCTTCGCGACCGGCGCCGAGCTTCTCGACCGGACGCGGGAGACCGGCCTGTCGATCTCCGCGCTGATGCTGGAGAACGAACAGGCCTTCGGCCGCGGCCCCGAGGAAATCCGCGAGCTCCTGCTCCGGCTCTGGGCGGTCATGCGGGAGAGCGTGGACCGCGGCTGCTCCCGCGAGGGCCTGCTGCCCGGCGGGCTCAAGGTGCGCCGCCGCGCCCCGCACCTGCACCGCAAGCTCGTGACCGAGGCCGTCACCGACCCGTTGCACGCGATGGACTGGGTCACGCTGTTCGCCCTCGCCGTGAACGAGGAGAACGCCGCGGGCGGCCGGATCGTCACCGCGCCGACCAACGGCGCCGCCGGCATCGTCCCCGCCGTCCTGCACTACTACGACCGGTTCGTGCCCGGCGCCTCCGACGACGGGATCGTACGGTTCCTGCTGACCGCCGGGGCGATGGGCGTGATCATCAAGGAGAACGCCTCGATCTCCGGCGCGGAGGTCGGCTGCCAGGGCGAGGTCGGCTCGGCCTGCGCGATGGCGGCTGCCGGACTCACCGAGGTCCTCGGCGGCACGCCCGAGCAGGTGGAGAATGCCGCGGAGATCGGCATCGAGCACAACCTCGGCCTCACCTGCGACCCGGTCGGCGGCCTGGTGCAGGTCCCCTGCATCGAGCGGAACGCCGTCGCCTCGATCAAGGCGATCAGTGCCGCCCGGATCGCGCTGCGCGGCGACGGCCGCCACTTCGTCCCCCTCGACCGGGCGCTCAAGACGATGCGCGACACCGGCCGCGACATGTTGGACAAATACAAGGAGACCTCGCGCGGCGGCCTCGCCGTCAACGTCATCGAGTGCTGAGCGAGCCCGCCCGCCGGCCCGGGCGTCAGGGCACGCGCCACTCGGCGCGATCGGTGGCGAAACCGGCGTTCAGGGCGTAGGCCACGGCGACGACCTTCGCCTTCTTCGGCACGGCGAAGACCATGAAGCCCGACGCGGCCTGCCCCTGGCGGAGCCTGACGACCTTGGGGAAGCCGGGGCCCGCCGTCACCGCGGCCACCGTCGGGTCGTACGTCCGCCCCGCCGTGTCCACGACGTTCGCGCCGTAGGTGGGGCTGTCGTCGTACGCGGTGTCGCCGACGTTCTTCAGCACGAAACGCACGGCGACGAAGCGCTCACCCTTGCGCGGCTTCTGGAACGCGCCATGGCCGGTCGCGGTGGGAAGCACCTGCTTGACCTTGACGGCGAGGCGGAGTCTTCCCGCGCCTCCGGAGTCGTCCGCGCCGCTGAGCGTGACGGTCTGGCCGACCGTGACCTGCCGGACCCGCGGCGTCGGCGACGGGGTGGCGGTCTGGGGGTTGTTCGCCGTCCGCGCGGCGTTGCCGCAACCGGCGAGCAGCGCCGCGGTCACCGCAGCGGTCAGGGCCAGCCTCCGCACGACACCGCTCCCCATTGGACGAACTGTCAGCACACCGCTGGATCATGATAGGGGCCGCCGCGCGGCACCGGGGACCGAACGATCCGCTCGGGAGGACCGCGCGACGGGCCTTTGAGACGGGTCCTAGGCGGAGGCCAGCCGGCGGAGGGCGAGTTCGGCGAGCAGGGCGGCCCCGTCCGCCAGCACCCCGTCGTCGAAGACCGCGTCCGGCGCGTGGTTGAACGGCGCGGTCGCCGGGTCGCGGTCGGGCGGGCAGGCGCCGAGGAACACGAACGCCCCGGGCACCTCCTCCAGCACGTAGGAGAAGTCCTCCCCCGCGGTCAGGGGATCCGGCCCCCACACGAACCGCTCCGCGCCGTACAGGTCGCCGACCACGGAGGCGGCGAACTCCGCCTCGGCGGCGGTGTTGATCGTCGCCGGATAGCCCATGGGCCGGTCCACCTCGACGCCGAGGTCGTGGGCGGCCGCGATGCCGCGCACGACCCGGTCGACGCCGTCGAGGACCCGGGCGTGGGCCTCACGGGAGAAGCAGCGGATCGTCAGGGCGAACCGCGCCTCGGCCGGGATGACGTTGGCGGCGGTGCCCGCGTGGAAGCTGCCGACCGTGATGACCACCGGGTCGAAGGCGTCGAACGACCGGGTGGCGAACGTCTGCAGCGCCGTCACCATCTCACACGCCGCCGGGATCGGGTCCTTGGCGCGGAACGGCTGGGAGCCGTGGCCGCCGGCTCCGCGCACGGTGACGTGGATCTCCTCGGCGGCGGCCATCAGCGTGCCGCGCCGGGTCATGAAGAAGCCACCCGGCAGCATCGACGAGGCGACGTGCAGCCCGTACGCGGCGACGGGCCGGGTCCCCGCCGCGTCGAGCACCCCCTCCTCGATCATGTAGCGCGCTCCGGCGAAGCCCTCCTCACCGGGCTGGAACATGAAGATCACGCTGCCCGCGAACTCCGACGCCGCGAGGATCCGCGCCGCCCCGACCAGCATCGCGGTGTGCAGATCATGGCCGCAGGCGTGCATCCGGTCCTCGAACCGGCTGGCGTACTCCAGGCCCGTGCCCTCGGTCAGCGGAAGCGCGTCCATGTCGGCGCGCAGGAGCACGGCGGGGCCGGGCGACGAGCCGCGGAGCACGGCGGTCACCGAGGACACGGACCGGCCGAGCCGGATGTCGAGCGGAAGGCCGTCCAGGGCGGCCAGCACCTTCTCCTGGGTACGCGGCAGCTCCAGGCCCACCTCGGGCTCCCGGTGCAGGTCGCGGCGGAGCCGCAGAAGATCGTCCTGAAGGTCACGGGTGACGTGCGCGGAAGGCATGGCACCCCACACTACGCCGCGCCGTACGGCTCAGCGGAAGATCACGGTCCGCTCGGCGTTCAGCAGGATCCGGTGCTCGGCGTGCCAGCGCACCGCGCGGGCCAGGGCCAGGCACTCCATGTCCCGCCCCACCGCCATCAGCTCCTCCGGCCCCTGCGTGTGGTCGACGCGCGCGACCTCCTGCTCGATGATCGGCCCCTCGTCGAGCCGCGGGGTCACGTAGTGCGCGGTCGCGCCGATGAGCTTCACGCCGCGCTGGTGCGCCTGGTGGTACGGCCGGGCCCCCTTGAAGCTCGGCAGGAACGAATGGTGAATGTTGATCACACGGCCCGGCAGCTTCTCGCAGAACTCGTCGGACAGCACCTGCATGTACCGGGCCAGCACGATGAGGTCCGCCTGGTAGTGCTCGACCAGGGCGAGGATCTCCGCCTCCTGCGCCGCGCGGGTCTCGGCGGTGACGGGCAGGTGGTGGTAGTCGATGCCGTACGACTGGGTCAGCGGCCGCATGTCCGGGTGGTTCGAGGCGACCGCGACGATGTCCACGTCGAGCAGCCCGGAGCGCTGGCGGTACAGCAGGTCGTTCAGACAGTGCCCGAACTTGGAGACGAGGATGAGCACGCGGGAGCGGACGGCCCGGTCGTACAGGTGCCAGTCCAGGGCGAACTCCCCGGCCAGCGCGCCGAACGCCTCGCGCAGCGCGTCGTCCAGCCCCTCCGGCGCCTCGAACTGGATGCGCAGGAAGAAGCGTCCGGTGCTCCGGTCGCCGAACTGCTGGCTCTCCAGGATGTTGCACTCACGCTGGGCGAGCACCCCGGAGACGGCGGCCACGATGCCCGGCCGGTCGGGGCAGGAAAGCGTCAACACGTATTCGGACATGGCAGACCTTCGAGACGTTCGGATCGTACGGTGCGGCGGGCGGGGTGGGGTGCGGCCCCGCCCGTGATGCCGCTCCGAGCCTACGGCCTGAGGGACCTCGACCGGTGGCACGCACCGGTCACCGGCGAGAATCCGCCGGTACGGCGGGGGCTCGGGCGCGGGCCGGACCGTCGCCCGCCGGCACCGGAGGGGCCGGCGCGGGACCGCGACCGGGCACGGCCGTCACCGCGTCGGTACTGATACATACCGCGGCAGGCATCTGTATGGCTATAATCGCGTAGCGCACACATCAAGTAACCGTAAGAAGTCGATCCCTCGTTGTCCGCCATCCGGCGGACCCCTACCTTGAGAGGAGGTGGGAGTGATGCTGATGACCGCGAAGAAGGAGCGCCGCATCGAGCTGCGCACCGACGCCACCACGGAGCGGCTCATCGTGCGGGCCGCCGAGGCACTGGGCGAGTCGGTGTCCTCCTTCACACTGCGCGCGGCCAAGGAGGAGGCACGACGCATCCTCGCGAGCTCCGACGTCACCTGGATGCCCGCCGACCAGTTCGACGAGTTGCTCGCCACCCTGGACGAGCCGGACGATGTCCCCGCCTTGCGACGTGCGGCTGCTCGCCCTCGGCGCTACATCGACGAAACATGAGCACCTGGCGGGTCCAGCTGCTCACCCCCGCGCATCGGTTCGAGGACTTCGACTGTGGTGAGCCGGCACTCAACTCATGGCTGATCGACCAGGCATTACGAGCTCAGCGTTCCGATACCGGACGAACCTACGCGTGGGTGCGATCTGCCGTCGGCTGCCGATCTCTTAGAGCAGCCATCACCGGACACGGCAACATCAGGACACGACTCCGAGCGCGCGGAACTTGCGCTACGAGTGAGTAGTTCTTGGGGGTGCGGGTGGGTTAGACCGGTGGGATGCGACGGGTCACGGTACTCGCGGTCATCGGTCTTCTCGTCCTCGGCGGGTGCAAGTCGCCAGGATCCGGGGAGCACAGATCATCTAAGTCCGCGCACGCGCGGCACGGCGCGCCGGCGTCGGTCGGCGATGTGCCGACGGCGGCGGGCACGCATCGGATGAAGATCGATGTGGGCACGCCCGGGCACCGGGAGTACCTCGTCCACGTGCCGCCGGCCCTGGCCGCGCGGAGCTTCCGGTCGGGGCGGCCCGTGCGGCCGCTTCCCGTCGTCGTCGCGCTGCACGGCGGGGCCGACAACATGTTCGGGTTCGAGGAGAAGACCGGGTTCGACGGTCTTGCCGACCGGCACGGGTTCCTCGCGGTCTATCCGGACGGGTTCGCCTTCACCTGGAACGCCGGGGACTGCTGCGCGCCGGCCCGCCTGGCGCACATCGACGACGTCGGCTTCCTGAACAAGCTCATCGACCACCTGACCGGTACGGGGCTGGCCGATCCGAAGCGGGTCTACGTCACGGGGTTCTCCAACGGGGCGGGCATGGCCTACCGGTTCGCCTGCGAGTCCGCGGGCAAGGTCGCCGCGATCGGGGTGGTGGCCGGGGCGCTCGCCATGGCGTGTCATCCGGCCCGGCCGGTGTCGGTGATGATCTGGCACGGCACCGCGGACCACAACGTCCCCTACAACGGCGGCGGGCACCGGGATTTCAACGACTCCCGGCCGTTCCCGCCGGTCGGCCGGGCGGTGGACTTCTGGCGACGGGCCGACGGCCTGTCCTCGCTCCGGGCGGACGGCGGGCGGGGCTGCCGCTCCAGCGGGCGGGGCGACGGCGGCGTCGAGGTCGTCCTGTGCACCGTCACGGGCGGCGGGCACGCGTGGCCGTCCGGCGCGAGCGGGCGGCTCTGGGACTTCTTCGCCGCGCATCCCCGGACGTGAACTCTTTTCATATTCGGCCGGTCTGTGGCACGCTGCGGGCATGACGCTGCGCAAACGGTATGACCTCGCCACATCTCACCTGGAACCACCGTTCGCGATCGTCGACCTGGCGGCGTTCCGCTCCAACGCGGCGAACCTGACCCGGCGTGCGCACGGCAAGCCGATCCGGGTGGCCAGCAAGTCGGTGCGCTGCCGGGCGCTGCTGGAAGAGGTGCTGGCGATGGACGGGTTCGCCGGCGTCATGGCGTTCACGCTCCCCGAGGCGCTGTGGCTGGCCGAGGAGAGGGTGAGCGACGACATCCTCGTCGCCTATCCGACCGCCGACCGGCAGGCCCTCGCGCGGCTGGCCGGCGACGAGCACGCGGCGGCCACCGTCACCGTGATGGTCGACTGCGTGGAGCACCTCGACCTGATCGAGAAGGCCACCGGCGGCGCCCGTCCCGTACGGGTCTGCCTGGACATCGACGCGGCCTGGCGCGCGGCGGGCGGCCGGATCCGCATCGGCGCGCTCCGGTCACCCGTCCGTACGCCGGAGCAGGCCGCCGGGCTGGCCCGCGAGATCGGCCGGCGTCCGGGAGTGCGACTGGTCGGACTGATGGCGTACGAGTCGCAGATCGCGGGGGTCGGGGACGACCCGCCCGGCAAGCCGGTGTTCTCCCGCGCGGTGCGCCTCATCCAGGCGCAGTCCCGCGTCGAGCTGGCGCGCCGCAGGGGGATGATCGTTCAGGCGGTCCGGGAGGTCGCCGACCTGGAGTTCGTCAACGGCGGCGGTACCGGCAGCGTCGAGAAGACGGCGGCCGAGAAGGCCGTGACCGAGGTCGCCGCGGGCTCGGGCCTGTACCAGTCGGTGCTGTTCGACCACTACACGAACTTCTCCGGCAGCCCGGCCGCGCTGTTCGCCCTGCCCGTCGTACGGCGCCCCGCGCCCGGCGTGGTGACCGTGCTCGGCGGCGGGTACCTCGCGTCGGGGGTCGCGGACCGCAGCCGGCTGCCGCAGCCGTACCTGCCCTCCGGGCTGCGCTTCGACGCGCGGGAGGGCGCCGGCGAGGTGCAGACCCCGCTGCTCGGCGCCGCCGCCGACGGGCTGCGGATCGGCGACCGGGTGTGGTTCCGGCACGCGAAGGCCGGGGAGCTGTGCGAGCGCTTCGACGGCCTCCACCTGATCGACGGCGAGCGCGTCACCGCGACGGTCCCGACCTACCGTGGTGAGGGAAGGACGTTCCTCTGATTCCCCCGATGTGAGGTAGGGAATTCTCCCAACCCCTCCGGGAACGGTCCAGCAGCGCGTAATGTCGTACGACAGTGTTGGGATGCCCCTCCGGAGGGGAGGCGCCGTGGACCAAGTCAAACCGATGATCGCACCGCCGGGCCGGCCGCCGGAGCCGCGGTTGAAGGACCCCTGTGTCGAGCGCGAGACCGCCGCCGAGTTCCTGCACGGCGACGGCGGAGGGCTCGACGTGTTCCTGGCCGGCACCGTCTTCATGGACATGATCTTCACCGGCCTGCCGAGCCTGCCACCGCCCGGCACCGAGCTGATCACCGACGGCCTGGGCTCGGCGCCCGGCGGCATCGCCAACATCGCGGTCGCGATGAGCCGGCTGGGGCTCAACGTCGGCCTGGCCGCCGCGTTCGGCGACGACATGTTCGGCGCCTACCTGTGGCGGACCCTGTCGGAGCAGGAGGGCGTCGGGCTGGCCCGCTCCCGGCGGCTGCCCGGCTGGCCCACGCCGGTCACCGTGTCGCTGGCCTATGACGCCGACCGGAGCATGGTGACCTACCACCGGCCCATGCCGGTGCTGCCCGAGGCCCTCGTCGGCACCCCGCCCAAGGCCAGGACGTGCTTCCTCGACCTCGCCCACCCCGTGCCGGAGTGGACGGCGACGATGCGCGAGAAGGGCGCCGCCGTGGTCGCCGACGTCGGCTGGGACCCCACCGAGACCTGGTCCGTCGACGTGCTCGACCGCCTCGACCTGGTCGACGTGTTCCTGCCCAACGCGGTGGAGGCCATGGCCTACACCCGGACGAGCTCCCCCGAGCAGGCCCTCGACGTCCTCGCCGAGCGCGTCCCCGTCGTGGTGGTCAAGCGCGGCGGCGACGGCGCGATCGCGATCGACACGACCACGGGCGAGCGGGCCGAGGCGGCCGCGCTGCCGGTCAAGGCCCTCGACCCGACCGGCGCCGGTGACGTGTTCGCCGCCGGTTTCGTGTACGGCACGCTCGCCGGCTGGGGCCTGACCGAGCGGCTGCGGTTCGCCAACCTCTGCGCCGGGCTGTCCGTCCGGCACTTCAGCGGGTCGCTCGGCTCGCCCTGCTGGGGGGAGATCGCGGCGTTCGGCGAGTCCGGCGAGGTCCCGGACGAGATCCTGCGGGACTACGCCTTCATCGTCCCGTACATCCCCGACGCCTCGGTCGACACGGCGACGCGGGCGGAGCCGACCGTACGGCAGGCGTGACCGTAACGGACACGGCTTACGCCGAGAAGATCTTGGTGTAAGGCGCCGCCGGTCGGTTGACGAAGGAGCCCCGCCATGCGGAAACCGTTCGTGGTCCTGACAGCGGCGCTGGTCGCCGTGTCCGCCTGCGCCCCCGGATCGGGCGGCGGGAAACCGAAGACCCCCGCCCCCGGCGCCGTCAGCACGGACGTCGCCAAGGCCGGCCCGGTCACGCTCACCGTCTGGGACCAGGAGGTCCTCGGCGGCCAGAACGAGCAGATGCAGCGGCTGAACGCCGCGTTCCACGCCAAGTACCCGAACGTGACGATCAAGCGGGTGTCGCGGTCCTTCAGCGACCTGGAGAAGACGCTGCGGCTCGCGCTGTCCGGCGGCAACCCGCCCGACGTCGTCGAGGCGAACCAGGGGTACGGCATCATGGCCGCCCTCGTGAAGGCCGGCGCGCTCATGCCCCTGGACCCGTACGAGCAGGCGTACGGCTTCCGTAAGCGCTTCCCCGCCGGGCTCACCCAGCTCAACAGCGTCAGCGCCGGCGGGAAGGCGATCGGCTCCGGCAGTCTGTACGGCGTCGCGATGACCGGCGAGGCCGTCGGGATCTACTACAACACCGACAAGCTCGCCAAGCTCGGCCTGAAGCCGCCCGCGACCTGGGCGGAGTTCGAACAGGACCTCGCGACCGCCAAGGGCAGGGGCGAGACGCCGATCTACCTCGCCAACCTGGAGAAGTTCCCCGGCATCCACGAGTTCGGCGTCCTGCTCGGCCAGACGACGGGCAAGGACAAGCTGCGCGACCTCGTGTTCGGCCGGGGCGGCGCGTGGACCGACCCCTCGATCGTGCAGGCCGCCCAGAAGCTCGCCGACTGGGCGAAGAAGGGCTACTTCCCCGCCGGCGTCAACGCCGCCAAGTACAACGACTCCCCCGCGCCGTTCGCCAAGGGCGACGGCGTGTTCCTCATCGGCGGGCCGTGGTTCGCCGCGGACCTGCAGAAGAAGATGGGGGACAAGGTCCGCTACATCCTCCCGCCGCCCGCCCAGGCCGGCGGGGCGCCCGCCGCCACGCTCGGCGGCCCCGGCCTGCCCCTCGCGATCACCGCCAAGTCCAAGCACCCCGACGTCGCCGCCGCGTACCTGAACTTCATGACCGGCCCGCAGGCCATGGACGTCGTCACCCAGACCGGCGGCCTGGCCGCGCTGCCCCCGCCGAACGCACAGCCCACCTCCGCCGTCGGCCGCGACCTGTCCGCCGCGTGGCGGACCGCCAGCGACAAGGACATCCTCGTCCCCTACCTGGACTACTCCACGACGACCTTCCTCGACACGCTCGGCGGCGTCCTTCAGGAGATCATCGCGGGGAGGAAGACCGCGCAGCAGGGCATGCAGGACGCCCAGCGCGATTACGCCGCGTTCCTGGCCAAGCGGTGAAGCCCCCGGCCACCCGGACCCGGCCCGCCGCCGACCGTACGGAGAGCCGCCCGGCGGGCGCCCGGCCGCCGGGCGAGCCCCGCCGGGTCGCCTACCTCTACGTGCTCCCGGCCCTGCTGGTCTACGCGGCGTTCCTGCTCTGGCCGCTGCTGCACGGCGCGTACCTCTCGCTGTTCCACTGGGACGGGCTCTCCGTCGGCACCTGGGCCGGCCTCGGCAACTACACGCAGGCGATCAGCGACCCGCACCTGCGCGGGACGTTCTGGCACGCCGCCGTGCTGGTGTTCTTCTACGCCGTCCTGCCCTGCTGCATCGCGTTCCTGCTCGTCGCCGTCATGTCCCGGTCCCGGCCGCGCGGGCTGACGTTCTTCCGCACCGTGCTGTTCCTGCCGCAGGTCGTCGCCATGGTCGCGGTGGCGGTGGCCTGGCAGTGGATCTACTCCGAGCACGGGCCGGTCAACGGCACGCTCCGCCTCGTCGGGCTCGGCGGCCTCGCCCGCGGCTGGCTCGGCGACTTCACCTGGGCCCTGCCGTCCGTCGGCCTCATCGGCACCTGGGCCGAGATCGGGCTGGCCATGGTGCTGTTCCTCGCCGGCGTGCAGAAGATCCCCCGCGAGCTGTACGAGGCGGCGCGCGTGGACGGCGCCGGGGCCGTCCGCGAGTTCTTCGCGGTCACCCTGCCCGGGCTGCGGCGGGAGCTGTCCGTCGCGCTCACGCTCACCATCATCGCCGCGCTGCGGAACTTCGACCTGATCTACCTGACCACCGGCGGCGGGCCCGGCGACGCCACGCGCGTCCCGGCGTACGAGGTCTACAACCGGACGTTCAACACCGGGGAGGTGGGCCTGGCCTGCGCGATCGGCATCATGATCGCGGTCGTGGTGTTCGCCGTCACCGCCGGGGTCGGCCGCCTGGTGGAGGGCCGCTCGTGACGCCGGCGACCTCGCGGGCCGAGCGCGCCACCACGTACGCCGTGCTGGTCGTGTTCGCGGTGATCGCCGTGTTCCCGCTGCTGGCGGTGGCCTCCCAGGCGCTCGGCCTGCCGCACCCGTCCGCCGCCGCGTTCACCGGCGCCTGGCGGAAGGGACACTTCGCCCGCTACCTCACCAACAGCCTCATCGTGGTCACCGTGGTCGTCGTCGCGGCGTCGGCGCTGTCGATCCTCGCCGGGTACGCCCTGGGCACGATGGAGTTCCGCGGCGCGACCGTGCTGTTCTACGTGTTCCTCGCCGGGCTGATGGTGCCGACCGAGGCCATCGTTGTGCCGCTGTACTTCGACCTGCGGTCCGTCGGCCTCGACAACACCCTGCCCGGCCTCATGCTGCCGCAGATCGCCCAGTCGGTGTCGTTCGGGGTCTTCTGGATGCGCGCGTACTTCCGGTCCGCGCCGCGCGCGCTGATCGAGGCGTCCCGGATGGACGGCGCCTCCAGTTGGACGACGCTGTGGCGGGTCCTGCTGCCGGTCGGCCGCCCCGCCATCCTCACCATGATCGTGCTCATCGCCATGTGGACCTGGAACGAATTCCTGCTCGCCCTGGTGATCATGAACTCCAACGAGGACCTGCGCACCGCCCCGCTCGGCCTGTCGATCTTCCAGGGCCAGCACCAGACCGAGTACCAGATGCTCATGGCCGCCGCGCTGATCGTCGCCGCCCCCGTCGTCCTCGTGTACGTCTTCCTCCAGCGCCACTTCATCGCGGGAATGCTCTCGGGCGCCCTCAAGGACTGACGCGGGAGACGCGCCCGTGGTGGCGGACGCCGGACACCGGGACGCGTACGGCCTCGGCCCGTCCGCCGCGTCGCCTGACACTCCGAGGGGCTGTGTCGTCGTACCGATGAGACGACACGACCAGTCAGGAGACACCATGACGACTTCGGTTCCAGCGGCATCGTTCACCGACCCGGCGCCCGCGGAGACCCTGGAGCGGGTCGCCGCCGCGTTGCGGGAGAAGAACTTCGCCGTCGAGATCCTCGACGACGCCGCCGCCGCGCGCGCCCGCGTCAAAGAACTGATTCCCGAGGGCGCCAGCGTGTTCACCGGGGCCAGTGAGACCCTCCGCCTGTCCGGCATCGACGAGGACCTCAACGGCAGCGGGCGATACGACTCCGTCAAGGCGCGCAGCACGACCATGGACCGCGCCACCCAACTGGGCGAGATCTGGCGGATGATCGCCTGCCCCGACGTCATCGTGGGCAGCGTCGCCGCGGTCACCGAGACCGGCTCCCTCGTGGCCGCCTCGGCCAGCGGAAGCCAGCTGGCCGGCTATTCGGGCGCCGCGGCCCGCGTGATCTGGATCGTCGGGGCGCAGAAGGTGGTGCCCGACCTGAGCACCGCGCTGCGCCGCCTCGAGGACCACTGCGTCCCGCTGGAGAACGAACGCGCCATGAAGGCCTACGGGGTGCCCAGCGCACTCAACCGCCTTCTCGTCCTCAACGCGGAACCCCACCCCGGGCGCGGCACCGTCCTGCTGCTCCGCGAGGCCATCGGATTCTGAGCCACCCGCCGGGCGGCGGGCCCGGATCCTCCGGGCCCGCCGCGCGGCAACGTGATCTGGACCCGGCATGCCATGGCGCTTACCCTCCAGCCTGAGGACCGGAGCACAGCGGACGAACCGAACAGCGTTGAGGAGTTGACCCCCATGCGCAAGAGCCTCGCCCTCTCCCTGACGCTCGCCGCAGGCCTGCTCGGCCTCGCGCCGCCCGCCCAGGCCGCCGCGGCGGACCCGCCCCGGCCGGGCCGGCTGGACGTCCTGTTCGTCGGCGCACACCCGGACGACGAGTCCTCCAACCTCTCCACGTACGGCCAGTGGAATGAGAAGGCCCACGTGAAGACCGGCGTGCTCACCATCACCCGGGGCGAGGGCGGCGGCAACGCGGTCGGCCCCGAGGAGGGCCCGGCCCTCGGCCTGCTCCGCGAGGGCGAGGAACGCGCCGCCGTCGCCAAGGCCGGCATCACCGACGTCCACTACCTCGACAAGGTCGACTTCTACTACACCGTCAGCGACGAGCTCACCCGCTCGATCTGGGACCACGACTCGACGCTCGCCAAGGTCGTCCGCCTCGTCCGGGAGACCCGCCCCAAGGTCATCACGACCATGACGCCGTCCCCCATCCCCGGCCAGCACGGCAACCACCAGGAGGCCGGGCGCCTCGCCGTCGAGGCGTACTACCTCGCCGCCGACCCCAAGGCCTTCCCCGACCAGCTCACCAAGGAGCACCTGCGGCCCTGGCGCGCCGCCCGCCTGCTCCACCAGGAGCACCTCGTCACCAGCGGCACCGGCCCCTCCTGCGAGACGACGTTCACGCCCACCGACCCCAGCGCCGACGTCTACGGCATCTGGGACGGCCGCGCGTCCAGGAGCGGCAAGACCTGGGCACAGATCGAGGCCGAGGCCGGGCGTCTCTACGCCAGCCAGGGCTGGGCCCACAACCCCGACGCCCCGAGCGACCCGAACAAGATCGGCTGTGACTACTTCACCCAGGTCGACAGCCGGGTGCCGTTCACCCGCGGGAACCACGACCCCCTCGCCGCGCTCGAAGGCGCGACCTACCCCGCCAAGGGCGGCCTGCCCCTCGGCACCGAGTTCTCCCTGACGGTGAATCGCTTCGGCGTCGCCCCCGGCGAGCCGTTCTCCGTCACCGCGCACGCCTCCGTCCCCGGCCGCGTCGCCCTGACCGCGCCCGCCGGCTGGACCGTCACCGGTTCCGGCGCCCTGCGCCACGGCACCGCGACCTTCACCGTCACCGCCGCCGGAAAGCCGGGACGCGTACGGCTCGGCGCCACCCTGGCCACCGCGCACGGCACCGGCACCACCGGCCGCGCCGTCGAGGTCGAACCCGCCGTCACCGGCCGCCAGCAGCCGCTCCCCCGCGTCTCCGACTTCGACGCCTGGGCCACCGCCACCGGCGTCCCCCAGCTGACCGACCGCGTCAAACGGGTCCTCACCCTCGCCTCCGGCGGCTCCCGCCAGGTCCGCGTCGACCTCACCAACACCACGAAACAGGCGCAGAACGGCACGGTCGCCCTGAACCTCCCCAAGGGCTTCGCCGCCGACGCCGCGTCCAAGCCGTACACCCTCGCCGCCGGCGCGAAGGGCTCGGTCGCCTTCACCGTGCGCGACACCGACACCTCACTGCCGACCGCCAACCAGGGCGGCACCGGCGGCGACTACGACTACACCATCACCACCACGTCCACCGGCGCCCCCGACGTCGCCAAGGCCGCGCTCGAACTCGTCCCGGCCACCACGATCCCGCACGCGACCAAGGAACCCACGGTCGACGGCAAGGAGTCCGCCGCCGAGTACCCCGGCCCCATCCTCAACCTCTCCCGGCTCTGGGAGGGCACCGCCTGCGCGTCGGCCGCCGACTGCTCCGCCACCGGAAAGGTCACCTGGTACGACGACGCCCTCTACGTCCTCGTCCACGTCACCGACGACAAGCAGGGCAGCGTCCTCGACACCGCCGACTGCAAACGGCACTGGCGCACCGACTCGGTCGAGATCGCCCTCGACCCGCGCGGCGACGCCGAGAACACCTCGACCACCTTCAAGACCGGCATCATGCCCACCACCACGAGCGGCGCGCCCTGCTTCGAACGCGACGCCGACAACCACCAGGGACCCGGCGCGGACACCGCGCCCGGCATGCGGGTCGCCTCGGTCGTCGACAAGCCCTACACCGGCTACACCGTCGAAACGAAGATCCCGCTCGCCGACCTGCCCGCCGCCGTCGACCCGAGCCGCCTCGGCCTCGACATCTTCGTCTACGACTCCGACACCACCGACAAGACCGGCCAGACCCGCATCGGCTGGTCGACGCGGGGCGGAGTCCAGGGCGACCCCTACCGCTGGGGCCTGGCGACCCTTCCCGGCTACACCCCGCCGTCCGGCAGATCCACCACCGCGCCGCCCCCGGTGATCTCCAAGACCGCGGCGCTGTCCGTCAACTCCCCGCAGTCGATCCTGCAGGCCGCCAGGACCGGCGTCCCCCTCGCGGCCGGAACCACCGCGCCCCGCTCCGACACCGCCCGCGTCGTCGGGCGGCCCTCCGTCAGCGGCGGCGCGGTCACGGTACGGCTCCGCGCGACCGGCCCCGGCACCGCGTACGCCTACGTCTGGAACGGACGGATCCTCGGCCAGGCCAAGGTCGCCTTCACCGGCACGGGGACCCGTACCGTGACCGTCCCCGGCGCCGCGGGCACCCTCACCGTCGCCTTCGACGCCCAGGCGGGCGGCACCGCGAGCACCGCCGTGCCCCTTCGCTGAGACCGACGAAGCGTCCAGGTCCCCCCGTTCGGGGGCCTGGACGCTTCGCCCGCGCGGTCAGCGGCGGCGCCGGCGCAGCATCATCCGGAGCGCGAGCGTGGTCACCACGAGACCGGCCCCGATCAGCACCGGCCCGGTCAGCGGGCTCCGCGGCCGGTCCTGCTTCTCCCGCCGCATGAGGGCGCCGAGGTCCTCGGCGACGAGACCGGCCTCCTCCTTGACCTTCTCCATGCCACGCTGCGCGGCGTGCTTCGGGCTCAGCCGGTCGGCGAGCTCGTCGATGCTGCGCGCCAGCTCCTCGCGCGTCTGCTCGATGTCCCGCTCAATCGCCGCTGGATCGCGGGCTCTGTCGGCCATGAGGTTTCCTTCCTGCGGTGGTGATCGGAATCGGCGGCATGATCCCTGGACAAGTCTGTCAGGTGACACCGCCCGACATCGCTTCCTGGGCGATCTGTACCCCGATCCGGCGTCGTATGCTGCGACACGGGTACGGTGGGACTCAGCCTGACGGGAAAGGTGATCAAGTGACGGAGCAGCGACTGCAGCCCGGAGACGTGGCCCCGGAGTTCACGCTTCCCGACGCCGACGGCACTCCGGTGTCGCTGTCGTCCCACCGCGGCCGCCGCGTGATCGTCTACTTCTACCCGGCGGCCATGACGCCCGGCTGCACCAAGGAGGCGGTCGGCTTCCGCGACGCGCTCCCGGCGCTGGAGGAGGCGGGCGTCGACGTGCTCGGCATCTCGCCCGACGAGCCCGGCAAGCTCGCGAAGTTCCGCGACCGGGACGAGCTGACCTTCCCGCTGCTGTCCGACCCCGACACCAAGGTCCTCCAGGCGTACGGCGCGTACGGCGAGAAGAAGCTGTACGGCAAGACCATGGTCGGCGTCATCCGCTCGACCTTCATCGTCGACGCCGACGGCAAGATCGAGAAGGCCTTCTACAACGTGAAGGCCACCGGCCACGTCGAACGCCTATTGAAGGAACTCGGCATCTGACCCGACCAGCCCCCGGGACTGTCCGACCCTGGCGCTACGGTCACGCCATGGTCAACAGAAAGTACAGCTACAAGTACACTCCGGAGCTACTCGCCGAGGCGGCCGCCGCCTCCCACAGCATCGCCGGGGTCCTGCGCTACCTCGGTATCCCATGGTCGGGAGGAGCCCACGCCCACATCAGCCGCAGACTCAAGCACTTCAATATCGACACATCTCATTTCGGCCCTCAGGCATGGAATAGAGGCAAGCCGGCAGCCCATCGCCTGACGCCCGAGCAGGTTTTCGTCATTCGCCCCAGTGACGCGCGGCGGCAACGGCCCGAAATACTGCGGCGAACTTTAATCGAAGCCGGAGTCGCCTACCGGTGCGGTGAGTGTGATCTGGCGGCTACGTGGAACGGCAAGCCGCTGATCCTGCACGTTGATCACATCAACGGGGACTACGCCGACAATCGCAGGGAGAATCTTCGCTTCCTCTGCCCGAACTGCCACTCACAGACACCGACGTATGCCGGTAGAATGAAGAACAAGAAGAGCAAGGGGCCGTAGTCCAACGGCAGGAGACACACGCCTTAGGAGCGTGCCAGTGTGGGTTCGAATCCCACCGGCCCCACAATGGGAAAGCCTCCGGATTCGCTGGTTCGGAGGCTTTCCCATTTTCTCAACCGCCGGCCCGCTCTCGGTCTGCGGCCGGGATTTCCGATGTGGCCGTGCCGATGGGGGCCCAGAGGCGGTCGGCGTCGCCGGCGGCGAGGCTGCCCCGGTAGGTGTCGATCTTGCGGTCGATGAGCTTCAGGTTCTCCTGGGTCTCCGCCAGCCTGGCGAGCACGTCGGCGCGATGGGCCTCCAGGAGGGCCAACCGTTCCGCCTCGTTGCCCGGACCGGCCGCGACGAGTTCGGCGTACCGGCGGATGCCCCGGATCGGCATGCCGGTGGCCCGCAGCTTCGTGCAGATGACGACCCACTTCAGGTCGATTTCGTGGTACCGGCGACGGCCGCCGCTCGTACGGTCGACGGGGCTGACGACCAGACCGGCGCGCTCGTAGTACCGGAGGGTGTGCACGCTGACCCCGGTGCGACGGGCGGCCTCGGCGATGGTCACGCCGTCGGCGGGCATGGGGCCGAGGCCCCGCTTCGGGCCGGCGGGCGCGGATGCCGGCTGCCGCTTGACTTCGAGCACGCTCTAAATCCTAACGTCGCGGCCATGTCTACTTCTGATTCGTCCCACACCGCCCCCACGATCCTCATCGTGGGGGCCGGACGCGGGCTGGGGCACGCCATGGCGGAGGAGTTCCTCACGAGGGGCTGGAACGTCATCGGCACGGTCCGGTCCGGCACACCGCGAACCAGGCTCCACGATCTGGCCGAGGCCGCCGGCGGCCGGGTGGAGATCGAAACCCTCGACATCAACGAGCCGGCACAGATCACCGCCCTGCACGACCGCCTGGCGGGCAGGACGCTCGACATCCTGTTCGTCAACGCGGGCACCACCACGGCCGACCAGCACGTCAGGATCGGTGAGGTGTCGACCGAGGAGTTCACGCGCGTCATGGTCACGAACGCGCTGAGCCCGATGCGCGTCATCGAGTCGCTGCAGGACCTGGTCCCGGCCACCGGCATCATCGGCGCCATGTCGTCCGGGCAGGGCAGCATCGGCAACAACGAGACCGGGAAGCGGGAGGTCTACCGCGGCAGCAAGGCGGCGCTGAACATGTTCATGCGGAGCTTCGCGGCCCGGCAGCCCGAGCCGTCGCGCACGATGCTGGTCATGGCGCCCGGCTGGATCCGCACCGACCTGGGCGGGGCGGACGCGCCGTACACCATCGAGGAGGCGATCCCTCCCCTGGTCGACGTCATCCTCTCCCAGCAGGGGACTCCGGGCCTGCGGTTCCTCGACCGCTTCGGCAAGACCGTCCCCTGGTGAGCGCGCCCGGCCCGGCCCGGCCGCGTGTCTACGGGCGGCGGGCGACGCCGGCGTACATCCAGCGGGTGCCCTCGTCGGCGCCGGGGCCGGGGCGCCACTGCGGGACCCAGACGACACCCGGGTCGAGCAGGTCGAAGCCGTCGAACAGTGCCTCGACCTCCTTCTGGGTGCGGCTCTGCAGGCGGGCGCTGGCGTTCCGCCACGCGCCGGCGGCCTGGTCGCCGGTCTCCGGGTGCCCCTCGGTGGTGCTGTGCGAGACGATCAGGAGGCTGCCGGGGGCCATCGCCTCGCGGAAGGCCGCGATGCTCGCGCGGACCTGCTCGTCGGTGGCGAAGTGCAGCACCGCCAGCATGAGCACGGCGACCGGCTGCTCCAGGTCGATCAGGGACCGTGTCCTGGGGTGGTCGAGGATGGCCGCGGGTTCGCGGAAGTCGGCCTGGATGACGGTCGTGGTCCGGGACGGCGGCAGGAGCGCCCGCGCGTGGGCGAGCACGATCGGGTCGTTGTCCACGTAGACGACGCGGGCGTCCGGATCGAGGGACTGGGCGACCTCGTGGACGTTGCCCTGGGTGGGCAGGCCGGTGCCGAGGTCGATGAACTGCCGGATGCCGCTCTCGACGGCGAAGCGCACGGCGCGGCCGAGGAAGGCGCGGTTCTCCCGCGCGGCGCGGGGGATGTCGGGTCCGGCCTCGATGGCGACCCGGGCCGCGGCCCGATCGGCGGCGTAGTTGTCCTTGCCACCGAGGAAGACGTCGTAGATCCGGGCGGGGCTGGGGGTCCGTACGTCGATGCCCGGTGGGGCCTGCTCGTCGCCCTCGTCCGCCCGATCGGTCGCCGTGTTGTCCGCGTCGGTCACGGCCGCCACCCCCTCATCGTTCGCCGATCGACTCTGGTCGGCTCACGAAGATCATCCTACTTGCCGGTATCCGTTGCCGGGCCGGGCTTACGGACATCCCGTACCCGGTGATCCGCCCGGATCGCTCCGGGTGTGGCGGCGGTACGGTCCGGTCCCGGACGTGACGGAACGGGCCCGGCGCCGTACGCGCCGGGCCCGTCTCTCAGTTCACCGTCAGAAGGCGCCGGTGCCGTTCGGGGTGCCCAGGCCGGTGGGGCCGTCCCAGCCGGTGCGGGCGTTGCACCACTGCGACGTGCTGCAGCTGCCGTTGCTGCCCGAGGTCACGTCGAACAGCGAGCCGGAGTGGGTGTAGGGGTAGTTGTTGTCGATGCTCGCGGCGTTGCCGGCCAGGCCGTACACACCGGCGATGATCGGCGCGGCGACGCTGGTGCCGCCGAAGACCATCCAGCCGCTCTGACCCTGGTAGGAGGTGCTGTCGTAGACGGCGACGCCGGTGCTCGGGTCGGCGACCGCGGAGACGTCGGCGACGGCGCGGCGGGAGCAGCCGGTGCCGAAGCTCGACTGGCCGGACAGGGCGGTGTTGTAGGACGAGCAGCCGCTGCCCGCGCCGCTCCAGGCGGTCTCGGTCCAGCCGCGGCTGTTGCTCGCGGTCCTCAGCGAGGTGCCGCCGACGGCGGTGACGTAGTGCGAGGACGCCGGGTACTCGACGCCGTAGCCGCTGTCACCGGAGCTGACAGTGATCGCCTTGCCGGGGTGGTTGTAGTAGGAGCCGTAGCTGGAGTCCGACGCGTCGGAGCCGCCGTAGCTGTTGCTGATGACGTTGGCGAGGCGGGCCGCGGTGTTCTCGGCGGTGCCGAGGTTGGCGAACGACGCGGAGCTCGCCTCGACGAGCACGATCTTGCAGTTGGGGCAGATCGCGGAGACCATGTCGAGGTCGAGGGAGATCTCCTGCGCCCAGCCGCCGTCCGTCTTCGGGTAGGACGTGCCGCCGTTCTGGTCGACCTTCTTGAAGCAGCCGTTGGCGGTGGTGCAGGCCGGGAGCCCGTACTGGCTGCGGTAGACGGCCAGGTCGGCCTCTGCGGTGGGGGCGTTGTAGGCGTCGACGATGGCGACGGTCTGGCCGGAGCCGCCGCTGGTCGACAGCTTGTAGGCGCTCTGCAGGTTCGCCGGCGACAGGCCGGACGGGGCCGCGGCCGCGGCGCGAACGGTGGCCTCGCTGGTGGCGACGTCGTCGCGGACGAGGGCGTTGCAGCTGGCGCGGCCGGCTCGCGGTGTCGAGCAGGCGTGGTGGAACGGGTGCTGGACCGCGGAGGCCGCGGGCGCGGCCGCGCTCGTGGCGGCGGTCGGGCTGGCGGAGGCGGGGCCGGACAGGAAGGGAACCAGGGCGAGGATCAGCCCACCCACGAGGGTCCCGGTGACGCGTCGTCGCATGTGCTCTCCTTGGAGCGGCGGGGGATACGACGGACGAATCTTTACATTCACCCCAAGGACACCAAAAGACCCTAATTTCGTGGCATTTTCAGCAACAACTGCCAAAGAAGTAAAGTCAGCTGACAGCCGAGTGCCAGGCAGACGCCCCTGACTACGACAGTCAAGGAGAAGACAGTAAAGCCTTGGCAAAGACGGACACCGGGGCGGGCCCACGGAACGGCCACGCCCCGGAGCCCCGGCGCGTCAGACGATCGCGGTCACCTCGACCTCGAGCAGCGCCCCGGGAACGAACAGCCGGGACACCTCGACGGTCGTGCTGGTCGGAGGCGCGCCGCCGAACCGCGGCCCCCGCACCTCCGCGTACTCGCCGATCCGGTCCAGGTCGGTGAGGAACGTCCGGATGTTCACCACGTCGCCGAGCGTCGCGCCGTGCGCCGCCAGGATCTTCTCGATCGTGTCCAGCACGAACGCGGACTGGGCTCTCATGTCGTTCTCGCCGACGAGCCTGCCCTCGGCGTCGATCGCCACCTGGCCGGACAGGACGAGCATCGTCCGGTCGCCGAGCTCGATCCGGGCCACGTGGGAGTACCGCCCCGCCGGCGGCGCCGGGACGGTGGCGGGGTTGTCGAAGGTCGTCACGCGAGTACCTCTCTCAGGTCGGCCTCCTGGTCGGAGGCGTGCAGCAGCCTGTCCCGTACGGCCTCGAGCAGCGGGGACGCCGCGACGTCCAGCGCCAGCCGGACGTCCTTGGCGGCGAGCCGCAGCGGGAAGTCGGCCCCCTCGGCGCGGAGCCGGGCGACGGCCCCGGCGAGAGGGCCGTCGGCGAGGAGGTCGAGCGGGTCGGGGACGCCCAGCCGGACGCCGAGCCGGGTCAGGTCCGCGGCCAGCGTCACGGCGCCGACCGCGGCGTTGATCAGCAGGATCTTCCGCGCGGCGCCCGCTCCGAGGCCCCCGCACCGTACGACGGTGCCGAAGACGGCGAGGACGTCGGCGACCCGGTCGACGTCGCCGCCGGCGAGCACGGTCAGGCTGCCGTCGGCGGCGCGGTCGACGCTGCCCATCACCGGCGCGTCGACCACGGCGGGCACGCGCCCGGCCAGGGCCCGCACCGGCGCGGGCCCGACGGTGGACATCTCGATGAGGCAGGCGCCGGGCCGCATCGCCGGGGCGATCCGCGCGGCCACCGCGTCGAGGGCCGGGGCGTCCGCCAGCATCGTGATCACGATGTCGGCGGCGCGGACGGCCTCGGCGGGCGTCGCGGCGACGGCGGCTCCGGCCGCGCCCAGCGGCGCGGCGCGTTCGGCGGTGCGGTTCCAGACGGTCAGGTCGTGCCCGGCGGCCAGCAGCCGCCGGGCGAGGGGCGCTCCCATGCGCCCGAGTCCGAGGAAGGCGATCACGGGGAAGACGTTAGGAGCCGGGCATGCATTCCACCAGCGAATGTTTCGCATGATAAGCATGCGGACCTAGCATGAGTGGATGGACACCGCTCTGCTCGAGGTCTTCCAGGAGGTCGCCCGCCGGGGATCGTTCACCGGCGCGGCGGAGGCGCTCGGCTACACCCAGTCGGCCGTCTCCCGGCAGATCTCCACGCTGGAGGGCCAGGTCGGCGCGGCCCTGTTCGACCGCCTGCCCCGCGGGGTCCGCCTCACCGAGGAGGGCCGGTGCCTGCTGCCGCACGCCTCGGCGATCACCGACCGTCTCCGGACCGCCCGGGGCGATCTGCGCGCGCTGCGGGACCTGGCGGCCGGCCGGCTGCGGGTGGGGGCGTTCGCCACCGCCGACGTCGCGCTCGTGCCGCAGGCGATGGCGGCGTTCCGCGCCGCGCACCCCAGGGTCTCGGTGTCGCTGGTCGAGGGCCTGACCCGCCGGCTCCTGGCGCGGCTCGGCGCGGGGGAGCTGGACCTGGCCATCGTGGCGGCGGACGACGCCGGGGAGTTCGAGGGCCTGCGCCTGCGTCACCTGCTCGACGATCCGATGTTCGTGGCCGTGCACCCGGACCATCGCCTGGCCCGGCGGGCGGAGGTACGGCTCGCCGAGCTGGCGGACGAGGACTGGATCGCGGGCCGTTCCCGCCCCGAGGAGACGCTGATGAGCGCGGCGCCGCAGCCGGGGTTCCGGCCGCGGATCACGTATGTCGTCGGCGAGTGGATCGCCAAGCAGGGCCTCGTCGCGGCGGGTCTGGGCGTGACGCTCATCCCGTCGCTCGCCGCGGGCGCGGCCCGCCCGGACATCGTCCTGGTGCCGCTGCATCCCGATGACGCTCCGGTGCGCCGGGTGTACGCCGCGACGCCCGCGGGCGTGACGGCCCCGCCCGCGCTGACGGCGTTCCTCGGCCTCCTCGAGGAGGCGGTCGTACGGCTCCGCGAGCGCACGACACGCGCGGAGCGACCTGCCTGACCTCGCGCGAGTTTTCCTACATTATCGGTTGACTTTATCGAGATAGTCCCCGACCATGGCAACGTGACCGTTTTCCACTGGTTCCTGCCCACCAGCGGCGATGGCCGCACGCTCGTCGGCGGCGGCCACGGCTCCGCCCTGCGCGGCGTGCAGCGCGAGCCCGACATCGAGTACCTGGCGCAGATCGCCCGCACCGCCGAACAGCTCGGCTTCGAGGGCGCGCTGACGCCGACCGGCACGCAGTGCGAGGACGCCTGGCTGACCACGGCCGCGCTGACCCGCGAGACCGAACGGCTGAAGTTCCTGGTCGCCTTCCGCCCGGGCGTGCTGTCGCCGACGCTCGCCGCGCAGATGGCCGCGACCTACCAGCGGCTGTCCCGCGGGCGGCTGCTGCTGAACATCGTCACCGGCGGGGAGGCCACCGAGCAGGCGCGCTTCGGCGACCACCTCGGCCACGACGAACGCTACGCGCGCACCGACGAGTTCCTGACCATCCTGCGAGGCGCGTGGGGCGGGACGCCGTTCGACTTCTCCGGCGACTACTACGACGTCGAGGGCGCCACCGTGCGGGAGGTTCCCGACCCGGCGCCCCGCCTCTACTTCGGCGGGTCCTCCGCGGCCGCCGGACCGGTGGCGGCGCGGCACGCGGACGTCTACCTGACGTGGGGTGAACCGCCCGGTCAGGTGCGCAGGAAGATCGAGTGGGTCCGGGAGCTGGCCGCGGCGGAGGGCCGTACGCTCCGGTTCGGCATCCGGCTGCACGTGGTGACCCGTGACTCGGCGAAGGAGGCCTGGGCGGCCGCGAACCGGCTGCTCGACGACCTCGACCCGGCCGAGATCGCCGCCGCGCAGGAGGGCCTGGCGCGCAGCGAGTCGGTCGGTCAGCAGCGGATGCGTGCGCTGCACGAGTCCTTCCGCTCGGGCGGGTCCAGCCACGACCTGGAGATTCACCCGAACCTGTGGGCGGGCGTCGGCCTGGTCCGGGGCGGGGCCGGCACCGCACTGGTCGGCAGTCACGAGCAGGTCGCCGAGCGGATCGAGGAGTTCGCCGCGCTCGGCATCGACGAGTTCATCCTCTCCGGCTATCCGCACCTGGAAGAGGCGTACTGGTTCGGCGAGGGCGTCCTGCCCGAGCTCACCCGCCGCGGGCTGCGGGAGGTGGCCGCGTGAGTGATACGAGGAGCGACGGTGGGAGCGGGGGCCGGTCGGCGGCGGGCCCGGACGAGGTTCCCGTACGGGACGGCAGGAGGGTCGTGGTGCTGGTCGGCAACCCGCGCCCGGCGTCGCGCACGCACGCCGTCGCCGAGCGGGCCGCGCGGGCGGTGGCGCCGGACGCCGTGCCGGAGACGGTGGACCTGACCGGGTTCGCCGACCGGCTGCTCGGCCGGGACCCGGACCCGGTCCTGGACGAGGCGGTCTCCCGGGTCACCTCCGCGGACCTCCTCGTCGTGGCCAGCCCCACCTACAAGGGGACCTACACCGGGCTGCTCAAGGCGTTCCTCGACCGGGTGCCGTCCCTGACCGGCGTGACGGCGCTGCCGCTGCTGGTGATGGGCTCGCCCCGGCACGCGCTCGCGGTCGAGGTGCACCTGCGGCCCCTGCTCGTCGAGCTCGGCGCGACCGTCCCGACGCCGGGGCTGGCCGTGGTGGAGGCCGACATCGTACGTCTCGACGAGGTCCTGGCCGCCTGGGCCGTACGGCTCCCCGAAGCCGTACGGTGATCCCGACCGCGGGCCGACCAGCCGGGACGCACTGACCGCGACTTTCACTGAAAGTTTCAACGACAGCGGTCGGCGTGAAACCG
The DNA here is from genome assembly GCF_024055675.1 of Actinoallomurus rhizosphaericola. Taxonomy (NCBI): domain Bacteria; kingdom Bacillati; phylum Actinomycetota; class Actinomycetes; order Streptosporangiales; family Thermomonosporaceae; genus Actinoallomurus; species Actinoallomurus rhizosphaericola. The sequence goes on along the minus strand of NZ_JAMXMW010000004.1, from coordinate 122,789 downwards.
TCGTCACGCTGTGTCGTTCGCCGTATGGTAGAGGCCACCTGCCGACGTCGATGCGGGAGGAGGCCCATGGAGTCCTGGTTCACCCGTAGGTCCGTCGGAGAGCTGCTTCCCGGAGACCACGCCTGGCTCTCCTACCACGGCCGGGAGGAGCACGACCACGTCATCGGCGCCTTCCTGCGCGACGGGCTGGCCGGCGCCGACAAGGTCATCTACATCACCGACGACGGCCGCGGCGAGGTGCCCGATCTGCGGGCGCGCTACCGGCTGGAGCCCGAGACGTACCTGCGCAGCGGGCAGCTGGCGATCCTGCCGCAGGAGGAGACCTGTCTGACCCGTGGGGTGTTCGACCCGGCGCGCATGACGACGACCCTGCGCGAGGTCCTCGACCGGGCGGAGACGGAGCGGTTCCGCGGCGTCCGGGTCACCGTCGACATGACGTCGGCGTTCCGGCGGGGAGGCGGACGCGACGGCGTCCTGGAGTGCGAGGCACGGGTGGAGGCGGCGATCTCTCCGAGCACGATGGCGATGGCGATCTGCCAGGTCGACGCCCGGTCCTGTACGCCCGAGGAGCTCACCGCGTTGAAGGAGAGGCATGAGGTGCTCGTTGGCGCCGATCCGTACTTCGACGACGGGGTGCTGAGCATCACCCCGACCTTCCACCCCCGTGGTCTCCGGCTCAGCGGCGAGCTGGACGGCGCGCGGCACGCCGTGTTCGCCGAGTCGCTGCGGAAGGTCGTCGATCGGGGCGGCGAGGTCCACCTGGACCTCGCCGGCCTGCGGTTCATCGACCTCGGCGCGCTCAGCATGATGGCCGGCGCGGCGATGCACCTCGACGCGCGGGTGGTCCTCGACAACCCATCCAATGAACTGGCGGACGTCGTCGAGCTGGTCAGCAGCCGGCTGCTGCCCTGGCTGGAGATCGGCGACGGTGAGGCCCGATGACGCGACTCATCCACCAGGTCCTGATGTACGACAACGAGAAGGACATCCTGGACACGGTCGTGCCCTTCCTCCAGGAGGGGCTCGGCGCGGGTGAGGCCGTCCTCACCATCGGCACGGCCCCGAACCTGTCCTGTCTGCGTCAGGCCCTGGGCACCGACTCCGACGCCGTCGAGTTCGCCGACTCGGCGTCCTGGTACGTCCAGCCGACGCGCACCATCGCCAACTACAGCTCCTTCATCGCCGAGAACGCCACCGCCCGGATCAGGGTGGTCGCGGAGCCGGGATGGGAGACCGGGACGCCCGCGCAGATCTCCGAGTGGACGCGGTACGAGTCGATCATCAACGAGGCGTTCGCGGAGATCAGCGCCTCGGTGCTGTGCCTGTACGACCGGCGCACCACCCACCCCGGCCTGCTCGACGGGGCGCTGCGCACCCACCCCGAGATCGTCGAGGGCGCATGTCCGCGCTGCAACGACGCCTACCTCGACCCGGCGACCGTCCGCGCCGGCATCGACCGCGATCCCCTGCCGCCCCCGCCGCCCGGTGCGGTGCGCCTGCCGGTCGACGACGACGACCTGAGCGCGTTGCGCTCCTTCCTCGCCGGGCACGCCCGCCATCACGGCATGTCCCGCCCCCGGGTGAACGATCTGCTGGTCGCGACGACGGAGGTGGCCACCAACGCCATCCGGCACGGCCGCCCGCCGATCGGCTGCCAGATGTGGCGGGAGGACGACGACCTGATCGTCCAGGTGACCGACGCGGGCCACTGGCAGCCCGACCCCGTCCCCGGTTTCGTCCCGCCCGATCCCGGGTCACTGTCGGGTTTCGGGCTGTGGGGCGTGCGCATGCTGTGCGCTCTCGTCCAGTTGCGCACCGGCCCGGCCGGAACGACGGTCCGGCTGCACGTCCCCTGCCGTTAGGACGCGTCCCCGGTGGGAGACGGGCTCTAGCCGAGAGCCGCGACGAACCGCTCCGCGTCCTCCCGGGTCATCCCCGTCTCCGCCTGAACGAGCGCGACGGCCCCGGGGACGTCCCCGCCGTCACGCATCCGCCGGGCCCGGTCGGCGAGGCTCTCGGACCCCTGGGAGGAACGGTACGGGCCCGGCTCGGGCAGGCGGCCGTCCTGGACCGCGTCGACGAGCTGCTTGGCCTGGACGAGACCGAGCCCCGTCGCCTGCCGGACCTCCTTGACCGCCTGGACGAGCCGGTCGTCGGCCAGCAGGGCCCGGACCCGGTCCTGCAGCTCACCGGCCAGCGCGATCGGCGGCACCTGTCCCGACATCTGTCGCCCCCTTCTCGGTCCCGCGGCGACGCCCACCACGGCCACGACGACGGCCACGGCGGTCACCACGAGGACAGTGATCACTTGAATGATGGTGGCATGATCACCGCCTCGACGGCCGCGGAATCGACGACGGCGTCCCCGTCGGCGCCGGTCGCGGCGTCCAGTTCCGGGTGAGCGTGGGCCTCGGCGTCGGCGGGGCCGACGGGGGCCGCGGTCCCCGCTTCGGGGGCCTCGATACCGGATGCGCCTTCGTCCGCGTCGGCGTCGGTGTCGGCAGGTGGTGCGACGGCGGCTCGGTCGTCGCGGGGAGGGGCGCGATCGGCACGCTGCGCCGGCTCGGCTCGGCGGCGTGATCCGGCCGGAGCAGCCCCCAGGCGAGCAGGGCGATCGCCGCGACCGCCGCCGCCGCGAGGAGCGCCCGCGGCCACCCGGCGACGGCTCGCGCCGGCCGCGCGGTGTTCCGGAGCCGGTCGATCAGCTCGCGGTCCGGCTGGACTCCCTCGGCCGCGCGCCGGTAGTGGTCGCGGAGCAGGGCGTCGAGGTCATCGCTCATGAGCCGCTCCTTCCTCGGCCAGCTGCCGCCGCAGCGCCGCCATCGCCCGCGACGTGTGGCTCTTCACGGTCCCCCGGGAGATGCCGAGCGCCTCGGCGATCTCATGCTCGCTGAGATCGCACCAGAAGCGCAGGACCACGACCGCCCGCTGTTTGACCGGCAGGGTCGCGAGAACGTCGTCGAGCGGGGTTCCCGCCGCGTCGTACGCCTCGCGCGCCCCGGTGAGGCGCTCCACGTCGGACGTTCCGCCGACCGGCAGGTCGGGTCGTCTCTTGCGGCGCTTGTGGTGGTCGATGGCCAGGTTGACGAGGACCTTGCGCGCGTACGCCTCCGGCTGGTGCCCGCCGCGCAGGATCCGGGTCCATCGCCGGGCGACCCGCTCGTAGGTGATCTGGAGGAGGTCCTCGGCGAGGTGGCGGTCGTAGACGAGGAACACGGCGGTGCGCAGCAGGCGACCCGCGGAGGCGATGACGAACTCGTCGAACGTGAGCTCGTCCCCACTCACTCCGCGGGCCTCCTCTCGGCTCAGGATGGACAGTGTCCCGCCTGCCTCACTGCCCTCGGGCGCAGGAGGGGGGCAGCGGCACGGGCGTCGCCGCCGGCCGGTGCGCCCTCCGGGTGATCGGGTCGCCCGCCGGGCGGGGCCTCGGGGTGCCCGTCGGGCGCGGCTTCGCGGTGGCCGTCGGACGGGGCCTCGGGTGGGTGCTCACCGTCGCCGTCGGCCGGGGCACCGGCCGGGCCGTGGACGGTTCCGCCGGGCGCGGGGCCGGCCGCGCGCTGCTCACGCACGTCGGCCGCGGATGCGGCGCCGTCGGAACGGGCCGGGGTTCGCCGGGCGCGGTCGGCCGGGTGGAGGGCGTCGCCGAGGCGGTCGGCCTGGGCACCGGCGCCGCGGTCGGCGGCACCCGCGAGGAGTCGGCGGCGTTCCTCACCCCCTGCCCGGAACCTCCGGCGAAGGCGGCACCGCCCGCCCACACACCGGCGAGCACGGCGACGGCCGCGCCGGCCCCCGCGAGGGTCATGGTGGTCCGGCGGCGTCTGCGGTCGGTCATGGAAGATCCCTTCGTTTCCGTACACCCCTGACAACCCCGCCTCCGGGCCGATCGGTTGTCACGGACTTTGACGGAGTCGGCCCGACCGGCCAGGCTTAATCCGATGGAGCCCTCCGACTTCCTCGCCCGGCTGCGGGCCGAGAGCGCGCACATCGCCGCGTTCGCCGCCGACCGCGACCTCGGCGCGCCCGTTCCGACCTGCCCCGGCATGAACGTCGGCGACCTCGTCCGACACCTCGGCAGCGTGTACCTCGCGGTGATCGACTGGGTGCACGCGCAGAGCCGGCCCGACGACTGGGACCGGACGCCGCCCGACGGCGACGTGATCCGCTGGTTCCGCGCCTGCGCCGCCGAGCTGCACGACGAGCTGAGCCGCCGGCCCGTGGACGAGCCCTGCGACACGTGGTCCCCCGACGACCGCACCATCGGGTTCTGGTGGCGGCGGATGGCCCACGAGACGACCGTGCACCGGGTCGACGTCGAGGCGGCGTACGGCCCGATCGGCCCGGTCGACGCGGAGTTCGCCGCCGACGGCGCCGACGAGGTCCTGTCGCTCTACCTCGTCCGGCGGTTCGGCCGCCGTGACCGGGGGCGGCCCGCCGCCGTCCGTACCGTCGGGGTCGCCGCCGGATCGCGGGTGTGGCGGGTGACGATCGGCCCTGCCTCTGCCGAGGTGATCTCCGAGCTCCCGGACGACGCGGACGCCGTGGTGATCGGCGACCCGGTCCCCGTCTACCTGTGGCTGTGGGGACGCCGGGGCGACGACGCGGTCCGCGTGCGCGGCGACCGCGCGGCGGCGGACGACCTCCGCGCCGCCCTGGCCGCTGCCACGGACTGAGCCCGAGCCGTTAGGGCGACGCCCCGCCGGGAATGGCTTCGGCATGGGGGACGGGCCGGTTCACGGCCTCGACGACGGGGTGACCGTGGGCGTGGAGGAGGAGTTCCTCCTCGTGGACGCGGAGACGCGGCGGACCGTGCCGCGGGCGGCGGCCGTGCTCGCGCGGGTCCCGAAGCCCCGGGTCGCGCCCACTCCCGGCGGTGGGCTGTACGAGGAGCTGCTCACCGCGCAGGTCGAGGCCGCGACCGGGATCTGCACCACGCTGGACGCCCTGCGCGATCACCTGTGCGACGGCCGGCGCCGGCTCGCCGCCGCCGCGAGCGGCGAGGACGCGCGCCTGATCTCCTCGGGAACCGCGGTGCTGCCCGGGTCCTCCATCCCGGTCACTCCGGGGGAACGGTTCGCGGAGATCGCCGACCGGTACGCCGGCGTGGTGACCGACTACCAGACGTGCGGCTGTCACGTCCACACCGGCGTCGCCGACCGGGAGACGGCGGTCGCGGTGGTGAACCACCTGCGGCCCTGGCTGCCGACACTGGTCGCGTTGGCGGCGAACTCGCCGTTCGATCACGGCCGGGACTCGGGGTACGCGAGCTGGCGGATGCTGGAGCAGGCGCGCTTCCCCGGATCCGGGGTGCCGCCGTCGTTCCCCTCCGCCGCGGCCTACGACCGCCAGGTCGCCCTGCTGGTCGAGGCCGGTGCGCTCATCGACGAGCGCATGTCCTTCTGGCTCGCCCGGCCGTCGCCCCGGCTGCCGACCGTCGAGGTACGGGCGGGGGACGCCGCGGCCACCGTGGACGAGGCGATCCTGCAGGCGGCCCTCGTCCGCGCCCTGGTCCGTACGGCCCTGACCGACCTCGCGCGGGGCCGCGAGGCGCCCGCCGTCGGTGACCAGCTCTGCGCGGCCGCGACGTGGACGGCGGCGCGGTACGGCCTGGACGGCCCCGGGGTGCATCCGATCGAGGAGCGCGCGGTACCGGCGGCACGGTTGCTACGGGAGATGCTCGACCGGGTCCGGCCGGCGCTGGAGGCGTCGGGGGATCTGGCCCGCGTCCACGCCGTCCTGGCCTGGCTGTCGCGTCACGGCGGCGGCGCCTCCCGTCAGCGCGCCGCCGCCGCGCACGGTTCGGAGGCCGTGGTGGACCTGCTCGCCGAGCAGACGATCGCCGCCGCCGAGGCCCCTGCCGGCCTTTCCAGCCGGTCCGGCCGCCACCGGGAGGACGAAGACCTGACGGAGTCGTCATGATCGCGAATCCCACGCTGCCCGAGGCTCGGGGCCCCTTGTCGGAGGCCGTGATCACGGCGCTCGCCCGTGGCTCGCCGCCCGAGGAGGCGCCGCGGGAGGTCCGCGACGCGGAGCCTCTCGGCGAGGACCTGCAGCTGGCCCTGTACGTCTGCTACGAGCTGCACTATCGCGGGTTCGACGGGGTGGACCCGTGCCGGGAGTGGGATCCGGAGCTGCTGCGGCTGCGCGGACGGTTGGAGGACCGCTTCCTGCCGGCGCTGCGCGCGGAGTCGCCCGGCGGCACCGACACGGCGGCCGCGCTGGGAGAGCTCCTCGTCGAGGACCCCGGCGCCTACGGCGTCTCGCACCACCTGCTCGACACGGGACAGTGGTGGGAGATGCGCGAGTACCTGGCACATCGCTCGATCTACCACCTGAAGGAGGCCGACCCGCACGCGTGGGTGATCCCGCGCCTGCAGGGCGAGAGCAAGGCGGCGCTGGTCGCCGTCGAGTTCGACGAGTTCGGCGGCGGGCGTGGCGAGCGGATGCACGCGAAACTGTTCGCGGACCTCCTGGACGGCGCCGGGCTGGACTCCCGGTACGGCCACTACCTCGACCACGTGCCCGCCCAGACGCTGGCCACCGTGAACCTCATGTCGCTGTTCGGCCTGCATCGGGCGCTGCGCGGCGCCCTCGTCGGGCACTTCGCCGCCGCGGAGATCACCACCCCGCCCGGCGCGGACCGGCTCGCGCGGGCCCTGACCCGGCTGGGGGCGGGGGCGGAGTGCACGCGGTTCTTCACCGAGCACATCGAGGCCGACGCCGTGCACGAGCAGGTGATGCGCCGGGACGTCATCGGCGACCTGCTCGCGCGGGAGCCGGAGCTGGCGGCCGACGTCGTGCTCGGGATCCAGGCCACCACGTTCCTGGAGGATCGCCTCGCCGCCCACCTGCTGGGAAGCTGGCGGGCGGGCCGCACCTCCCTGCGCCGCCCGCTCCCCTAGTCCTTACGCTTGCGGCGATGGCTGGTGTCGCACAGCGGGTACCGGCGGCTGCGCCGGCACGCGCACACGGCGACCATGAAGCGATCACAGCGCACGATCCCGCCGTCGTCGGTGACCAGCTCCACCGGTCCCTCCACGAGCACCGGCCCACCCGGCACGACGACCACGCGCCGCGGTTCCCGCCCCGCCGGGCCGTCCGGGCGCTCAGTTCCGATCGGCACGGACCACCACCAGCTCCTCATGTCGCTGACCCGGATGGATCAGCCCCTGTGCCTCCAGGAACGCCGCCCGCGACCGCATCACCGGCCCGAACGGCTGCCTCCGCCGCGCCACGACCGACGCCTTGAGCCCGGCCCGGCGCAGCGAGTTCAGCGTCGTCTCCACCCCGCACAGCACGGACTGGACCATCAGCAGGGTCCCTCCGACGGCCAGCGCCCCCGGTGCGTGCGCGCAGATCCGGTCGATCATCGCCCGGCCCTGCCGGCCCGCGTCCCAGGCCCGGCCGCGCACGCGGCGTGGCGCGTCCGCGCTGGGCACGTACGGCGGGTTGGCCACGATGACGTCGAACACCTCGTCCGCGATGGGCTCGAACAGGTCGCCGCGGAGCACTCGCACCGGCACCCGCCGCAGGCGCGTGTTCATCCACGCCGTGAGCACCGCGCGCCCCTCGAGATCCACCGCCGTCACGGACTCGGCGCCGGCGTAGGCGGCGATGATCGCCAGCAGACCGGTCCCGGTGCACAGGTCGAGCACCCGGGAACCTCGAATCCCATCGCAACACAGCTCTCTGGCCAGCAGAAACGTGTCGCTTTGCGGCCGGTATACCCCGAGGGGCCGGAACATCCACATCGGCGTCGCCTATCAGGTTGATCGATGTCTCGGGCCGCCCGCCTCCGGCACCATCGCCGGCCGGCGGGCGCTCCGTGCGCGAGAGATCGGGGGGCTCTCCCCGGCCGCCCCGTCCAGATCGTCCCTCCAGTGACGGGCGAGGCCCGGTCCGCGGTGACGGGTCGCCCGGCTGGAAACGGGGTTCCTCCGTATCGCAGGCCCCCTTCGCCGTCGGTCCGCAACCTCCGGCGTCCTATTCGCGGGCCTCATGCCGGTTTGTTCCCAGCACGACGCTCCGCCTCACCTACCCCGCCCCGCGAACCCCCAGCCCGTGGACCACCGCCCCCTACTTCTTGGTGTAGGTCAGGAGCAGGGTGCCGTTCGCGAAGGTGCGGGTGTCGACCAGGTCGAACAGGTGTGGCTGGAAGTCCCCCGCGAAGACCGGGATGCCCGCGCCGGCGACCACCGGGTAGTACTTGATGATCATTTCGTCGATCTCGGGGAGCAGCTCGCCGGCCAGCTTTCCGCCGCCGCAGAGCCAGATGTCGCCGCCCTCCTCCTTCTTCAGCCGCCGTACCAGCTCCAGGGGATCACCGGACACGATGGTCACCGCCGGGTCGTCGCTCGCGGGCAGCGTGCTCGACACGACGTACTGGCGCAGGTGCGCGTACGGGCTGGTCACTCCGATGTCGAGACCGGGCTGGTAGGTGCCCCGGCCCATCAGAACGGTGCCGAACCGTTCGACCGGCGCGTCCAGGCCGAACTGGGAACGGACGTGCGTGGGCAGAGAGTCCGGGAGCCGCGTGGTGATGAACTCCAGCAGATCGTCCTCCAGCGGGTAGAAGTCGAACTCGCCGGCGGGTCCCGCGATGCGGCCGTCGATGGAGAGGCCGATGTAGTAGACGAGCTTTCGCATCCCGCAACCTCCACAGTCATAGTACTTCGCTTGTAGTGGTCAGAACATAGTACTATGTCCGTAGTGGTGTCAAGGAGGTGTGATGCGGCAGAATCCAGAGCGGCGGGCGGCGCTCATCGACGCGGCCATCGAGGTGCTCGCACGCGAGGGGGCGCGCGGGCTGACCTTTCGCGCGGTCGACAAGCAGGCGGCGGTGCCGGTCGGCACGGCGTCGAACTACTTCGCCAGCCGGGACGACCTGATGACGCAGATCGGCGGACGCGTCTACGAACGGCTGCAGCCGGACGCCGCCACGATCGCACGGTCGCTGCAGGGCCCCCGGGACCGGCGGCGGGTCACCGAGTTCATGCAGGAGCTGGTCGGCCGGGCCGGCGCCTTCCGGTCGGGCTATCTGGCCCTGTTCGAACTACGTCTGGAGGCCACCCGCCGCCCCGATCTGCGCGAGGTGCTGACCCGCACCATCCGCGCCGACGTCGAGGCCAACATCGCCTACCACCTGGACTCCGGGCTGCCCGGGGACGCCACGACGGTGGTCACGCTCTACCTGGCGATGAACTGGCTGATCGCAGAGCGGCTGACCCTGCCGGAGGTGTTCCCCGAGACGGACGTCGAGGCGCTGATCGCCAGTGTCGTGGAGCGCGTGCTGCCGCCCGATGAGGGGGCTGCGAGCCGGTAGCCCTCAGCCCGCGCGCGGATACGCGCCCGCACGGGCCGGTGGCCCTCAGCCCACGTGCCCGCTCCGGCGCGGGTACGTGCCCGTGCGGGGGCGGTGGCCCTCAGCCCGCGTGATCGACCCGCGCGAGGATACGGGCAGCGAGGGCGGTGAACGCCTTGCCGCGGTGACTGATGGCGTCCTTCTCCTCGGCGCTCAGCTCGGAGTTCGTACGCGTGTCGCCCTCGGGCACGAAGATCGGGTCGTAGCCGAAGCCGTTCGTGCCGCGCGGCGCGTCGATGACGACGCCGTCCATGGTGCCCTCGACGGTGTCCTCCTCGCCGGACGGCCAGGCGATGGCGGCCGCGCACACGAAGCGGGCGCCCCGGTGCTCGGGCGCCACGTCGGCGAGCTGGCCGAGGAGCAGGTCGAGGTTGGCCTGGTCGTCGCCGTGCCGGCCGGCCCAGCGGGCGGAGAAGATCCCGGGCATGCCGTTCATCGCGTCGACGCACAGGCCGGAATCGTCCGCGACGGCGGGCAGCCCGGTGTGCGCCGCGATCGCGCGGGCCTTGAGCAGCGCGTTGCCGGCGAACGTCAGCTCGGTCTCGGGGACCTCCGGCGCGTCCGGGAACTCGTCGAGCCCGACGACGTCGATGCCGTCGAGGATCCGGCGCAGCTCGGCGACCTTGCCCTGGTTGCGGGTGGCGAGCACGACCTTCATTGCGCGAGTGCCTCCTGCTGGATGCGGGTGAGCTCGGCGCAGCCGCCGGCCGCCAGGTCGACGAGGGCGTCGAGCTCGGAGCGGTCGAACGGCTGACCCTCCGCGGTGCCCTGCACCTCGACGAAGCGGCCGTCACCGGTGCAGACGACGTTCATGTCGGTCTCGGCGGCGACGTCCTCCTCGTAGCACAGGTCGAGTCGGGGCTCGCCGTCGATGACGCCGACGCTGACCGCCGCGACGGAGCCGACCAGCGGGCTGGACTTGACCAGCTTGCGGTCGCGCATCCAGGCGACCGCGTCGGCGAGGGCGACGTACGCGCCGGTGATCGCGGCGGTGCGGGTGCCGCCGTCGGCCTCCAGCACGTCGCAGTCGAGGATGATGGTGTTCTCCCCCAGCGCCTTGTAGTCGACGCAGGCCCGCAGCGACCGGCCGACGAGACGCGAGATCTCGTGCGTGCGACCGCCGATCTTGCCCCGGACCGACTCGCGGTCGTTCCGGGTGTTCGTCGCGCGCGGCAGCATGGCGTACTCCGCCGTCACCCAGCCGAGCCCCGAGTCACGGCGCCAGCGCGGCACGCTGGTCTGGACGGACGCGGCGCACAGCACGCGCGTGCGGCCGAACTCCACCAGCACGGAACCCTCGGCGTGGGAGAGCCAGCCGCGCTGGATGCGGACGGGACGTAGCTGGTCGGCTGACCGACCGTCGGGGCGAGCCATGAGCCCAACCCTATCCAGCGCCCGGACCGATGACGCTCGAAGTTCGCACACCGTGCCCTGGCGGGCGGCCGGGCCGGCCCGCCCGCACCCGTCAGAGTTCGTACACCGCGTCCGGGCTGGCCAGCTCGATCGGGCCGCCGTACCCGCTGGACTTGGCCTCGGCGAGGATGCTCGCCGAGTCGTTCCAGGGCACGAGGTGCGTGAGCACGAGCCGCCCGGCGCCCGCGCGGTTCGCGTGCTCCCCCGCCTGCCGTGCCGTGAGGTGCAGGTCGGGCGGCAGGTCCGGCCGGTCGAGGAAGGACGCCTCCGCGAGCAGGAGGTCGACTCCGCGGGCCAGCCGGACGAGTTCCTCGCACTCCCCGGTGTCGCCGGAGTAGGCGATCGCCGTGCCCTCGTGCTCGACGCGGAAACCGAACGCCTCGACGGGGTGGCTCATCGGCGCCGTCGTGATGGTGAACGGCCCGAGCCGGAACGTCCCGGTGCGCAGCGTCTGGAAGTCGAACGCCTGCCGCATGCCCGGATCCAGCTCCAGGTCGTACGCGCGCGCCATCCGGTCGGCGACGCCCTCGGGTCCGTAGACCGGGATCCGCGGCTTCGGCCCCTCCGGCGCGTACGTCCGGGCGACCCAGTATCCGCACAGGTCGAGGCAGTGGTCGGCGTGGAGATGCGACAGCAGGACGGCCTCGATGTCGTACAGCCCGATGTGGCGCTGGAGTGGACCGAGGGCTCCGCTGCCGAGATCGAGGAGGATCGCGAAGCCGTCGGCTTCGACGAGATAGCAGGACGCCGGACTGTCCGGGCCGGGGAAGCTCCCCGAACAGCCGATCACCGTGAGCCGCACGGGCCGACCTCCTAACGAGCCGTGAACGGAATGCCGACGATCGCGGGTTCGACGAGCCCGATCTCCGGGCCGAGGAAGCGGCGGCCGAGGACGCCGAACGGCGTCGGGTCTCCGGTCGCCCGGAACCGGTGCCGGGGCTCCGGGGAGCCCTCCGCGCGGGCCAGGCGGCTGTCGTGCAAGACCCGGTAGACGTCCTTGGCGGTCTCGTCGGCGCTTGACACGAGGGTTACCCCGTCACCGGCGACGTATGAGATGACGCCGGTCAGCAACGGGTAATGCGTGCAGCCGAGGATGAGGGTGTCGCACCCCGCGTCGAGGATCGGCTCGAGGTAGCCGCGCGTGACGTCGAGGAGCTCGTCGCTCATCGTGATTCCTTGTTCCACGAGCTCTACGAAACGCGGACACGCGACGCTTGTCAGTGTCACATGAGGCGCAGCGGCGAACGCGTCCTCATACGACCGGCTCGTCACGGTCGCACGCGTCGCCACGAGTCCCACGCGTCCCGTACGACTGGCGCTGACCGCCGCGCGCACGGCCGGCTTGATGACCTCGACGACCGGGACGTCGTAGCGCTCGCGCGCGTCGCGCAGCACGGCGGAGCTGGCGGTGTTGCACGCGATCACGAGCATCTTCACGCCCTCGTCCACGAGGTGGTCGAGAACCTCGAGGGCATAGGCGCGTACCTCGGCGATCGGCTTCGGGCCGTACGGGGATCGCGCGGTGTCGGCGACGTACAGCATGGATTCGTTCGGCAACTGGTCGAGGATGGCGCGGGCGACGGTCAGCCCGCCGACTCCGCTGTCGAAGATCCCGATTGGCGCGTCAGACATGATCCCAACAGGCTAAAAGACCATGCCCTGATCAGCGGGCCGATGCGCCGCACATCACAGTGTGATTTAGAAGAAACTAGCCGCGGCCGACGCGGGCGATCTGGCGGCTCTGCGCGACGAGCCGGCCGGCGGAGTCCCAGACCTCCACCTCCTCGTCGAACCACCCGTCGCTGACGAGCCGGGCGCGGCCGTGGACGGCCAGCATGCCGGGCGCGGGAACGGCCCGCATGTGCCAGGTCAGCTCGACGGTCGGCGCCCAGCCGGACGCCCCGGCGTTCAGCACCACCGGGGGCAGCGCGTCGACGGCGAGCGCGAGGAGGATCCCGTCGGGCTCGTACGGTTCGCGCAGCCGGAGGTGCCCGCGCATCTCGGGCACTCCGGCGGGCCGCCCGTCGAGCCAGCCCATCGTGGCCGGGTCGTACCGCACGTCGACCTGCCGGGCGAAGCCGTTGTTCGGCGCGAACTCCAGACACTCCTCGACCGGCGGGAGCTTCTCCTGTTCCACCGAGTAGGTGGGAGCGGCGTCACCGTCGAGGGTGCCGGTGGTGATGAGGGCCTCGACCAGGGCCTGGTCGTTCTGGATGAGCGTGACACGCGCCACCGCCGCCGTACGCCCCCTCTTCAGGGGCTGGATCTGGACCTCGGCGGGCCCTGCCTTCGCGACGCGCAGGAAGCTCGCGCTGGTGGCGATCGGGTGCGGGTGCGGGGACTCCTCGAGCAGCGCGCGGGTCATCACCGCCATCGAGTAACCGCCGTTGATCGCTTGCTCGATGCCGAAGTCCCCGTCCAGCTCGGCGGCGTAGCGTCCCTCCGCCACCCGTCGCACCGTCGTGGCCGCCGCGAAGCCGCCCATTCCCCCACCCCACAGAGTCGAATCACATTCGGTAATACCCTACCGGCCCGGTGGCGTACGGTCCCGCCCGGAACGCAAATGGGACGATCGCCACATGTCCGGCACCGGCCGGGACTCAGCCCACCGCCCTGGCCGTCCCGGTGAGCGCGCCCGCGTGAGAGGCGACGATCCTGCGCAGCGCCTGCTCCGCAGCCGCGTCGGCCGGCGTGACGGCGATCAGGTACTGAGCGGAGTCGTCGAGCGTGGCCAGCGTCGTGTAACAGATCGTCAGCTCACCCCCGACCGGGTGCCGGATGCGCTTCGTTCCGTTGGCGCGCTCCTGCACCGTCTGGTCGTTCCACCAGGCCGAGAAGTCCTCGCTGCGATGGCGCAGTTCGTCGATCAGCGCGCGCAGCCGGGCGTCGGTGCGGTGGCGCGCGAGGTTGGCGCGCAGGTTCCCGACGGTCTCCCGGGCGATCCTGGTCCAGTCCAGCTGCATCTCGCGGATGCGCGGCACGAGGAACAGCATCCGCGCGACGTTTCCGGTGTCGCCGCTGCCGAAGTCCGCGCCGAACAACGCCGCCGCGGGCTCGTTGCGGGCCAGGACGTCGAAGCGGAAGTCCACGACGTAGGCGGGCAGCAGCGGCATCCCGCACAGGAGCTCCTGGAGGGCGGCTCCGACCGGGGCGGGCCGATGCCGTGACGGCGGGGCCTCCCCTCTCGCGATCAGGTGCAGGTGATGCCGCTCGGACTCCGACAGCCGGAGGGCCTGCGCCAGGGCGTCGAGGACGGTCGTGCCGGGCGAGCCCACCCGGCCCTGCTCCAGACGGGTGTACCACTCGACGCTGATCGCGGCCGACTGGGCGACCTCCTGTCGCCGCAGGCCCGGCGTGCGGCGGTGGCCCGCGACCGGCAGGCCGACGTCCTCCGGCCGTACGCGGGCCCGCATGACCCGCAGGAACTCCGCCAGGTCGGCGTTGTGCCGGCTCATCCGACTCACCCCTGATCCACATGATCCACGCCGCCGGCGCCCGCTGTCCACGAAGGGACCTGGCACTCCGGGTACCAGCATCCCGGCGGCCTTCCTCCGCTCGATCCGCGTCGCGATCGTTGGACGCACGATCGAGGAGGATGAGATGAAGAGATTCGTTCGGACCTTCGCGGCGGGCACCGCGGCCCCGCCGGTGACGGCGGCTACGGCTTCACCGTGATCCGCAAGGGCGTTCCGGACTCGGCGAAGCGGATGACGCTGACCAGCCCGGACGTCCGGGACGGCGGCGTCTTCCCGGCCGCGTCCTGGGCGAACGCCTTCGGCTGCTCGGCGGGCAACCGGCCACTGCGCCTGTCCTGGAGCGGAGCCCCGGCGGCGACCCGCGGCTACGCGGTCACGATGTACGACCCGGACGCGCCGTCCGGAAGCGGGTTCTGGCACTGGCTGGTCTGGGACATCCCCGCCGATGACACCACGCTGGGCGCGGAGCCGCCGGCGGGCGCCGTCTCCGGCACCAACGACGCCGGCGGCACCGGCTACCTGGGCGCCTGCCCACCCACGGGCGACATCGCGCATCGCTACCAGGTGACGGTGTACGCGCTGAACGTCCCGAGCCTGGGCCTGCCGGCCGGCACGCCGCCCGCCGTCGCGACCTTCACCATGAGCGGTCACGTCATCGCGTACGGCCGCATCACCGCCACGGCGCAGCGGTAGGGCGCCGTCTCACCCGGGAACCGGCGGGTGGAGACGCTCCGGTGGGGCTCAGAGCTCGAGATCGACCTCTTCCTCCTCCAGGAGCCGCAGGTTGATGTCCTGCGCCCATTCGGCCGCGAACCGCTTCACCCGCCGCACTTCTTCCAGCGTCAGGCCGTAGGCCTCGAACTCCGCGTCGTCGTGCAGTTCCGCCGCTTCGAGCCGGGAGGCCAGGCGTCGCAGGGAGAAGTCGGATTCGTGTGAGCGGCACAGCCATTCGAGACGCTCGAAGCCGTACTCCCCGGCGAGCGAAGCCGCGTCGATGAGGTCGCGCGCGATGCCGCGATCGTGCACGGCCCTCATCTTCAGGCCGATCGCGTCGTCGAAGCCGAGCACCGGCCAGGAGTCCACGACGACCGGGCTGACACGCAGCGTCGTCTTCATCAGGTCTACCGGGCAGATCTCGCCGGTCCGCGGGTCGCCGACGAGGAGGCGCGCGAACCGTGCGCCGCCCGGCCTGCCCTCCACCGCGAAGCCCTCGTTGCGGTACTCATCCGCGACCCGGTCGGCGAGGTCGTCGACCGGCAGCGGATGGCCGGTGGCGAGGTCGATGTCATCGCTGGGGCGCTCGACCAGCCCGTGTGCCATCATCGCGTAGCCTCCGGCGAGGCACAGCCCGTAGTCCTCGCACAGGTCGCGTCCGGCCTCCAGCAGCCGCCGGTGGAAGGGCGGCAGGCTCAGGCCCATCGGGCGCTCGCCATCGTCTCGGGCATGGGCCCACTATGCCAAGGAAACCGAACGTACACGGGCGCTCACCGAAATCGCATTCGATTCCGGTGAGCGCCCGTGTGGTGTTCGGTCAGGCCCAGAGCTGGCCTTCGAGGCGCTCCTCGGCCTCCTCCAGGGTGCCGCCGTACGCGCCGGTGGAGAGGTACTTCCAGCCGCCGTCGGCGACGATGAACGCGATGTCGGCGCGCTCGCCCGCCTTGACGGCCTTGTTCGCCATGCCGAGCGCGGCGTGCAGGGCGCAGCCGGTGGAGATGCCGGCGAAGATGCCCTCCTGCGCCAGCAGCTCACGGGTGCGCCGCAGCGCGTCCGCGGACGTCACGGAGTACCGCGTCGTCAGCACCGACTCGTCGTACAGCTCGGGCACGAAGCCCTCGTCGATGTTGCGCAGGCCGTACACCAGCTCGCCGTAGCGGGGCTCGGCCGCCACGATCGAGACGCCCGGCACCTGCTCGCGGAGGTACCGGCCGACGCCCATCAGCGTGCCCGTGGTGCCGAGGCCCGCGACGAAGTGGGTGATCGACGGCAGGTCGGCCAGGAGCTCCGGTCCGGTCGTCTCGTAGTGCGCCCGGGCGTTCGCCTCGTTGCCGTACTGGTAGAGCATCACCCAGTCGGGGTTCTCCTCGGCCAGCCGCTTGGCGACGCGCACCGCCTCGTTCGAGCCGCCGGCGGCCGGGGAGGAGATGATGCGCGCGCCCCACATCTCCAGGAGCTGCCGGCGCTCGGCCGAGGTGTTCTCCGGCATGACGCAGACGATGTCGTAGCCGCGGAGCTTGGCGACCATCGCCAGCGAGATGCCGGTGTTCCCGGAGGTGGGCTCCAGGATCGTACGGCCCGGCGCGAGCAGACCCTCCTTCTCCGCCTTCGCGATCATCCAGAAGGCGGGACGGTCCTTGACCGAGCCGGTCGGGTTGCGGTCCTCCAGCTTGGCCCACAGACGCACCTCGGGCGACGGCGACAGCCGTGGCAGTCCGACCAGCGGCGTACGCCCGAGGGAGTCGAGCAGGGAGTCGAAACGCACGTCAGCCGCCGGCGACGGCGGGCAGCACGGTGACCGTGTCGCCGTCGGAGACCTTGGTGCCGAGGCCGCCCAGGAAGCGGACGTCCTCGTCGTTCAGGTAGACGTTGACGAACCGCCGCAGGCCCTTCTCGTCGACCAGCCGGTCGCGCAGGCCCGGGTGGCGGGTCTCCAGATCGGCGATCAGCTCGTCGAGCGTGGCGCCGCCGCCCTCGACCGCCTTCGCGCCGTCGGTGTAGTTACGCAGGATCGTCGGAATGCGAACCTCGATCGCCATCGCGAGTGTGCTCCTTCGTCGTACGGTCCCGGCATGGCTCAACACGGCCGGATGCGCGGGGATTCCGGGCTTGGGGGGAAAAGCTCAGCCCTGGCGACAGTCGTAGACGACTTCGGCGCGGCAGTGGCCGAAGAGGAAGTTCTGCACGGGCGTGACGGGCCGGGCCGGGTTCGGGCGCTCCGTCATCGTCGTCACGGGATCAGTCTACCGAGTCGGTTTCGTACGACTCCACGACGCGGACCTCCTCCTCGTCCACCTTCCCGTCGACGATCCGGTAGGAGCGGAACTCCGTCTCGTCGTCGTCGCGGGTGGAGACCAGCACGTAGTGCGCGTTGGGCTCCGAGGCGTACGAGATGTCGGTGCGCGAGGGGTAGGCCTCGGTCGCGGTGTGGGAGTGGTAGATGACGACCGGCTCCTCGTCACGGTCGTCCATCTCCCGCCACACCTTGAACTGCTCCATCGAGTCGAAGCGGTAGAAGGTCGGCGAGCGCTCGGCGTTCGCCATCGGGATGAACCGGGTCGGACGGTCCGAGCCGGCGGCTCCGGCGACGACGCCGCACGCCTCGTCCGGGTGGTCGGCGCGCGCGTGCGCGACGATCTGGTCGACGATGGCCCGTTCGATGGTGAGCATGCGCAAAGCGTATCGACGGCCGGTCCGGGCGGGGCCCATGGCCCAAGGCGGTCACCCCGGGCGGGAGCCGCGGCGGGCGACCTCGCGGGCCCGGGCCCCTGACGGTCGGCCTCAGCGGGGCCCGTGGCCCATGTGGAGCCGTACGACCGAGCAGTCGGCGCCGGACCGGATCTCCACGAGGTCGCACAGTTGGCGGACCGCCCACATGCCCGCGCCCGCGGGCCGGTGCGGCGTCGGCGGGAAGTACCCGAGGTACCGGTCGTCGAGCGCGGTTCCGGCGTCGATGACGTCGCAGATCAGGCTGCCGTCCGGCGACCAGATCCACACCGATCCGCGACCTCCGCCGTTGCGTGCGACGTGCCCGGCCACCTCGGCCACCGACTGCACCAGGGCGAGGCGGCGTTCGCGGGGCAGCCCGTGGCGCTCGGCCTCCGCCGCGACGAAGGCGCGCAGTCCGGCCAGGTCGCCGCCCGAGAACGCCCGGCTCGTCACCGGGTCCACCGGCGGGGCGAGCGGGGCCCGGTTGCGTTCGGCGTAGAAGACCGCCGGGTCGGTGAACCGCGCGCTGCGCCGGATTCCGCCGGCGCCGATCAGCTCCGGGTGGGTACGGCCGACGTCCTCGGCGACCTCGGTGGGCAGCGAGCGCACGTCGTACGCGCACAGCAGGCTGGTCGGGGTGTCGGCGAACGCGACGTTGAGCAGCGACTCCAGCCGTCCCCACTCCCGGGCCTCCGGCCGGGTGCGCGCCCGCCACACCGGCTCCGCGACGAGGTACAGCGGCCCACGGGACCACCACCGCTCGCGCGCGGACGCGAGGTAGGCGGTGAGGGTACGGGCCGGCGCGCCGAACCAGCCCGGCGCGTCGAGGAACTCCACCCGGCTCGCGCCGCGGCCGAGCCGCCGGCGTACGAGCCCGGCCCGCTCACTGATCACGACCGGACGGCCGCCCCGCATCAGGCCCTCCCGTAAGAAGGGGATCGTCACGTCGAGGAACTCGTCCTCGTGGCCGTACAGCAGGGCCCGGTGGACGAGAACGTCGACGGATTCGGTGGCGGTCACGCCCGCTCCTCCCAGCGCGGAGTCGCCGCCAAACTACCAAGGCGTTGATCGGCGGAGAGGCGAGAACGGCGGATCGACCCCCGCCTTAGGACGAATGCTTACCAAAGGGCTCGAACCAGGTCCTCTTGGAGGTAGGTCAGCCAGTCGTAGGCCGCGAACGGGGCGGTCCGCGGATCGTTCCAGTCGAGCCTGCGAATCCGTTCGAGGGTCTCCTCGGTGATCCCCAGGCGGGTGCCGAGGGCGAGCCGCAGGTCGTTGAGCGACCGCAGCCACACCTGGGCCTGCTCGTCATCGAGGAGGATCTCGCCGCCGTCGCCGAGCGTGTCGAGCACGAGTTGGGCCGCGGCCCGCTTGCCGTCGCGCAGCCCGCCCTCGGTGTAGCGCCGGAACTCCGCCGACGCGGCGCCGTCGTCCTTGTAGGCGTCCGGGAACAGCCGCGCCAGGACCGGGTCGTCGGAGACGGTGGTGTTCTCCGAGAAGCTGAGGTTCGGCAGGCCGTCGTCGCGTGGCCCGGGCGCGGGCCCGCCGAGCAGATCGAGGAGCTGGGTCACCAGCGCCTGGACGACGGAGGCCTCCTCCCGGGTCATCCGCAGCCGTACGCCGCCCCCGTGAACCCGGGTGAACCAGGTGTTCATCTACACATCCTGCCGGACCGTGGCCCACAGACCGTACGAATGCAGGATCTCGCAGTCGCGCTCCATCTCCTCCCGCGTGCCGCTCGACACGACGGCACGGCCCTTGTGGTGCACGTCGAGCATCAGCTTCTCGGCCTTCATCTTCGAGTAGCCGAACACGCTCTGGAAGACGTAGGTGACGTACGACATGAGATTGATGGGGTCGTTCCAGACGATCGACACCCACGGACGGTCCGAACGTACGTCTTCGGCGGCGTCCGGCCGATCCAGTTCGACGGGAGCCGTGCTCACCTGAGTCCCTCCTTCCGGGGTGCTGCCCGCACATGGTGTACACACCACACCGTAATCTGCCACTCGTGGATCATTCGACGGCGCTGCTGACCGACCGCTACGAACTCACCATGCTCCAGGGTGCCCTGACCGCCGGTACCGCGGAGCGTAGGGCGATCTTCGAGGTGTTCGCCCGGCATCTGCCGAACGGCCGCAGGTACGGCGTCGTCGCCGGGACGGGCCGGTTCCTCGACGCGCTGGAGTCGTTCCGCTTCGGCGGCTCCGAGCTGGAGTACCTCATCTCCGAGGGCATCGTCGACGAGCCGACCGCGGCGTGGCTGGAGTCCTACCGCTTCTCCGGGAACATCTGGGGCTACGCGGAGGGCGACTGCTACTTCCCCGGCTCGCCGATCCTCGTCGTGGAGGGCACCTTCGCCGAGGCCGTGATCCTCGAGACCCTCGCGCTGTCGATCCTCAATCATGACTGTGCGATCGCCTCCGCCGCCTCCCGAATGGTGCGCGCCGCAGCGGACCGCCCGCTCATCGAGATGGGATCCCGGCGAACGCACGAGATGGCCGGGGTTGCCGCCGCCCGGGCAGCCTACCTCGCCGGCTTCCGTACCACGTCGAACTTGGAGGCGGGCCGCACGTACGGCGTGCCGACCGCCGGCACCAGCGCGCACGCCTTCACGTTGCTGCACGACAGCGAACGGCACGCCTTCCAGGCGCAGCTCGACGCGCTCGGCGCGGGGACGACCCTGCTGGTCGACACCTACGACGTCGCCCGCGCGGTCGCGGTCGCGGTCGAGCTCGCCGGGCCGGAGCTCGGCGCCGTCCGCATCGACAGCGGCGACCTGGGCGAGATGGCCCGCGAGGTCCGCGAGCAACTGAACGCGCTCGGCGCGCCGAAGACCAAGATCATTGTGACCGGTGACCTGGACGAGTACTCGATCGCCGGCCTCGCCGCCTCGCCCGTGGACGGGTACGGCGTGGGAACGTCGCTGGTCACCGGCTCCGGCGCGCCGACCGCGTCGCTGGTCTACAAACTGGTGGCCCGCGCCCAGTCCGACGACGGGCCGCTGCGGCCGGTCGCCAAGCACTCGGTCGGCAAGCCGAGCCGGGGCGGGCGCAAGTGGGCGGTCCGCCACCGCGACGAGAACGGCCGGGCCCTCGCCGAGGTCGTCTCGCTGAGCGAGCCGGTCCCCGGCCCGCACGACCGGCCCCTGCTGCGGCCGCTCGTCGTCGGCGGCGAGATCGTCGGCCGCGAGCCCCTGTCCGAGGCCCGCGGCCGGCATCAGCAGGCCCTCGCCGAACTCCCCCCGTCCGCCTTCCAGCTCTCCCGCGGCGACGCCGCGATCCCGACCGACTTCCTGAACGGCGCCTGAGCCCGGAGCGGCTCAGCCGTGCAGGTTGCGGCGGAGAAAGCCGTGCCAGGTCTGCTCGAACGAGCGGGTCAGGGCCGACGCGGCCGCGAAGCGGTCCCAGGCGTGGAACGCGCGGGCGTAGAGGTGCAGGTCGACCGGGACTCCGGCGTCGATCAGCCTGCGGGCGAAGTCGATGCCCTCGTCCCGCAGCAGATCGAACTGGGCCACGGCGACGAAGGTGTCCGGCAGGCCGGCGAGATCGGTCGCCCGGCCGGGTGCGGAGTACGGGTGCACGTCCTCCGCGCCGAGCCGGTCGCCCAGGACCGCGGCCCAGGCCAGCCGGATGTCCGGGCGGGCGAAGACGACCTCGGACACGGCCTCGGAACTCGACGGCGTCTCGAGGCGGTCGTCGAGCATCGGATAGAGCAGGGACAGCGAGCACGGCCGCGGAGCGTTCCGGTCGCGCACCATGAGCGCGGTGGCCGCGGCGGGCGCTCCGCCGCCGCTGGCGCCGGCGAGCCCGATCCGGTCCGGGTCGATCCCGTGCTCGGCGGCGTGCTCGGCGAGGTGGGTGTAGGCGAGATAGCCGTCCTCGGCCGCGCCGGGAGCCGGTGTCTCCGGGGCGAGCCGGTAGACGACGGCGGCCAGGACGCAGTCGAGGGCCAGGGCCAGGGCCGTGTGGTACGCGTCGTCGCTGCGGGCGTCGTCGCCGAGGACCTGGGCGCCGGCGTGGAACCAGACCAGGGCCGGAAGAGTGGGCTCGGCACCGGCCGGGCGGTACAGGACCACCTCCAGCTCGGTCCGGTCGTCCCGGGGGATGCGCAGGGCCTCGATCGTCACTCGCGGGTCCGGCGGGGTCGCGGGCATCCGGTCGTACGCCGCGCGCATCTGCGCGCGCAGCCCCGGGATGTCGGAGAGTTCGAGCAGGGTGCCGTTCGCGGCCTTGGGCATCACGGCGAACGCGGCGGCGAGTTCAGGATCGAGCGCGTCGATCATTCCAGGCATCGTGAGGTCCTTTCGGGAGAGGAAGAGTCGGTCTCGGAAGGGCTCAGAAGAGGGAGGGCTGGGCGCTGCCGGCGGTGATGCCACCGTCGACGGGCAGGATGACGCCGGTGATGAAACGGGCGTCGTCCGAGGCCAGGAAGCCGACGGCGGCGGCGATGTCGGCCGGGGTGCTGAAGCCGGTCAGCGCCCGGCGCTGCTCGAAGCGCTCGATCATGCCGGCGTACGTCGTCGCCGCCTCCTCCGGGAGGGTCAGTGACGGGGCGATGGCGTTCACCCGGATGCCGAACCGGCCGAGGTCGAAGGCGAGCCCGCGGGTGAAGTTCACGACCGCGCCCTTGGCCGCGTTGTAGGCGGTGAGCCGGCGGTCGCCGCCGAGACCGGAGGCGGAGGCGATCTGGACGATGCTGCCGCGGCTCTCCTTCAGGTACGGCAGCGCCGCCTGCGCACCGAAGAAGCAGCTGTCGACGTCGGTGGACATGATCGACCGCCAGTCCTCGACCGTGGTCTCCTCGAACTCCTTGGCGAGGCCGAAGCCGGCGTTGGAGACCAGGACGTCGATGCCGCCGAACCGGGCCGCGCCGGCCTCGATCATCGCCTGCACGTCGTCCTGGCTGGTGACGTCGGTGACGACCGGGAGCGCGCGGTGGGCGCCGAGCTCGGCCGCGAGGGCCTCCAGCCGGTCCTTGCGCCGCGCGGCGAGGACGACGTTGGCCCCTTCGGCGGCGAACCGCCGGGCGATGCCGTCGCCGATGCCGGAGCTGGCGCCGGTGACCACGACCGTCTTACCGGCGAAACGCTGTTCCATGATGACCTTCTTTTCGTCAGATACTGACGCTCCTGCGTCAGTGACTGACGGTACAGACCGTCAGTGACTGACGCAATGTGTGTCAGTGACTGACGATTGTGATAGCGTCAACGCCGTGCCACGGAACGGGGATGAAGTGCGGCTGCGGCTCCAGGAGGCCGCCCTGGAGCTGTATCTGGAGCGTGGCTACGACAAGACCACGACCGCGGACATCGCCGCCCGCGCCGGAGTCACCGAGCGGACCTTCTTCCGCCACTTCGCCGACAAGCGCGAGGTCTTCTTCGACGGCGAGGCGGAGCTGCGGGACCTGCTGACCGACGCGGTCGCCGCGGTGCCGGCCGGCACCAAGCCGCTCGCCGCCCTGCGGGCCGCGTTCCACCAGGCCGTGCCGCTGGTCGAGCGAAACCTCCCGGTCACCGAGCGGCGGGTGCCGGTCATCGCCGCCACGCCGGCCCTGCAGGAACGGGCGCTGGCCAAGACCGCGGCCCTGGTCGCCGCGCTCACCGACGCCCTGCGGGCGCGCGGCGTCGCCGAGCCGCTCGCCGCCCTGTGCGCCCAGGTGGGCATGGACACCTACTCGATCGCCATCCGCCGGTGGCGCACCGACCCTACCGACGACCTGCACACCCACCTCGACCGAGCCTTCAACGACCTACGGCTCGCCGCCAACGCCCTGAAGTGACCGGCCGAACCGGCAAGCCGGACGCAACGCCACGGCGGTCTCCTTGCCCCCGCCGCAGCCATCACGTTGCGCGCAGCCGTGACCTCGCCACCGCCGCAGTCCCGTTGTCACCGCAGGCTTGTTGCCGCCAGCGCGGCAGCCTCCTTGTCGCCGTCGCGGTCACCTTGCCGCCAGCGCTGTCACCTTGCCGTCGGTGGCGACGGATGGATGACCGATTCGCCAGGCTTGCTACGTCAGTGGCGACGTCGAAGTAGCCGGTCGGTCCGGCCGGGGAGCTCGCCGGAGTTCGCGCGAGTCAGGGCGCTTCCGAGGCCGGCGGGTCGAGCCAGATGAGCCGTACGTCGGCGCGCCGGGCCAGCAGCCGCCGCGCCCGGTCCGCGGTCTCCGTACGGAACAACCTCTGACCGGCGCCGTCGGTAGGGGCGTACACGATCGCCTCGTCGCCGAAGTCCAGACCCCAGCCCACCACTACGCCGTCGTCGCACTGGACGTCGAGCAGCCCCAGCGCGAACCGTCGCGGAGCCGTCTCGGCCGACAGCTCGGCGAGCTCGGCGAGCAGGTCGCGCTCCGCCTGCTCACGAACCCCCTCCACCGGTACTTCGCACATCCAGAACCCCCGTTCCCGCAGCGACCCTGCCGCCGCACCTGTCGCGCTTGTTGCAGCAACAGTGACAGCGCACAGTTATGATCGCAATACTTTTCGTGACATCGACCTGAGATCGACAGGCGCGCGCCTCTAGGGTCGACAGGCGAGGATCAGCGGAGGGGGCGGAGAATGCCGAGACGGCCCGCGACGGTGCGCGCTCGCGGCTTGGGCGCCGAGCTTCGGGAACTGCGGGAGAAGAGTCACCTCACGACCCGCGAGGTCGCCAGGAGGCTCGGCTGGTCGGCGAGCACGGTGAGCCGCACGGAGACCGGTCATCGCAACATCAGCAGCGAGGACGTCGCCGCCCTGCTCGCCCTGTACGGCGTGGCGGGCAAGGAACGCGATCACCTTCTGGCCCTGGCACGCGAGGCGAACCAGCCGGGCTGGTGGGAGACCCGCCACCCCGGACTGCCCAGCCAGCTCACCGCACTCATCGGCTTTGAATCGCAGGCGACGCGCATCACGGATGTGGCGCTCATAGTGGTCCCCGGTCTGCTGCAGACGGCCGATTACGCCCGTGCGGTGATGAAGGCGGCGGGAATCTCGGCGATGCACGCTGAGACGAGAGTCGCCACTCGGCTCGGCCGCCAGGCGGCGCTCAGCCGCCCTGCCCCGCCTCAATATCTCGCGATCCTGGACGAGGCGGTCCTACGCCGGCCGATCGGCGGCCGGGCGACCATGGCGGCACAACTCCGTCACATCCTCAGCGTCGCCGAGCGTCCCAACGTCGAGGTCAGAGTCCTCGCATACGACCAAGGGGCGCATGCCGGTCTCGCCGGCTCGTTTGTAGTGCTCACCTTCCCGAAGGCCCCGGCGATCGTTCATCTCGAGCACAAACGCTCGTCGCTGCTCCTCGATGAGCCAGGCGACGTCACGGCATTCATCGAGGCCGCAGACTTGATCCGAAACGTCGCGTTTGATCCCATTCGTTCAGCTGAGTTCATCGCCAAGGTGGCCGCCGAGTACGAAAGCTGAGGGCACCCATGGAGCTCTGCCGCACGGTATGGCGCAAGTCGACTCACAGCGCCGAGGAGACGAACTGCGTCGAGATCGCGGTCGTTCGAGGCTCACGCTGACATGATCGCTGGCGGTCGCTGCGCTCTATGGGCAGCGACCGCCAGTGATCAGAGCCCTACTTGGGGAGGGCGTCGGTCCACGCGGTGGTGATCCGAACGCCACCGCCGTCGGGGAACCGCTCCTCTCCGCCGCCGAGGGCGAGGAAGTTCGTCTCACGGACCTGTGCGGTCGCCGGATCGACGACCATGGTGGGCGGGTCGTCGTGGGTCTCGCCGCGGGCGGCCTGGGCCTTGGCCTGCGCTGCCCGGTCCTTCGCCCACCTGGCCGCCTTCTTCCGTTCCGCGGCGGTCGAGGGGGTCGGCCGGGCCGGCTCCGTGACCTTGGGCAGCGTGAAACGCACCACCTGGCCGCCGTTCGCCCGGCCGACGACCTTGACGTTCGGGTACGAAGCGAGGGCGCGGAAGGCCGCGGCGCGTACCTTCGGCGGGGCCGGAAGGGTGCTGAGCAGCATGACGAGCGACTCGAACGCCTCCAGCCGCTGCTCCTCAGCGGTGAGACGGCCGGCGCTGGTCCTCATGTCACTGTGCGCGGCGGAGCGGGCCAGCCATGCCTTCAGCCGATCCGAGTCGGTCGGGAGTCTCTGGATCTGCTGGAAGCTCACGAAGTCGGTGCCCAGGTCGAACGGCCGCCCCTTGGGCCGTCCCGGCAGAACGCCCTCGCGGAAGACCTCACCCTCGGTCTTGAGGTCCCTGCGCCAGACCTCGCCGTCGCGGCGCGTCCATCGTTCCGCGACGGTCGGCTTGGCGTTCGCGCCGTCCCTCTCCTCCTGCTTCACATACCAGTAGGTGCCGGACGTGGCAGGGGCCCTCTCCGCGGTCGTGGCGGCGGCGAGGAGGACCTGCCGGGCGGACAGCGGCGATCCTCCTGCCGTGGACGGCGGGCTGTTGGGGTGCGCGGTGTGCGTCGTCCCGGTCGTGCTCACGAGGACCGCGGTCGCCGCCGTGGCGGCGGTCAGGCCGAGGCCCCCGGCCAGCCGGCCGGTCCGGCGCTTGCGGACGGGGCCGCCGCGCATCGTGTTCTGGAGCCGGTGCCGGCTCCGGTCGGCCGCCCCCTCGGACGGCTCCGGCGCCGCCAGGGCGGTGGCGAGCATCGTCAGTTCCTCATCCATGGAATGCCTCCTTGAGCTTCTTGCGGGCGCGGCTGAGCCGGGAGCCGACCGTGCCGGCGGAGATGCCGAGCGCGTCGGCCACCTCGTCGTAGCCGAGTTGGCCGAGGGCGATGAGCAGGACGACGTCGCGCTCGCCCGGGGAGAGCCGGGCCAGGGCCCGGACCAGCTGCGGCCTCATGTGGGCGGCGGCCACCGACGCGACGACGCGGTTCTCGTGGCTGTCGGCGGCCGGCTCCGTACCGGCACGGGCGATGGCCCTGTAGTGCCGCGCCTCTTTGCGGCGATGCCGGGCCACGAGGTTCGTGGCGATGCCGAACAGCCACGGCCGCAGGGCGCCCCGGCCGGGATCGAACCGCTCGCGGTCGCGGAACGCCACGCAGAACGTCTCGGCGGCGATGTCCTCGGCGGTCTGCGCGTCCAGGCGGCCGGCCGCGTACAGGTAGATGGCGCGGAAGTACCGGTCGTGGACGGCCGTGAAGAGCTCCGGGTCCCGGCGGAATCGTGCGGCGAGCTCGGCGTCGCTCGCCTGTTCGCCGACGTCGGCGGTCATGGGCCCTCCTTCGTCGGAGGGGCGACTCGTAGGGCTGCGCCGTTGATTCCCTCGCTTCGCTCGGTCATGGCCCTGCCTCCGTCATGCGCTACCTCCTGGGTGAGGGATCGTGGTCACCCATGCTTCGCCGCACGCCGGAATCGTCTTCCGTGAGAATCATGAGGCCCGCGGATGATGTTTCCGGTCCCGGCGGGGTAGCTTCTCCTGTGCTGGAGATCTGGCCGGGGAGGCTGCCGTGAGCACGGCGTTCATCATTGTTGATGTGCAGAACGACTTCTGCGAGGGCGGATCACTGCCCGTGACCGGTGGGGCCAACGTCGCGACGGCGATCTCCACCTACCTGCAGGACAACCGACGGGCGTACACGCACGTGGTGGCGACGCGGGACTTCCACCTGGACCCCGGCGACCACTTCTCGGACACTCCCGACTTCGTCGACACCTGGCCGGCGCACTGCGTGATCGGCACACCGGGTGCCGACTTCCACCCGCGCCTCGACCTCGCGCCGATCGAGGCGGTGTTCAGCAAGGGCGAGAACAAGGCCGCCTACAGCGGTTTCGAGGGCGCCACCGACGACGGCACGCCGCTGGGCGACTGGCTGCGCAAGCACGAGGTCGAGTCGGTGGACATCGTGGGCATCGCCACCGACCACTGCGTGCGCGCGACCGCCCTGGACGCCGTACGCTCCGGCATCAGCACGCGGGTGCTGCTGGGGATGACGGCCGGAGTGGCCGAGGAGACCGTCGCGAGGGCGCTGGAGGAGATGGGCGCGGCGGGCGTGGAGCTGGCCGGGCAGCCGATCGTCCACCACTGAGTCCGGGGGCGGGACGCCTCATTTCGGGATCACTCGGTACGTTTCCACCTATGCAGAACCCGATAGTCCTCATCATGGGTGTCTCCGGCAGCGGGAAGACGACGATCGGCGCGATGCTGGCCGGCCGGCTCGGCTGGAAGTACGCGGAGGCGGACGACTTCCACCCGCCGGCGAACGTCGAGAAGATGCACGCCGGCATCCCACTGACCGATGAGGACCGCTGGCCGTGGCTGCGGGCCATCGCCACGTGGATGGCGGAACAGACCGACCCTGCGGTGGTCACCTGTTCGGCGCTGAAGCGCAAGTACCGGGACGTCCTGCGGGAGCCTCGCCCCGACGCACGCCTCGTCTACCTCGACGGCTCCAAGGAGCTGATCGCCGCCCGCCTCGCCGCCCGGCACGGGCACTTCTTCCCCCGGCAGCTCCTGGACAGCCAGTTCGCCGACCTGGAGCCCCCGGCACCGGACGAGGACGCGCTGGCCGTCTCGATCGACCAGCCGATCGAGGCGATCGTCGAGGAGATCCACCGGCGGCTCGACCTCCCGGACGGCCCGTCCCGCCGGTAGCCCCCGTTCCCATCGCCGCCGCGCTCCGCGGCCGGCTCGTCCCTCACCGACCACTCCGCTCGCTCGTCGGCTCGCCGCAGTGCCCTCTGCCGCGCTCCCCTCCTCACTCACTCCGCGGGGGGATCAGTCGCGGACGCGGGGCATCGGGCGGGCGGCCCACTCGCGGATCTTGGCGATGCGCTTGCGGACGTCCTCGCTGCTGGCCTGTGCGCTGGGCGGGCCGCCGCAGACCTTCCGGAGCTCGGCGTGGATCACGCCGTGCGGCTGGCCGGTGCGGTGGTGCCACGCGCCGACGAGGTTGTTGAGCTCCTTGCGGAGCGCGTGCAGGTCCTCGGCGGCGGTGTGGTCCTCGGCGGTCGGCGCCTCGCCCTTCTTGTTCCGGCGCTGGGCGGCCAGCTGCTCGGCCTGCCGCTGCTTCAGCAGCTGCGCGACCTGGTCCGGCTCCAGGAGGCCGGGAATGCCGAGGAAGTCCTCCTCCTCGGGTGAGCCGGGCGCGGCGGTCATGCCGAACTCGCCGCCGTCGAACACGACCCGGTCGAACGTCGCCGACGCCTCGACCGTCTCGAACGGCAGCTCCTCCCCGACGTCGGGGTTGTCGCGCTGGCGGTTCGCCTCGGCGATGAGGTCGTCATCGAGGCCGTCCTCGCGGACCGGGCGGTCCAGGACGTGGTCGCGCTCGGTCTCCATCTCGGCCGCGTGGCCCATCAGCGTGGGCACGGACGGCAGGAACACCGAGGCCGTCTCACCGCGCTTGCGCGCCCGGACGAAACGCCCGATCGCCTGGGCGAAGAACAGCGGCGTCGAGGTCGAGGTGGCGTAGACGCCGACGCAGAGACGCGGGATGTCGACGCCTTCGGAGACCATGCGGACCGCGACCATCCAGCGGTCCTCCGACGCGCTGAACTGCTTGATCTTCTTGCTCGCCCCCGGGTCGTCGGACAGCACGACGGTCGCCTTGGTGTTGGTGAGCTCGCGGATCATCTTGGCGTACGCCCGCGCGGACTCGTGGTCGGTGGCGATCACCAGGCCGCCCGCGTCGGGGACGCCCCGGCGCACCTCGGTGAGCCGCCGGTCGGCCGCGGCGATCACCTGTTTGATCCAGTCGCCCTTCGGGTCGAGCGCGGCGCGCCACGCCTGGGCGGTCTGGTCCTGGGTGAGCGGGTCGCTCAGGCTGGCGGTGATCTCGTCGCCGGCGCGGGTGCGCCAGCGCATGTCCCCGGCGTACGCCAGGAAGATCACCGGACGGACGACCCCGTCGGCGAGCGCCGGACCGTAACCGTAGGTGTAGTCGGCGCGGCTGCGCCGGATGCCGTCGGGACCCTCCTCGTACAGCACGAAGGGGATCGGGTTGATGTCGGTGCGGAACGGCGTGCCGCTGAGCGACAGCCGCCGGGCGGCCGGGTCGAACGCCTCCCGGATCGCGTCGCCCCAGGACCGGCCGTCACCGGCGTGGTGGACCTCGTCGAGGATGACCAGCGTCTTGAGCGTCTCGGTGCGGTTGCGGTGCAGCGCGGGGTGCGCGGCGACCTGGGCGTACGTCACCGCCACGCCCTGGAAGTCCTTGGCCGTACGGCCCTGGGAGTTCTTGAACTCCGGGTCGATCTTGATGCCGACGCGGGCGGCGGAGTCGGCCCACTGCCGCTTCAGGTGCTCGGTCGGACAGACCACGGTGATGCGGGCGACGATCTTGCGGTGCAGCAACTCGGCCGCGAGCCGGAGCGCGAACGTGGTCTTACCGGCGCCGGGCGTGGCGACGGCGAGGAAGTCGCGCGGGCCGGTGCGGAAGTATTCCTCCAGGGCCCCCTGCTGCCAGGCACGCAGCGCGGTCGCGGTGCCCCAGGGTGCCCGGTTGGGCAGCGCGGGTGGGGTGTCTGATGCGGCGAACGTGCTCACGGTGAAAGAAGGCTACCTTGACCGGCCGACAGGACGGGCCCGGCCTCCCGAGGTTCCCGGGACGCCGGAGACCGCGGTCACCGGTGTTCCGGCCCGTCTCACCTGGGGTTTCACCGGTAGCGCGCCTGGCCTCGGGACGACGACGCGCCGAGGCGGTAGGCGGCCCACATGGCCCTGATCCGAAGACCCTGGTCCGGGGTGAAGTCGCGCATGCAGCTGTCGAAGCCGTAGTCCATGAAGTTGTGAACCGGGTCGGTGCCCGGCGCCGGGCAGCTGTCCTTGGACGCCGGGCAGCCGATCGTGGGCACCGACTCGTCGGGCGTGTCGTCGATGCCGTCTCCCGGCGGCTGGCAGCCGTTCTCGAACGTGTGGAACAGTCCCAGCCAGTGGCCGATCTCGTGGACGGCGGTGAGGCCGCGGTTGAAGTGCGGGAACGTGCCGCCGGGAAGGCTACGGTAGTCGACCACGACTCCGCCGACGCCCGGCCGCTCCCGCGCCCACTTGGGGAAGGTCGAGAAGCCGAGCATCTCGAAGCCGACCGCGGCGGTGTAGAGGTTCAACGTGCCGTACCCGCCGCGGGCGAGCGCGCCCTCGATCTCGGCCCGATGGTCGTGGGGCTTGCCGAACCACTGGGCGTTGGTCGTCACGTCGATGCCGTCGAGCCGGAAGGACACCCCGGTGTCGGCGCCCTGCGGCGTTCTGGAGGCCGATCGCACCGCGCCTCCGGAGCCGGCCAGCCGGCCGCCGTACGCCGCGTTCAGGACCGCGACCTGCCGTTCCACGGCGGCGCGGGTGAGCCGGCCGCTCCGGCCGTCGGTCAGGACGTGAAACCGCAGCGGGACCACGATCCGGTCGGGGATCCGGTGCGCGGCGGCGAGGGTCCGCTCGTCGGACGAGCCGTACCGCGTGTGGAGCAGGCCGCTGAACTCGCCCAGCATCGCGCGGACCTCATCGGGGGTGAGGACGTCGCCGTCCGCCGGGCGCGCCGCCCGGACCGTCACCGTACGGGCGGCAGCCGAGGTCCGGCCCGTCACCGTACGGGCGGCCGGACTCCGGCCTGTCGCCGTCCCGGCGGCGGCCGAGGTCCGGGCCGTCGGCGTCCGGCGCGCGCAGGCCGCCGTCGTCCCGTGGGCCGGCTGGACACGTGCGCTGCCGCCGGGCACGGCGGCACACGACGCGAGAACGACTCCGAAGAGCCCGGTAAGACCTCTCCGCCTCATCACGATCCCCCCGAGACGGAGAGGCTAGACCGCCGCGCCGGGGGTCAGCGCCCGACGCGCGGGTCCATCACGCCGATTTGACGGTCAACTCTCGTCGTCGCCGCCGGCCATCGACTCGTAGATCTCCTTGCACTCCGGGCATACCGGGTACTTCTTCGGGTCGCGGTTGGGCACCCAGACCTTGCCGCACAGCGCGATCACGGGAGTGCCGCTGACGGCGCTCTCCATGATCTTGTCCTTCTGCACGTAGTGCGCGAACCGCTCGTGATCACCGTCGCCGTGGGAGAGATCAGGCCTGGTGTCGCTCTCCGGAAGGATCTTCGTACTCACGTGCTCAGTTTAGTGACGGATCCTCGGGAAACGTCGCGACGAAGGCGAGTTCGCCGCCCTGACGCCGCAGAACGGCGGGCCACAGGCCGTCCGGCTCCTCCGCGAACACGTCTCCGGACTCCGCCGAGAGGACGTACCACGCGCCCTCGTCGATCTCCGACTGCAACTGTCCGGTCCCCCAGCCGGCGTATCCGGCGAAGACCCGCAGCCGTGCCACCTCCGGGGCGAGGATCTCCGGTGGCACGTCCAAATCCACGAGGCCGACTCTGGCCACGGCCGGGCTGCCGTTGAGCGCCCGCCAGCCGAGCGGTTCGTCGGTGCCCGGCACCTGCGCCAGGGCGAGCGCGCTGTCGAGCGCCACCGGGCCGCCCTGGAACACCACCGACGGGCCGGTCACCAGCTCCGACCAGGGTGGCAGGACCTGGTCGACCGGTACCTGAGTCGGCCGGTTGAGCACGACTCCGAGGGTGCCGCCCTCCGGCTCGTGCTCAACGATCAGCACCACGCTGCGCCGGAAGTTCGGGTCGGTCAGCTGCGGCGTCGCTACGAGCAGCCGGCCGGTGGAAATGCCGTCGTCCATGCCTTCATCATGCTTTGCTCGGGGACGGTGGGAACACAGGACGGTCCGGTCCGTCGGTTACGCGCGCGAGGAGCGTGGGTAATCGGCAGAATACCGGCGTAGATCATCACCCCCCGGAGGATGCGATGCCGCTGTCGAGGGTCGCGATCGCGGCCGTCTTCTTCATCGTGGGGGCGCTGATCGTGTTCCCGATGCTCACGGACTCCTCACAGCCCTCACGGGCGGCGAGCAGCACTCCCCTGCCCAGCGTCAGCGCCTCGGCGACCGCGAGCCCGACCCGGAGCTCCCACCCCACGCACAAGGCGTCTCACAAGGCCTCGCCGACGCACTCGCCGACGCGGCCGTCGATCGGGGAGCCGTTGCCCTCCGCCGGCTCGTCCTCGCCGCTCAGCGTCGAGATCGGCAAGGTCCGCTGCCCGGGCCGTACGGTCCAGGTGTCGGTCGTCAACGGCAGCTCGCAGGCGGAGGACTACGCCATCCTGACCGACGGATCGATCTCGGTGGCCGACCGCATCCCGGCGGGCGCCACCCGCAGGTCCACCGTCAACGTCAAGGAGGACCGCACCACGACCGTCGCGGTGACCTGGCGCAATCTGCCGGTCAAGAGCGTCGACCGGCGCGCGAACTGCGTCCGCAGGACGTCGGACCAGACGCTGCCCCACACCGGCCCCGACAGCGGGATGATCGTCGCGCGGGTCGCGACCGGCATCGCCGTCATGCTGACCGGCGTCATCATCTTCTGGTACGGCCGCCAGTGGCCACGCCGCCACGGCAAGATGTTCGACCGGTAGGCGGCACCGCGCGGAGGCGGCTCCGGCCCGGCACCGCGCGGGAACGGCTCCAGGCGGGTGCCGCGCGGGAGCGACTCCGCGGCGGAACGACTCCGCGGCGCGGAACGACTCGAGCGGGTGGGCGCCGTTCGGCGCCGCGCCCGCTCACGTCGCGGTCAGGTCACTTGGCGGACTCGGCGGCCTTCTGCACGGCGGCGGCGACGGCGTGCGCGACGTCCGAGTGGAACACGCTCGGCACGATGTAGTTCGGGCCCAGCTCCTCGTCGGTGACCACGCCGGCCAGGGCCCGCGCGGCCGCCAGGAGCATGTCCTGCGTGACCGTACGGCTCTGCGCGTCGAGCAGCCCGCGGAAGACGCCGGGGAACGCCAGCACGTTGTTGATCTGGTTGGGGTAGTCGCTGCGGCCGGTGGCGACGACGGCGGCGTGCTCCCGGGCGGCGGCCGGGTCGACCTCCGGGTCGGGGTTGGCCAGCGCGAAGACCACGGCGTCGTCGTTCATCGTCGCGATGTCGTCGCCGGTCAGGATGCCGGGGGCCGAGACGCCGATGAACACGTCGGCCCCGCGCACGGCGCCGCGCAGGTCGCCGTCGTAGCCCTCGGGGTTGGTGTTCTCGGCGATCCAGCGCAGCGAGTCGTCCAGGTCGTCGCGGCCCGCGTGCACCGCGCCGTGGTAGTCGCAGACGACCAGGTGCTTGGCGCCGGCGTGCATGAGCAGCTTGAGCACGGCGTTCCCGGCGGCGCCCGCGCCGGCCAGCGCGATGCGCACGTCGGCCAGGTCCTTGCCGACGACCCGCAGTGCGTTGGTCAGCGCGGACACCACGACGATGGCCGTGCCGTGCTGGTCGTCGTGGAAGACCGGGATGTCGAGC
Organism: Actinoallomurus rhizosphaericola; assembly: GCF_024055675.1. Lineage (NCBI taxonomy): Bacteria > Bacillati > Actinomycetota > Actinomycetes > Streptosporangiales > Thermomonosporaceae > Actinoallomurus > Actinoallomurus rhizosphaericola. The sequence continues at coordinate 88,894 of NZ_JAMXMW010000004.1, read as the reverse complement.
AGGTCGCGGAGGCGCCGTTCGACCTCGAAGCACCGCGGCGCGGAGATGTCCTCCAGGTTGATCCCGCCGAACGCGGGGGCGAGGATCTGCACCGTACGGACGATCTCGTCGGTGTCCTGCGTGTCGAGGCAGATCGGCCAGGCGTCGATCCCGGCGAAGCGCTTGAACAGCGCCGCCTTGCCCTCCATGACCGGCAGGGCCGCCTGCGGCCCGATGTTGCCCAGGCCGAGGACCGCGGACCCGTCGGTGATCACCGCGACGCTGTTGCGCTTGACCGTCAGCCGCCGGACGTCCTCCGGGTTGCGCGCGATGGCCAGCGAGACCCGGGCGACACCCGGGGTGTAGGCCATCGACAGCTCGTCGCGGTTGCGCAGCGGCACCTTCGACTGCATCTCGATCTTCCCGCCGAGGTGCATGAGGAAGGTGCGGTCGCTGACCTTGTGAATGGAGACGCCGTCGAGCCCCTCCAGGGCGTCGACGATCTCCTGGGCGTGCTCGGTGTCACGGGTGGCGCAGGTGACGTCGATGCGGAGCCGGTCATGGCCCGCCGGCGTCAGGTCGAGCGCGGTGACGATGCCGCCTGCGCCCTCGACCGCCCCGGTGAGCTGGCTTACCGCCTTACCCCCTGCGGGGACCTCGAGACGGACGGTGATCGAATAGGACACGCTCGGCACGGTGGCCACGTCAATTGCTCCTTTGCAAGGCGAGGGTCCGCACGCCCATGGTGTCATCCCCGCGTACGGCGCGACGATGAGGTCAGCTGATCGCGTGTGCCGCCCTCACGACCATGTCGACGCAGGCAGCAGCGGCCAGCCGCGTACTGTCGATGACCAGATGATAAAGGCCGGGATCCGCCGGATCCGTCCGGTAGAAGTGTTTGACGTACGCGGTCCGTGCCCGGTCGTTCTCGGTCAGGAGGCGTTCGGCCTCCTGCGCGGACAGCTCCATCGTCTCCCGGACGCGGGCGATCCGGCGTTTCCGCGGGCCGTCGAGGCGGACGTGGAGGGTGCCGGGATGGCCGGCGAGCACGACCTGCGCGGCGCGGCCGAGGATCACCGCGCCCTCGCCCCGGTCGGCGACCTCCCTGATCACCTGTTCGGTGTGGCGGACGAACTCCTCTTCGGGGACGACGCCGCGCTGCGGGAGGTGGACGTCCATGCCGCCGAGCGTGACGTTCGGCAGGCGCGCGGCGTCGGCCAGGATGCGGCCCAGCCCGTGCTCGGTGCGGTCGTCGTGGGCGAGCGCCTCTTCGAGCGAGCAGCCGATGTCGGCGGCCACGGTGTACGGGATGGCGCGGTCGACGAACGGCACGCCGAGATGCTCGGCGACCGCGGGGCCGATGGCGCTGCCACCCGCCCCGAACGCCGCGGAGATCGTGACGACTGCCGTCATCACCCGCCCATCCCGTCGAGAGGTCTAGAAGAGCGCCGAGGCGAGCCTTCGCCGGGCGCGGGCCACGCGCGGGTCGTCCGGCGGCAGGACGTCGAACAGCGACAGCAGGTGCTTGCGCGCCGCGTCGCGCTCGTCGCCCGTCGTGCGGCGCACCGCGTCGATCAGGCGGTCGAACGCCTCGTCGACCCGGCCCTCCACCAGCTCGAGGTCGGCGGCCTTCGCCTGGGCGGCCGCGTCGTCGGGCCGGTCGGCGGCGTCCTTGCGCACCGCCGCCGGGTCGTACGATCCGGCGCGGCGCTGCAGGTCGACCAGGGCCAGACCGCTCTTGGCGAACGGGTCGTTCGGCCGGGTCTCCAGGATCCGCCCGAACGCCGTGGCGGCGCCGTCGAGGTCGCCCCGCTGCAGCGCGGCCTCGGCCTCGAGCTCCAGCGGGTCGGCGGCCGGCTGCTGCGCGGCGTCCGCGCCGTCGTCCTCGGGCAGGAGACCCTGCTGGCGGAGCGCGGCGAACAGCTGGTCCAGCACCTGGCGTACCTGCGGCTCGGGCGCCGCGCCGTTGAGGACGGGGAGCATCTGGCCCGCGACCACGGCCGCCACGAACGGGATGCCCTGCACCCCCATCCGGGCGAGCTGCTGGCCGAGCGCCGGGTTCGCGTCGATGTCGACCTTGGCGAGCACCCAGCGACCGCCCGCCTCGTTGGCGAGCTTCTCCAGGATGGGGCCGAGCTGCTTGCACGGCTGGCACCAGTCGGCCCAGAAGTCGACGAGCACCGGCACGCTGCGCGAGCGCTCGACGACCTCGGTGTTGAACGTCGCGTCGGTCACGTCGATGACGCTCGAAGAGGAGGAGTCTCCCGAAGCTCCCGAGGCCGGGCGCTGCTGCTGTCTCTGGGCCGCGGCACGCCGCGCGCCGAGGTCGATCGCGCCGTGCAACGAGAAGTCCGATGACGTCATGTGTCCATCCTGCCGCATGCCCCGCCGTACGAATACGCGCGGCCGCCACGAAATCGATCAAGCACGCTCTATGATCACCCGGCTGCGTGCCGTAGTCGTGCAACGACCATTCTGGGAATGTGCCGCCGAACGCGGACGGCCGGCCGCTACGTTGATCGCTTCCAAGATCATCCCCCCGAGGAGGCACCGTGAGCGGATTCCGGCGCACCCTGACCGTGATCGTATGCGGGGTCCCGGCGGCGGCCGGCCTCTACGCCGTGGCGAAGGTCGTTCCCACCGGCACGACGGCCCGCCCGGCGGCGGCGACCGCGCTGCCGCGCTGCCCCTACCTGTTCGGCCACGGCGGGTACTCCGCCTCCAACGATCAGATCCTCGGCCTGAACTCGGTCAAGGCCGTCGATGCCCAGAAGTCCAAGAGCGCCGACGGCGTCGAGGGCGACCTGCGGTTCACCCGCGACGGCACCAAGGCCGTCATGTGGCACAACATCACCACCAACGGCCTCACCGGGCGGTCCGCCGTGGTCCGGAACAGCACCTGGACGTCGCTCCAGCCACGGCGGATCACCCGCGGCCCGTACAAGGGCGAACGCGTGTACACCTTCCGCGAGTGGCTGCTGGAGCTGAAGAAGCAGCACCTGCAGGGCCTGGTGGAGCTGAAGTTCATGCCGCAGAACACCTCCGCGTGGCACGAGCTCGCCACGCCGCTGCGCTCGACCGGCATGGCCTCGCGCGTGATCCTGTACTCCACCGGCGCGGACGACCACAACGGCAAGCAGATCGTGAACGCGGTCCGGGCGAAGATCAAAGCGGGCGTGCTGCCCAAGGTCCGCACGCAGTACTCCCCGGCGACCACGAAGAACGACGTCCACGGGGTCGGCTGGCAGACGGCGCTCAAGGCCGGGTACTACGGCCTCTTCGTCGACAGCGGGCTCCGGTCGACGGCCACGGGCTGGACGCGGGACGACTCCCAGAGCGCCGTCGGCTTCCGCCGATGGGCCGTCGGCCGCTGCGCACGCCCATCGGCCTGATCGCCCCGCCCATCGGCCTGACCACCCGCCCGTCGGATGATCACCCGCCGCCGCCTGACCGCCCCGCCCGCCGTCTGACCGTCCGTGCGAGGTCAGCGGCGCCCGAGGCGGTCCGGCGCGGGGTCAGAAGCGGGCCGGCTCGGCGTAGTCGCCCCACTCCTCGCGCAGCGCGCCGCAGATCTCGCCGAGGGTCGCCTCGGCCCGTACGGCATCGAGCATGGCGGGGATCAGGTTCTCCTCGGTGCGGGCGACGTCGATCATCCGGCGCAGGGCCGTGTCGACGGCCGCCTGGTCGCGCGCCGCGCGCCGCTCGGCCAGCAGGCGGTTCTGCTCGCGCTCGACCTCGTGCCCGACCCGCAAAATCTCCAGAGGCTCCTCGATCGACTCGGTGTGGCGGTTGACGCCGACGATCTTCTTCTCGCCCTTCTCCAGCTGCTGCTGGTAGGTGAACGCGGCGTCGGCGATCTCGGCCATGAACCAGCCGTCCTCGATGCCGCGCAGGATCCCGCCCGTGATGGAGCCGTCCGGGCTCATGTCCTTGATCCGCGCGAAGATCCGCTCGGCCTCCTCCTCGAGGCGGTCGGTGAGCGCCTCGACGTACCAGGAGCCGCCCAGCGGGTCGACGACGTTGACGACGCCGGTCTCCTCCATGATCACCTGCTGGGTCCGCAGGGCGATCTCGGCGGCCTTCTCGCTCGGCAGCGCCAGGACCTCGTCGAGGGCGTTGGTGTGCAGGGAGTTGGTGCCGCCGAGCACGGCGGCGAGCGCCTCGACGGCGGTGCGCACGACGTTGTTGTCGGGCTGCTGGGCGGTCAGCGACACCCCGGCGGTCTGGGTGTGGAACCGCAGCCACTGCGCCTTCTCCGACGTGGCGCCGTACACGTCGCGCATCCACCGCGCCCAGATGCGGCGCGCGGCGCGGAACTTGGCGATCTCCTCGAAGAAGTCGATGTGGGAGTCGAAGAAGAACGACAGGCCGGGCGCGAACCGGTTGACGTCCAGCCCGCGGGACAGGCCGAGCTCGACGTAGCCGAAGCCGTCCGCGAGCGTGAACGCCAGCTCCTGCGCGGCCGTCGATCCGGCCTCCCGGATGTGGTAGCCGGACACGCTGAGCGGCTTGTACGCCGGGATGTCCCGGGCGCAGAACTCCATCAGGTCGCCGATGAGGCGCAGGTGCGGCTCGGGCGCGAAGAGCCACTCCTTCTGCGCGATGTACTCCTTGAAGATGTCGGTCTGCAGCGTGCCGTCGAGACCGTGGACGTCGACGCCCTGGCGCTCGGCCGCGACGAGGTACATGCAGAAGATCGGCACGGCCGGGCCGGAGATGGTCATCGAGGTCGTGATGTCGCCCAGCGGGATGCCGTCGAACAGCACGTCCATGTCGGCGGCGGAGTCGATCGCGACGCCGCAGTGCCCGACCTCGCCGAGCGACCGGGGGTCGTCGGAGTCGCGGCCCATGAGCGTCGGCATGTCGAAGGCGACGGACAGGCCGCCGCCGCCCGCGCCGAGGATCATCTTGTACCGCTCGTTGGTCTGCCGGGCGTTGCCGAAGCCCGCGAACTGCCGGATCGTCCAGGTCCGGCCGCGGTAGCCCGTGGCGTACAGGCCGCGCGTGTAGGGGTACTCCCCCGGCCAGCCGATGCGCTCGAAGCGCGGGTCCTCGGCCGGCGGCCCGTACACCGGGTCGACCTCCAGGCCGGAGAGCGTGGTGAAGTCGGCGTCGCGTCGGCGGGAGGCGTCGTACCGCTCCTGCCAGCGGCGACGGCCCTCTTCGATGTCCCGGATGTCCATGAGCGCTCCTCAGGCCGGTGGCTCTCCCTAGATACTAGGATGTCCTAGTATCTCGCCGCCAATCATCCCGGCCGGGTGACACCGGTACCGCTCAGTCCTCGAAATCCCCCGCCGCGACACGGAGACCGCGCAGCATCCGGAACATCCCCTCCAGCTCGGCGGCGTCGTACGCGCCCAGCCCGAAGTCGGCGGCGAGGAGGTCGGCCGTGGCGCGCTCCACGGTCTCGCGGCCGCTGTCGGTGATCTCCGCGAGCACGCCCCGGCCGTCACGGGGGTTGGGGCGGCGCCGGACGTAGCCCTGGCGCTCCAGCCGGTCGATGGTGTTGGTGACGCTCGTCGGGTGGACCATCAGCCGCTCGCCCATCCGCGACAGCGGCAGCGCGCCCTTCCGGCTGAAGGTCAGCAGCACGAGCGCCTCGTACCGGGCGAACGTCAGGCCGTACGGCTTCAGCAGGGCGTCGAGCTCGGCGATCAGGATGGCCTGGGCCCGCATGATCGAGGTCACCGCCAGCATGGCGGGCGACCGGCCCCAGCGGCGTTCCCAGAGATCCCCGGCGCGGGCGATCGGGTCGAAAGGCAGGTTGAGCGGCTTGGCCACTCACATACGTTATCGCCTGACCGGCCCGACATCGGCCGAATCACGCTTGATATAGGCGCGATCGACCTGGGAATCCCGCGAATCAACCGCAATCCCGGCGGCCGCCTAAGGAACGCCGACACGCATCATCAAGGCAAGTTATAGTTCCATTGTCGACGCGTGCGGACGACGGCAAAGAGGGGCGTCGCGCAGCGGTTCAGCGCCGCGATCGCCCCCGCCCTCGCGCACGCGTCGCCAATTCGGGGGGTAATTATGATCGTGAATTCTTCCGCGATCGTGGCACGGGGCCTGGGGATCCGCCGCAGACGGCGGTGGATCCTGCGTCCCACCACGGTCGAGGTGGCATACGGTGTCGTGGGCCTGGCCGCTCCGGCGGGCCCGGCCAGGTCGGCGGTGCTGCAGACGCTGGCGACCCTGCGCCACGCGTCCGTGGGCGATCTCGAGGTGCTGGGCCAGGACGTGACCCGGCGGGCCGGGCGGCGCGCGGTGCGCGCCCGGATCGGCCTGCTGCCCGCGCGATTCGCCTGGACGTCCGGCTTGTCGACCCGCGACTTCGTCGCCTACGCGTCTTACTACAAATGCACGCCCCGCCGGGCGGTCGACGCGATTCTGGAGCGATTCGGGCTGAGTGACGCCGCGGCGCTCGAAATGGACATGCTCCCGCAAGATCTGCGATTGCGCGCGGGCATCGCCGCGGCGTGCGCGCACGAGCCGGAGCTCGTCTTTCTCGACGAGCCGCTCGCCGGCATCGGCGATTCCGAGCGCGAAGAGCTGATCCCGCTGCTGCGGGCCCTGGCCCCGGCGGTCGTGGTGACCGCCGCCGATCCGGCGGAGCTGTCGGGGTGGTGCGACCAGGGTCTCAGCATGGTGCGGGGGCGCCTGATCGAGGCACCGTGCGTCCCCCGTCCACGGGCGCGGGTGCCCGCCGGTGTCTGACCTCGGCCGGGTGCTGCGGATCGACGCCCGCCGTACGGCGCTGTTCCTGGCCGTGCCGGCGCTCGCGTTCCTCGGCGCCGTCGCGGCGTGGCGGGCGCTGCTCCCGGGCGTCGCGTACTGGGACGACGCCGTCGCGGCGCTGTTCTCCTCGGTGTGCCTGCTCGGTCCCGCGTCGGCGGGCTTCGCCGCGTGGGTCGCCCTGCGCGAGCACCGCCTCGACTACCTCCGGGGGCTGACCGCGCGCTCCCCCGCCCTGGGCCCGCTGCTGGACCTGCTCCTGCTGGGGATCGTCACGCTGTGCGCGTACACCGTCGTGGCCGCGGTCGTCGCCGCCAAGACGATGATCCACGTGGAGGCGGGCCATCCGAAGCCGATCGGGCCGCTCGCCGGGGCCCTCACGCTGCTGGTCTACACCGTCCTGGGCTACCTCGCGGGCCGCGTGGTCCCCCGGCTGCCGACCGTCCCGGTCGTCGCGGCCCTCACCTACCTGTGGGGCGCCGTCCGCCCCGGGGCGTGGGCGGACCTGCTGCCGCCGCCGGGCATCGGGCACATCGGGCTGTTCGCCGCGCTGCGCACCGAGCTGCTCGCGGGTCAGGCGCTGTGGGCGTTCGGGCTGGGCACCGTCCTGGTCACCGGCTACCTCTGGGCGCTGACCCGGCACGTCTGGCTGGCGCTGCCGGCGGTCGCGGCGGCGGGCGTCGTCACGGGCACCACGCTGTGGCTCCACGGGCAGCAGCGCACCCCGCCGGTCGTGCCGCGGGCGTTCTCCTACGCCTGCCGCCAGTGGCCGCTGACCGTCTGCGTGCACCCGGCGCTGCGCGCGGCACTGCCGTCACTGGAGGCCGGGCTGACCCCCCTCGCGACCCGCCTCAGCGGCACCCCCGGGCGCTTCACCCGGGTCGAGCACCGGCCCGACAACGACTTCCCCCGGCCCGGCCGCGGCGTCGTCTACATCCACCTCGGCGACCTGTCCCCGGGGTACGCCCACCGCGCCGAGCAGGAGATCGACATCAGCCTGCTGGACGCGCGCACCTGCGGCGACCCCCGGCACGCGGCCGGCGCGCACTACAGCGCCCTGGTCTCGGCGTGGCTGCTCGACGAGGCGCCGCCGCGGATCACCGACACGGTGGCCGCGGACGACTTCGCCCGCTGGGACGAGCAGCGGCGGCGCCGATGGCTGCGCGCCCACTACGCGCGCTACCGCACCTGCACGCTGCGCGGCCGGGACTTCCGCGTCCACTGACGCGACCGTCCACGGGCGACGTGATCCGGCCGTCCGTGAACGACGTGATCCGTCTGTCCGCGAACGACGTGCTCTGTCTGCCGGTTTTCACTATCGTCGGGCCGTGGACTGGAGCCTGCTGAAGTGTGCCCGCTCGGGGCACGTCACCTACGCCCCCGACGAGCCGCCCCTGCGGGACCGGCTGCACGTGGCCACGCCGGCCGGTGAGGCCTGGCGCTGCCTGCGCTGCGGCACCTACGTCCACGGCGAGCCGCACGGGAAGGGCCCGGCCGACCGCGCCCCGCTCGTCGCGCGCGGCCGGGAGTTGCGCGACGAGCTGATCATGCGGTTCTTCGCCCTCGAACGGGTGATCCGCGGCCTGCTGATCATCGCCGCGGCGTACGGCGTGTGGCGGTTCTCGGCCAACCGCGGGTCGATCCAGCACGCCTTCGAGAAGGACGTCCCGCTGCTGCGGCCGCTCGCCAACCAGGTCGGCTGGGACCTGGACCACTCGCGCATCATCGAGGAGATCCGGCACGTCTTCACGCTCAAGTCGGAGACGCTGACCTGGTTCGCGGTGGGGCTCCTGGCGTACGCCCTGATCGAGCTCATCGAGGCGGTCGGCCTGTGGCTCGGCAAGCGCTGGGGCGAGTACTTCGCGGTGGTCGCCACGTCGTTCGGCCTGCCCGTCGAGATCTACGAGCTCACGGAGCGGATCACCGCCGTCCGCATCGGCGCGCTCGTCATCAACGTCGGCCTGGTGCTGTACCTCATCCTCTCCAAGAGGCTGTTCGGCGTCCGTGGCGGCAAGGAGGCGTTCGAGGCGCGCCGGCGCGGCGAGTCGCTGATGGAGGTCGAGCAGGCGGCCGTGTCCCCGCACGCCGAGACCGCTGGATAACGATTTCGACCGTACGACCAGGTCACCCCCTTTCGTGGGATGAGTGAGCCTCTTCGGGGGTAATTCCGGTCTTAGCCGAGCCCCCTAGAGGTGAGTGAGACGAGAATGGTGCGACCGGAAGCCCCCGAAGACGACCCCGCATCCCGGCGGCCGCGCCGGCGGCCGGGCCTTCGCTGGATCGCGCTCATCGTCGTGCTCCTGGCGCTGGCGTACGCCGTCCTGCAGGCGGTCAACGCGCTTCCGCACTGGCTTGACCCGTTCGGTGAGAAGACGAAGGACCGCAGCGGTCCCGCCGTGCTGCGGTCCATCCAGAACCTCTCGCGGTACGAGGCCGCGACCGGCGACTTTCAGGTCATCGTGGACCTGGAGAAGGACGCGCGCTTCCTGCCCGGCGCGGTCCGGGGCCAGCGGACGCTGTTCGTGGGCAGCGGGAGCGTCGACGCCTACGTCGACTTCTCCGGCCTGAGCAATGGAGCCGTCACGACGGACAAGGACCGCACGTCGGTGACGATCCGGCTACCGCACGCCAGGCTCGAGAAGACCAACCTCGATCCGAAACGCAGTTATGTCTTCGCGCAACAGCGCGGACTGTTCGACCGAATCGGGCAGTTCTTCAGCTCGAACCCGAATCAACAGCAGCAGCTCTACGTGCTCGCCGGCCAGAAGATCCAGGATGCCGCAAAGGACAGTGGCCTGGCCGAACGCGCCGACACGAACACCAAGCAGATGATCACGAACCTTCTGCGCGGTTTGGGCTTCAAAACCGTTACGGTGACCTATGCCACATCACCGTAATCTTACCGAGACGGTCCGCGGGGAATAGCACTACCAAACGGCCCGTTACGGATAAACCGGGGTGATCTTTGTGTCCGTGGCAGGCGTGTCAGCTCTCCACCGCGCGTCCGGCTCCCATCGGCGACCGACCTGGCCGCTCGCGCTGCCCATCGCGGCGGCCGCGGTCGCCGTCGCGCTCCCCGCCGTCGGCGGCTCGAGCCCCGAGCGCCCGGCGCACCTCGTCATCGGGGAACTCTTCCCGAACGGCCAGGAGCTCCTGCTCGCGCTGATCCTCCTGGCGACCGCGCGGGGCGTTCTCCTGCGCCGCCGGGTCGCGTACTACGTCATCCTCCTGCTCACCGGCCTGTCGGCCCTCGACGCGCTGGAGTCCTGGCAGCTCGGCCGCCTGGCCCTCCTCACCGTCGCCCTCGCCGCGTTCGTCCGGTATCGCGGGGAGTTCACGACCTCGCCGAGCCGGGTGCGCACCGCCGTCCGCGCCGGCCTCATCACCTACGGGCTCGCGATCTCGTACGGCCTGGCGGTGATGATCCTGCAGTGGCACCAGATGACGCCCGACCCGACCCCGGCCGACGCCGGACGGGAAATCCTCTCCGGCCTCACCGCGTCCGGCCCCGGCCCGGTCCACTTCAGCGGCTCGGCCGACCACTGGTTCGAGGCGAGCCTGGGCGTCATCGGCGGCGGCGGGCTGCTCGCCATGCTGGTCATGATGCTCACGCCCGCGCCCCCGCCCCCGCCGGGCAGTGACCGGGAACGCGCGGAGGCGGCGCGCCTGGTCGACGACCAGGGCTCCGACACCCTCGCCCCGTTCGTGCTGCGCAGCGACAAGTCCTACGTCTTCAGCCCCGACCGGCGGGCCGTCATCGGATACCGCGTGCTGTTCGGCGTCGCGGTCGCGGGCGGCGACCCCGCCGGCGACCCGCGCTCCTACCCGGCCGCGGTCGCCGAGTTCGCCGCGCTGGCGGAGCGCTCCGGGTGGCGGATGGCCGTCCTCGGGGCCCGCGCCGACCTGCTCGACCTGTGGCGCCCGTACGGCCTGCGCTCGATCGAGATCGGCGACGAGGTGCTGCTATCGCCGAAGGAGTTCGGGCTGAGCGGCCGGAGCATGCGCAACGTACGGCAGGCGGTGCAGCGCACCCGCAACGCGGGCGTGACCGCGCAGGTCGTCCGCGAAGGCGACCTGACCTCCGACGAGCGGACGCGGCTCCAGAGCGTGGCCGCCGAGGCCATGGACGGCGCCGAGGAGCGCGGCTTCTCCATGAACATGGACGACCTGCTGACCGGGCGGCACGCCTCCTCGGTCGTCGTGGTCGCCCGGGACGCCGACGGGGCGCCGATCGGCTTCCAGCGGTACCTGCCCAGCGCCTGCGGACGGCGGATCTCCCTCGACGCGATGCGCCGCCTCCCCGGCGCCCCGAACGGCCTGAACGAGCGGATGATCGTCGACGTCATGGAGTACGCCCGCGAGCGCGGCATCGAAGAGGTCTCCCTCAACTTCGCGGCGTTCCGCGAGCTGTTCGACACCGCGGAGCGCGGGCCGCTGGAGCAGGGCGGCTACCGCCTGATCCACCTGCTCGACCGGTTCATCAAGGTCGAGTCGCTGTACCTGTTCAACCGGAAGTTCCGGCCGCGCTACGTACGGCGGGCCGTGGCGTTCCCGTCGTGGACGAGCCTGCTGACCGTCGGGGCGGCCCTGCTGACCCTGGAGTTCGGCCACCGCCGCCCACCCCGCCCGGAACACACCTCCGCCGCCCCCGACCAGGTCCCCGAGGACGGCTACGCCCCCTCGTCCTGGCGCTCCGCGGGGTGACACGGAACGCCGACCTCACGAGCATTGCGCAAGATCGCGACCGTATCTCTGAGGGCGGTGTTCACCGTGTCGCGCTTCGTCCTGGTGCCCAGGACCTCCGCCGCCGCGGCGAGCGCGTCGTCGTCCACGTCTACGAGAATCTTCGTCATTCAGCGCCTCCACGGATGCCGAGGTCACCGAATGTACGCGTTCAGTCGCCGGTGAGGCCGGCGATGAGTTCGTCGGCGGCGGAGTAGGGGTCGCAGTCGCCGGACAGGACCTTGGCTGCGAGGACGTCGAGGCGCTGGTGGCCGTGCAGGTCGCCCATCCGCTCGCGGAGCGCGGTGACGGCGATGGCCTCGACCTCGTCGCGGACCCGCGCCAGCCGGCGCCGGCGGAGCTCGCCGGACTCCTCCATCCAGGCGTGGTGCTCGTCGAGCCGCCGGATGACGTCGTCGACGCCCTCGCCCTTGACCGCGACGGTCGGCACGATCGGCGGCTTCCAGCCGGCGTCGCCGGCGAGCGCGATCATGTTGCGCAGGTCGCGTACCGTCTGCTGGGCGCCGTCCCGGTCGGCCTTGTTGACGACGAAGACGTCCGCGATCTCCAGGATCCCCGCCTTCGCGGCCTGGATCGAGTCGCCCATGCCCGGCGAGACCAGCACGATCGTCGAGTCCGCCAGCGAGGCGATCTCCACCTCGGCCTGGCCGACCCCGACCGTCTCGACCAGCACGACGTCACAGCCGGCCGCGTCGAGCACGCGGATGGCCTGCGGGGCGGCCCACGACAGGCCGCCCAGGTGGCCGCGGCTGGCCATCGAGCGGATGAAGACGCCCGAATCGCTCGCGTGGTCCTGCATGCGCACCCGGTCGCCGAGCAGCGCCCCGCCGGTGAACGGTGAGGACGGGTCCACCGCCAGCACGCCGACGCGCATCCCCCGGTCGCGGAACGCCCTGACCAGCGCGCCGGTGGACGTGGACTTCCCGACGCCCGGCGCGCCGGTCAGGCCGATGACGCGCGCCCGGCCGGCGAGCGGGTTCAGCGCGGCCATGATGGGCCGCAGCTGCGGCGAGGCGTTCTCGACGAGGGAGATCAGCCGCGCCAGCGCGCGCGGCTGTCCCTTCCTCGCCCGTTCGACCAGATCCTCGACGTCGACGTGCCGTGCCACCCCGGGTCCTCAGACCTTCAGGATCAGGGCGTCGCCCTGGCCGCCGCCCCCGCACAGCCCCGCCGCGCCGATGCCGCCGCCCCGGCGGCGCAGCTCGTACGCCAGGTGCAGGACGATCCGCGCGCCGGACATGCCGATCGGGTGCCCGAGGGCGATGGCGCCGCCGTTGACGTTCACCTTGCTCGCGTCGACGCCGAGGTCGCGCATCGACTGGACGCCCACCGACGCGAACGCCTCGTTGATCTCGATGAGGTCCAGGTCGTCGACGGTCAGCCCCTGCTTGCCCAGGGCGTGCTTGATGGCGTTGGACGGCTGGGACTGCAGCGAGTTGTCCGGGCCGGCGACGTTGCCGTGCGCGCCGATCTCGGCGAGCCAGGTCAGCCCGAGCTCCTCCGCCTTGGCCTTGGACATGACGACGACCGCGCAGGCGCCGTCGGAGATCTGCGAGGACGAGCCCGCGGTGATCGTGCCGTCCTTGCTGAACGCGGGCCGCAGGCGACCCAGCGACTCGGCGGTCGTGTCGGGACGCACGCCCTCGTCGGCCGAGAACACGACCGGCTCGCCCGGCTTTCCACCCCCTTGGCTACGCCCCGCCGCCCCCGGGCGCTGCGGGATCTCGACCGGGACGATCTCGTCGTCGAAGAGCTGGTTCTTGATCGCGTCGGCGGCCCGCTGGTGCGAACGGGCGGCGAACTCGTCCTGCTCCTCGCGCGAGATGCCGAGCTTGGCGTTGTACCGCTCGGTCGACTCGCCCATCGAGACGCCGTCGAAGGCATCGGTGAGACCATCGTGGGCGGTGGCGTCGAGCACCTCGATCGAGCCGTACTTATAGCCCTGGCGCGCCTTCGGCAGCAGGTGAGGGGCGTTCGTCATCGACTCCATGCCGCCCGCCACCACGACGTCGAACTCGCCGGCGCGGATCAGCTGGTCGGCGAGGGCGATGGCGTCCAGTCCGGAGAGGCAGACCTTGTTGATCGTCAGCGAGGGGACGTTCATCGGGATGCCGGCCTTGACGGCGGCCTGGCGGGACGGGATCTGCCCCGCCCCCGCCTGCAGCACGTGGCCCATGATCACGTAGTCGACCTGGTCGCCGGTCAGGCCGGCGCGCTCCAGGGCGGCGCGGATGGCGATCCCGCCGAGGTCCACCGCTGCGAAGTCCTTGAGAGAGCCGAGCAGGCGCCCGATGGGCGTCCGAGCTCCGGCGACGATGACGGAACCGGCCATGGATCGAGACCTCCGACGAATGGTGGGGGCGACGTTTGCCAACATACCCACTAGACAGCCGCGACTTTCCAGGGAGGCCACCGCCATGCTCACCCGAATCGATCACGTCGGCATCGCATGCCATGATCTTGAGGAGAAGATCGGTTTCTACGAGAGCACGTTCGGTCTGGTCGTGGCGTCGCGGGAGGTCAATGAGCAGCAGGGGGTGAGGGAGGCGATGCTCCACGTCGCGGACGGGCCCGCGGGCGCCTCGTACGTGCAGCTGCTGGAGCCGCTGCACCCCGATACGCCGGTGGGGAAGTTCCTGGCGAAACGGGGAGAAGGCGTGCACCACATCGGATACGGAGTCGACGACGTGGTGGCCGCCCTCGAGAGCATCGGAGGCAAGGGCGTGCGCCTGCTGGACGAGCGGCCGCGGCACGGCTCGATGGGCGCCTCGATCGCGTTCCTGCACCCCAAGGACGTCGGCGGCGTTCTGACGGAACTGGTTCAGGCGAAGCCGCGCGAACACTGACTCATCAACACCCTGTGCGAACCGGGTTCCTTACCTGATCGCCACATGGGCTCTGACAATCGCGACAAAGTGCCCAGGTCGTAAAGTTGAGCCCCCAACACGGCAGTGTCGGGAGTACTCTGCTGTCGCCGGAAAGTGGTAGCGCCCGTGCCGTACCCCGTAACACGCAGTACTCGCGCGGCCATCGTCTGGTACCTCCACCACTTGTAGCCGTCTCGTCACAGCAGGATTGAGCCTCATGCAGTCCGACATCGACGCCCAGCTCAGCAACTTCTTCGAAGACAGCACGCCCCCACGTGAGTTCGACGTGGTGCTGCGCGGCTACGACCGGCACCAGGTCGAAGAGCACATCAAGCAGCTCGACGCCGAGGTCCGCCAAAGCCGCGAGCAGACCCAGGCGCTGCAACGGGAGCTCTCCGACGCACATCGTCAGCTTCAGGAGCAGGAGCGCCCCACCTATTCCGGCCTCGGCGCGCGCATCGAGCAGCTGCTGCGCCTCGCGGAGGAGCAGGCGACCGAGCTCGTACAGGCCGCCCGCACGGAGGCCAACGAGATCAAGGCTGCGGCCAAGGTCGACGCCGCGGAGTTGCGCGCCGCCGCGGAGAGCGAGGCGGCCGATGTCCGCGCCACCGCCAAGCGCGAGGGCGACGACATGCGCAACGCCGCCGAGCGGGAGGCCGAGGAGGTGCGCACGGCGGCCCGCCGGCACGCCGACGAGCTGACCTCCACCACCGAGCGCGAGGTCGCGAAGCTGCGCGCCACCGCCGACCACGAGGTCGCCGAGAAGCGCGCCAGCGCCGAGCGGGAGATCGCCAAGCTCCGGACCACGACCGAGCGCGAGGTCGCGCAGCTGCGGGCGTCCACCAAGCGCGAGCGCGACGAGATCCTCACCACCGCCAAGCGCCAGGCCGACGAGATGCGGGCGCAGGCCAACCGCATCCTGGAGGAGAGCGAGGCCCAGCGAGCCCAGGCCGAGGCGGAGTTCGAGATCCAGCTGGCCGCCCGGCGCGAAGAGGCCGAGCGGCAGGACGCCGAGCGGCACGCGGCGGCGCAGAGCGCCACGCAGAAGCTCGTGGCCGAGGCCGAGCAGCGCGCCGCGTCGGCCGAGCAGCGCGCCACCAAGGCGACCCAGCAGGCCGAGCAGACGCGCCGCGAGGCCGACAACCACGCCAAGCAGCTCGTCGCGAACGCCCGCAAGAACGCCGAGCAGATCATCTCCGAGGCCAAGTCCCAGGCCGAGCACCTGCTCAGCGAGACCAAGAGCGAAGCCGAGCGGATGCGCACCACGGCCCAGCGCCAGGTGGACGAGCTCACGCGCCAGCGCGACAGCATCACCAGCCACCTCAACCAGCTGCGTCAGCTCATCGGCGGCGTGTCCGCGCCGATGGGCGGTCCGACCGAGGAGGCCATCTCCGCGCCGCCGGAGAAGCCCGCGATCGCCCCGGCCGAGCCCAAGCCCGCCCCGAAGCCGGCGCCCGCCGCGCCGAGGCCGGCTCCGGCGGAGGCCAAGAAGAGCGACGACGAGGACGACTGGTGGCAGGAGTGACCTCGTCCGCCGTACGGCCGCACTGAGCCGCGGCCGCGCCGACCGGCTCGACCGGGCGGCGGGGCGACGATCCGGTCCGTGGTGGCGGCCGCCACCACGGACCGCTGCACGAGATGGCGGAGAGCCTAGGGGAGATGATCCCCTAGGCTCTTGTCAGCATCTAGCTCAAGGAGACGTGCGTGCCGGCCGAAACCCCCCACGACGGCGAACCGCGCGAGGAGGCCGGAGCCCTCGCGGACAGCGCCCGGCAGCCGACGGGTGAGGCCGGAACCCTCACGGAGACGACGGGCGAGGCCGGAGCTCCCGCGGAGACGACGGACGAGGCCGGAGCCCGCGCAGGAAGTCCCCGGAAGCCGACGGCCGAGGCCGGAACCCTCACGGAGAGCCCCCGGAAGACGGGCGAGGTCGCCACCGTCGACCCGGTCACCGACATCGAGGCCCGGGAGCGTGAGGCGGGCGTCGACGCGCTGTTCCCGTTCGGCCGTCCCGGCCGTCCGCTGACCCGCAATCATCCGTTCGTCTTCGGCTTCTACGGCGCGCTCGGAGTGCTCGCCGCGTACATGCTGGTCAAGGCGGTCACCGACGCCCGGCAGGTGATCATCCTGATCGTCGTCGCGCTGTTCCTCGCCGTGGGCCTCAACCCGGCGGTCGAGGCGCTGACGCGGGTCGGGGTCTCCCGCCGCTGGGGCGTGCTGATCGTCTTCCTCTGCCTGGTCGGGTTCTTCGTCGGTTTCGGCTTCGCCATCGTGCCGCCGATGACCGAGCAGGTCACCGCCTTCATCAACAACCTCACGAGCGGCCACGGCTACCTGGAGCAGTTGCAGCACAACTCCAAGCTGCAGGACTGGGACCACCGCTACCACCTGCTCGAACGCGCCCAGACGGCACTGCAGAGCAAGGACCTGGGCAAGCAGGCCGCCAACGGGATCCTCGGCGTCGGCCAGGTGGTGATCAGCGGCGTGTTCAGCACGTTCACCGTGCTGATCCTCACGCTCTACTTCCTCGGCTCGCTGCCGAACATCACCGGATTCATGTACCGCCTGGCGCCCCGCTCCCGGCGCGCCCGTGTCGCGCTGCTGGGCGACGAGATCCTCTCCCGCATCGGCGGCTACGTCGCCGGGAACGTCCTGATCTCGGTCATCGCCGGGATCGTGTCCTACATCTACCTGCTGATCGTCAACGTGCCGTACGCGATCGCGCTGGCCATGCTCGTGGCCATCACCGACCTGATCCCGCTGATCGGAGCGACGATCGGGGCCGTCCTCGTCACGGCGATCGCGTTCTTCTCCGGCTTCTGGACCGGCATCGCCACCGCGATCTTCTTCCTGATCTACCAGCAGATCGAGAACTACCTGGTTCAGCCGCGCGTGATGAAGAAGTCCGTCGACGTCCAGCCGGCCGTCACGATCATCGCGGCCCTGCTCGGCGGCGCGCTCCTCGGCGTGATCGGCGCGCTCCTGGCCATTCCCACCGCGGCCGCGCTCGCGCTGATCCTCCGCGAGGTCGTCATGCCCCGCCAGGAGAGCCTCTGAGCGGGCCGCCGGCGCCGAGCGACCGGGCGGGTCGTACGGCCGTCGGCCGGTGGTCAGCGGGTCGTACGGCCGAGCGCCGCCGCGAACTCCGCGACCGTCTCGTTGAACAGTTGCGGCTGTTCGACCGCGGTGAGGTGACCGGATCGGGGCACCAGGGTGAGCTCGGCGTTCGGCAGGGCGTCGGCCATCGCCCGCGCGTCCGCCTCCGTCGTGATCTCGTCCTCCACCCCGTAGACGACGAGCGCCGGGACGGGCAGCTCGCGGAGCAGGTCGAGCGCGTCCGGGCGGGCCGCCATCGCCCGCTGCGCCCACGCGGCGGCCGCCGGGGGTGCCGACTGCACCAGGCCGCGCACCCGCCCGTAGATCAGCGCCCGCTGCCGCATCGTCGTCGGCCCGACCAGGCGGGGCAGTAACTCCTCCAGGAGGACGTCGACGGTCTTGTCCGCCTCCAGCCGCTCGGCCATGCGCAGCCGCCCGGCCGCCGCCGTCTCGGTGTCGGCCGTGGCCTTCGTGTCGGCGAGCACCACGCCGAGGACGCGGTCGGCGTGCCGGCGGCAGAACGCCAGCGTGACGTAACCGCCCATCGACAGGCCGCCCACGACGGCCCGGTCGATCCCCTTCGCGTCGAGCAGCGCCGCGACGTCGTCCGCCATCACGTCGACCGACGGCTCGGCGGTGCCGAGCGGGGACCCTCCGAAGCCGCGCAGGTCCGGGGTGAGCACCCGGAACCGCGCGGACAGCGACTCTCGCTGCGCGAGCCACATGGCCGAGGACAGCGGGAACGCGTGCAGCAGCACCAGCGGTGTCCCGTCTCCGACGTCACGGCTGTACAGCTGCACGGCTATCACCTCATCAGCGAAGAATCCGGCTCAGCCCCGGCGAACGCCCGGACCCAGCTCATCCTCACCGCTTCGGATGATTCCGCCGAGAGAGTGGCCGTGTTCGGTCGCAGAGGTTTAGGGAACGTGAACGACCATTGCGAACCCTTATACCGCTGCGAAGGATCCTTCTACTCGACGTCGGTGGGCAGCGGATACGCGTCCGGCGCGACGCGGCGGACGATCTCGTTGAGCACGATCCGGACGTACGGCTCGCCGACCCACAGGTGCTTGGCGTCGTCGACGCCGACGACCTCCGCCTGCGGCACCCGCTTGAAGCGTTCGCGGGCCTCCGGCGGCCGCAGGTAGTCGTCGCGTTCGGGAACGAGCGCGACCAGCGGCCGGCCGAACTCCGCCCACGCGTCGAGGTCGGCGTCGGTCGCCCGGTGCAGCGGCGGGGACAGCAGGATCGCGCCCTCCACGAGCGGGTCGCGGCCCCACTTGAGGGCCAGCTCGGTGCCGAACGACCAGCCGAGCAGCCACGCGCGCGGCAGGTCGTGGTACTCCGCCCACTCCAGCGCCGCCGCCACGTCGTACCGCTCGGAGTCGCCACCGCCGAACTCCCCCTCGCTCGTCCCCCGCTCACTGGTCGTCCCGCGCGTGTTGAACCGCAGTACGGCGAGCCCGGCGAGGGCCGGCAGGCGGTACGACGCCTTGCGCAGCACGTGGCTGTCCATCATGCCGCCGTGCGTCGGCAGCGGGTGCAGGCAGATGAGGGTGGCGACGGGCGGCCGGTCCTCGGGCAGGGCGAGCTCGCCGACGAGGGTGAGCCCGTCGGCGGTCCGCAGCTCGATGTCCGTACGACGCGCGGGCAGCACCGTGCTCGCCCGGATCTCCCCCATCTCGATCCCTTCAGTAACGCGGGCCCCGGCGGGACCGCTGGATGTTGGGCAGCCGGTTGAGCCGGTGGTTCCAGCACGGCCGGTGCCAGTGCCGCCGGTCGTCGAGCCCACCACCCTCGGCGGGCCAGGCCACGAGGTGCCCGACGCCCGGCATGATCTCCTGGTCGCAGCCCGGGCAGCGGTACGCCTTGGTCCCGCCCGCCACCGGCCGTACGATCCAGTCGCCGTCGGGCCCCTCCTCGATCCGCTGCGGACCGCCGAACGCGCCCGCCCCGGTCTCCCGGACGGTGTCGCGGTCACGGCGGTTTCTGCGCGGACTCATGGCGTTCAGGGTAAAGGGACCGCATCGCAGGCGGACGAACCGGCCCTCAGCGGAACGTACGGCCCGCGGTGAACAGCTCCTCCAGCAGCGGCGCGGGCGCGTACGCCGGCTCGCGGGACTCGGTGTAGAGGGCGCGCAGCGCCTCCACCGCGTGACCGAGGCCGAGCCGGTCGAGGTCGGCGATCGGCCCGATCGGGTACCCGCAGCCGTACCGCATCGCGGCGTCGATGGAGTCCGCGTCGGCGTAGCCCGCTTCCAGCATCCGGACGGCGTCGTTGAGGTACGGGACGCGCAACGCGTCCACGATGTACCCGGCCCGGTCGCGGCAGCGCACCGGGCGCCTCCCGAGCGCCGTGAGGTACTCGGCGGCCCGGCGCGCGACCTCCGGCGCGGTCACCACGGTCGCGGCGATCTCGGCGAGCTCGCCCGCGGGGTCGGGCAGGTGCAGCCCGATGACGTCCTGCGGCCGGTCGGTCGCGGCGGCCACCTCGATGACCGGCGCCGTGGTCGTCGTCGTGGCGAGAACGGCGCCGGGCTTGGCGACGTCGTCGACCGCGGCGAACAGCGACCGCTTCACCGACGTGTCCTCGGCCACCGCCTCGATGATGAGGTCGCAGTCGGCGAGCAGCGCCAGCTCCGTACCGCCCTCGGCGGGCTGCTCCAGCGCCGTACGGACGGCGTCGGCCTTCTCCGCGTCCCCCGCGACGAACCGGACGTCGGCCCCGGCCCGCAGGCCTCCGCCGATGAGGGCGACGGCCAGCGGCCCCGACCCGACGACCCCGACCCGCAGCGGCGCCCCGGCGTTCCGGGCCGCCTCGGCCGCTGCGGAGGCCACGGCCGCCTCGGCGGCTGCGGCGGGCGCGGGAGGCTCGTCGTAGGAGTAGAAGCCGCGGCCGGTCTTGCGGCCCAGCAGGCCGGCGGTCACCATCTGCCGCAGGATCGGCGCGGGCGCGTGCCGCCGGTCCCGCGTCTCGCGGTAGATCGCCTCGCAGACCTCCAGCGAGACGTCCAGCCCGATGAGGTCCATCAGCGTCAGCGGCCCCATCGGCAGGCCGGTCGCCTTCATCGCCGCGTCGATGTCCTCACGGCTCGCGTGCCCGGAGTCGTACATGGCCGCCGCCTGGTTGAGGTACCCGAACAGCAGGCGGTTCGCGATGAACCCGGCCCGGTCGCCGACCGTCACCCCGACCTTGCCGAGCCGCTCGACCAGCCCCTGAACGACGGCCAGGGCCTCCGGCCGGGTCAGCACCGTGTGAATGATCTCGACGAGCCTCATCACCGGCGCGGGGTTGAAGAAGTGCACCCCGACGACCTGCTCCGGCCGGCTCGTGCTGACGGCGATCTCGGTGACCGACAGGGACGAGGTGTTGGTGGCGAGGACGGCGTCGGCCCGGCAGACCTCGTCCAGCTGCTCGAACACGCGCCGCTTGAGCGCAAGCCGCTCCGGCACGGCCTCGATGACCAGGTCGCAGTCGCCGAGCGCGCCGAACGACGTGGACAGCTCGATCCGGCCGAGGATCGCCTGCTGCTCCTCGGCGGAGAGCTTGCCGCGCTTGACCGCCCGGCCGGTGGACCTCTCCAGATGACCGCGACCGCGCCGCAGCGCCTCGTCGCCCACCTCGACCCCGACGACCGCCAGCCCGCTCCGGGCCAGCACCTCGGCGATCCCGGCCCCCATCGTCCCGAGCCCCACGACCCCGACCTTGTTCAGCGAAGCAGCCATGCCCGCAGTCTCCCAAAGCCCCCGCCCGCTCCCAAGCCCCGCCCCGCCCGGCACCGTCCACCCATACCGAAGCCCTGGCGAAGCCGCTCGAACGGCCGAGTCGGAGCGCCGTTCACCGAGCCTCCTGCACGCCACAGCCGATGGCGTCGAGAACGAACCGCGCGCGTTCCGCGACCCCGGCGCGCGGGAGGAGGACCGGTTCGTACCCGTAGTCGGTGTACGCCGCGACGCAGGCGTGGAAGGTCCGCTCCGCGTCCTCCGGGGACTGACGACGGTCGTCGTCCCGCCGGTAGATCTCCGGCCAGTGCGGGGCGACGAACACCCGGCGGTCGTACCGGAACCGCTGGGCGGCCGCGTGCAGGTGCGGCGGTACGGGCAGCCGCATCAGCCGGAGGTAGCCGATGACGTCGACGACACCGCGGTCGAAGAAGACCGGCGCGTTCCCGGTCGCCCCGTACTCCGTCGCGTGCCGGTAGGAACGCAGGTCCCAGCCGAGCATCAACTCGGCGAAGAGCCCGGGATCGCGCCACGGCAACGCCCGACCCCCGATGGCCGCCTGATCCTGGATGATGGCGCGGCCCCCTTCCGGCGCACACGCGAAGCGCTCACGGCGCAGATGCTCGATGAGCGTCGTCTTTCCGGCTCCGGGCCCTCCGGTGACCACGACGAACCGGTTCTGCGACTGCACGGACATCCGAGACCTCCTCGGTACGGGAACGGGGGACACGCTGAAATCAGCGGGAACGCGGCCGGTGGGGTTCACGGCAGCGAAGGGCGTGATCGGCTCAGCCGTGCAGGCGGAACCAGGTCGTGGTGCCGTGGCGTTCGGCCTCGACACCCCAGTCGGCGGCGAGCGCGGCCACGATGACGATGCCCCGGCCGTTCTCCGCGAACGCCTCGTCCCGCATATGGGGCAGGTCTCCGCTCGCGCCGTCGTCCGCGACGCGGATCTCCAGCACGTCTCCGTCCCGCGCGACCACGATCGTAACGTGGCCGCCCTCGCCCGACCTCGTGTGCACGACCGCGTTCGTCACCAGCTCGCCGGCGCACAACTCGGCGTCGTCGACGGCCGGATGGCCCTCCCCCACCAGGTCCCGGACGAAGCGGCGGGCGTACGCGACGCACCGCTCGCTGCCCGGAAGCGTCAGCGTCCCCAGCACGATCATCGCCCCCATGACGACTCCTCTCGCCTGATAACGCCGCAAGCATCGTCGCAGTCGGTAACGCGTTCAATACGCTTCGTTGAATGGGGATGACGGCGAGGAGCCGATTTGCACATAGCCGGTTCCCGTGGCGGCAGGGCCGCTGACCGGCGAAGATGCCGCCATGGCCACCATCACGCCGACGATCCGGCTGCGCAGGCTGGGCATGGCCCTTCGCGACCACCGCGAAGCGGCCGGCCTCACCTTAGACGAGGCGGCTCGCGTCCTGATGCGCTCGCCCTCCTCGCTGAGCCGCATCGAGAAGGGCTTGCACCACGTCCCGGTACGGGACTTGGAGTACATCCTCGGCAAGTACGGCGTCGCCGACCCCGCCGTACGGGACCGCCTGTTCGACTGGTGCCGCAACGGCCGCAAGAAGGGCTGGTGGCAGCGCTACGCCACCGACCTCTCCCCCGAGATGATGGACTTCATCGGCCTCGAAGCCGACGCCACCTTCATCGGGCTGTTCGAGCTGATCTTGGTTCCGGGACTATTGCAGACCGAGGCGTACTCCCGTGCCCTCATGGAAGGAGGGCAGTTCGCCGACGACCCGGAGCGCATCGACCGACTCGTCGCCGTGCGCATGCTCCGCCAGAAGCTGCTACACGCCTCAGATCCGCCCACGTTGTGGACAGTCCTTGACGAAGCCGCGTTGCGGCGGCGAATCGGCGGGACAAAGACCATGCGCGCCCAGCTACAGCATCTGATCGATGCTTCGGAACTACCCCAAGTAGGAATTCAGGTCATCCCTTTCACCACGGGCACGCACCGAGGAGTTTCTGGAGCGTTCGAAATCTTGGACATCGGAGACCGCGGTGACCTGCGAATCGTTACGGTCGACTCGTTGACCGTAATGTCCTACCGCGAGGAGCAGTCAGATATCCAGGCCTACGGCACGGCCTTCGATCGGCTTCGAGCCACCGCACTCTCTGAACGGGAGTCTCAGAAGCTGATCGCGGGACTATTGTCGGAGCTATGACGACCTTCTATCCACCTGATCCATCGTGGCGGACGAGCAGTTACAGCGCGGATCAAGGCGGTACGTGCGTACAGGTGACCGCGCTGTGGCGTACGAGTAGCCACAGCGGAAGCCAAGGTGGCGAGTGTGTCCAGGTCGCCGCCCTCAGTTCCGGCCCGGTCCGGCGGTAGGAGACCTCCCGGGCGGATCCTCGTGATCCCTTGCGAATACTGCGTGCTATCGGCAGCATCCGCCAGTGATCACTGCGAACTCACGTCCGGTGGTCACGTTGTCGCCGAGATTGCCGGGTCGAACGCCGCCGGTTTCGACGGCGTACGAATGCTCGACGAAGCGCTCCCCCAGCCGCACTTTGCCCTGGTGCGTCATATCTCTGCGATGCTTCACCGAGCGTTTCGCTCGGGTCGGCGCGGGAGGCGGCCGGCGGAGGCGGCTTGACCGTCGACCGTGGCTCGATGAATGACCCTCGCCCCCAGGGCCTGCTCTTCTCGCGCCGTCTACGGGGAGAAGAATTCGTCTCCTCCCAGTAGACGCTCCAGGACACGGCCCCCTCCCTCGCGATTCCCGATTATGCCGTTCGGGGCGATTCCGGCCCTTCCTGCGGCGATCTCGCCGCCTTCCTTGACGTTCGCAGGTCAGGCTCGCGGGTCGACGTTCCAGGCGGCGGGGAGCTCCGTGTCGCAGAAGACGCAGTGGTAGTCGTCGTCTCGGACGACGTTCCGCTCGTCGCAGGCCGGGCAGCGGCGGAAGACGACCGGATGGGTGAAGTCGCCCGGGTGCGCGAGGCCGGCGCGGTCGAGGGCGTCGCGAACCGCGGGCCAGGTCGTGACGTCCGGGCAGTAGCCGGTCGACTGGTTGCTGATCTCGTACACGATCCAGCGTCCCCGCTCGTGGCGGAAGGTGAGCTCGCCGGCGCCCAGAACGGGCGCTCCGCCCGCGCACGCCACGTGCTCGCTTCGCCGGGGTGCCAGCCGCAGCGTGCCGGTCAGGTCGACGACATAGGTAAAGGGCTCAGCGAGTTCGGCGGCGTCTCGGCCGGTGAACCAGCGAATGAGGTCGCCGGGAGAACCGATCGCGTGTCCCTCCTCGCCCGGCTTGACCGCCGAGAGGAGGTCGGCGGGACCGACATATCGGTATCGCCGCTCGGTCACCGGATCACGCTGCCCACCGCGTCGCGCTGCTTGAAGAGCCGGTTCAGGCGCGGGCGAGTGCGCGGGTGGAGGCTTCGAGGAGGTCGCCGAGCGCGGTGCGGGCATGGGTCAGGTCGGCGAGGCGGGAGTCCAGTTCGGCCAGTTGGGTTCGGAGGTGGTCGAGAACGCACGCCTGGAGTTCGGTGCCGTCACCGACGAAACACGGCATGAGCTCGCGGATGACCCTGGTGGGGAGCCCGGCGGCCAGAAGAGTGCGGATGCGGGCGACGGTGGCGGGGGCCTCGGAACCGTACTGGCGGTGACCGCCCGCGCTGCGATGGGAGGTGAGCAGACCCTGCGCCTCGTAGTAGCGGAGAAGGTGGATGGCCACACCCGTCTCGCGGGACAGCTCCCCGATCTTCATGTGACGCACCTCATAACAGAACGGCTTGAACCTCACATCGATCTGAGATTCTAACGTTGGGCGCATGACGACGACATCGACGGCGCAAGCCCCCGTTTCGCTCTACGGATTCCTGACCCCCAAGCCCGGGCACGCCGACGAACTCCGGCGGTTGCTGCTGGCCCTCGTCGAGCCGTCCCGAGGACACGAGGGCAGCCTTCAGTACCACCTTCACGAGCAGGAGGACGGCCGGTTCTTCCTGTACGAGGTCTGGCGTACGCAGGAGGACCTCGACCGGCACAACGCGACCCCGCTGCTGCGCGCCTTCATGGACGAAGCGCCGGCGCACCTGGAAGGGGCGCCCGAGGGCTACTTCGGCGTGATGAGGAGCCCCTACCCGGTCACGGACTGACCGGCCGACCGGGCGACCCGCCGGGGGCACCTGGTGAGGCGGGTCGCCCGGGAGTTCACGGGGTGGCGTCGGGGTTGACGCCGACGACGATGGTGGCGAGCAGGCCGTGTGCGACCGGCCCGTTGCGCAGCGGGCGGAGGGTCAGGAGACCTGCGGATCCGCCGCTCCGGTAGATGCCGTCCTCCTCCAGGGTCGTCCGTCGCGTGGTGTTGACGGCGTACGGCTGGAGTTCGGCGATCCGCTCGGTGACGTTCTCGTCGAAGAAGAACTGGCCGGTGTGGGCCACGTGGCCGCCGGTGTACCTGCGGCCGACGACCTTCCCGTCGAGGTGGACCTTGGCGTGGATGTGGATCGCCCGGCCGATGTACCAGCCGGGGTAGAGCGTGCGGAACTCCACGACGCCGTGCCGGTCGGTGAGCTGCACGCCCCGGAGGAAGGTGAGCTTGTCGGTCGGCTCCGCGTGTCCTCCTCCGCCGCCCGGAGGCGGCGAGCCGGGCGGAGGGGCGGTCGGCGTGCCGGTCGGCGGTGGCCCGCCCGGGCCGCCGCCGTTCGCGCCGCCCACGCCCATCGCCGTGTAGCCGGAGTACTCGCCGAGCGCGTCGCAGTGCCAGACGTCCAGGGCGGCCTTCGGGAGGGGCGCGCAGGTGGCCGCGTCGACGACGGTGGCGCGCATGATGAGGGGCACGCCGTCCTTGTGCTCGGTGATGTCGCGGCGGAAGAGTTCGTAGTCGAGGTAGTAGGGGCCTTCGATCATCTCCGGCGCCAGCACGCACGCCGGGCTCGGGCCGCCGGGCGTACGGGTGGTGGAGGCGCCGGCCGCCGCGCGGCCCAGCGCGACGACCCCGGCGGCGCCGAGACCCGCACCGCCCAGAGCGGTGAGTGCCGCCCGGCGTCCGACGGCTCCACTCTCCGGGGACTGCTCCTTGCCTTCGTGGTCGGTCATACGCTCCCCTACTCGGGTTGACAGCGTTCATGACGATAAGTCGAGACCTCAGTGTGGAGCGTCGGTGGCCGTGGCGCATGAAGATTGGATGAGAAGGAACTGAGAACCGTGGATTCCTCCCGATGGCGTCGATCGGGCGGAGTTCCGTTCGTGTAGGGGGTGAGACCCGGCAGAGCGCCGGGGCCCGGGAGAGGACCGCCGATGAGGCAGTACATGCTCAGCGTCTACCAGCCGGACACGCCTCCGCCGCCCTCCGTGGAACTCGAGAGGATCAACAAGGAGGTCCTGGCCTGGTGCCAGGCTCTCAAGGACGCCGGCGAGTGGGTCTTCACGGGGAGGCTGCACCCGGCGAGCACGGCCACCGTCGTACGGCGCCAGGACGACGAGGCGCTCGTCACCGACGGCCCGTACACCGAGGGCAAGGAGCACATCGGCGGCTTCACGATCATCAGGGTGGCCGATCTGGACGCCGCGCTGGAGAGGGCCGAGGGATTCACCCGCATCACCACGCTGCCCGTGGAGGTGCGTCCCATGGTGGATGACGACTGACGTGTCCGCGTCGTCCGCCGCCGCGCAGGTCGAGCGGGTCTTCCGCGAGCAGTACGGCCGCGCGGTGGCCGTCCTGGTCCGCGTCTTCGGCGACATCGGCGTCGCGGAGGAGGCGGTCCAGGACGCCTTCGCCGAGGCGCTGCGGCGCTGGCCGGCCGCCGGAACACCGCCGAGCCCGGCGGGATGGATCATCACGACCGCGCGCAACCGGGCGATCGACCGGTTGCGGCGCGAGGCCTCGCGCGCGGACCGGCACGCCCAGGCCGCCCTGCTGTACGCCGCAGACGAACCGCCCGAGGAGGGCCCGGTGCGCGACGACCGGCTCCGTCTGATGTTCACCTGCTGTCACCCGGCGCTGGCGCCCGCCGCGCGGGTGGCGCTGACGCTCCGGCTCCTGGGCGGGCTGACCACCGCGGAGATCGCCCGCGCCTTCCTGGTGCCCGAGCCGACGATGGCGCAGCGGCTCGTCCGCGCCAAGGGGAAGATCCGTGACGCGGGGATCCCGTTTCGGATCCCGGACGAGGCGGACCTGCCGGACCGGCTGCGGGCCGTGCTGACCGTCGTCTACCTGATCTTCAACGAGGGCTACGTCGCCGGCTCCGGGGATCGGCTGGTCCGGGAGGAGCTGTGCGGGGAGGCGATCCGGCTCGGGCGGCTCCTGGCCGAGCTGATGCCCGACGAGCCCGAGGTCGCCGGTCTGCTCGCGCTGATGCTGTTGCAGAAGTCGCGCCGGGCGTCCCGTACCGCGCCGGACGGCTCCCTCGTCCCGCTGCCCGAGCAGGACCGGAGCCGGTGGGACCGCGACCTGATCGCCGAGGGGCAGGACCTCGTTCGCCGGTGTCTGCGGCGCGACCGGCCGGGGCCGTACCAGATCCAGGCCGCGATCAACGCGGTGCACGGTGACGCGCCGGACGCCGCCGCCACGGACTGGGGGCAGATCCTGCGGCTGTACGACCTGCACCTCGTGCTCGCCCCGAGCCCGGTCGTGGCGCTCAACCGCGCCGTCGCCGTGGCCGAGGTCGCGGGGCCCGAGGCGGCGCTCGCACTCGTCGACGGCCTGGACCTCGACCGGCATCACGTGTACCACGCCGTGCGGGCCGACCTGCTGCGCCGTCTGGGCCGTACGGGCGAGGCGGAGGCGGCGTACGAGGCGGCGATCGCGCGCACGGGGAACGCGGTCGAGCGCAACTTTTTGCGGCGCCGCGTCCGGTCGCTCACCGAGACGTCGGGGCCCGACGGCCGCTGAGGAGCGGTCACCCCTTCGGGGTCCGCTCGGGCCCGACGCCGCCGTCGAGGCGCGTCAGGCGAAGAGGATGCGGAGGCGCTCGGACTCTCCGTTCGCCAGCTGCATGCGGAAGACGGTGCCGCGCGCCGTCTCGTCGCTCAGGAACTTGAACACGGCGAGCGCCCGGCGCACGGCCTCGCCTTCGGTGATCCCGTGCTCCTCGGCGAGCGCCTCGGCGGCGGCCATGGCCTCTCCGGTCAACGAGATGCTCACACGATTTCTTGGCCGGCCGGTATGCGCGGAAAAGTCGCGATCTTCGCCTTCGCGGCTTTTGGTCCGTTCCAATGGCGTGATCATGAGTCAACCGTACGGGAATGGTGTCGAGCGCACAATGCTGAATACCACAGATCACGGTAACAGTGACGTTCCCTGCGGCACGTTCGCCGCAAGTTTCGCTGCCATGCATGCCATTACCGCAGGTGATGTGGTTGCGAAGGCCTGGTGAATACCCCATGATGACACGACATGCGCTGCCGAGGGGAGCGTCGAAGATGTCGTGTAACGTACCTCACCCGATCGAAGAGCCGGACCCGGCCGAAGAGCCGAGAATTCCGCGCAACGATCGCCCGCATTACTTGATCTCCGATCTTCCGCAGAACGGGTCGGTGACGCGCGAACCCGACATCGACGCGAAGACGCGCCATCTGCTCGCGATCATCCTCTCGACCTCGTCCTCCGCGACCCTCCTCCTCGTCGTGATCGGAGGGCTGCTCGGCAGGTTCGACGCGAGCCTCGTCGAGGGCGCCATCACGGCGCTGAGCGCCTCGGCCGGCCCCGTCGCGGCCTTCTTCTTCTTCCGTCGCAACCGCCCCTGACCCCCCGGGAGACCTCGTCATGCCGGAATCCACGCTCGACCCGATCTTGGCGGCCCTCAGCTACGAAGTGATCGAATGGCTGCGGTCATTCCGGTACGACCGGTCGTTCAAGGAGATCGCCAGTCGGTTCGGCAGGGACGAACGGACCGTGTCCCAGCAGCTTCAGCGACTCGACCAGGCGTTCTGGGACACGCAGCAGGTCCATATCCTCGACCGGGAGTTCGGGCGTAAGACCTATCGGCTCACCAGGGCGGGTGAGGCGTTCGTCAATCGTCTTGAGGCGATATCGGAGATGACCCGGGCGGCGATCGACGCCGCCACGACCGTCAGCCGGCGGATTCCCATTCTGTGCACCTCGAACT
This sequence comes from Actinoallomurus rhizosphaericola, assembly GCF_024055675.1. Classification (NCBI taxonomy): domain Bacteria; kingdom Bacillati; phylum Actinomycetota; class Actinomycetes; order Streptosporangiales; family Thermomonosporaceae; genus Actinoallomurus; species Actinoallomurus rhizosphaericola. The sequence goes on along the minus strand of NZ_JAMXMW010000004.1, from coordinate 59,671 downwards.
GCCTGTCCTATTTACGGGACCTCAGCGATGGGCTGGGAGTCGCCTCCGGCTTCAACATCGTCCCGGAGAGCCGGCGCACCGCCGATGTCGATCTCACCTTTCCCGAGAACGGCCCCGACCGGCACATCGGCGTCTGCCTCTCCTCGGCGATGATGTCGTCCGAACAGAACCCACGGGTCGGGTCGATCGCCCAGTGGAACGAGCGGGTCGAGGTCCTCGTCCTCCGGATCGACCGGTTCAAACTGCTCTGTGCCGGTGACCGGAAACCGCGGGAGCCGGTCACCGTCCGTGAGCTCGTCGAGGACGGCATGACCTTCATGACCCCCCGCGGCGGCGTCGTGTGGGACTTCCTCAATCGCAGCTTCCCCGGCTGGTGGAAGCTCCGGCCGTTCCAGTACGTCCAGGTCGGCGACCTGGACTTCGGGCTGAGATGCCTGGCCAGCGGCCTGGTCGAACCGGCGGCGATGGTCGTCCACGGCGTGGAGCTGGAAGACCTCGAGTCCTACGGGCTCGACCGTCCCGCTCTTCTCGACTTCGCCGTCGGCGGCTCACACCGGCTGGTCGCCATCACGGGCGTCTTCCGCGTCCGTCACGAGAACCCGGACGACCAGGACCCCTACGACCTGGTCTGGAAGACCGCCCAGTCGCTCTGGGCGGAGAAGGAGCGCACGCTGTGACCATCGCACCCCGCTACCGGCGTCTCGTCCTGAAGGTCAGCGGCGAATCACTCGGTTCCCGCGACGCTCCCCTCGACCCCGAGCGGATGGGAGAGGTGGCCCAGTCGGTCGCCGCCATCCGCGCCATGGGAGTGGTCGTCACCCTCATCGTCGGCGGCGGCAACATCTATCGCGGAGCCCAGGCCACCCGATGGCACCTGGACCGCCCGCAGGCCGACGCCGTCGGCATGGCCGCCACCGCGGTCAACGCGCTGCTCCTCGACGGCATGCTCGACACGATGGGCGTTCCCGCGCACATCTTCGCCCGCGGGCCCGCCAGCGGCAGCGGCAACCTCTACCACCGCGAGGAGGTGCGCTCCGTGCTCGCCAGGAACGAGGTCGTGATCCTGGCCGGCGGGATGGGCGTGTCGGGGTTCTCGACCGACGTCCCCGCCGTCCACGCGGCCATCGACACCATGGCCGATGTGATCGTCATGGCCAAGCACGGCGTCGACGGCATCTACGAGAAGGACCCGCGCCGGCACTCCGACGCTCGCTTCCTGCCGTCCGTCACCGCGTCCGAGGCGCTCCGGCGGAACCTCCGCATCATGGACGCGAGCGCGCTGACGCTCGCCCGCGACCACGGCAAGACGATCCACGTCGTCGGCGCCGCCGATCCGAACGCCGTCAAGTACGCGGTCGAGGGCAAGGAGATCGGGTCCATCGTCCAGCCGCTCTGAGGCGCCCGGACGCGCGGCCGCGTACGCACTGCGGCCAAGGCGGGCGAACCCACGCGGACGCGTACGCCCCGCGGCCAAGGCCGGCGAACGCGCGCGGCCACGTACGCGCTGCGACTAAGGTGGGCGACCGTGCGCCTTGTCATCGCCCGGTGCAGTGTCGACTACGCCGGCAAGCTCACCGCCCACCTGCCCATGGCTCCACGGCTCATCCTGATGAAGGCCGACGGCAGCGTCTCCATCCACGCGGACGACCGCGCGTACAAGCCGCTGAACTGGATGAACCCGCCGTGCACCCTCAAGGAGGAAGAGGGCCGGTGGACCGTCACGCACGGCAAGTCCGGTGAGCAGCTGATCCTGACGATCGAGGAGATCCTGCACGACTCCAGCCACGAGCTGGGCATCGACCCGGGCCTGCAGAAGGACGGCGTGGAGGCCCACCTGCAGGAGCTGCTGGCCGAGCACATCACGACGCTGGGCGAGGGGTGGAAGCTGATCCGCCGGGAGTACCCCACGGCGATCGGGCCCGTCGACATCCTGTGCCGCGACGACAAGAGCGCGACGGTGGCCGTCGAGATCAAGCGGCGTGGCGAGATCGACGGCGTCGAGCAGCTCACCCGCTACCTGGAGCTCCTGAACCGCGATCCGCTCATCGCGCCGGTCCGCGGGATCTTCGCGGCACAGGAGATCAAGCCGCAGGCGCGGGTGCTCGCGGCGGACCGTGGCATCGACTGCGTCACCCTCGACTACGACGCGCTGCGCGGCATCGAACGGGACGGCACGCTCTTCTGAGTACCTGACAGAAGATGGCAGCCTTCGCCGCGATGCTCATCCCATGAGCAAGCGAGCAGAAGGCACGTTCGTCCTCGACGTGTGGGACGCCGAGAAGCCCTATGACGAGCGTGACGGGGTCACGTGCACGCGGGTGCACGTGGAGAAGACGTTCAGCGGCGGCCTCACCGGCACCAGCACCGCCGAGCTGACCACCGTCGGCACCGAGGCCGGGCCGGCCGCGTACGTGGGGATCGAGCGGTTCGAGGGCACGCTCGACGGCCGCAGGGGCGCGTTCCTCCTCCAGCACAACGCGGGCGCCGAGCGCGGCAGGCCCTGGCTGACCTGGAAGATCGTTGAGACGAGCGGCGCCGGCGACCTCCAGGGGATCAGGGGCGAAGGCCAGATCATCGTCACCGAGGACGGCGGGCACTCCTACGCGCTCGACTACGAGCTCGACTGATTCCCTCGTCAGCGCTTGTCGCGCTGGCCCTCGGCGAGGGCCCGGGTGAGCCGGTCCGCGCCGCCCCGCCGCTGAAGGCGGGCGAACAGGCCCGGAGCCAGGCCGCCCAGCACCACTCCGAAGCGGACCGGCAGCGGGGCGACGTCGACCTCCGCGCGGTCCCGCTCGATGGCGCGGGTCACCGCGCGGGCGACGTCGCCGGGCGTGTTCGTGCCGAGGCCCGGCGGCAGGCTCACCCCGGAGTCGGCGAACATCCCGGCGTCTCGGATGAACCCCGGATAGATCGCCGACACACCGACACCGTACGGCCGCAGGTCCTCGCGGAGCCCGAGGGCGAGACCGCGCAGCCCGAACTTGGTCGCGTTGTACAGCGCGGTGCCGCCCGCCGCGACCTTGCCCCCGATCGAGGACACGAAGACCAGGTGGCCGCGCCCACGTGAGGTCATCCGCTCGGCGGCCAGACGGGCCATGACGACCGGCACGCGCAGGTTGACGTTGACAGCCCGGTCGATCTCCTCGAGCGTGAAGTCGGTGAGGGGCCCGCTCGCGGGCAGCCCGGCGTTGGCGACGAGGATGTCGACCGGACCGGCCTGCTCCATGAGGCGTACGGCCCCGTCCCGGTCGGAGAGGTCGGCGACGACGGCTCTCGCGCCGAGTTCGGCGGCGAGGGGTTCCAGCACGTCGGCGCGGCGGCCGGTGAGCACCAGCGACGCGCCGTGCGCCGCCAACTCGCGCGCGATGGCCCGGCCGATGCCTCCGGTCGCCCCGGTGACGAGGGCGGTCGCGTCAGCGATCTTCATGTCGGCATCCTCACACCTCAGCCGCCGTCATGGGGCTCGCCGCGCAGCGTGTCCGTGCTTCGGCGCTACGCGGGTTCTGTGTTCACATTCCCTCCTGGTGGGACCGGTACCCTGCCAGGCATGCCGCAGGCCACCACCGACGTCCGGGAGCGGATCGTGGACGCCGCCGAGCGCTGTTTCGCGCGTTACGGCGTCGCCAAGACGACCGTCGAGGACATCGCGGCGGCGGCAGGCCTGTCCCGGGCGACCGTCTACCGCAGCTTCGCCGGTGGGCGGGACGAGGTGATCCTCGAGGTTCTCCTCCGCGACCTGCGTCGTTTCCTCGACCGGCTGGCCGCCCGGCTCGGCACGCAGCGCTCGGTGTCCGACGGCATCGTCGAGGGCGTGGTGGACGCGGTCGCGTTCGTGCGCGGCGAGCCGCGGGTGGCCGCCCTCCTGACCCCCGAGGCCGCCGGGCACACCCAGACGGCCGTCGCCGGGGCCGCCGAGAGCGTCCTGCGCCTGTGCGCCGACCGCGTCCGGCCGTACTTCGCGGCGGCCCAGCGGGAGGGTCTGCTGCGCGCGGACATCACGGTGGAGGGCGCGGTGGAATTCCTGTTCCGGATCATCTCCTCGATGATCGTTCTCCCCCACGACGGCGATCCCCGGGACTTCCTGCGCGTCTATGCCGTCCCCGCCCTCACAGAGAGCACCTGATCGATGTCCAACGTAAGCGCGGTGCGGTCCGCCGTACGGCCCAGCCCGGCGTTCCTGTTCGTCCTCGGCCTGTTCGCCCTGTCCGGCCTGGCGGTCTGGCGGTACGGCATGAGCCCGGAGCGGACCGCCCGGCTGTTCCTGTTCGTGTTCGTGGTCAGCGGCTGGATCGTGTCGCTGTGCCTGCACGAGTTCGGGCACGCCTTCTTCGCCTGGCGGTCCGGCGACCGGAGCGTCGCGACCAACGGCTACCTGACGCTGAACCCGCTCAAGTACGGCGACATCACGCTGAGCTTCCTGCTGCCCGTGCTGTTCGTGCTGCTCGGCGGGATCGGCCTGCCGGGCGGCGCCGTCTACATCGACCGGGGGGCGATCCGCGGGAGACTCCGGCACAGCCTCATCTCGGCGGCCGGGCCGATCGCCAACCTCGTCTTCGCGATCGTCCTCGGCGTCGTGATCACCAACCTGGCGAAGGACCCGGCGCACCTGCTGTTCTGGACGGGGATGGCGTTCCTGGCGTTCCTGCAGGTGACCGCGGCCGTGCTCAACCTGCTCCCGGTGCCCGGCCTGGACGGCTTCGGCATCGTCGAGCCGTACCTGCCACGCCCGTGGGTCGCGCAGGCGAACAGGATCGGCGGGTACGCCTTCATGGCGCTGCTCGCGCTGCTGTGGATCCCGGCGGTCAACGACCACTTCTTCTCGCTCGTCTACCACCTCACCGACCTGTTCGGGATCGACCCCGACCTCATCTCGGTCGGTCACGGGCTCTTCCGGTTCTGGGAGAACGTCGGCTTCTCGGGCTGAGCCCCTCGATCCCGTGTCCACCGTTCGGTGGACACGGGAATCACCGGACCGCCGATCCCGGACCGGCCGGATCGCCGCGACGCTGGAGGCATGAACGAAACGGCGGTGCGGGTCCGGGGCCTGCGCAAGCGATACGGCGACGTCGACGCGGTGAACGGCGTGGACCTGGACATCCTCCGGGGCGAGGTCTTCGCCCTGCTCGGCCCGAACGGCGCCGGCAAGAGCACGACGGTGGAGATCCTCGAAGGGCACCGGCGGCGGACCGGCGGTGAGGTGTCGGTGCTGGGGGCCGATCCCGGGAGACCGACCCGGGAGTGGCGCGCCCGCCTGGGCATCGTGCCGCAGAGCTCGAACGAGCAGCCCGAGCTGAGCGTCCGGGAGATCCTCCGGCACTTCGCGGGCTACTACCCGCGGCCGAGGGACGTCGACGAGGTGATCGAGGCGGTCGGGCTGACCGACAAGGCGGGGGCCCGCCTCGCGCACCTGTCCGGCGGCCAGCGCCGCCGGGTCGACGTCGCGCTCGGCATCATCGGCGGTCCCGAGCTGCTCTTCCTCGACGAGCCGACCACCGGCTTCGACCCGGACGCGCGGCGGCGGTTCTGGCGGCTGATCGAGGGGCTGGCGCACGGCGGCACGACGATCCTGCTCACCACCCACTACCTGGACGAGGCCGAGGCGCTGGCCGACCGGGTCGGCGTCATCGCCGGCGGCCGCGTCCTCGAGATCGGCTCGCCGATGGAGCTCGGCGGCCGGGCGACCGCCACCGCGCGGGTGGCCTGGGTCGGGCCGGAGGGCCGGCAGTCGATCGAGACCGACTCCCCCGCGCAGGTCGTCACCGAGCTGAGCCACAAGTTCGACGGCGAGGTGCCGGAGCTGACCGTCACCCGTCCCACGCTCGAGGACGTGTACCTCACGATGATCGGAGAGGGCCGATGACCGCCGTCGCCATGCCGTCCGCCGCACGGATCGGGCTGTCCCGGGGAGGGCTGGAGCTCAGGACGTTCCTCCGCGAGCCGCAGGCCGTGGTCTTCACCGTCGCGATGCCGGTCATCCTGCTGCTCATCTTCGGCACGATCTTCAAGGGCGAGGTCGGCAGTACGGGCGTCGACTTCCGGCAGTACTTCGCGGCCGGGATCATCGCCAGCGGCATCATGTCGACGACGTTCGTCAGCCTCGGCGTCGCGATCACGCAGGAGCGCGACGACGGCACCCTCAAGCGGTTGTACGGCACGCCGATGCCGAGGTCGTCCTACTTCATCGGCAAGGCGATCGCGGCGCTGGTCCTGTCGCTGCTGGAGACGGTCGTCCTGTTCGTGCTGGGGCACCTGCTGTTCGGGCTGGAGGCGCCGAAGACGCCCGAGCGGTGGCTGACCTTCGCCTGGGTGTTCGTCGCCGGAGTGACGGTCTGCACGCTGCTCGGCATCGCGGTCAGCAGCGTGCCGCGCTCGGGCCGCAGCGCGGCCGCCGTGCTGAACGTGCCCTACCTGGTCCTGCAGTTCATCTCCGGCGTGTACTTCACCTTCGGCGCGCTGCCGTCCGGCGTCCAGCAGGCCGGCGCGCTGTTCCCGCTGAAGTGGATCAGCCAGGGGCTGCGGTCCGCGCTGCTCCCGGACACGCTGCTGGCCGCCGAGCCGGCGCACTCCTGGGAGCACGGGCGTACCGGACTGGTGCTGGCCGCCTGGGGTGTCGCAGGGTTGGTCCTGTGCCTGACGACATTCCGCTGGAAGCGCCGCGACGGATGAGCACCATGTCCGCCAAGGACGCGTGGGACTGGGGGCTGGGCCGATGGGAGGCGTACTTCGGCCTGGTCCTCGTCGCCACGATCATCTACGTGCTGAACGACCATCTGACGGCGACAGGGCTGGTCGCGACGGGTCTCCTCCTCGCCCTGGTGCCGTGGTACGTCCTGTTCGGCCGGCGTTTCCTCGGACGGGAGACGCTCAGCCCGGGGCCGTACGTTTACGTCGCCGGGCTCATCGTGCTGTGCAGCGCGGCGGCGCTGACGGCCCCGGAGAGCTCGCTCGTGCTGTTCGCGGCCTGCGCGCAGTGCTTCATGATCGTGCGGTGGCGCGAGAGCGTGGCCGCGCTCGTGCTCCTCAACGCGGTCCCGGCCGTACGGTTCATGCGCGGCGACGCCGACGCGGGGACGGTCGTGTCGTTCGTGGTCTGGACCGTCGTGGTGATCGGGTTCTCCGCCTTCTTCGGCCTGTGGATCGAGCGGATCATCGGGCAGAGCGCGGAACGCCGGGAGCTGATCCGGGAGCTGGAGACGACGCGGGCCGAGCTCGCCGAGGTGAGCCGGGAGGCGGGCGTCATGGCCGAGCGGGAGCGGATGGCCGGGGAGATCCACGACACGCTCGCGCAGGGCTTCACGAGCATCCTGATGCTGCTGCAGGCGGCCGACGCGTACGTCGGACGCGACCCGGAGGAGGCGCGGCGGCAGGTCGGCCTCGCGGCGCGCACCGCGCGGGAGAACCTCGCGGAGGCGCGGGCCCTGGTCGCCGCCCTGCCGCCCGCGCCGCTCGGCGGGTCGTCCCTGGACGAGGCGGTCGGGCGGCTGACGGAGCGGATGTCGGAGGAGCTGGGGGTGACGGCGGACTACGACCTCACCGGCGAACCGCGGCGGCTGACCGCCGGGGCGGAGGTCGTGCTGCTGCGGATCGCCCAGGAGGGCCTCGCCAACGTCCGCAGGCACGCGAAGGCCGACCGGGTCGAGGTGCGCCTCGCGTACGCCCCGGCGTCGGTGCGCCTGGAGATCCGCGACGACGGCGTAGGCTTCGGCCCCGGCACGGCGCGCGGCTTCGGCCTGCACGGCATGCGTGAGCGGGTCGGCCAGGTCGGCGGCACGTTCGACGTACGGAGCGAGCCGGGAGCCGGAACGACCGTCACGGTGGAGGTGCCCGCGTGATCAGGGTGTTGCTGGTCGACGACCATCCGGTCGTCCGCGAGGGGCTTCGCGGCATGCTGTCGGCCGAGGACGACCTGACGGTCGTCGCCGAGGCCGGGGGCGCCGCCGAGGCGGTCGCGGCGGTCCGCGCGCACGAGCCGGACGTCGTGCTGATGGACCTGCGCATGCCGGGCGGCGACGGCGTGGAGGCGACCGCGCGCGTCCTCGCGCAGCGCCCGCAGGCCCGGGTCGTGGTGCTGACGACGTACGACACCGACGCCGACATCCTCCGCGCGGTCGAGGCGGGCGCCGCGGGCTACCTGCTCAAGGACGCCTCACGGCACGACCTCGCGCAGGCCGTACGGGCGGCGGCGCGCGGCGAGACGGTCCTGGCCCCCTCGGTTGCCGCCAAGCTCGTGTCCCGGATGCGCTCGCCGGTCGAGCTGTCCCGCCGGGAGATCGACGTGCTGCGGCTGGTCGCCCGTGGGCGTACGAACGCGGAGATCGGCCGGGAACTGCTGATCAGCGAGGCGACGGTGAAGACCCACCTGCTGCGGGCGTTCGGCAAGCTGGGAGTGTCCGACCGGACCGCCGCCGTCACGGCCGCGATCGAACGGGGCATACTCCCCGCCCCCGGCCGGTAACGGGTAACTTACTGGACTACAGCCATCTCGTTGGGACGAAGGTGACGCCGATGACCGCGACCGCGAGCGAGAAGACCGCCGAGACGTTCCGCTCACTGAACCCGGCGACCGGCGAGGTCGTCGGCGAGCATCCGATCCACGACGAGGCCGCGGTGAACGCCGCCGTCGAGCGCGCCCGCCTCGCGTCCGTGTGGTGGGCCGACCTGGGCTGGAAGGAGCGCCGGGTCCGGCTGCTCAACATCAAGGGCGCCCTGACCCGGTCACTGCACCGGATGGCGACCCTGATCCACCGGGAGACCGGCAAGCCGGTGGCCGACGCCCAGCTGGAGACCGTCCTGGCGATCACGCACCTGGACTGGGCCGCGCGCAACGCCCAGAAGGTCCTCGGCCCGCGCAGCGTCTTCCCGGGCCTCGTCTCCATCAACCAGAAGTGCGTCCTGGAGTACCAGCCCCTCGGCGTCGTCGGCGTGATCGGCCCGTGGAACTACCCGCTGTTCACGCCCATCGGCTCGATCGCGTACGCCCTCGCGGCGGGCAACGCCGTGGTGTTCAAGCCCTCGGAGTACACCCCCGGCGTCGGCCTGCTGCTCGCCGAGATCATCTCTGCGGTCATCCCGGAGGAGCCGGTGTTCCAGGTCGTGACCGGCCTCGGCGACACCGGCGCGGCCCTCGCCCGCGGCGCCGTCGACAAGATCGCCTTCACCGGGTCGGCACCGACCGCCCGCAAGGTCATGGCGGCGTGCGCCGAGCGCCTCACCCCCATCGTCGCCGAGTGCGGCGGCAAGGACGCGTTCATCGTGGACGCCGACGCCGACCTCGACGAGGCCGCCGAGGCCGCCCTGTGGGGCGCGATGTCGAACGCGGGCCAGACCTGCGTCGGCGTCGAGCGGGTGTACGTCGTCGACCGCGTGTACGACGACTTCGTCGCCAGGCTGACCAAGCAGGCGCGCGCGCTGCGGCCCGGCGAGGACCGCGACGCCGCGTACGGCCCGATCACGATGCCGGGCCAGCTGAACGTCATCAGGCGCCACGTCGACGACGCCCTCGCCCGCGGCGGCCGGGCGGTCGTCGGAGGCGCGGACGCGGTGAAGGAGCCGTTCGTCGAGCCGGTGATCCTGGTGGACGTCCCGGACGACTCCGCCGCCGTCCAGGAGGAGACGTTCGGCCCGACCATCACCGTGCACCGGGTGAAGAGCGTGGACGAGGCCGTCCGGCGCGCGAACGCCACGCCGTACGGCCTGGCCGGCGCGATCTTCTCCCGCAGCCGTTCGACGGCGATGGAGGCGGCCCGGCGGCTGCGCAGCGGTATGACCTCGATCAACGCGGTGATCGCCTTCGCCGCCGTGCCGGCGCTGCCGTTCGGCGGGGTGGGCGACTCCGGCTTCGGGCGCATCCACGGGGCCGACGGGCTGCGGGAGTTCGCACGCGCCAAGGCCATCACCCGGCAGCGGTTCGCCGCGCCGATGAACCTCACGTCGTTCAAGCGCACCGACAAGGACATGGCCAAGCTGCTGCAGCTGGTCAGCCTCCTGCACGGCAAGCACTACCGGTAGACGCGCGGCACGGCCGGCGGCGGGCCGGGCTCACCAGTCGTGCATGCCGCCGTCGGCCAGGCGTGCCACCGGCAGGTACTTCGGGTCGTACGGGTACCGCCGCGCGGCCTCCTCGTCGACCTCCACGCCGAGCCCCGGCCGGTCCGACGGCCACAGCATGCCGTTCTCGTAGCGGTAGCCCCAGTCGAAGACCTCGCCGGCCGGATCCCGGTGGCCCATGTACTCCTGGATCCCGAAGTTCGGGATGGCCAGGTCGAGGTGCAAGTTCGCCGCCAGGCCGACCGGCGAGATGTCCCCCGGCCCGTGCGAGCCGGAGCGCACGCCGTACAGGTCGGCCAGATCCATGATCCGCCGCACGTGGGAGATGCCGCCGGCGTGCGTCACCGAGGTCCTGATGTAGTCGATGAGCCGCTCGGTGATCAGCTCCCGGCAGTCCCAGATCGAGTTGAACACCTCGCCCACCGCCAGCGGCGTGACGGTGTGCGAGCGGATCAGGCGGAACGCCGTCTGGTCCTCGGCCGGCGTCGCGTCCTCGATCCAGAACATCCGGTACGGCTCCAGCGCCGCGCCCAGGCGCGCGGCCTCGATCGGGGTGAGCCGGTGGTGCACGTCGTGCAGCAGGTGGAACCCGTGACCGAACTCCTCGCGGACCCGCCTCATCAGCGTGGGGACGAAGTCGAGATACGCGGCGGTGTTCCAGACCTCCTCCGTGGGCAGCGCGCCGGAGGCGGGCTCGTACAGCTGCGAGCCGGTGTGCACCCCGTACGTCGCGTCCATCCCCGGGATCTTCGCCTGCACGCGCACGGCGGTGTAGCCGAGCTCGAGATGGCGCGCGACGTCGGCGAGGAGGTCGTCGACGTCCGCGCCGCTCGCGTGGCCGTAGACGGTCACCGCCTCCCGGGCCCGGCCGCCCAGCAGCTCGTACACCGGCAGGCCCGCGACCTTGCCCTTGATGTCCCACAGCGCCTGGTCGACCGCTGAGATCGCCGTCATCGTGACCGGCCCGCGCCGCCAGTACGCGCCCCGGTAGAGGTACTGCCACGTGTCGCCGATCCGGGAGGCGTCCCGGCCGGCCAGCAACGGCAGGACGTGCTCGCGCAGGTAGGCGTCGACGGCGAGTTCGCGCCCGTTCAGCGTCGCGTCGCCGTACCCGACGACGCCCTCGTCGGTCGTCAGCTTGAGCGTGACGTAGTTGCGGCCGGGAGCGGTGACGATGACCTCGGCGTCCTTGATCTTCATGCGTCCTCCGGGTCCGGGATGAGTCGCCGGGCCGGGTGCGCCTCGTCATCCACGGCCCGGGACTCCTGTGCCCGACCATTCTGCGCCCGCGTGTCACAGGGGACCGGGCTGTCTCGTCTCGGGATGCGAAGACGAATTCCGCGAAGAACACATCCCTCAACGGCAAGGAGCCGGTCATGAGCGAGCAGACCACACACCGGAGGATCGCGCTGGTCACCGGGGCGAACAAGGGGATCGGCCGCGCGATCGCCGCGGGACTCGGTGCGCTGGGCATGACGGTCCTGGTCGGCGCCAGGGACCCGCGGCGCGGCGAGGAGGCCGCCGCGGCGCTGCGCGCGGCGGGCGGCGACGCGCACGCGCTCACCCTGGACGTCACCGACCCGGACACCGTCCAGAAGGCCGCCGCGGAGATCGGGGAGCGCTTCGGCCACCTCGACGTGCTGGTCAACAACGCCGGAATCACCGGCTCCGGGCAGGTCTCGCCCACCGACGCCCACGATCAGATCCCCAGTACCGTCGACCTGGCCATGGTCCGTACGGTGTTCGAGACCAACGTCTTCGGGGTGATCGCGGTGACCAACGCCATGCTGCCGCTGCTGCGCCGGTCACCCGCGCCGCGCGTCGTCAACGTCAGCAGTCACGCCGCGTCGCTGACCCTCACCAGCGACCCGGACGGCCCGTTCACGGCGCTGCTGCCGTCGGCCGCGTACACGCCCTCCAAGGCCGCGGTGACGGCGCTGACCGTGCAGTACGCCAATGAGCTGCGGAAGGACGGCATCCTCGTCAACGCCGCCGCCCCCGGCTTCGTCGACACCGACAGCAACGCCCACACCGGGACCCTCACCCCCGCTGAGGGCGCCGCCGTCGTGGTGCGCCTGGCCACTCTCGGTCCGGACGGGCCGACCGCCGGGTTCTTCGGCGCGGAGGGCCGGCTGCCCTGGTGACGGTGGTCAATGGGGCGGCGGAGTCGCGGAGAGGAGCCGATGTGAAGCGGGTCGAGGAGTTCCAGGAGTTGCGGCCGCTGCTGTTCTCGATCGCCTACCGGATCCTGGGAAGCGTGAGCGAGGCCGAGGACGCGGTCCAGGAGACCTGGCTGCGCTTCTCGGCCTCTCCGACCCGGCCCGCCTCGGCCAAGGCGTTCCTGTCCGCCACCGTGAGCCGGATCTCGATCGACGTGCTGCGCTCGGCGCGGGTCCGGCGGGAGGAGTACGTCGGACCGTGGTTCCCCGAGCCGCTGCTGACCGACCCCTACCAGGACCCGGAGCGGTCGGCGGAGCTGGCCGACTCGGTGTCGATGGCGGCGCTGCTCCTCCTGGAGCGGCTCAGCCCGCTCGAACGCGCGGTCTTCGTGCTGCGGGAGGTGTTCGGGTTCGGCTTCCCGGAGGTCGCGTCGGCGGTGGGCCGGTCGGAGGCGGCATGCCGCCAGCTCCTGGTGCGGGCACGGCGCCACATGGAGGCGGGCCGCCCCCGGTTCGAGGCCGACCGGCGCGACCATGAGGAGCTCGCCGGGCGGTTCTTCGACGCCTTCCGGAAGGGGGACCTCGACGGGCTGCGGGAGCTGCTGGCCGCCGACGTCCAGCTGGTGGCCGACGGCGGCGGCAAGGCCCCGCAGTGGGCCGACCGCTTCATCGGCGCCCGGAACGTGGCGCGGGCGCTCGGCGCGCTCATCCCGCTGTTCGGCCGGAGCGGGGCGGAGCTGGAACCCCACCCGGTGAACGGCCAGCCGGGGGCGATCTTCCGCGACCGGGACGGCGGCGTCCTCACCGCCTGGGCGCTCGACGTCTCCGAGGGGCGGATCCAGACGATCCGCACGGTGCTCAACCCCGACAAGCTCGGGCACGTGGGTCCCGTGGCGGACGTCTGGGCCGCCCTCCACGAGGCGATGCGGGCTCGCCGGGCCACGGATCGAGGTTCCTAGACGCACCGCGGTGACTCAGACGCGCCGCGCCGGCTTAGCCGGCGAGACTTCACGGGTCACTCCTCCGACGGGTCCAGCGGGTCGTCGCCGAGGAAGACGTGCAGCGTGTCGAGGAGTTCCGTGACGCGGTCCTGCCCGATGGCATCGAACCGGCGTTGGAGCTCCGGTCGGATACGCCGCGCGATGAGGTCGGTGATCCGGCGTCCCTCATCGGTCAGACTCACCACGAGCCGCCGCGCATCGGTCACGGCGCTGGATCGCTGCAGCAGACCGGCGCGAACGAGATGGGTGATGGTGCGGCTGGTCGAGGTCGGATGGGTGCTCAGCCGCCGAGTCAACTCCGCGGGCGACACCGCCCCCCGGGAGGCCGCGCGCAGCACCATGAACTCGCTCACGTCCAGATCCGCGATCCCGGCGATGTGCTGCCGGGCGTCATCGACGATCAGCCGATTCACCCGATACAGCACCTCCAGGAAATCGAGCACCGCACCGTCCGTCTCCATACCGGGAGGGTAGCATGTGCAAATAATTGACAGATGCAAAGTATTGGAGTCATCGTGCAACGGTTCGATGTGCATGCGCACGCGGTCCCGGCCGGCACGGACGCCGCGTCTCAGCGGGCGGCCCAGGCGCTGATGAGGCAGGAAGGGTTCGCGGGGAGCATTCCGGGCGCGGGCTGGAGCGTCGACGGGGCGCTGCGATTCATGGACGATCAGAGCATCGCGCTCCAGCTGCTGTCGACGCCGGGCGCGCTGGACGCGGAGCAGGCGAGGAAGTGGAACGACCGGACCGCCGAGATCGTGGCGGCGTACCCGGACCGGTTCGGGCTGCTGGCGGCGCTACCGATGGCGGAGCCCGAGCGAGCCGTCGAGGAGATCCGCTACGCGATCGATCGGCTGCACGCCGACGGATTCGCCGTCGCGACCAACTACGACGGCGTGTACTTCGGCGACGGCCGCTTCGAGGCGGTGTTCGCCGAGCTCGACCGGCATCGGCTGCCGTTGTTCGTGCATCCGGCATTGCCGCCGGCGTTCGACCGGCTGGGGCTCGGCCGGCCGGGGCCGCTGATCGAGTACCCGATGGACATGGCCCGCACCATCGTCGACGCGATCTTCGCCGGAGTGTTGCTGCGGCACCGCGATCTCCGCCTCGTCCTCGCTCACGCCGGGGGCGTACTCCCCACGCTGCAGGACCGCATCGCGCTCCTCGCACGCGAGTCCTGGGTCGCGAATCCGCTGCGGCTGTCCTCGGAACAACTGACAGAACAGCTCGGCGCTCTCTATCTGGACACCGCGATCGGCGGCGGGCCCGCCGGCATCGTTCCCGCCGTCCAGATGGTCGGCGTTGATCACCTCGTCTTCGGCACGGACTACCCGCCCGCGGGCGCCGACACCATCGCCGACACGTCGAAGAACCTCCGGACCACCCTGGACCGTGCCGCGCAGCAGCAGTTGGAGGCCACCTTCACGCGCCTGTTCCCGAGCGCGGCAGGACGCGCCGCCGCATCGGGGACGTAGTCCCACCCTCCCGGCTCGGCGGGCATCCCCGGCCGTGACCGGTGGGTCGCGGCTTAGTCGCGCCGCGGTGACTTAGGCGACCGCCGGGGGCGGACGCACGGGCTTAGGACCGAAGGGCGATCGGGATGAGGCATTGTTCCGATGCCCCGACCACCGCCTTAGGACGAACCTTATGAGTGCGAGGCCGGACCGGCCGGCCCGCACCACGAGGAGCACCAACGATGCACCCGGACATCCTGAAGGCGCTGATGGACGAGCGTGACCGCGAGGCACGCGACGAGGCGGAGCGGCCCCGCGGCCTCCTGCGCCGCCGCGCCCGGTGAACCCGCTCAGGGCCTGTGCGCCCACGCCGAGCCCCGCCTGCACAGGCGCCCTCCATCCGGGCGGGGCTCAACGCGGGCGCACAGGCCGCCGCCGGACCCGGTCCACCGCCCCGAAGGCCCGGCGCGACCGCGCAGGTCGCCGCCGCGAGAACGCGCGCCCGGTCCGGCGGGCGGCGCGGCCCCACGGTCAGGCGAACTCGATCGGGGGCAGCAGCGGGCCGCCGGCGATCAGGTCGGCGGCCCGCTCGGCTATCGCGATCGTCGGGGCGTTGGTGTTGCCGCGCGGCACCGCCGGCATGACCGACGCGTCGACGACGCGCAGGCCCTCCACGCCGCGCACCCGGAGTTCGGGGTCGCAGACCGAGTCCTCGGTGCCGCCCATCGCGCACGTGCTCGTGGGGTGGTAGAGCGTCACGACCTGACGGCGGACCCACTCGGCGAGGTCGTCACCGTCGCGGCCGGGGGCGTACTCCCCGCCCACGATCCGGGCCATCGGCCCGGTCGCCGCGATCTCCCGGGCCTGGCGGACGCCCGCGAGGAGCACCTGCAGATCCGCCTCGTCGCCCAGGTAGTCCGGGTCGATGAGCGGCTTCCACCGCGGGTCGGCTGACCGCAGCGTCACGCTCCCCCGGCCGGCCACGGCCACGGTCGTGGCGAACACCGACATGGCGCGCTTGTTCGCGTCGGTGAGGCCCTGGTCGAGGTACGGCGTGGGAAGCACGTGGTACTGCAGGTCCGGGGCGGGCAGGTCGGGCCGCGTCCGTACGAAGCCGCCGCCCTCGGCGATGTTCGAGGCGTACGGGCCGCGTCCCAGGGCCTGGTACAGCATGAGGCTGCGCAGGTTGACGCCCTCCCAGAGCGCCTTCGTGTCCGGGGTGTGCCACATGACGGGCACCATCGGATGATCCTGCAGCCCGGCGCCCACGGCGGGCAGGTCGACGATCACGTCGATGCCGTGCGAGCGCAGGTGGTCGGCCGGCCCGATCCCGGACAGCATGAGGACCTGCGGGGAGTTGACCGCTCCCCCGGACAGGATGACCTCGCGCCGGGCGACGGCGCGCTGCTCGGTGCCGCCGCGCAGGTACGCCACGCCGGTGGCCCGGCCGTCCTCGATGACCACGCGGGTGACGAGCGCGTCGGTCGCGACGGTGAGGTTCGGCCGGTCGGCGGCGCGGGAGAGGTAGCCGTCCGCGGTCGACCAGCGGCGGCCACGCCGCTGCGTCACCTGGTAGAACCCAACCCCGTCCTGTTCGGCGCCGTTGAAGTCGTCGTTGGCGGCCAGGCCGAAGTCGGTCGCCGAGTCGATCCAGGCGCGGACCATCGGATGCTTGAAGCGCAGGTCCTCGACCCGGAGCGGCCCGCCGGTGCCGTGGTAGTCGGACGCGCCGCGCTGCTGGTCCTCGGCGCGCATGAAGTACGGCAGCAGGTCGGCGTATCCCCAGCCCTTGCAGCCGTACTCGTCGCGCCAGGTGTCGAAGTCGTGCCGGTGACCCCGGATGTAGATCATCGCGTTGGTCGACGAGCTGCCGCCGAGGGTGCGGCCGCGCGGCCAGTAGACGGTGCGGCCGGCGGCGTGCGGCTGCGGGGTCGTCGTGTAGTCCCAGTCGTACTGGCTCTTGAACAGCGCCGCGAGCCCGGCCGGGATGTGGATCTCGGGGGCGTCGTCGGGCGGACCGGCCTCCAGGAGCAGGACCTTCGTGCCGGGGTCCGCGGTCAGCCGATCCGCGAGCACGCAGCCCGCGCTGCCGGCACCGACGATGACGTAGTCGTACACGGCCGCCTCCACGCCTCGAGAGCCTGCGCGAAACGATAGCGATCAGGGACGATCTCGGACAGTGGCCCGAATCACGTTCTAGTCCCCGATTTCCGGCATCCGTACGACGAGCCGCCCACGCCGTCCAGGTCTTCGCGGGCAGCGCGCTCCCGGTCAACGGCGACCGCGTCGCCGCCTTTAGGGTGGCGGGCATGGCGAAAGAGCGTGACGACCAGCCCGTCGTCCTGTCGAAGATCTACACGCGGACCGGGGACGACGGCACGACCAACCTCGGCGACATGAGCCGCACGGCCAAGACCGACCCCCGGCTGGCGGCGTACGCCGACGTGGACGAGGCCAACAGCGCGATCGGCGTCGCGCTCGCCATGGGCGACCTGCCCGAGGACATCGCCACGCTGCTCACCCGGGTTCAGAACGACCTGTTCGACGTCGGCGCGGACCTGAGCACGCCGGTCGTCGCGGAGCCGAAGTTCCCGCCGCTGCGGGTCACCGAGGACTACATCACCCGGCTGGAGGCCGCGTGCGACGAGCACAACGCCGACCTGGCCACGCTGCGGAGCTTCATCCTGCCCGGCGGAAGGCCCGGAGCGGCGCTGCTGCACGTCGCCCGTACGGTCGCCCGGCGCGCCGAGCGGACCACCTGGGCGGCGCTGACGGTCCACGAGGACATGAACCCGCTGACCGCGCAGTACCTCAACCGCCTGTCGGACCTGCTGTTCATCCTCGCCCGCAAGGCGAACGGCGACCGCGGCGACGTGCTGTGGAAGCCGGGCGGCGAGCGCTGAGCCGAAAGTAACGGTTCGCCGGCCGTCCTGTCCGGCTGGGCGCCGGGCTCAAGGCGATCGGCGGGCCCGGCGGAGACACCTTGCGTCAGGCGGCCGGCGAAACCGGCGAGGCCTTGTTGCGTCAGGCGATCGGCGAGCCCGGGGGGGCGGCCTCCAGCCAGGCGAGGAAGCCGGTCAGCGCCGCTCCGCTCATCGCCAGCTCGACGGTGCCCTCGCCGTCCTGAATCTCGAGGATGCCGGCGTCCGGCTGCAGCGCCGCCTCCTCCTCGGCCTCCGGCTTACGGCGCCCGGATACGACGAGGCCCCGGCGGGATACGACCCGCCGGGGCCTCAGCCGAATGCCGAAAATCGCGAACCAGAGCAGCTCGTCACCGTTGTACCGGCCGATGCCGAGCCGCCATACGCCACGGCCGTGGGGGTCGCGGAGGCTGCACTCCACCGTGCCGCCGCGGCGTTCGAGCAGCCAACGCCGCAGCGACAGCAGGGCGAACGCGGCGAGCACCGCCACCAGGACGACAGCGAGCAACCCGCCGATGTCCCAAGCCAGGTACTCGCCCAACTCCCCCCTACTTCCCCCACGAGTCCTTAGACGGTCAGATCTCCTGGCCGGCCGCCCGCAGACGGGCCCGGGCCCGTCGTTGCGCGACCGCGGCCTCCTCGCCCTCCAGGCCGGAGACCCGCTCGTACTCCGCGCGGGCGGCCTCGAGGTCGATCTCACCGCCCAGCTCGGCGTACTCGGCGAGCACCGACACCTCGTCGGAGGCTACCGAGAAGAACCCGCCGGAGACCATCGCGGAGATGGTCTCCGACTCGTCGGCGGGCTTGATCCGCACGACACTGCCGTCCACCAGCAGGCCCAGGACCGGCGCGTGACCGGGCATGATGCCCATCTCACCCTCGATGGTCTTGGCAACGACCATATCGGCTTCGCCGGCCCAGATCTCACGCTCCGGTGAGACGAGCTCGACGTGCAGCTTTGCCACTTGCTCTCCTCCGAACGCGCGAGGCGTTACTTCTGCAGCTCCTGGGCCTTCTTCTCGGCCTGCTCGATGCCACCGACCATGAAGAACGCCTGCTCAGGGAGGTGGTCGTACTTACCCTCCGCGATCGCCTTGAAGGACGCGACCGTGTCGCTCAGCGAGACGTTCTCACCCGGCTGGCCCGTGAAGGCCTCGGCCATGTACATCGGGTGCGACAGGAAGCGCTCGATGCGGCGGGCGCGCTCGACCGTGACCTTGTCCTCTTCGGAGAGCTCGTCGATGCCCAGGAGGGAGATGATGTCCTGCAGCTCCTTGTAGCGCTGCAGGATCTGCTTCACGTGCTGGGCGGTCTCGTAGTGCTCCCGGCCGAGGATGACCGGGTCCATGATGCGCGACGTCGAGTCGAGCGGGTCCACCGCCGGGTAGATGCCCTTCTCCGTGATCGCACGGGAGAGCACCGTCGTGGCGTCGAGGTGCGCGAACGTGGTGTGCGGGGCGGGGTCGGTGATGTCGTCCGCGGGCACGTAGATCGCCTGCATCGAGGTGATCGAGTGGCCGCGGGTCGAGGTGATCCGCTCCTGCAGCTCGCCCATCTCGTCGGCGAGGGTCGGCTGGTAACCCACGGCGGACGGCATACGGCCGAGCAGCGTGGAGACCTCCGAACCCGCCTGGGTGAACCGGAAGATGTTGTCGATGAACAGCAGCACGTCCTGGTTCTGCACATCGCGGAAGTACTCCGCCATGGTCAGCGCGGACAGGGCCACCCGCAGACGGGTGCCCGGCGGCTCGTCCATCTGGCCGAAGACGAGCGCCGTGTCCTTGAGGACGTCGGCCTCCTTCATCTCCAGCAGCAGGTCGGTGCCCTCACGGGTACGCTCACCGACGCCCGCGAACACCGAGGTACCACGGTGGTTACGGGCGACACGGGTGATCATCTCCTGGATGAGCACCGTCTTGCCCACACCGGCGCCGCCGAACAGGCCGATCTTGCCGCCCTTGACGTACGGGGTGAGCAGGTCGATGACCTTGATGCCGGTCTCGAGGATCTCGGTCTTGCTCTCGAGCTGGTCGAACGCCGGCGCGTGCCGGTGGATCGGCCAGCGCTCGGTGACCTCCAGCGACGAGGTCGGGACGTCGAGGGACTCGCCGATGGTGTTGAAGACGTGGCCCTTGACGCCGTCGCCGACCGGCACCGAGATCGGGGCGCCCGTGTCGACCACCGGCGCGCCGCGGACGACGCCGTCGGTGGGCTGCAGCGAGATGGCGCGGACCATGTTGTCGCCGATGTGCTGGGCGACCTCAAGCGTCAGGGTCCGGGTCTCACCGCCGATCGTGACCTCGATCTGCAGCGCGTTGTAGATGTCCGGCATCGTGTCGACGGAGAACTCCACGTCGATGACGGCGCCGGTGACGCGGGCGACCCGGCCCGTCGCCGTGGCTGTTTCTACCGAAGCAGTCATGGTGACTCTCACTCACTCCCCGCGGAGCTCTCGGCGAGCGCGTTCGCGCCACCGACGATCTCGCTGATTTCCTGCGTGATCTCTGCCTGACGGGCCTGGTTCGCAACACGCGTCAGGTTCTCGATCACATCGTTGGCGTTGTCGGTCGCCGACTTCATCGCCCGCCGCCGCTGCGCGTGCTCGGAGGCGGCCGCCTGGAGCAGCATGTGCCAGATCCGGCTCTCGATGTAGTTCGGCAGGAGGGCGTCGAGCACGGCCTCCGCGGAGGGCTCGAACTCGTACGCCGGCAGCACGCCCTGGGTCTGCTCCTCCGGGGCCTGCTCGGACTCCTCGATCTCCAGCGGCAGCAGACGGCGGACCTGCGCCGTCTGCGTCAGCATCGACACGAACTCGGTGTAGACGACATGGATCTCGGCGACGCCGCCCTCGTCCGCGGGCTTCTCGAACTCCCGGACGAGGGTGCGGCCGATCGCCTCGGCGTTCTCGAACCGCGGGTTGTCGCTGAAACCGGTCCACTCCTCGGCGAACTCGCGCTCGCGGAAGCGGTACCAGCCGACGCCCTTGCGCCCGACGATGTACGGGATGGGCTCCTTGCCCTGCTCCCGCAGCATCGTCATCAGCCCTTCGGCCTCACGGATGACGTTGGCGTTGTAGCCGCCCGCGAATCCGCGGTCGCTCGTGATGATCAGCACGGCGGCGCGCTTGCTGTCGGTCCGCTCGGTCAGCAGCGGGTGGCCGACACCGACGTTGTGGCTGACCAGCGCGGAGATGGCGCGCGTGATCTGCCGGGCGTACGGCCCCGACTCCCGCACCCGCTGCTGTGCCTTGACGATCCGCGACGAGGCGATGAGCTCCTGCGCGCGCGTGATCTTCGCCATCGACCTGGTCGTGGCGATACGGCGCCGGATCGTCCGAAGCTGGGCACCCATGCCTTACTTCTTCCTTACGCGGGTGATCTTCTCCTGCTCGACGTCACCCTCGGCGATGGCCTCGACCGGCTGCTCCTGGACCAGCAGGCCGTGGTTCGTCGTCTCGAAGCCCTTCTTGAACTCCGCGATGGCGTCCTTCAGGGTCGACTGGGCATCGTCGCCGAACTGGCCGGTCTCCCGGATGCCGTCCAGCAGACCCGACTGGTTGCGCTTGACGTAGTCGAGCAGCTCGGCCTCGAAGCGGCGGATGTCCTCGATCGGCACGTCGTCGAGCTCGCCGTTCGTGCCCGCCCAGATGGAGACGACCTGCTGCTCCATCGGGAAGGGGTTGTTCTGCGGCTGCTTGAGCAGCTCGACCAGGCGGGCGCCGCGGTCCAGCTGGGCGCGCGACGCGGCGTCCAGGTCGGACGCGAACGCGGCGAACGCCTCCAGGTCGCGGAACTGCGACAGGAACAGCTTCAGGTTGCTCGTCGCCTTGCGCATCGCCTTGGTCATCGCGGCGCCGCCGACGCGGGACACCGAGATACCGACGTTGATGGCCGGCCGGACACCCTGGTTGAACAGGTCGGTCTCGAGGAAGACCTGGCCGTCGGTGATCGAGATGACGTTGGTCGGGATGTACGCCGAGACGTCGTTGCCCTTGGTCTCGATGATCGGCAGACCCGTCATCGAACCGGCGCCCATGTCGTCCGACAGCTTCGCGCACCGCTCCAGCAGCCGCGAGTGCAGGTAGAACACGTCGCCGGGGTAGGCCTCACGGCCCGGCGGGCGGCGCAGCAGCAGCGAGATCGCGCGGTACGACTCGGCCTGCTTGGACAGGTCGTCGAACACGATCAGGACGTGCTTGCCCTCGTACATCCAGTGCTGGCCGATGGCCGAGCCGGTGTAGGGGGCGATGTACTTGTAGCCCGCGGGCTCGGACGCCGGAGCCGCCACGATCGTGGTGTACTCCAGGGCGCCGGCCGCCTCGAGGGTGGCCCGCACCTGCGCGATCGTCGAGCCCTTCTGGCCGACCGCGACGTAGATGCAGCGGACCTGCTTGCTCGGGTCGCCGCTCTCCCACGCCTGCTTCTGGTTCAGGATCGTGTCGATCGCGACGGTGGTCTTGCCGGTCTGCCGGTCACCGATGATCAGCTGCCGCTGGCCGCGGCCGATCGGCGTCAGCGCGTCGATCGCCTTGATGCCGGTCTGCAGCGGCTCGCCCACCGGCTGGCGCTGCATGACGCCCGGCGCCTGCAGCTCCAGCTCGCGGCGGCCGGTCGTCTCGATCGCACCCTTGCCGTCGATCGGGTTCCCCAGCGAGTCCACGACGCGGCCGAGGTAGCCGTCGCCGATGGGGACCGACAGGACCTCGCCGGTCCGCTTGACCTGCTGGCCCTCCTCGATCTTGGAGAAGTCGCCCAGGATGACGACACCGATCTGGCGAACGTCCAGGTTCAGCGCGATGCCGCGCGTGCCGTCCTCGAACTCAAGGAGCTCGTTCGCCATGGCCGAGGGCAGGCCCTCGACGAAGGCGATGCCGTCGAAGCACTCGACGACGGTCCCGACCTCCTCGCGCGCGGCGGTCTCCGGCTCGTAGGCCTGGACGAAGCGCTCGAGCGCGCCCCGGATCTCCTCCGGCCGGATCGTCAGCTCCGCCATGTCTTCTTCGTCTCTCTCCGTGAGTCCGATGCTTGGTTCAGCTCGCCCGTTCGATTCGCCGGCGGACGTCTTCCAGCCGGCGAGCGATGGTGCCGTCGATTTCCTCGTCCCCGATCTGGACGGAAATACCACCCAGGACGGAGGGGTCGACCTCGATGTTCAGGTGAACGTCGCGGCCGTACTGCGCGGACAGCGCGGCCGTCAGCCGTGTCTTCTGCGCCTCGTCCAGCTCTACCGCCGTGCGGACCACCGCGACCAGCCGGTTGCGGCGCTCGGCGACGATCCGTCCGTAGCTCTCGAGCGCTCGCTCCAGACTACGTCCTCGCGGATGTGCGACGGCCTCGCTGACCAGCCGCAACGTCGCCGCGGTGACCTTGCCCTCGAGCAGCGTGGTCACCAGCTCGACCTTGCGCTCGCCCGGCACCCGCCGGTCCACCAGCGCGCCCCGCAGCTCCGGCTGCGCCTCGACGATCCGGCCGAAGCGGAAGAGCTCGTCCTCCACGTCGTCGATCCGGCTCTGCGCCTCGGCGGCGGCCGCGATCGCGGTCACCCCGAGCTCCTCGAGCGCGTCGGTCAGCTCGGTGGACCGCGCCCACCGCTGCCGCACGACGTCGCCGACGAAGTCGCGGACCGCCGGGGTGACGCTGCCGTCGAGCACGGCCGTGGCCAGCCCCGCCCGCCGGTCGGCCGGCTGGGCCGGGTCCGACAGGGCCCGGCGCAGCACGTGCTCCCGGTCGAGCAGGTGCACCACGGCGAACAGCTCACCGCCGAACGCCGCCGCGTCACGCGTGGCGGACAGGGCGGCCTCGAGCCGCTCCCTGGCCTCGACGAACGAGGCCCTGCTCGCGCCGATCATTGATTAAGCCCCCGCCCGCGCACGGTCCTCGAGCTCGTCGAGGAAGCGGTCGACGGTGCCGCGACGCCGGGCCTCGTCCTCCAGGGACTCGCCGACGATGCGGCCGGCCAGCTCGATCGCGAGCTCCCCGATCTCCGTACGGAGCTGGGTGAACGCGAGCTGCCGGTCGGCGTCGATCTGGGTGTGGGCCTGGTCGACGAGCCGCTGTGCCTCAGCCTGCGCCTGGTCGCGCAGCTCCGCGATGATCTGCGCACCCTGCTCGCGCGCCTCTTCGCGGATCCGTGCGGCCTCCTGCCGGGCCTCGGCCAGCTGCGTCTGGTACTGCTCGAGCGTCCGCTGAGCCTCGGCCTGCGCCTCCTCGGCCCGCTTGATCCCGCCCTCGATCGCGTCAGTGCGCTCCTCGAGCGCCTTCTGGATGCGAGGGACGAGAATCTTGCCGAGGAAGAACAGCACGACGAGGAACGAGAAGATGCCGACGACCATCTCCGCCGCATCGGGCAACAGAGGGTTCGGGTTCTTCGTGTTCTCGGCGAGTAGCCCGGCGGCGTGTTCGGCCAAAAACATGGCGTGCACAGCCTTCCGTCAGAAGTGAGCCTGGCTCAGGAGGTGTAGATGAAGGGCGCGACCAGACCGATGAGGGCGAGCGCCTCGGAGAACGCGAAGCCCAGCAGCATGTTGGTCCGGATCACGCCGGTGAGCTCCGGCTGACGGGCGATCGCGTTGACGCCCTGACCGAAGACGATGCCGACGCCGATACCCGGGCCGATGGCCGACAGGCCGTACCCGATGGACTTCAGGCCCGGGTTGATGTTGACCTGCTCGGCGACGGCGGCGAGGATCTGCATTCCTTTTCCTTTTCACTCGGCCGGCGGTCCGCCCGCCGGTCATGTGGTGGGGTTGTGCGGTTGGGTCTCAGTGGTCGGCGTGCAGGCCGGCGCTGATGTAGAACGCGGCCAGCAGCGTGAAGACGTAGGCCTGCACCGCCTGGATGAACAGCTCGAAGGCCGTCATGACGATGGTGAGGATCACACCGAGCACGCCGACCCCGAAGCCGAGCGGGGTGACCTTCTCCCACAGGAAGTGGAAACCGACGGTCGCGAACAGCGCGATCAGGATGTGACCGGCGAACATGTTGGCGAACAGCCGGACCGCGTGGGTGAAGGGCCGGATGAGGAAGACCGAGACGAACTCGATCGGGATGACGATGATGTAGAGCGCTGCCGGCAGGTCAGGCGGCATCGTCGAGTTCTTGAGAAGCCCGAAGAAGCCCTGGCTCTTCACGCCGACGGTCCAGAAGGTCAGGTAGACCAGCACGGCGAGGACCATCGGGAACGCGATCCGAGAGTTCACCGGGAACTGGGCCACCGGGATGACCGACATGAGGTTGCCGATCCAGACGAAGAAGAAGAGGGGCACCAGCAGGCGCATCCACTTCTCGGTGTCCTTACCCAGGAACGGGCGGCCCATCTCATCCCGGACGAAGATGTAGGCCATCTCGCCGAGGTTCTGCACGCCACGGGGGACGAGCTTCGGCTTGGCGAACGCCGCCCAGAAGAAGGCGACGACGACGACCATCACGATCAGGCTCAGCACCATCGGTTTGGCCACGGCGACCGGGCCGATGTGGAAGAGGGGCTTCCACTGGAAGAGCCAGAGCCCAGGGGCTTCGAAGTCCTTGGCGAGGACGTGCGGCGCACTCACCCGGCGTTCCTTTCGCAGTCGTAGCTCATCAAGGCGGCAACCTTGCTGTCGTCTCGGTGGGCTACGGCTCCGCCGGACGCGCTCAGCGGCCGTAGCGGGCGTAGACCAGGTAGCCAGCGAAGACCAGGCCGAACACCAGCCCGATGGGGAACAACGCTGACAGGTGCAGCCAGCGAGCGAGCAACCAACCCGCGCCGCCATAGACCAGCATCCCAGCCACGATGGTGGCAGGCGCGGCCGACACGTCGTTGGCGAACTTGCGGTTCTCTGCTTCGCTGGGCTGACGCCCATTCCCGGTCATCGCGTCTCGGACGATAGCAGGCCACCTCCCGCGTAGTCATATTGGAGTAGTCCATCGTCATCATCCGCCCGACTTGTCCTTGTCACGCGGCCGGGGGGTGGCTCCGGCGTACGGAGTCTTGGCGTTGATCGTCGCGTTCGTCTCCGCGGCGAGCCAGACGAGCGTCAGGGCGATCACGGTCCACCCGAAGGCGTGCGCGTTCCAGGCGGTGACGCCCTTGAACGCGGCGATCAGGGCGAACACCGCGATGAACTTGATCAGAAAGCTCAGCAGGCCGGCCATCAGCATCAGTTGCTGGGAGATTTTCGTGACATAGCTGACGACGAGCACTCCCAGGGTGAAGAATGCGATGACAACCGCGGCACCGATCGCGGAGCCGAGGGCTCCCTTCGAACCGGCGAGCACCAGACCAGCGGCGATCGCCACCAGCCCGACAATGCCGGTCGGGATCGCGGCGCCGCGGAGGATCCGGGCGTCGTTGGAGTGCATGAGTGCTCCGAGGTGTTCACGGTGGGTGTTCGGTTGCCCGCTCGTGAAAGGTATCACAAGCTTCTCACTGCTCGGAATGACCTACCAAGTAATGGTAAAACCCGCAGCTCACGCGGCCTGCCGAGGACGCTTGTCCGAGGGGGTCTCCTCACCCGTCCGGTGTCGCCGTCCGTGCGGGCGTAGCTGCGGAAACGCCATCACGACCAGCGCGGCGATCGCCACCACGCTCGCGGCCGCCAGCACGAGCAGCGGCGACTTCGCCGCCGACAGCGCCACCACCCCGAACGAGAACAACGCCGTCCACAGGTACATCACCAGCGCGGCCCCCCGGTGCGAGTGGCCGAGGTTCAGCAGCCGGTGGTGCATGTGCTTCTTGTCCGGCGCGAACGGCGACCGTCCGCCGTACGTCCGGCGGACCACCGCCATCAGCATGTCGGCGTAGGGAACGACCAGGATCGCCACCGGCAGCAGCGGCAGCAGCGTCGGGAACCGGTTGATGGAGCCCTTGAGGGCCGCCGGGTCGAAGCCCGAAACAGTGATCATGGACGTGGCCAGCAGCAGCCCGATCAGCATGGACCCCGTGTCGCCCATGAAGATCCGCGCTGGACTGAAGTTGTGCGGGAGGAATCCGACGCACATGCCGGTCAGTACGGCCGCGATCAGCGCCGGGGCGCTCTGGTGGTCGAGATGCGCGACGACCGTGACCAAGTAGGCGTACACGAAGAAGGCCATCGCCGAGATGCCCACGATGCCGGCGGCCAGCCCGTCGAGGCCGTCGATGAAGTTGACCGCGTTGATGGTCGCGACCACCAGAAGAATCGTGACCGGCACGCCGTACGACGGCGGCAGGGCCAGGGTCGCGCCGGGCAGCGGGATCCACAGCAGCTGGACGCCGTTCATGATGAGCAGCCCGGCCGCCGCGACCTGACCGGCCATCTTGGTCAGCGCGTCGATCTCCCAGCGGTCGTCGGCGATGCCCACCACGACCAGCAGGCCACCGGCCGACAGCAGCCCCACCCACGTAGGGCTCTCGGTGAAGACGTCGCGCATGTGCGGTAGCCGTGAGGCCATCAGCAGTGCGGCGCACATCCCGAAGAACATCGCCAGGCCGCCGATCCGCGGCGTGGGGATGGCGTGCACGTCGCGATCACGCACGGGCGTCATCGCCTTGAAGGCGATCGCGAACTTCCGCACCAGGGGGACGAGAAGGTAGGTGACGATCGACGCCGTCAGGAACGTGAGGATGTACTCCCGCACCGCCAGCCTCCCTCCACCGTCCGCCGAGCCCGCCGTGCGGGACCCAACTCTATTCCCGATGACCAAGCGGCGATGGTCACTCCGGCGGTCCCGGGCGAGACTCGATCGACCGGTCCCGTGCAGGCCGCGGTGGCAGTGGACGCTGCCGGCGTCCGCGAGTGTGCCGATGATCACATGTCCGCCCGCGCCACCCCACCGCCCGGACACGCCCCTCTTCGGTGCCGCTACGATCATCGCCCCACTGCGGCGATGTCTCCCGCTGAGGTCAGACGCTCCAGACCCCGCGAAGGTTCGGCTCCCGGCCAGTCACCGGCGGCCTGAATGCAGGAAAGAAGGACCCTAGACCCCGCCCCCGACATTTTTCGCCGCCGACGTCAGGACACACCCCCGCCTGTCCGTTAGATGTCGGTAGGCGCCCACCGGTTCCCGTCCTTTGGCGGCCAAAAATCACCCGAAAAACCGCCACAACGGATTCTTCGGAAGTGCTACGGTCCTTGACCGTTCATTCCAACTCCGAACACGGAGGATCAATGCGTCGTTTCGCGACTCTTGTCGCCACGGGGGCCGTCGCAGCCACAGCCGCCATCGCTCTTGCCGCCGGACCGGCGAGCGCCAGCACGACGGGCAAGGCCGAGGCCCTCAAGGTCAACGGCCAGCCGCAGGTCAGCACCGCCGCTGTCGCCACGCCCCACGCCTGGGCGCTCAGCAACACGAAGTCGAACAACGAGAAATACGGTGTCGCGGGAGCCTCGGCGTCCGGCCGCTGGGGCCTCTACACCTCCAAGGGCAAGAAGAAGATCAAGGTCACCATCCACCTGATGGACACCGACACGAAGGACGGCAAGTTCGCCGGCCTTCAGATCCTCAACCCCAGCACGAAGGTGGTCCACAACTACTACGTGCCCGCCGGCTACGTCGGCGCGAATGACACGAAGTACTTCTGGGGCAAGGACGTCTACGTCCGCGAGGCGCTGGTCAACTCGAAGGGTTCCGTCGTCAAGACCGGCAAGAGCTGGAAGAAGCTGGGCAGCTGACCCTTTTTCCGCTTGACGGGCCCCGCGGCGCGGCGGGGCCCGTTCCCTTTATGTCCGACGAACTTAACAAGTGCTAGCATCGCCGCCTGACACGCCAGAAACCGATTCTGGAGGGATCAATGCGGCGAATCGCGACGGTGACCCTCGCAGCCGGCATCGTGATCACGACCCTTTCCCTGACCACGACGCCCGCGGACGCGGCGGTCGGCTTCTGGCGCACCGTCGGCATGTCCGGCGTCGACGCCTACGGGTTCTACAACACCGAGGCCGCCAAGGTGACGCTGACCTTCGACCTCAAGGACACGGAGAAGGACGGCTACAGCGCCGCGCTCCGCTTCACCTTCACCGGAACGAAGAAGCAGAAGGACGACGTACGGGTCGTCGCGCTCACGGGCGACCGGCTCCAGGACAAGTGGCAGACCGTCACGTCCACCCGGATCAAGCACATGTACGTCCAGGAGTGCCGGGGCATCTGGAGCAAGGGCAAGTTCAAGACCAAGAAGTGCGCCGCCTGGCGCCAGCACTACTGAACTTCGTCCCGTCCGCCGCCAGGCGGCCGCCCGCATGTCTCGGGTCTGCCCCGGAACCTCCATCCTGCCGCACGTCGCCTCGGCTTTGCGCGCGATGGCTACGAGGCCGCAGACCACGTTGCGGACGACCGCCGGATCTGCTGATGCCGGGAATGCGGCCCTATATCGAAGTTAAGGTGATCGGCCGTCCCTCACCCGGCATCGCCGAGAAGGGCGAGGCCTTTCAGGCGTGTCGCCGGGACTCCGCTGACGGCGACTGCGGCACCAGCGCCGAGGGTTTTTGCCGCTACAACAACGCAAACCCTCGGCGCAAAGCTCAGCGGATGGCGAGATCCGAACGGCGTCAGCGGTCGGCGGGCGGGGCGTCCTTCTCGGTGTCCGTGCGCTCCGCGGAAGCCGGGGCCTTCACGTCCGGCTCGGGCTCCGGCGGGCGGCCGTTCTGCGGGCTCTCAGGAGCCCTCTCGGCGTCCTTCCGGTTTTCGGCCGGCTCAGCGGCCGGCGGCTCCGGGGCCGGGTCGTCCTCGTCGCTGAGGAGGACGCCGCAGACCTCGCGGAGGCGCTCCTCGGGGATGGCGCCCGCGCGGAGCAGGCGCGGGACCGCGCCCGTCAGGTCGACGATCGACGAGGGCATGTCGTCGCCGCTCGGGCCGTCGTCCAGGTAGACCGAGACGGAGTCGCCCAGCTGGGTCTCCGCCTCCTCGGTCGTGCGCGACGGTGCGGCGCCGGACCGGTTGGCGCTGCTGACCGCCATCGGGCCGGTCTCCTTCAGCAGCTCCAGCGCGAGCTGGTGCAGTGGCATCCGGATCGCGACGGTGCCCTTGGTGTCACCGAGGTCCCAGGCGAGGGTGGTGTTGGCGCGGCACACGATCGTCAGCGCGCCTGGCCAGAACTCGTCGATGAGGTCCTGGCCGTACGTGCCGAGGTCGTCGACCAGCGCCTGCGCCGCCCGTACCGATCCGACGAGGACGGGAGAGGGTATGTCGCGGCCACGGCCCTTGGCGTCCAGGAGCGCGGTCACCGCGCTCGGCGTGAACGCGTCCGCGCCGATCCCATACACCGTGTCGGTGGGCAGGACCACCAGCTCACCACGGCGGACCGCTGAGACGGCGTCCGCGATCCCCTTCGTCCGCTCCAGCGGGTCCGAGCAGTCGTATCGTCGGCTCACGCCCGCCATTCTTCCACCGCCGTACGGAGACCCGGGCCGGGATCACCCGTTCCGGCCGCGGGTCGCTCGGCCACGCTCAGGCGGCCTCGATCAAGGCCACCCTGACCGTCGACGGGTCCGGAACCAGCTCCCCCGCTTCACGAAGCCCTGCGAGGTGGACGGGTCAGTCGGTGCCGAGGCGGGCGGTGACGAAGCGGTCGCGGCCGGTGAGGTCCTTGTGGTTGCGGACGTCGCGCCAGCCGAGGTCCTCGGCGAAGATCCAGTAGACGGGGTGGCCCTGGAGGTCGCTGTGCTCGACGGCGACCCAACCGCCGGGGCGCAGGAGGCGCCGGGCGGTGCGCTCGACGACGCGGATGGCGTCGAGGCCGTCGTCTCCCCCGCCCCACAGGGCCGCGGCCGGGTCGAAGTCGCGGACGTCCTCCGGGACGTACTCCCACTCCGACATGGGGATGTACGGCGGGTTGCTCACGACCAGGTCGACCGCGCCGTCGAACTCGTGCAGCGCGTCGCCGAAGTCGCCGAGATGCAGCCGGACGCGACCGCGTTCGTCGAGGTCCTCGACGTTGCGGGTGGCGTGGACGTACGCCTTGGGATCCTTCTCCACGCCGTGGACGCGGGCGCGGGGGACCTCCTGGGCGATGGACAGCGCGATCGCGGCCGAGCCGGTGCCGAGGTCGACGACGAGGGGGTCGCCGACGTCCATCTTGTGGAGGGTGTCGATGGCCCAGCCGGCGAGGACCTCGGTCTCCGGGCGGGGGACGAACACGCCCGGCCCGACCTTCAGCTCGAGGTAGCGGAAGAACGCCCGACCCGTGATGTGCTGCAGCGGCTCGCCCGCCTCACGCCGCGCGATGCCCTCCCAGTAGCGCGCGTCGAAGGCCGCGTCGGGCACGGTGTGCAGCTCGGCGCGCTTGACGCCGTGCACGAATGCCGCGAGCTCTTCGGCGTCGGCGCGCGGTGACGGAATCCCGGCGGCGGCAAGGCGTGCCGTCGCACGGGCGATCTCGTCGGACAGCAGGTGGGTCATGTGGCTTCGGCGAGTCTTTGCTCCATGTCGGCGTCGACGAGGGCCTGCGTGACGTTGTGCAGGTCTCCGTCGAGTACCTGGTCGAGGTTATATGCCTTGTAGCCCACGCGGTGGTCGGAGATGCGATTCTCCGGAAAGTTGTAGGTGCGAACCCGCTCGGAACGGTCGACGGTGCGCACCTGGCTCTTGCGTTCGGCCGACGCGGCGGCCTCGGCCTCCTCCTGGGCGACCGCCAGCATCCGGGCGCGCAGGATGCGCATGGCCTGCTCCTTGTTCTGGAGCTGGCTCTTCTCGTTCTGGCAGGACACGACGATGCCGGTGGGCAGGTGGGTGATCCGGACGGCGGAGTCGGTCGTGTTGACGCTCTGGCCGCCGGGGCCGCTGGAGCGGAAGACGTCGATGCGCAGGTCGTTCGGGTCGATCTGGACGTCGATGTCCTCGGCCTCGGGCATGACGAAGACGCCGGCGGCGCTGGTGTGGATGCGGCCCTGCGACTCGGTGGCGGGGACGCGCTGGACGCGGTGCACACCGCCCTCGTACTTCAGGCGGGCCCAGACGCCCTCCTCGGTGCCCCGGGCCTTCACGGCGACCGTGACGTCCTTGTAGCCGCCGAGGTCGGAGTGCTGGGCGTCGATGATCTCGGTCTTCCAGCCGGCACGCTCGGCGTAGCGGAGGTACATCCGGAGCAGGTCGCCGGCGAAGAGCGCGGACTCCTCGCCGCCCTCCCCCGCCTTGATTTCGAGGATGACGTCCTTGTCGTCGTTGGGGTCGCGCGGCACGAGCAGGCGCCGCAGCGTCTCCTCGAGCTCGTCGATGCGCTTGTCGAGGTCGGCCGCCTCCTGGGCGAAGGCCGGGTCCTCGGCGGCCAGCTCGCGCGCGGCGGCCGCGTCGTCCTGGGCGGCCCGCAGGTCGCGGGCGGTCTCGACGATCGGGCGCAGCTCGGCGTAGCGCTTGCCGAGCTTCCGCGCCGTCGCCTGGTCGGCGTGCACGGCCGGGTCGGCGAGCCGCGTTTCGATGTCGGCGTACTCGCCGACGAGATCGTCGAGATTCACGTCAGGTCCTCGGTCGGCCGGGTGTGTGGGCGGACAGGCGGAACGCCGGCCGGAGCAGCGTGCCTCCGGCCGGCGCGACGATCTGACCTACTTCTGGGCGCCGCCCGCGGCCTTCTTGCCGAAGCGCTTCTCGAAGCGCGCGACACGACCACCGGTGTCGAGGATCTTCTGCTTGCCCGTGTAGAACGGGTGGCAGCTCGAGCACACGTCGGCGTGGATGACGCCGTTCTGCGCGGTGCTGCGGGTCTGGAAGGTGTTCCCGCACGTGCACGTCACGGTGGTGACGACGTAGTCGGGGTGGATCTCAGGCTTCACTATCTCTCCTCGCTCCTGGTGGTCGCCGGGTCATCCCCGAGGGAGTTCGGAAATGTGAACCGGTACCACAGCGTGTTCCAGTGTGCCAGACAGGACAACATGCCGAGGCCTCCGGGCATTCCCCGGATCAGGTGTGCCGTCCGTGGCGTCCGAACCGCGGTGCCCCGCCCGCCGGGCCGGGCAGGTATGCCGTGCGCCTCATGGTGCCGAGGCGAGAAAACGATCGACGTCGTCGCGGTCGGGCGCCGTCGCCGGGCCGTGCCGCGTGACGGCGATCGCGGACGCGGCGTTGGCCCGTCGTGCGGCCGCCGCCGGCGGCAGGCCGTCCGCCAGCGCGGCGACGAACACGCCGACGTGCGCGTCACCGGCGCCGTTGCTGTCGACGGCGGCCACGTCGAACGCGGGGATGTGCCGGATGCCGTGATCGGAGGCGACGAGCAGGCAACCGTCCGGACCCATGCGGACCACCACACCGGCCCGGCCGGTGCGCTCGGCCAGGGCGGTGGCCGCCCGCTCCGGGTCGGTCTCGCCGGTCATGGTCCTGGCCTCATGGAGATTGCAGCTCCACCAGTCGGTGCGTGCGAGCACCGGCTCGAGAACGGCGGCGGGGATGTCGGCGACGAGCGGGCCTGGATCGACGACCACGGTCGCGTCGCCGGGCAGTGTGCCGAGCCAGCGTCCCAGTGCGGCGCGGTTCGCCGGGAAGACCAGCCCGTAGCCGGAGACGTAGATCGCGTCGGTCGCGCCGACGCGGATCCCGGCCAGCTGCTCGTAGGTCAAGGTGGCCTCGGCCCCGACACTGGTGGCGAACGTTCGTTCCCCGCTGCCGTCGACGAGCGCGACGTCGAAACCGGTGTCGACGCCGGTGGTCGGCTCCTGGAGGATCGAGATGCCGGCCTCCGCGAGGCGTGCGCGGGCGAGTTCGCCGAACGGCCCGCTGCCGTGCGCGCCGCCGTACGCGACCGGCAGTCGCTGGCGGGAGGCTGCGACCATGACGTTGTACCCGCCGCCGGGAGTGACCTGGCTGGAGATGGCGAGGACGTCTCCGCCGGCCCGCGGCAGCGCGGGGATGTTCATGACCAGGTCGATCAGCACGTTACCGACGTGGACCAGTCGCTCGATCCGGGCGCTCACGAGGCTGCCCCTCGCGCGGAGGGGGCCGGTTCGGTCACCCGTGCCGCGCGGGCGGATCCCCTCGCGCCGTGCAGGGCGAGGTAGAGGACGGCGGCGACGGCGAAGGCGATGAGCCAGCCCAGGCCGTTGCGGGCGGGCCAGGTCTTCGACAGCGGCCCGGCGAACCACACGTCGGTGTCGGATGTCTCGGCGACGGTGAACAGCAGGCCGGTGACGATGCCCGCGATCCACGCGACGAAGGCGGACCAGGCCACACCGCCACGGTGCCAGTAGACGCTCGCGCGGGTGGTGTCCATCAGCCCGGCGGGGTCGTAGTCGCGCCGGGTGATCATGTCCACGAGGAAGACGGCGACCCAGGAGGTGATGGCGACGGCGAGCAGTGAGATGAAGGTGATGAACGGGCCGTAGAAGTTCTTGGCG
This sequence comes from Actinoallomurus rhizosphaericola, assembly GCF_024055675.1. Classification (NCBI taxonomy): domain Bacteria; kingdom Bacillati; phylum Actinomycetota; class Actinomycetes; order Streptosporangiales; family Thermomonosporaceae; genus Actinoallomurus; species Actinoallomurus rhizosphaericola. The sequence goes on along the minus strand of NZ_JAMXMW010000004.1, from coordinate 25,816 downwards.
ATGAGCATCAGGTAGACGCCCCCGGCCAGGGTCAGCACCACGTCGATGCCGACGGCGAGGGTACGACGGAGCCGGACACCCAGGGTGATCATCGTGAGGCCGGCCGAGTACACGGACAGGTGGTTGGACAGCAGCAGGCCGCCGAAGGCCGCGAGCAGGTACGGAACGGCCATCCAGGACGGCAGCATCGCCTGGATCGCCGCGACCGGGTCGGAGGCGGCGGCGAGCGTGTGGTCGCCGGTCGACAGCAGCCCGCCCAGCGTGATGAGGAGGAGCAGCGGGATGCCGGCCCCGGCGGAGGCGGCCGCCACGATCCGGCCGCCGGCGACCCGGCGGGGTTGATAACGGGCCATGTCGGCGCCGGCGTTCGCCCAGCCGATGCCCGTGCCGCCGGCGATGATCCCGATTCCGGCGATCACGGCGCTGGCGGGTGCGGCGTGGGCGTGGAGGACCGCGTGCCAGTGCACCTTGGTCACGAGGAACCCGGCGACGACCAGGTTGAGGGCTCCGAAGACGTACGTCGCCTGCTGCTGGATCCACACCAGGGTGGCGTGGCCGAGCCCCGACACCAGAAGAGTGAGGGCCACGAAGGCGAGCAGGCAGACGATGGTGAGCGCCCAGTTCGTCCCGACTCCGAACGCTATGTGCAGGATGGCGAGCAGTGCGTACGCGGCGGTGGTGGTGTTCACCACCTCCCAGCCGACCCGCGACAGCCAGGACACCAGCGTCGGGCCCCGGTTGCCCCGGGGGCCGAAGACGGCGCGCGACAAGGTCATGCTCGGCGCCCCGCCCCATTTTCCGGCGACGCTGATCAGGCCCACCAGGGCGAACGATCCGAAGGAGCCGATGGCGCCGACGAGCACCGCCTGCCAGATGTTCAGGCCGCGCAGGGCGACCAGGGTCGCGCCGAGCGGCAGCGCGAGGATCGAGATGTTGGCGGCGAACCACACCCAGAAGAGCTGAAGCGGGTTACCGCGGCGTTCGTCGTTCGGGACCGGTTCGATGCCGCGGGTTTCCACGGCGCCGACCTTGTTGTCGCTGGCGCTTTGCATGGGAGGACCTCTTTTGACGCTGAGAGGGGGAGGGGCGGGTCACGGGCGCAGAGCGAGAAGCCGACCCGCGAGGTCGTCGAGGGGAAGCGCGTTCACCGCGCGGATCGTGTCGATGGCGTCGCGGGGGAAGCCCGCCACGCCGTGGCACGCGCCGGCGATGGCGCCGGCGATCGCCGCGATGGTGTCGCAGTCACCGCCGAGGGACGCCGCTCGCAGACACGCCTGCCAGGGGTCGTCCGGGTACACGGCCAGGATCGCGAACGCGGCCGGTACGGATTCCTGGGTTGCCAGGCTGGTGCCGACGAGGCGGTAGATGTCGTCGGCGGCGGCCTCCGCGGGTCGGCCGGCGACGAGTTCGGTGGCCCACCGTATGCGGGAGGCGATGTCGGCGGCGGCCACCCAATGACCGCGGCGGACGCCCATGGCGGCGGCGTCCTCCGCGTGGCGGGTGGCCTCCTTCACGTCGGCGCCGTCGATTCCCGCGCTGACGGCCGCCGCGACGGCCGCCGCGCCGGCCAGCGCGACGCTCGTGTTGTGGGTCACCGAACTCGCCTCCACGACGCTGTCGACGAGCGCGGTCAGGTCGCTCCCGGCCGTGATCCCGACCGGCGCGATCCGCATGGCGGCGCCGTTGGTGTCGCCGTAGCGGCCGGCCTCCTCGACCGATGCGCCCGCGGCGACGGCTGCCACCGCGCGCTTCGTCGAGGGGCCGAGCAGGTCCAGCGACCCGCGGCGGCGCATCTCCTCCTCCCATTCGAGGAGGGAGTGGGCCAGTGCGACGGGGTCCACATGGCCGGCGCCTTCGATCAGCAGTCGTGCGAGGAGGAGGGCCTGCTCGGTGTCGTCGGTGACGGATCCGGCGGGCATGCCGGCCGCGAGAGGGTGATCGGGTGCCGCGGGGAGGAACCCGGTGAGCACGCCGTAGGTGTCCTTCACCCGCTGCCGGGAGAGCGATTGCGTCGGCATGCCGAGTGCGTCGCCGATGGCCAGGCCGTGCAGGGTTCCCCTCGCGCGCTCCTCGGGCCGCGTCACGACGCGCTCCCGAATCGCAGGTGCAGTTGGAACCGCAGAGGGTCGAGCAGGCTCTCGACGTGCTCCACGAGTTCCCCGGCCGCCGTCCAGGAGACGCGGCGGGCTCTCAGGAACCACTCACCGGGCGGACGGCCCAGCTCGGCGGCGTCGGTCTCGTCCAGGGGCCCGGCCGACACCCATTCCTCGCCGTGATCGGCGACGAGCCCGGCGGAGGTCAGGGTCGCGGTCAGCGATCCACCGATCAGCCCGTGGGCGGGCAGATCGAGGAGGCCGTCGACGCCGGGGATCCTGCTGCGCTCCAGCGACACCGCCGGTCCGTGCGTCAGCGTGCGCACGCGGTCGATGGCGAAGAACGACGGCGAGTCCACGCCCAGCCGCTCCGCGAGCTCCGGATCGTCCACTCTCTCCAGGCGGAGAAGCTTCGTCTCGGTGGACACACCTTGGTCGGCCAGTGCTCGGGCCCAGCCCAGGCGGTCGTCGAGCGGCCGCCCGTCGAAGGTGACGAACGATCCCTTTCCGGAGTGGGTGGCGATGAGGCCTTCCCTGCTCAGCTCGGTCAGTGCGGAGCGGATCGTGTTACGACTGACCGAGAACCGAGCCGCCAGCGCATGCTCGCCGGGCAGTCGGCTGCCGCGCTTCAGCCGGCCGGTACGGATCTCACGCGCGAGAGTCTCCGCGATGCTCCGGTGCTTGAGTCCGGGCACGTCATCGGCCATGTCCACCCCTGTACTGAGACCTGTTCATACATGTTCAGTGCAGGGTACGCCCGAGATGTCCGTTTCACAAGGGATCGGCCCCGCGGCCGGCCGCGCGCAGCGGCCGGCCGCAAGGCCGTTGAGAGAAGAGCCGGACTAGCGCAGCGGCGCGCCGGCGGCGTGCAGGTGGCCGAGCGCGTGGGCGTACGACTCGAACAGGCCCTCCTCGGTGTACGGGAGGCCGAGCCGCGCGCAGTGCGCCCGTACGAGGGGCTGGGCGCGACGCAGGTTCGGGCGCGGCATGCCGGGGAACAGGTGGTGCTCGATCTGGTAGTTCAGCCCGCCCAGGAACCAGTCGGTGACGAGGCCGCCGCGGACGTTGCGGGAGGTCAGGACCTGCTTGCGGAGGTGGTCCCAGCGCTCGCCCGGGCCCGGCATCGGCATGCCCTTGTGGTTCGGGGCGAACGCGGAGCCCAGGTGGACGCCGAGCGCCGCCTGGTGCACGAGGATGAAGGCGACCGCCATGCCCGGGGACATCACGCTGAAGATCAGGCCGAGGTACGCGGCGGCGTGCGCGGCCAGCAGGACCGTCTCGAGGAGCGCCGTACGCCGACGGTCCCCGCTCTCGCCGCGTGCCGCCGCGATCACCGACCGGACGCTGGAGACCTTGAGGTTGAACCCCTCCAGGAGGAGCAGCGGGAAGAACAGCCGCCCCTGGTTGCGGGTGAGCCACCGGACGAGGGCACCCTGCCGGTCCGCGGCCTGTTCGGCGGTCCAGACGAGGACTCCGACGCCGACGTCGGGGTCCTTGTCCACGTGGTTCGGGTTGGCGTGGTGCCGGTTGTGCTTGTCGGTCCACCACCCGTAGCTCAGGCCGACCGCCAGGTTCCCGATGAACAGCCCCATGAGGCGGTTCACGCGACGGGTCCCGGCGATCTGCGCGTGGCCGGCGTCGTGCCCGACGAAGTACAGCCGGGTCGTGAGGACCGCCGCGGGGACGGCCAGGGCGAGCTGCCACCAGGAGTCGCCGACGACGGCGACCAGGGCGAACACGGCGCCGTACAGCAGCAGGTCCAGGCCCACCGTTCCGGCGTAGCGGCGGGTGCGGCGGTCCAGCAGACCGGCGGCGCGCACCTCCTGGATCAACGGGGCGAAGTCGCTCCTGGGCAGGGTGGCGGTTCCGGGCATACGCAAGTCCCCTAGCGGTCGTGAAATCGGGTTGCTGACTGTCACGAGACACTAGGGACGCGCCGGTGTCGCGCCCAGCCGGTCAGCACCCTAGGGACCGGAAGGTATGCCCCCGGTAAAGAGTGGTGCTGGCACCACCATCGCGCGGTTCTCAGGCCCAGTGACCGTCATGCCGCCCCCACGGCAGGCTCGGCGGTGAATGATGGAGCCCGGAATCGGAGGGAACATGAGAATCGGTGCCGCCCCGCTCGCGGCCGTACGGGGACTCGCGCTGGCGTTGCTGGCCTTGCCGGTGTCGCTGGTGTTGTTCGTCTTCTCCGTCGTGTTCTTCGCGGTGACGTTTCCCATCGGGTTCCTGCTGTTCCCCGTGGTGATCGCCGGGGTCCGCAGCTACGCCGGCGCGCGCCGGCGGCTGGCGTACACGTGGTTCGGGGTGGAGATCAAGGATCCGTACAAGCCGAGGCCGCGGTTCCGGCGCGGCCTGAGGGGCGTCTTCCAGCGCTACCGGTGGGCCGTGGCCGACCCGGCGACCTGGCGGGACGTGCTGTGGCTGTTCGTCGACGCGACGGTGGGTTTCGTCCTCGGGCTCATCGCCTTCGTCCTCCCCCTGTACGGCCCGTACGGCTGGGTGCTGGCGGCGGGGGTCTGGAAGCCGATCGTCCGCTCCGGCGGCAGCGAGTGGTACACGTTCATCCACGTCATGGACCAGAACTCGGCCGACAACGCGGCGCTGCTCGGCGTCGTCTACACGCTGATCGGCCTGTGGCTCGCCCCGAGGCTCATGCGGACGAGCTCCCTGCTGACCCGGGGGCTGCTGGCCCCGACGCGGCAGCGGCAGCTGGAGCTGCGGGTCGCGCACCTGACGGAGTCGCGCTCCGACGCGCTGGACACCCAGGCGGCCGAGCTGCGGCGCATCGAGCGCGACCTGCACGACGGCGCGCAGGCGCGGCTGGTCGCCATGGGGATGAGCCTGGGCGCGATCGAGCACCTGATGGACCGCGATCCGGAGAAGGCCCGGCGGCTGCTCGCGGAGGCCCGCGAGTCGTCGTCCAAGGCGCTGACCGAGCTGCGCGACCTCGTGCGCGGCATCCATCCCCCGGTGCTGGCCGAGCGCGGCCTGGGCGACGCCGTACGGGCGCTGGCGATGGCCAGTCCGCTGAACACCGAGGTCTCGGTCGAGCTGCCCGGCCGGCTGGAGGCCCCGGTGGAGTCGGCGGCCTACTTCGCGGTCTCCGAGGTGCTGACCAACGCCGCCAAGCACTCCGGTGCGCGACGGGTCTGGATCGACATACGGTACGAGGACGACCGGCTGCGCATCGTGATCACCGATGACGGCCACGGCGGCGCCGACGCGTCCGGCGGCACGGGACTGCGCGGGATCGAGCGCCGGCTCGGTACATTCGACGGAGTTCTGGCCCTCAGCAGTCCGCTGGGCGGTCCGACCATGGTCACGATGGAGCTGCCGTGCGTCCTCACCGCGCCCGGGCACTGATCCCCCGACAAGGAGAGTGATGCGCGTCGTCCTCGCCGAGGACCTGTTCCTCCTGCGCGACGGGCTGATCCGGCTGCTCGAGGCGTACGGCTTCGAGATCGCCGCGGCCGTCGACAACGGTCCCGAGCTGACCCGGGCGCTGTTGACGATCAAGCCCGATGTGGCGGTCGTCGACGTACGCCTGCCGCCATCGTTCACCGACGAGGGCCTGCAGGCCGCGCTGCACGCCCGGCGGGAGATCCCCGGCCTGCCGGTGCTGGTCCTGTCCCAGCACGTGGAGCAGCTGTACGCGCGGGAGCTCCTGGCCGACGGCAGCGGCGGAGTGGGCTACCTGCTGAAGGACCGGGTGTTCGACGCGGACCAGTTCGTCGACGCGGTACGCCGGGTCGCGGGCGGCGGGACCGCCATGGACCCGCAGGTGATCTCCCAGCTGCTGGCGCGCAACGCGCGGAACGAGCCGCTCGGCGGCCTGACGCCCCGGGAGCGCGAGGTGCTGGAGCTGATGGCCGAGGGGCGGTCCAACACCGCGATCGCCCAGCGGCTCGTCATCACCGAACGCGCCGTCGCCAAGCACACGTCCAACATCTTCGGGAAGCTGAACCTGCCGCCCTCCGACGACGACAACCGCCGCGTCCTGGCCGTCCTGGCCTTCCTCGACCGGTCCTGACTCCTACTGGCTCTGGCCCAGATAGGCGAGCACGGCCTTGACCCGGCGGTGGGTGCTGTCGGTGTGCTGCAGGTCCAGCTTGAGGAAGATGTTGGAGATGTGCTTCTCCACCGCGCCGTCGGTGACGTAGAGGCGGCGGGCGATCGCGGCGTTCGACAGGCCCTCGGCCATCAGGCCGAGAACCTCCCGCTCGCGCGGCGTGAGCGCCTCCAGCCGGTCCCCCCGGCGCCGCCGCCCCAGCAGCTGGCCGATGACCTCGGGGTCGATGACCGTGCCGCCGTCGGCCACCCGGCGTACGGCGGCGGTGAACTCCGCGACGTCGGCGACCCGCTCCTTCAGGAGGTACCCGACGCCGTCCGCGCCGTCGCCGATCAGGTCGGTCGCGTAGCGCTCCTCGACGTACTGGGAGAAGACGAGGATCGGCGTGCCGGGCACCCGCCGCCGGGCCTCCAGCGCGGCCCGCAGGCCCTCGTCGGTGAAGGAGGGCGGCATCCGAACGTCGACGATGGCGAGGTCGGGCCGGTGCTCCTCCACGATGGCGACCAGCCCCGGGCCGTCACCGGCCGTGGCGACCGTCTCGATGTCCTCGTCCGCGAGCAGGCGGATCAGCCCCTCGCGCAGCATTACGGCGTCTTCCGCGATCACCACCCGCACGCCCCCAGACTAGAGGAACGTCACCACACACAGGGCAGGTCCGCGCGGATCACCGTCGGCCCGCCGGGAGGGCTGTTCACCGTCAGGATGCCGTCGATGCCGGCCGCGCGGTCCGCCAGCCCGGCCAGTCCACCGCCCGGGGTGGCCTCGGCCCCGCCGACGCCGTTGTCGGAGATCTCGACGATGACCCAGGTCTGGTCCCGGGTGATGGTCACCGACGCCTGTGTCGCGCGGGCGTACTTGGCCACGTTGGTGAGCGCCTCGGAGACGATGAAGTACGCGATGCTCTCCACGGCGGCGGGCGGCCTGGTCGGCAGGTCGATCTCCACCTCGACGGGCATCGGGGCGCGGGCCGCGACGGCGGAGATCGCCGCGTCCAGCCCCCGGTCGGTGAGGATCGCCGGGTAGATCCCGCGCGCGAGGTTGCGCAGCTCGGCGATGGCCTCCTTGGCGCCCGCGTGGGCCTGCTGGAGGAGTTCCTGCGCGGCCAACGGGTCGGTGTCCAGCTTCGCCCGGGCGCGGCCGAGGTCCATCGCGACGGCCAGCAGCCGTTGCTGGGCGCCGTCGTGCAGGTCGCGTTCGATGCGCCGCCGCTCGGCCTCCGCGGCGTCCACCCCGCGCGCCCGGCTGGCCCGCAACTGAGCCGTACGGGCCCGGAGCGCCTGCGTCTCGCTCGGCCCCAGGAGGTAGGACGCGATCGCCCCGTGCGCAATGCCCACGATCCGCACGGCGTACATGGCCAGGACGAACACCCCGATCCCCAGCGGCACCGCGGGCAGCGTGGTCACCGGGTCGTCGAACCAGATGTCGTGACCGGCGACCGTGACGTACAGGTAGCCGCCCTGGTTCTGCGTGATCCAGATCGGCATCGTGATCAGCGCGGCGGTCGTCGCCCACAGCACCATGGACATGACGAACTCGGCGACGCCGAGAGGGAAGGCGAGGAGCAGGTAGACGAGGTCCTTCCAGGTGGCGGGGTCGGCGGCCATCGTCCGCCACTTGCGCAGGAGGTTGTGCCCGGCCGGCAGCGCGCGGTACGGGCTGGGGATCCGAACGCCGAACGCCAGCCGCGCGAGTCGGCGTTCCAGCATCGCGGCGGCCCGCCAGAGGATCATCGCCAGCGCCAGGCCGAGGACGCCCACCCAGATCACGACCGTTCCGACCGAGACCGAGAGCAGCACGGCCAGTCCGACGAAGTAGGCCAGGCCGAGCGGCGCGTGGAGCAGCAGGAAGGCCGCGGACCGCCAGGTCAGCGGATCCTTGAGCAGACGCAGGGGGCCGCGTCCGGAGGAGGCCGACGTCTCGACGGTGCCGTTCACCGGGGTCCCTTCCTGCCGTAGGAGTGTACGGGTCCAGCCTGCTGAACGGCGGGGTCTCCCACCATGGAGCATCCCAGCCTCCGGCAGGTAGGGCTAGCCCCACCTGATACGGCTCAGGCGTGTCGCGCCGCGCCACCTCGTACGGCTCCGGACATGACGACGCCCCGGAGGGGTGCTCCGGGGCGTCGTGTCAGACGTATCAGGCGGATTGCTGCCGCGCTCGCCTTCTCACTCGCTTCGCGGCCGGCTCGTACCTCACCGGCCACTCCGCTCGCTCGTCGGCTCGCCGCAGTGCTCACTGCCGCGCTCGCCTTCTCACTCGCTTCGCGGCCGGCTCGTACCTCACCGGCCACTCCGCTCGCTCGTCGGCTCGCCGCGGGGTCAGTCGTTGAGCGTGGTCTTCTGCACCTGCAGGAGGAACTCGGCGTTCGACTTGGTCTCCTTCATCTTCTCGATGAGGAGCTCCAGCGCCTGCTGGGTGTCGAGCGCGTGCAGCACGCGGCGCAGCTGCCAGACGATCCGCAGCTCCTCCGGAGCCAGCAGGATCTCTTCCTTACGGGTGCTGGAGGCGTCGACGTCGATCGCCGGGAACACCCGCTTGTCGGCGAGCTCGCGGCGGAGGCGGACCTCCATGTTGCCGGTGCCCTTGAACTCCTCGAAGATGACCTCGTCCATCCGCGAGCCGGTCTCGATCAGCGCGGTGGCCAGGATCGTCAGCGAGCCGCCGTTCTCGATGTTGCGGGCGGCGCCGAAGAACCGCTTCGGCGGGTACAGCGCCGTGGAGTCCACACCACCGGACAGGATCCGGCCGCTGGCCGGAGCCGCGAGGTTGTACGCGCGGCCCAGGCGGGTGATCGAGTCGAGCAGCACGACGACGTCGTGGCCCAGCTCGACGAGCCGCTTGGCGCGCTCGATCGCCAGCTCGGCGACCATCGTGTGGTCGTCGGCGGGCCGGTCGAAGGTCGAGTGGATGACCTCGCCCTTCACCGACCGCTGCATGTCGGTGACCTCTTCCGGCCGCTCGTCGACGAGGACGACCATGAGGTGGCACTCGGGGTTGTTCTTGGTGATCGCGTTGGCGATCGCCTGCAGCACCATCGTCTTACCGGCCTTGGGCGGCGAGACGATCAGACCGCGCTGGCCCTTGCCGATAGGGCTGACCAGGTCGATGATCCGCGTGGTGAGCTGGTTCGGCTCGGTCTCCAGGCGCAGCCGCTCCTGCGGGTACAGCGGGGTGAGCTTGGAGAAGTCGACGCGGCCCCTGGCCTGCTCCGGCTCCATGCCGTTGACGGTGTCGAGGCGGACCAGCGCGTTGAACTTCTCGCGACGCTCGCCCTCACGGGGCTGGCGCACCGCGCCGGTGATCACGTCGCCCTTGCGCAGGCCGTTCTTGCGGACCTGGGCGAGCGAGACGTAGACGTCCTGCGGGCCCGGCAGGTAGCCGGTGGTCCGCACGAACGCGTAGTTGTCACGGATGTCGAGGATGCCGGAGACCGGGATGAGGACGTCGTCCTCGCTGACCGTGGGCTCGGAGTCGCCGAAGCGCTCGCGCCCGCCACGGCCGCGGTTGCGCTCGCGGAACCGGCCGCGCCGGCGCCGGCCGCCGCCGTCCTCGTCGTCGGAGTCACTCTGCTGGCGCTGGTTCGGACCGCGCTGGCCCTGGCCGCGGTCATCACCGCGCTGCCCGCGGTTGTCCTCACCGCGCTGGCCGCGGTCGTCGCGCTGGCCGCGGTTGTCCTCGCGCTGACCCTGCCCGTCCCGGTTGCGGTTACCGCGCTCGCGCTGGCGCTGGCGCTGACCGCCCTCCCGGCCGGCGCCGTCGCGCGCGCCGGCGTCGCCGGCGGCCTCGGCCTCGACCTTGATCTCCTGCTGCTCCTGCGCCGGCGCCTCTTCGCGCTTGGCGGGACGCTCGCGCTTCGGCGCGGCCGCAGCCGCGGACTCGGCCACGGCGGGCGCCGCGGCGGTCTCCTGCGGGGCGGGGGCCTCGGCGGCGCTCTTCGCGGAGGCCGCCTGGTCACCGCCTCCGGCGTTCTGCGTCTGCCGCTCTTGAATGGCGGCGATGAGCTGGCTCTTCCGCATTCCGCCCGTACCGCTGATACCGAGGCTCGAGGCGAGGGCCTTGAGCTCGGGCAGCACCATCGCCGACAGGCCGGTGCCCGAGCGGCGGCGCCGCGGCGCAGCCGTCGTCGCCTTCTCGGCGGACGCGGCTTCAGGAGCCGTCGTGACTGCTGCGTCCGAGAGGAGTTCGGTGGATTCGCTCACTAAGGGTCCTTCCCAGGGAGCGGGTGTGGCCGCCGTCGGCCAGGCAACCCGGTCGTGCGAACCGGCGGGGGCGCCGGATCAGTCGAGCTCTGCTGATCTCCATGTGATCGGCGAAGAGTTCTGGCCACATCCAGATGGTGGAGGCAGGTTCTCGCGAGAGATCCCCGATCCCGATACGTCCGTAGTTTTGGTAGAACGCTGAACAACGAGCGGTTTCGTTGCCGGGGAACCACATCCGCGTCACACGGCCGACGTAAGCCGGAATGGCTGACGAGCCCATGCCCCCGTACGGGGCATCTGGTGCAGCACTTAGCCTAACATCACCTGGGCACACTGCTATTCCCCGGAGACTCGCGTTTCCTGATCGATTGGCTGAACGCATGCGCCGTGGGGGTCAACGTTCAGCGGGTGTATGTGCCACGAAGTACCCACTTCCGAGGCGATCGAATCAACCTCACCCGCGGAGACCAGCGCGAGAACCGTCGGCCCGGCCCCCGACACCACCGCCGGAACGCCGCCCGCGCGCAGCCGGTCCACCAGCGCGACCGACTCCGGCATGGCCGGGGCGCGGTACGCCTGGTGCAGCCGGTCCTCGGTGGCGTCCAGCAGCAGCTCCGGCCGGGCGGTGAGCGCAGCGATCAGCAGCGCGGCGCGGCCGGAGTTCGCCGCGGCGTCGGCGTGGGGCACGACGTCGGGCAGGAGGCCGCGGGCGCGCTCGGTGGCGAGCCGGTGCTCGGGTACGAACGCCACGGGCCGTACGCCCGGGACGACGTCCAGCCTGGTCGTGCGCGGTCCGGCGGTCGTCTCCCAGGCGATGGTCAGGCCGCCGGCCAGGCACGGCGCGACGTTGTCGGGGTGGCCCTCGATCCTCGTGGCCAGGGCGAGGACGTCCGCGTCGGTGAGGCCCGCGCCCTCCGGGTGCAGGGCACGGGCGGCGAGGATCCCGGCGACCGTCGCGGCCGAGGACGATCCGAGCCCGCGCGCGTGCGGGATCCGGTTGACGCAGCGGACCCGCAGGCCCGGCTCGGGCGCCGGCCCGATGGCCGCGTACGTCTCGCGGAACGTCTTGACGATCAGGTGCTGCTCGCCGCGCCTGGCGGTCTCCTCGCCCTCGCCCGTGACGTCGATCCACAGGCCCGAGTCGGCGAGTTCGACCTCCACGTCGTCGTACAGGGTGAGCGCCAGCCCCAGCGCGTCGAACCCGGGACCGAGGTTCGCGCTGGTCGCGGGGACCCGTACGTGGACTGCGGTGGGCGTGGCGCGCCCCGAGATCACGCGAGTTCCAGTGCGGACGCGGCGGCGTACGCGTCGACGGGCACCGTGATCGGCGCGGGGGCGCCCGAGATGGCCCAGTCGGGGTCCTTGAGGCCGTTGCCGGTCACCGTGCACACGACCCGCTCGCCGGGGCGTACGAGCCCCTCGTCACTGGCCTGCAGCAGGCCCGCGACGCTCGCCGCCGACGCCGGCTCGACGAACACGCCCTCCTCGCGGGCGAGCAGCCGGTAGGCGGCCAGGATCTGCCGGTCGGTGACGGCCTCGATGGCTCCGCCGGACTCGTCCCGTGCCTTGAGCGCCAGGTCCCAGGACGCGGGGTTGCCGATGCGGATCGCGGTCGCGATGGTCTGCGGCGACGTGACCGGCTCGCCCCAGACGATCGGCGCGGCGCCGGCCGCCTGGAAGCCCAGCATGCGCGGGCGCGCGTCGGACTCCTTGTAGCCCATCCAGTAGGCGGTGATGTTCCCGGCGTTGCCCACGGGCAGGCAGTGCACGTCCGGGGCGCCGCCGAGCGCGTCGATGATCTCGAACGCGGCGGTCTTCTGGCCGTGCAGCCGGTACTTGTTCACCGAGTTGACGAGCGCCACCGGATAGTCGACCGCGAGCTTGCGGGCGAGCTCGAGGCAGTCGTCGAAGTTGCCGTCGATCTGGAGCAGCTTGGCGCCGTGGACCAGCGCCTGCGCCAGCTTGCCCATGGCGATCTTTCCGCGCGGCACCAGCACCGCGCACACCATCCCGGCGCGCACGGCGTACGCGGCCGCCGACGCGGACGTGTTGCCGGTCGAGGCGCAGATCACCGCCTTGGCGCCGTCCTCGGCGGCCTTGCTGATCGCCATGGTCATGCCCCGGTCCTTGAAGGATCCGGTCGGGTTGGCGCCCTCGACCTTGAGGTAGACCTCGCAGCCGGTCAGCTGGGAGACGCGCGTCGCCGGGAGCAGGGGCGTGCCGCCCTCCAGAAGGGTGACGACCGGCGTCCCGGCCGTCACGGGGAGCCGATCGCGGTACTCCTCGATGACGCCACGCCATGCCCTGCTCACGATGTTCCTCCTGACCTGCGCTGTCGTTCAGCGAGTCTACGGGCACCGTGGGCACGCGTCTCACGTCGTTTCACATCGTGGACGACGCGCCGCGGATTAGGATCATCGACCGTGCACCCCCGAGCACGCGTCGCCGGATACGTCACGGCCGCCGTCCTGGTCGCCGTGGGGACACTCTGGGCGATCGGGGGCCTCGACCCGGCGGACACCCCGGTCCCGACGCCGCCCGGACGCGAGGTCGACCAGCACCTCTTCCGTACCCGGCTCATCGGCGCCCACGTGGCCACGGTCAAGAAGTTCGGGCAGTCCACGCGGATGCTGGTGATCAACGCGTGGGTGACCAACCCGACCCGCGAGACGCTCGGGACGTACGGCCTCGATGACGACGTGTTCGCGCACGGCATGTTCCTGCACTGGAGAACGCAGGACGGCCCCCGGCCGAAGCAGGTCGACGCCCAGGCCATCGCGGGCGACACCCTCTTCCGATCGCTGCAGCCGCGCCTGCCCACCTACGTCGCCGTGCAGTACGAACTGGCGTCCGGTGCCCGCGTGCCCGACCACGTGACCGTCGCCCTGGCGGACTACGAGCACACCGAGTCGGGCGTCCTGGACCCGCGCGGCTACTGGGAGTGGAAGGCCCGCCGCTACCAGACCCGGTACGAGACGAATCCGCTGACGCACCGATCCGGCCGGGTCACGCACATCATCCCGGTCCTGGTCGCCGACGTGAGACTCCCGGTGAGGTCATGAGACGGATCGCCTCGATCGCACTCGCCGTCGCCCTCGCCTGCGCCGCGGTGGCCATGCAGTCCGCGCGCTGGAGCTACACCCGGGCGTACGGCCCGTTCGTGAAGAACGGACGGATCGGCCGGACCGTCACCGAGCCGCGGTTCACGATCCGGGTCGACCGGGTCGACGGCGCACGAACGATCTACGTCCCGCCGACCGACTACGCCAAGGCGCAGCAGATCCCGGCGACCGGCGTCTTCGTCGTCGTCCTGGCCACCATCGAGGCCCGGCACTCCCTCGTGTACGCCGGGCAGGCACGGTTGCACACCCGGTACGGCGACTACGACCCGACGGACAAGCTCGGCGGCGGAGGCGGCCTGTCCAAGCCCCTCGTCACGCCGCTGAGCTACGTCCGGTTCGAACCCGGCATGCCGCGCCGGGGCGCCTACGTCTTCGACGTGCCGCCCGCGGCCGTGGCCGGCGCCCGGCTCTACGTCTCCGATCACGACGCGCAGGAGGCGCCGTTCGGCTTCTACCGCGACGACCCGCGGCGCTTCGCCGCCGAGGTCCACGTCGACCTCGGCCTCGACCCCGCCGAAGCCACCCGCCTGACCAGCAGACCGCCCTCCGGCTACGCGATCCCGGAGCCGTCGTGAGCCGCGCGGCAGCCCTGATGAGACGGACCGCGACCGCCGTGCGGAGCGGCGCGTCCCTCGTACGGCGCGGCGCATCGGGCGTACGGCGCGGCGCGGGTCCGACCGATCGTGGCGCGGCTCGGGCGCGGCGCGACGCGAATCGGGTTCGGCGTGGCGCGGCTCGGAGGGGGCGTGGCGCGGCCCACGTACGGCGGCCGACCCGGATCGTCGGCCTGCTGGCGCTGCTGGGCGGGGCGATGTACCTGCCGTTCCGCCCGGAGTGGGCCTACTACCGCGAGGACGTGCCCGCCACGCACACGCGGACGGTCGCGCCCGGGCGGCCGGCCGTATTCCAGCAGATCCGCTGGACGCTGCTGAACTACGGCAGGGCCGAGCTGAAGCACGGCGACCTGCCGCCCGACCTCATCGGGTGGCCGGCCCGGCCCGGCGAGACGCTCGTGGTGGCCACGCTGCGGGCCGAGCCGCTGACCAGGAACCCCCGCGATTTCACCATCGACTTCTCGCTGCGCGACCACGCCGGCCACCGCTGGAGCGCGTTCGAGTGGCACACGTCGATCATTCCCGGCGGCACGGACCCCGCGTACGTGATGGGGCTGGTCCCCGACTGGGCGGTCGGCACGTTCGAGCTGGTCATGCGTCACCAGCACCAGGATCTGTCGCCGGCGCTGGGCGGTCCGCAGCTGGTGTTCCGTCGCTGACCCTGCGCCGCACGAGGTCGAACGTCACCGCCAGCAGGGCCAGCCGCAGGATCTCGCCGACCATGCGGTGCCCGAACTCGACCGGCACCAGAACGAGGTTCCAGAACCGTACGGTGTGGTCCGTGCCGATCAGCGCGACGACGCCGCGCTGGAGCGGATCGAGCAGCACGCCGATCGCCACGTAACAGAGACAGAACCAGGCGAAGACGTACGCCCCCGCGCTGTGGGCCAGCCGGAGCGCGTGCACGATCGGCACGTACTTGTCCCGCAGGCTCCGGCTGGCCACCTCCGCCAGACGGCGCCGCCGGCCCTCCAGGCGGTCGGGCAGCCGCTCCAGCGGCGTGCCGCGGATCGCCTCCCGGTCGTGCATCTCCAGCCCGTACACGATCGCGGCGATGGCGAGCCACACCAGCGGCAGGACGAGGGCGTCCTTGACCGGGCCGGGACTGGGCACCGGCACGATCCGGGTGATCGCGTGCCAGAACGCCCGGTCCGCGAGCCACCGCTCGGCCGCCCTGACCACCTGCATGATCGAATACAGCGTGTAGAGGGTGAAGTTCACCTCGAAGAACGCGGTGAGGATCCCCATCACGCGGCCGTGCTTCTCCTCGTACCGGCGTTCGCAGACGACCCGTAGCAGCCACGACACCGCGGCGACCAGCAGGCAGGCCGCGATCGGCAGGTCGAGGACGTTGCCGACGTTCATGACGTCGCCGGTGTTCACCCGCCGCTGGGCGTCCGCCCGCAGCACCTCGCGCAGGTCCGTGGTGTAGAGGTTCCAGCCGAGGTAGACGAGCACGAATGGGAACAGAGTCCGGCCGACCGCGGTGACGTAGGGCTCGTCGGGATCCTCGATCACCGACAGGCCGCGGCCGAGCGTGAACAACATCCCGATCGTCACGACGAGCGAGGCCAGCACGGCGACGCTCAGCGGCAGCAGGACGGCGACCTGCCGGACCCCGGGATGACGGCCGCTCCCGAGATGGGAGATCCCCTGGAGAAGGAGGTACCGGACGATCGACCCGGCGCTGAACCACATCGCCAGGGGCACGAAGAAGCGGGCGGCGAGCCGAAGCGCCGACACCGGCAGCAGCGCCGCGCCGAGCGCTCCGTCACGTCGTGCGGCGGGGCGGCCCGGTTCGGCGGCTTCGTCGGCTGGTGCGGCGGAGGCGGCCATCGCCCGAATGCTAGTGCCGTGTCCAGAATCGTTGTTTGTGAGATGAGGCATTTTGCGAGCATTGATTCGGGCGGTATGAGGTTCGGAGCCGCTGACCGTCTCTGTTTTGTCGTAGGCACTTGCTGTAATCGCCTTGTGCCTCGACGTGTTGATCCAGATGCTCCACGGGTGGTGATGCGTACCGCCCGGGTCGGCCTGCGCCTCACGCCTGCCCAACGGGAGCGGTGTTTCGGGCTGCTGGCCTCTGCCGGGGACGTGTGGGCGTGCGTGCTGGATATGAACCGGTGGCGGCGCCAGCGCGGCTTGCCCGCCGTGGTGTCGTATCAGGAGTTGTGCCGGGAGTTGTCGGCTGCCGGGCCGGGCACGTTCGGTGAGCTGGACGCTCAAGGGGCGCGGTCGGTGCTGCGCCGTTACAGTGACGCCTGGTTCGCCGCCGCCAAGCGCCGCAAGGACGGGGATGCCTCGGCGCGGTTCCCGCGTCGCAAGCGCCGGTTGATGCCGGTGCGCTACTACCACGGCACGTTCACCCTGGAGGACCAGCGGTTACGACTTCCGGCCAGTCGCGGGTCCGCGCCGTTGTGGGTGCGGCTGGACCGGCAGGTACCCTATCCGGTCGATCAGGTTCGGTCGGTCACCTTGCTCAACGAGGGCCGCAGATTGTTCGTCGAGGTGACCGCCGAAGTCCCCGTCGCCACCTATGAGGCCGGGTGTGAGCCGGATCCGGACCGGGTGGCCGGAGTGGATCCGGGAGTGATTCATCCGTTCGCGGTGGCCGGTCCGGACGGGGAGGGACTGGTGGTGTCGGGGCGGGCGATCCGGGCGGAGTCCCACCTGCACCTCAAAGACACCAAACGTCGCCGCCGGAGGATGGCTCCCCGGGCTCCGAAGCCGGGGCAGGTGGGTTCGCGGCGGTGGCGGAAGTTCCGGGCTCGGCAGCGGAAGCTGGAGGCCCGGCACAAGCGGCGGGTCAAGCAGGCCCAGCATGAGGCGGCCAAGACCGTCGTCGACTGGGCCGTGAAACGGCGGGTCGGGACGCTGGTCGTCGGTGACCCGCGCGGGGTCCTGGTGCTCAAGGCCGGGCGGCGGCACAACCAGCGCGTCCGGGACTGGCGGGTCGGCTACCTGCTCCGCTGTTTGAAGGACAAAGCCGAACAGGCCGGGATCCGCCTCGTGCTCGTGGATGAGCGCGGCACTTCCTCGACCTGCCCGGCCTGCGGCCGTCGGGTTCCCAAACCCACCGGCCGCCTTTTCACGTGTATGCGTTGTGGTTTTCGTGGGCACCGCGACCTGGTCGGCGGCGCCAACATCGCCCGGCGTGACCCGGGCGGCACCATCACCACCAACAAGTTCCCAGTGGTGATCACGCACCGTCGAGCCGGACGGCACCTCCCCGGTACTGGACTAGCACGGCGTGACCCAAGACGACGCCCCCATCACGGCACCGTCAACGGGTCCATTGGCCGGCCGCGGCCCGCCCCACCGCCCGGTGGGGAGTCGCTCGCCCCAGGCGAGGATCAACCAACACAGTCGATACACGACCAACGTTGGTTGACGCGGCACTAGTGCGACGGCCTCCGTACGCCCTTCTACCGGTCTCTGCTCGCTGCGGCGGGCTCACTCGTCGCCTTCGACGCGCATGACGCTGGCGACCTCGCGGACGATCTCCTTGTCGCGGAGGTTCTCGACGGTGGCCGAGAGCGCGCCGTCGGGGGCGCGGTGGGTGACGATGACGAGCTGCGCCTTCTGGCCGTGACCCTCCTGGCGTACGGCCTGGATCGAGACGCCGTGGTCGGCGAAGACGTCGGCGACGCGGGCCAGCACGCCGGACCGGTCCGCCACGTCCAGGGAGACGTGGTAGCGCGTGACCGTGTCGGCCATGGGCAGGACGGGCAGGTCGGCGTAGGTCGACTCGGCGGGACCGCGGGTGCCGTGCACCCGGTTGCGGGCGACGGCGACCAGGTCGCCGAGCACCGCGCTGGCGGTCGGCGCGCCGCCGGCGCCCGCCCCGTAGAACATCAGCGACCCGGCGGACTGCGCCTCGACGAACACTGCGTTGTACGCCTCACGGACGTTCGCCAGCGGATGCGTACGCGGGATCATTACCGGGTGGACGCGGACGGACACGCCGCGGCCGTTCCGGCCGTCGTCCGACGGCACCCGCTGGCAGATCGCCAGGAGCTTCACGACGCAGCCCATCGCCCGGGCGCTCGCGATGTCGGCGGAGGTGACGTCTGCGATGCCCTCCCGGTGCACGTCCGCGGCGGTCACCCGCGTGTGGAAGGCGAGCTGGGCGAGGATCGCCGCCTTGGCCGCCGCGTCGAACCCCTCGACGTCGGCGGTCGGGTCGGCCTCGGCGTACCCGAGGGCCTGAGCCTGTTCCAGGGCCTCGGAGAAGCCGGACCCCGAGGTGTCCATCTTGTCGAGGATGTAGTTGGTCGTGCCGTTGACGATCCCCATCACCCGGTGCACGTGGTCGCCGACCAGCGACTCGCGCAGGGGCCGCAGCAGCGGGATCGCGCCCGCCACGGACGCCTCGTAGTAGATGTCGACGCCGTGCTCACGGGCGGCGCCGAAGAGCGTCGCGCCGTCCTCGGCGAGCAGGGCCTTGTTCGCCGTGACGACCGACTTGCCGGACTTCATCGCGTCCAGCAGGAGACCGCGGGCGGGCTCGATGCCGCCGATCACCTCGATCACGATGTCGACATCGGGGCGGGTCACCAGCCCGGTCGCGTCCGTCGTCAGCAGCTCCGGCGGCACCCCCTCGCGCCGCTTGTCCTTCCGGCGCACCGCGATGCCGACGAGCTCCAGCGGGGCGCCGACCCGCGCGGCGAGGTCGTCCGCCTGCTCGTCCAGGAGGCGCACGACCTCGGTGCCGACGACGCCGCAGCCCAGCAGGGCGATCTTCAACGGTGGCCTCAGGGACTGGACAGGGCTCACGGCGACACCTCCAGGCGCAGCAGATCGTCCTCGGTCTCACGGCGCAGGATCAGCCGCGCCCTGCCGTCCCGTACGGCGACGACCGCCGGCTTGGGCACGTGGTTGTAGTTGTTGGCGAGCGAGCGGCAGTACGCCCCCGTCGCCGCGACGGCGACCAGGTCGCCGGGGGCGAGGTCCGAGGGGAGCCACAGGTCGCGGACGACCATGTCGCCGCTCTCACAGTGCTTGCCGACCATGCGGCTCAGCATCGGCTCGGCGTCCGAACGCCGGGAGGCCAGCGCGGCGGTGTACTCCGCCCCGTACAGCGCGGTGCGGATGTTGTCGCTCATCCCGCCGTCGACGGAGACGTAGGTGCGCAGCCCCTCCAGGGGCTTCACCGTGCCGACCTCGTACAGCGTGATGCCGCCCGGCCCGGAGATCGTACGGCCGGGCTCGACGGTCAGGCGCGGGACGGGAAGGCCCTTCTCCTCGCAGACGCGGGTGACGATGCCCCGCAGGTTGTCGGCGATGTGCTTCGGGTCGAGCGGGTCGTCGCCCTCGAGGTAGGCGATGCCGTACCCGCCGCCGAGGTCGAGCTCGGGCAGCTCGACGCCGTGCTCCTCGCGGATGGCGTCCAGCAGCTCGACGACACGCCGGGCGGCCAGCTCGAAGCCGTCGGTGTCGAAGATCTGCGAGCCGATGTGGGAGTGCAGGCCGACGAGCTCGAGCTCCTTGATGCCGATGACCCGGCGGGCGGCCTCCTGCGCCGTCTCGCGGGCGAACCCGAACTTCTGGTCGTCGTGGGCGGTGGCGATGAACTCGTGCGTGTGCGCCTCGACGCCCGTCGTCACGCGGACCAGCACCTTGGGCCGAACGCCCATCTCCCGGGCGAGGTGGCCCAGGCGGGCGATCTCCTCGTAGGAGTCGACGACGACGTGGCCGACGCCGACCTCCAGCGCCCGCGCCAGCTCGGCCATCGACTTGTTGTTGCCGTGGAACGTGATCCGCTCCGGCGGGAACTCCGCCCGGAGCGCCACCGCAAGCTCACCGCCGCTGCAGACGTCGAGCCCGAGCCCCTCGTCCTTCACCCACCGGGCGATCTCGACGGACAGGAACGCCTTGCCCGCGTAGTAGACCTCGCCGTCGCTGAACGCGGCCGCGAACTCCCGGCAGCGGGACCGGAAGTCCTCCTCGTCGTAGACGTACAGCGGCGTGCCGAACTCCGTGGCGAGATCGCGGACGTCCACGCCGCCCACCGTCAGCACCCCGTCCTCACGGCGGGCGCCGCGCGGCCACACGCTCGGCGTGAGCGCGTTCAGGTCGCTCGGCGGCGGCAGGGGGTGGTCCTCGGGCAGCACGTCCGCGTGCCGAGGGCCGGCCGGGTGAACTCGACTCATCGACTGCTCTCTCTGTCGGGGCTCAAAGACGGTCGTTCGGGGTCTCGCCGAGCATGCGGAGGCCGTTGCCCAGGACGATGTACGCCGCTTCAGCCAGGCTAAGGCGTGCGGAATGGTGACCGGTGATGATTTCGTCGCCCTTCGGCAGCGGCGAGCACCACTCGTGGACGTCGTGGTACGCGTCGGCGATGAGCTCCAGCTGCCGGGTGAACGGCCGCGGATCCCCCGTCCGCGCCGCCTGCTCGGCCCGGCTCGGGAACTCCGCGAGCAGCGCGAGCAGCCGCTTCTCCCGCGGGTCGGTCAGCGGCCCCTCGGCGGCGTGCACGCCCAGGTCGGCGGCCTGCCGGCGTACGGCGGCCGCCCGCGCGTACGCGAACCGCACCACGAATCCGGGGTTGTCGAAGGTCAGCGGACGTTCGGGCCAGGTCGCTCGCGGCACGGGCACGGGCACGACGCCGTACGTCTCGTCGATGCGCGCGATCAGCGAGGCGCTCACGCCGATCGACAGGAATCCCGGCCCCGTCACGCGTACGTCGCCCACCCCGGGCATCCGGCCGAGCCGGTCGGCGAGCAGCTCCGCGATCTCCTTGGCGGGCCGCCCGGCGTCGCGCGCCAGCCGCAGCGGAAGCGGGGTCGCGTAGTCCCCGTCCGCGGTGACCGTGACGGGAACGCGGCCGGGCACGGGAACGGCGAACTCGCCCTCGTCGACCGCCCCGCGGACGGCGGCCACGACGGCGGCGTTCAACTCGGCCGGAGTCACGACATGAGATTAGCCGACCAGCATGTGGACATTCGATCGCCGTGGGCCGTCGTCACGCGAGATTCTCCGGCCCGCGACGCCGGATCCGGGTATCCGTCCGCTCCCCAGGTCAGACGACCGGACCCGCGCCGGCCAGCTCGCGCACCGTGCGGATCAGCTCGGCGGGGTCGAACGGCTTGGTCACATAGGCGTCCACTCCGATCTCGTGCCCGCGCCGGATGTCATGCTCCTGGGCCCGCGCGGTGATCATGACCACCTTGATGTCCCGCGTCTCGGGGTCGTCGCGCAGCTTGACCGCCGTCACCCAGCCGTCGAGCCGGGGCATCATGACGTCGAGCGTGATCACGTCCGGAGAGATGTCCCGCACCCGGTCGAGGCAGTCCTGCCCGTCCACGGCGGTCAGCACCTCGAAGCCCTCCAACTGGAGGTTCACGGCGATCAGCTGCCTGATCACCTCGTCGTCATCGACGACCAGCACACGTCCCAGTGTCACGACCGCCAAGCTAACGCTTTCCCGGGCCGGGACACGCGGATAACGGCCACACTGATGCCACACTCAGCCACACACCCCGCCGATCCACCGACCAACTCGGGCAGAAGGTGCAGCTCCCCCCTCCACGACGCCCTCGCGCGGCCGGGACGGACACAACGCCCGGGAAAGCCCCCCATGTCGGGCGCTTCGTCCCGATGCGCCCCGATCTCAGGGGCTTCGCGGAGCATCACGCCCGCCGCCACACCTTTCCGCACCCCGCCGCTCCGCTCGGGTCGAGGCTTCGTTCCAAGATCACTGGTGTCCACTGCCGATAGGAAGCAGTAGATGCCAGTGATCTTGAATGCGGCTTCAGTTTCAGCCCGGCATCCGCCGGCGCGCGTACGAGGCGCCCGGCCACCGGCGGGCGACCCCGCCGGCGACCCGCCGGACGGCGGCCCCCGCGCGAGACGATCTTTTCGCACCCCCGGTGAGCGACGTTCACCCAGCTCATCCGCGCCTCGGTGGCTCACAGGGTGGTGGAATGTGTTCGAGCAGGGTCGGTGGGCTGCTAGTCTTTATCCGTCCCGAGCCCCCTTAGCTCAGGGGATAGAGCACCGGCCTCCGGAGCCGGGTGCGCTGGTTCGAATCCAGCAGGGGGCGCCACCAGCAGTCAGCGTGATCTAGAGGCTGACCTGGCTAAACGCTCGAAGAACGGGCCGGACCGGTATCCCACCGGGTCCGGCCCGTTCGCATTGTTTCGCACTCCTCGCGAGAGGCCTGCGAGAGAGTTCCGCTGCCGGCTAGCTCCCTCAGGCAGAGCAGTCCCCTTGCACGGGAGGCACTCTGCGTGCAGTCAGATAACGCGTTGGCTGACCAGAACACCCCCACGTATTGGGGAGCACGGCCTGACGGTCGCCGGCTGAAGCTTCCCCGCCGGATCACCCCCACAGGCGTGGGGAGCACTACCCGTTGTGGATCATCTGGATGACCTCGAGCGGATCACCCCCACGGGCGTGGGGAGCACGACGCGGGCACCAGGGAACATCGTGGTGAAGGACGGATCACCCCCACGTGGGGGTGTTCCGACGTTCACCACGACGGAGCCGACGTCGTCCGCGTACTCCCCATGCACGTGGGGTGTTCCGCTTGCGGTCCCGCCACAAGCTCACTCGCGCATAATGCGACAGGCCTCGACCGTTGCGCTGTGGGCCAGGTGACGCCGTGAGCTGTCATGAGCTCGTCCGAGCTGGTGCGTGCCCGCGTTGGCTGTACTCCACTGCTGTACAGCAGTCGAGTTGAGCCGCTACTCCCACGTAGTCACCCTCCGGCTTCGAAGCGCGGCGGACGAGTTCGTGTCGAGCCGCCAGTCAGGCGGTGGGCTTGGGCAAGGGCGACTATTTTCTGCATCGGCGCACCCTTGGCCGATTCCGGCGAACAGGGCCCACTGGAGTGGGCACCACCGTAGCATGGCGAGGATCGCCATATTGAAGGCGTTGATCTGTACGTCTAGGAGTTGCATGGAAATCGAACTCGCTCAACTGCTCACGGCCTTGCGGTCGGAGATTGACCGCGCTCGGATTAGCGCGCTCGACCAGGACGTCCGCTTCCGGATCAACTCGATCGACCTGGAACTTCAGGTCGCCGTTGAGAAGTCCGCCGAGGCCAATGCGGGTGTGAAGTTCTGGGTGATCTCGATCGGCGGCAAGGCGGCAGCGAAGTCCGTGGGCACGCACATCGTTCGACTCAGTCTCAACGCGGAGACCGCTTCCGGCGAGCAGGTCCTCACCGGAGATGACATTTCGAATCTGGTGTCTGAGGGGTGATCACCTTTAGGTGGGCGTGATCGACAAAGCGCGGGTGGCCGAAGTCCTCGTCCGGCATGCAGGCAAGATCGAGTACGGGTCCGGATACCGGATTAGTTCCCGGCTGATCCTTACCGCGTCTCATCTGCTCAAGGGCCGACTGGATGCCGCGTGCACCGTCATCCTTGGCGGAAGTGGTGACGAGTTGTCGGCAGTGCCGGCGTGGTGCGGCGCCGGGCGGGACGTGGCGCTCCTGCGTCTAGACGTCGCCGTGGACACCGTGCCGCCGGTAATTCTCGGAAGGCTGCCGGCCGGCGTGGGCAGCATCCCGTTCGTTGGGGTCGGTTTTCCGGCGTTTGCGCAGCGGCCCAAGTCCGACACTGTTCAGGGGCTGCAGCGACGGGATAGCAGGCAGGTCGACGGGCTGGTCCAGCTCGGGTCCAATATAAAGTCAGGGCTGCTGGACCTTACCTTCATCACCGCCCCGCCAAGAGAGAACGGCCCCGACGGACCGGACCCCTGGGTCGGCATCTCGGGCGCGGCGTTGTTCGCTAAGGGCGGCTTCCTCATTGGGGTGCAGACGCACCGGCTGCCCGCTGCGGGAACTGGTAGCGCAGAAGCCGAGTCGGTCGCCGCTGCCCTGAACGATCCGGAGTTCGCCCGCCTGCTGGCCCTCAACGGCGTGAAGACCCAGGCCGCTCAGGTCAGTCCACCTGAGCACGAGCCGCAGAATCCGCTGCGCTCCGTCGTCTCGCAAGACGAACTCATCGAGGGTTTCGGCGACTTCAAGAAGTACCTCACCACGGAGCAGCTGCCCTTCGTCTCTCCCGGCGACCATCCTGCCGCACCGGAGAACGTATTCGTCCGGCTGATGAGCTCGGGCAACAGGGGCGTGCTGCTCGTGGGGGCGGCGGGCACCGGCAAGACTCGCATCGGTATTGAGGTGGGTCGCTTGGCGCAGGATGCGGGCTGGCGGGTGCTGCACATCCTGCCCGGCGAAGACACATCGGTCACCGGCCAGATCGCCGAACAGGTGTGCGCGGAAAGGAGGGCCGTCCTCCTGGTGATCGACTACCTCAACGAATCACTGCTCGACCTTTCCACGCTGCGCCACCAGCTCATCCCTGAGGCGAACCGTCGCGGCATCCCGATCGCGTTGCTCGCGGCCGTCCGTCCCGGCTGGCTACAGAAGGCCAACCGCGCCCTCCTGCACGAACTCTTCGACGAGGTCGAGCTACGGCAAGACGTTGAGTTCCAGCGCTCCGTCGCCGAGAATGCGCTGACGACGCTGGCGCCCACCGCCCTCCAACGCCTCGGCAAGGACCGCTTGATGGCGATCTGCGGCCACCGTCCCATTGTCGCCCTCTTGGTCGCCCGCGAGATCGAACGCCGCGTCAAAAAAGGTCTCGCGATCCCCGAAACGGCTGGTCTGCGGACGAACGGCGAACTCCCCGGCTGGCTGGAACGTCGGCTCGCTGAGGACGGCCTGATTGTCCCCGGCCGCGAAGATACTTTCAATCCCGCCCGTCCCTCTCATACGTTGATAGCGGCTGCCGCCGCCGCGGCCGCCTGCCCTCAATCCCGCGAAGCGGTGGAGAGGGCTGCCGAGGCCGTCCTCGCCGGTGCCACCGAGACCGTCCCAGAAGCGGAGGGCCTAGTGGCAACGCTGGTCTCACTCGGCTGGTTGGAAACAACCTCCGGCTCATTGTCGATCGCCCACGACCTGGTCGCCGACCAGCTCATGGATTCCGTCTTCCTCCCCGAGCATGATGCCTCCCCAAACGTTTCGGGCATCAAAGCCATGCTCTCCGGCTGTCTGGCCAGTGCCCGCACAATGGGCCGCTACGCCGTCAACATCGGCCGCCTCATCAACGACATGACCCTCGCCGACCGCGCAGTACCTGTAATTCGCGTCCTGGACGCCTGGTTCGCCGAACACTCCGCGGCGATCGGCAGCGTGCTGCGCAGGGACGCCGACATCGGCAGCTACGCTCTCGGCGCGATTTGCTCAGGTCCGCCCTGGTCGCCCTCCGTCGTCCGCTGCTGGAAGCAAGCCGTCAACCCCTGGCTCGCCGACTTCGGTACCAGCCTCAAGGCCCGCCATCTCCTTTATCGTGGCTTGCGCTACCTACCGACCGATGGAGCCCTGCTCCTTGTCCCCACGGCCCTGACCTGGCTCAGCCCACACGCCACCACGCCCGAAGCCGGATTCGTCCTCGGCCCGCTGCTGTCTCGCACCGACCTCACCCCTAAGGACGCCGAACGGGCAATCACCGCAGCCTTCACCTGGCTCACCCCACACGCCACCACGCCCGAAGCCGGATTCGTCCTCGGCCCGCTGCTGTCTCGCACCGACCTCACCCCTAAGGACGCCGAACGGGCAATCACCGCAGCCTTCACCTGGCTCACCCCACACGCCACCACGCCCGAAGCCGGATTCGTCCTCGGCCCGCTGCTGTCTCGCACCGACCTCACCCCTAAGGACGCCGAACGGGCAATCACCGCAGCCTTCACCTGGCTCACCCCACACGCCACC